>NZ_JAZHQU010000008.1:0-262821 GCF_036543225.1 Chryseobacterium sp. CFS2
CAAACCCTCAATCAATCTACTCCTGCGCTCCCTGTAATTGGGACTGCAAAGATACAAACTCTTTTTAAACCCGCAACTCTTTTTTATAAAAAAATTAAAGTTTTTTGTTTGTCTCTTTTTGAAGTATCATATTGTCTCTGCTTATCTAAAAGCTTTTCTGCGCTACTGAACTACTCTCGTTTTTCAGTGGGGCAAAGATAACAACTTATTGTAACGCAAAACAACTTTATTTAACATAAATGTCATATCCACGTAATATTTGAACATAAGCCACTGATACAAAGTGAGAAAAATTTTAAACAAAATCCACTCAATTTAAATTCATATAAAGTAAAACCAGCGAGATTGTTATTATAAGTGATATTTAAGGTTTACTTTCTTTATAGATCACGCTCAAAAATTCTGCATAAGACTTCTCCAGACCAATGATATCTCCGGATTTAAGGTTTAAACCTCCTACTCCTGAGTTATCCGGTTTCACTTTTAAAGAGGAAACCTGAAAATAAATATCATCATCATTGATTTTTGGCTGAACTTTTACTGTAGATCCTAAAAGCTTCTTGGTGGAGATGGTATAGATTTCTCCCGGCATAAATTTTAATTTTAAAAATGATCTGGGAGAAATGGTGTAATCTTTACGATTGATACTTATTTTCTGATCTTTTTCAGAGGAGGCAAATATATACATCTCTCCATGCTTAGTTACCAGTTTTTCTTTAGGTGTATAATATAACGCAATTTTATAATTGGCAGCATTGAATGCCTGAGGGGTACCATCTACATTTTCGAAGGGTTTTAATTCAAATGTATTGGCACCAATCTCTTTTGCTTTTTTATATACTAAGGAAAATACTAGTGCATCATCTTTTGAAAAGCCCTGTACTTCTACTTCTCCTAAATAAACAGCATCTCCGGCGGATTCTTTTCTGTAGAAGAATTTATCTGAGTTGTCATTTGTTTTTTCGACTTTCGTCATATAGACATTTTGTGCACTCCACAGCTGGATACATAATAAGGAAAAGAGTATTGCAATATTTTTCATATATATATTATGGGTTTGAAAGTATATCAACACATTCTTCAAGGCTATTTTCCCAATGTTTAGGTTCTATTTTGTAGACTTCTTCTATTTTATCCAAAGACATGGTACTTCTCACAGGTCTTTTGGCAGGTGTTGGATACTGCTCGGTTGTCAACGGATTTAATTTTACTGATGATTTTGAAAATTCAGCAATTTTTTTGGCAAATTCAAACCAGGTTGTCTCCGGATAGTTTGAGAAGTGGAAAATTCCATAGGTCTTTTGTGGAGCTTCGATGATCTCCATAATTGCTTCTGCCAAATCGTTTGCATTGGTTGGCTGTCCAAACTGATCAGCAACGATTCCCAACTCTTCTTTCTGAGAGAAAAGGTTCAACATTGTTTTCACAAAGTTTTTATTAAACTCAGAGTACAGCCATGAAGTTCTCAGGATGATTGTTTTAGGATTGATTTCCAGAGCACGCTCCTCTCCTTCTCTTTTTGATGCTCCATATACTCCTATCGGATTAGTAAAATCATCTTCAGAGTACGCAAGATTTGTAGTACCATCAAAAACATAGTCTGTAGAAACGTGGATAAGAACAGATTTATAATCTGTACAGGCCTGAGCAAGGTGAGCTACTCCATCAGCATTTACCGCAAAAGCTTTTTCCTTTTCCTTTTCTGCCAGGTCAACGGCTGTGTATGCAGAAGCGTTGATGCAATAATCAGGTTTGTTATCATAAAAGAAATCATTCACCTGCTCTTCATTGGTAACATCTAAAGTGGATGAATCTGTAAATAAGAATTCATATTGGTGTTCAAAGTCAGGAGCTATTTTTTTTATGCAGTTTCCTAATTGTCCGTTACTACCTATTACTGCTATTTTTTTCATTTGTTTATTATTAATTTTTAAGTTGGAACCTTCAATAAGAAATGGGGTTAAGAGTTTTTGGCATTCTGAGATCTTAAGAACTTCACTCTAGACTGGAAGTCTTTTTGGATAAGATCTACATAAAACTTATCAAAAATCTCTTTGATATCCTGAGGATGAACTTCAGATTTTCTTGTTTTAACATTAAAATAGATAACGGTCACCCAAAGTACAGCATGAATTGTCTTTTCATCCAGACTTTTCATCAGAATTTCAACTTTTGCTGTTCTATCCTGTACATCGATGGTTTTGCTGCTGATGACTACCTGTGTGTTATACCTTACTTCTTTTAAATAGGCTATTTCATTTTGAATGGCAATCCAGGTACAGCCGGTTTTCTTGGTATATTCTTCATAGGTAAACCCATAAAATGTTTCTACATGATCTTCTCTAGCATTGAACATATAATCAAGATATTTTACATTATTCAGATGTCCGATCGGATCACAGTCACTAAACCTAACTTTGACCGTAGTTGATACTTCTTTTTCCATTCCGCAAAAATAAAAAAACCACCTCTAAAAGAGGTGGTTAGTTTTATAAATCTTTGTTAATTTGCTGAAATTATTGAATTCCTAATTCTTTCTTCACAGCTGCAGTTGCGTCTGGTCCTGCTTTATAAAGGAATGCTGTTGAGTTTGCATCCATAATATAGTCATATCCATTAGCTTTAGCTACTTTTTCTACTGCATCATTTAGCTTTTTCTCAATAGGACCGAAAGCTACATCTTGCTTAGCTTGTAGATCTTTTTGAGCTTTGTCCTGCATTTGCTGGATTTCTTCAGCTAATTTTTTCATTTCTGCTTCTCTTGCTGTGTTTTCGTCAGCTGTTTTCTTAGGAGCTTCAGTTTGATATTGCTGATATTTAGTTTGAGCTGCGTCAGCTTTTTTCTTAATCTCAGCTTGTTTAGTATCTAAGAATGTTTTAAGATCAGCATCTGCTTTCTTTTTCTCCGGCATAGCGTTAAGAACTCCCATTACATCTAAAGTAGCAATTTTTTGAGCTTTTGCCATACCTACAGATACAACCATCATTACTGCTGCAAATAATACACTTAATTTTTTCATAACTGGTAAATAAATAATTTAATTTGTTTTTAGATTTTAAAATATAGCAAAAGTTAATTTTCTTATTATTTTTTTCCTTTGCTATTTGTTTTTTCCTTCTTATCTGTTCCTTTTAACAGGATAGACAATACTTTTTCTGTGTAATCATATTTTGACTGAAGGAAAATAACACTAATGTTATTGCTTTTATCAAGAACTATGCCCAAGCCATTTTTTTCGGACATTGTTTTGATAGCTCCCCAGATCTGATCCTGAAAAGGCTGAACCAGATTTGTTCTCAGTTTTGTGATCTCACCGTTAGCTCCAAAACGTAAGCTTGTTGTCGTTTTAATATTTTTATCAAGGTCTGTAACTTCCTTTTCTCTAAGTTTAAGTTGGTCACCTATCAATAAAACTTTTTCACTTTCAAAAGCAGCCTTTTTTCTTTCATATTCAGTCTGAAGATTTTGAAGTTCGGATTCCCAGGTATCGATCTGAGAGTTTAATCTTGCTTCAGCCTCTTTATACTGAGGTAATTTATTCAAAATTTCATTCGTATCCACTACTCCGATTTTCTGGGCATTGTTTAACCCAAAAAGCAAAAGGAATGCGAATGTGAAAATTATTTTAAAGTGCTTCATATTTGTAATTATAATGTTTGGTTCATCAAGAAGTGGTTTCTCCATCCAGACTTATCACCTGAAATTGTCTTATCAAGACCAAGTGCAAAATCAAATCCGATCAATCCAAATGCTCCCATATACACTCTTACCCCGACTCCGACTGATCTTTTCAGCTGGAATGGGCTGTAAGAACTCCATGAATTCCATACATTACCACCTTCTGCGAATGTCAAAGCGTAGATTTTTGCAGTCTGGCTCATAGAGATTGGGTATCTTAATTCTAAAGTAAATCTGTTATAGATTGTACCTCCACCTTTCTGCGTAATATCATCTGCCTGTCCTCCTTCTGTACTTGCATTTTCATAACCTCTTAAAGGGATTAATTCTCTACCGTCATATCTCCCTCCGAAAAGACCTGTACCTCCCATGTAGAATCTTTCAAATGGCGGAGCACCTAATTGGCTGTTATATCCATCCATGAATCCCATTTCTGCGGAAGATCTCAAGACCAATTTTCCAATGATTTCATTGTAAACATCTGCTTTAAACTTGATTTTATAGAATTCCATCCACTTATATTTGTCAATAGCTGACATAGTGGAGTAATCTTTCTTCTTAAACAATGAGTATGGAGGAGTCAGTTTTGCTGAAAGCTCAATATTGGATCCCATTGTTGGGAAAATCGGGTCAATACCTGCAGAGTTTCTGCTCAATCCCAGGTTGACACTGAAGTTATTGGCAGTACCATTTGTTTCTGTAGTATCTCCAAACTGGAATGGGTAGTTATTGAAGTCATACTTCTGGAACTGTAATCCTGTGTAAAGTGAGAAATAATCATCCGGCCAGTTCAATAGTCTGTTTAATCCTACTGAAGCGGAGAAGATGTTCAATTTCTGAGCAGCTCCGTACTGATCTGTATATCTTACTCTGGAGTTGTTCAAACTTACAGAAAGAGCTGTTGGTCTTGTACCAAATAACCAAGGTTCTGTAAATGATACTCCATAGTTCTGGAAGTACTGTCCTGCCTGAACCTGAATAGAGAACGTTTGTCCGTCTCCCTGAGGCACAGGTTTGAAGTCTTTAAACTTAAGGAAGTTCTTTAATGAGAAGTTATTAAATGTCAATCCTAAAGTCCCGATAAAGCTGTTACCACCGTAACCTGCCTGTAACTGAACCTGAGAAGATCCTTTTTCTACAAGTTTCCAGTTGATATCTACGGTATTATCCACCTGATTTGGCTGAATATCCTGACCGATCTGCTGAGGGTCAAAGAATGACATTCCTGCTAAATCGAAATAGGTTCTTTTAATTTCCGTTTTCTTGAATAGCTCTCCCGGCTTCGTTCTTAAAGCTCTAAGAATCACGTGGTCATGGGTTGTAGTGTTCCCCTGCCATGTTACTTTATTCCAGGTAGCCTGTTCTCCTTCGTTAATTCTAACTTCAAGGTTTACGGCATCTCCTGATACTGATTTTTCAACAGGAGTTACATTGGAGAAAAGATAACCATTGTTCATGTAAACAGATTTGATATCTGAATCATCTTCTTTTCCTCCGTCTTCACCAACTTTTTTGTTGAATCCTACAGCATCGTAAATATCACCTTTTTTATATCCTAATAATCTTTGTAAATATTCTGTAGCGTATACCGTATTTCCCGTGAACGTAACGTCCCCGATATAATATTTTTTACCTTCGTTAAGTTTTACATTGATTTCGTAGTTATTTCTCTTATTTCTCCATACAGAATCTGAAACGATTTTAGCATCTCTATATCCAAGGGAGTTGTAATAACTGATAAGGCTTTGTTTATCTTCCTGATATTTATCTTCAATGAATTTTGAGGATTTTAAAATACCACCGATCCCAAAACGTTTTTGTTTCGTTTCTTTGAAAGCATTATTTCTAAGCTTTCTGTCGGTTACATTTTCATTTCCTTCAAATTCAATATGGTCGATTTTAATTCTTTTACCCTTATCTACATTGATTGTCCAGTCTACTAAAGCAGGATCTCCTGCATTTACTTTATCCTGAATCGTGATTTTAGCATCAGCAAAACCTTTCTTAATGTAGTCTTTAGGGACATTGGTTTTAAGGCTTGAAACCAAGTTCTGAGTGATCTTAGTTCCTGGTTTAAGGTTGTTATCCTTTGCCAGTTTCTCACTTTTAGATTTACCGATTCCTTTTCCAGCAAATTTCACTTCTCCAAGTTCTTTCAGATCCTGCAGGTAAAATTTCAGAACAATCGTCTGTCCTTCAATGCTTTGAACATAAACTTCCACTTCAGAAAAAGATTGGGTATCCCAAAGTTTTTTTACAGCGTTGCTGATTTTCTGTCCCGGAATGTCTACACTCTCTCCTTTTGTAAGGCCCGTAAATCTTAAGATCTGAGCTGGTGTATATTTTTTTACCCCATCTACAACGATGTCTTTAAGTGTATAAGTTCCTGCCTCATTTTCTGCATGTACAGCATTATTTACTTTTGTGCTGTCTTGTGGAGTTACTTGTCCATAAAAATGTGCAGAAGCAGCAAACATAATGATGGGTAATAGTCTAAACTTCATTTTATCGAGTCTTTCTTTTCTTAAAATTTTATTGGCCATTTACCTGCTCACCGGTTAAACCATATCTTCTTTCTTTGTTTTGATAATCAACAATACATTGGAAGAAAATGTCTTTGGTGAAATCCGGCCACAGAACATTTAAAAACTGCAATTCTGCATAAGCAATCTGCCAAAGCAGGAAGTTGCTTATCCTTATTTCGCCGCTGGTTCTGATCAGTAAATCTACAGGAGGAAAATCTTTTGTATAAAGATAGTTTTCAAATAGACTTTCGTTAATATTTTCTATCTCTACTTTTCCTTCTTTTACATCAGAACTTATATTTTTTACGGCTTCCAGTATTTCATTTTGTGAGCCATAGCTTATAGCCAATACAAGGTTTCCTTTTGTGTTTTCTTTTGTAAGTTCTACCACACGTTCCAACTGCTCTTTCACTAATGTAGGCAGTTTTTCAAGATTCCCTATAACATGCATTCTTAATCCTTTGCTGAAGATCTCTTCTGCTTCCAGAAGCAGGGTCTCTACCAACAGATTCATAAGGGTATTCACTTCTTCACTTGGACGATTCCAATTTTCTGAAGAGAATGTATACAGTGTTAAATAAGGGATATCAATCTCATTACATGCATTAATGGCATTTCTTACTGCATTAATGGCATTTTTGTGACCGAAGGTTCTTTCTTCGCCACGAGATTTTGCCCATCTTCCATTACCATCCATAATGATGGCTACGTGTTTTGGTAAATTCTCAGAATTTATTTTTTCTTTTATCAACGACATATTATTCACAATAACATGGAGGTCTTCCGAACGAATATGTCAGTCCTAAACTGAAAGTATTTATCCAGTCGTTGGATCTGTCATCTCCAATATTTCTCTTTTTAATAAACTCTGCTTCTCTTTCTTTAGAAACTGCATAGTAATTTCCTGACTGTAATAATGAACCACCTGTAGCAGGGTCCAAAATATCAGCATTAAAAGAAGTTTTTACATCTTTGGAAAGGATCTTACTATAATCCAACTGATCCGTCAATGTATATCTGAATGTAGCTTCTGCAAATATAGCCCATGAATGGTTGAATTTATACTTCAAACCAACCCCAAAAGGAATATGCATTGTTACTTTTTTCCCTAATGAATAGTCTGTTGTAGTTGTGAAATCCAATTCATTGATTGGAGCCTGTGCTACACCATCCGCATCTCTTCTGAAATCATTCACAAGGGTTGCTTTAGGAGCGTCAAACATCAAAGCACCGACACCTCCGAAGATGTAAGGGCTCAGCATGCTGATCTGCTCATTATTTACTGGGAAAAAGTTATATTCAAACATTAAACTCGCCTCATACACATTATTTTTTCCGTATGAGTTTCTATTTCTTCTATAATCTTCTTTCGCCGCTTTATCACTAAACTGAATCTGGTTATATCCTAAATCCAATCTAACAGTCTGATGCGGGTTAAAATTAAATCTGTATAATAAACCACCATAAAATGGGATGCCCCAATCTGACGCTCTGCTTAAATCCAACGGCTTCTGTAAAATATAATTTGTCCTTCCTACATCTCCCACTAGGTTACTCATACCTAGACGAACTCCCAATTCGTTTCTTTGTGCTTTAACACTTACCACTCCAAGGAAGGCAAGGAAGCTAAACAATAATTTTTTATTCATAAAAGAATATGGATTTATGGTTATTTTAAAATTTAATTTTTGCAAATATAAAACATTTTTATATTAATGATAATCTTAATGTTTAGTTAAAAATAAACAAAAAAACATAATTTGTTATAAAGTAAACGGCAAAGTGGCAAAAATATTCTTTTTTTCATAGAATGAAAATACTCTAAATATGAAAAAACCCCCATTAAATGAGGGTTTAATGCTTTATTTTTTGTTGAATAATACCTGTACTTTATTTCTGATCCTTATCAGTAACGGCTCTTTATAATTTTTATCTTCATCAAAATAACCATAACCATATCCGTAGCCATAACCGTAGCCATATCCGTAACCTTGTTTTGTATTATAGTCATTATAAACAAGCCCTAAATTATTAACTTCATCATTATGATACTTTTCAGTAATCATTTTCAGCATATACTTTTCTGTGTATTCATGACGTACTACATAGAGATTAGCATCAGAATGCTTCATGAGCTCGTATGAATCAGCCACAAGACCTACAGGAGGTGAATCTATAATAATGAAATCGTATTTTTCTTTAAGTTCTTCTATAAACCTGATATTTCTCTGGCTCATTAAAAGTTCAGAAGGGTTTGGCGGGATAGGACCTGAAGTAGCAACATCAAGATTAGGAATCTTGGTTTTGTTAATAATCTGGTCAATACTTACTTCTCCTGTAAGGTAGTTTGAAATACCGTATTTGTTATCAATTTTAAAGTCTCCAAAGATTTTTGGCTTTCTAAGGTCCATGCCTAATAAGATTGTTTTTTTGTCACTTAATCCTATTACAGATGCCAGATTGATAGAAATATAAGTTTTTCCTTCTCCTCCAATGGATGATGTAATCAAAATAACTTTACCTTTTTCACTTTCATTTTCCATCAAGAATCTCATATTGGCTCTTATTCCCCTGAAAGCCTCTGATACAGATGATTTCGGCTGCTCCAGAACGGTAAGCATATTTTCATTGCTGTTATTTCCTATTACCCCAAGCAGTGGAATTTTCGTAGCGCCTAAGAGTTCTTTGATATTTCTGATTTTACTATCCAATACTTCACCTACAAAGATAAACAGTAATGGAAGCAGCATTAATCCAGAGATAATGGCAGTCTTTGCTAACTTTACATTAGGTCCTATAGCTCTTTGCCCCAGATTTTTAGCAGGGTCAATCACTGTAATATCAGATTGATTGGTTGCCATTCTCATCTTAGTATCACTCTGTCTTCCCAAAAGACTATTGTAAGTGGCCTCAATCATATTATATCCTCTCTCTGCGTCCAGATACTTTCTTTCTTTTTCAGGATAAGAAGCTAAATCTGAGTTGGCTCCTGAAATATCACGATCAATTTTATTGATTTCATCATAATATCTGTTATAATATCCTCTTAAGCTGTTGGATGATCCCATTCTTGCCTCATCAATAAGCCTGTTGATTTCTCTCATCGGCTCTGATGACGGTTTATAAATAGAAGCCATTTCTGCTTTTTTGGTATACAGAGCTTTAAGTTCAGAAACCGTTGCTGAAAACAATCCATCTTCAAAACCTGCTGCATTGGTCCCAATCATTTTATCAAAATTTTGAGACTGCAGGGTGTTTTTGATATTGTTTAGAGAGTTGATTTTACTTATGATATCTGCTTTTTTAGCTTCTAAATCTTTTATTTTCTCCAGAGATTTTTCATCACGGTCTTTAATGTTATAAAGCTTTTCCGAAGTTTTTAAATAATTCAGTACGTTTGCACTTGAATCAAGTTTTTTACGGATATTATCCAGATTGTCTTTTAAAAAGATATCTGTATTCTTATTAATAATATTTTTGTCTGCTAATCTCTTTTTTTGTAGTTCTGCAACAGATTTATTTAGGAAATTAACCGTCCCGTTAAGATTATATCCTTTTTTGGTAATAATCATAATGGATCTGATTTCTTTATCAAAATCAACGCCTGTAGTGGAAACAATTTCATTAACACTCTCATTGACCGAGTTCAGGTTTACAATGATATTATCCAACTGGATTTTAGCAGGAACAGGATTTTTAAGAAGTCTGAATCTCAGGTTAGGAGAATTGTACCACTCATTGATTTTAATGATTTTATCAGCGGGTCTGCTGTATGGATTGATACTCTGAAAGCCTTCTACCTCATAGCTATACAGGTTTGTAGATTCTCCTTCTTCCGGTAAAACCACTTGATATGCTCCATCTCCTTTGGGTATCAGGGTAATAGGATAATTAATCTGCTGAAGATGTTTTTTATCAATCTGAAGAAAGACCGGTGAATCATCTTTATCAAGGTAAGTGGATTTTATCAGTCCCTTAGTAGAATAATTAACAAAAAGATCCAGTTCTTTCACCAAAAATTCGTTGTGTGATCTGGATAAAAGCATTTTCTTCAAATAAAGTCCATCCTGATTTCCAGTATCTCCCCAGATGAAGTTGATAGACTGATTAGACTGTGTTGGTAAAAACTCAGATCCCTTACTGGAAGTACTTAATGATAAATCTGATGCATAAATATTTTGTGCATAGTATTTACTGTATCCCCATGCAAGAGCATATCCGATAAGAAACATAAATACAAACCAGTACCAGTTTTTAAGGATTCTTCTTAAAAAGTGCTCTAAATCAAATAACGCAAACGATCCATACTTTTCTTTCTGAGAATTATTCTTCTCTGTAGCGGTTACTCTTTCTGGAATCATGACTAAAGATTTTTAAGAAGTAAATAAATAGACAATGCCGTTGTAATTACCGAAACTCCTGTAGTTAAAGTCTGGATAGGATCTTTTCCGAATCCATTCAAGCTTTTTGCTCTTGTGTTCAGGTAAATTTCATCTCCGTTCTGTACATAATAGAAAGGAGAATTCATAAGATCTTCACGGGTAAGATCTATTTTAGCAATTTTGATTCCTTCGGGAAGTTTTCTGTGGATCACGATCTCTTTCTTGTCGATCGTTCTGTTCAGTCCGCCATTAATGGCTAAAGCCTCAGTAATGGTAAGGGTATTTTTATGGGCAACTTTCTCTCCTGAAAGACCCGTAGTTTCTACGTCACCAAGAATATAATAAGTAATCCCGTCCGTATTCAGTCGTACCTCAGATTTACCTTCCTGGAAATTTTCATTTACTTTATCCTGAATTTCTTTTCTGATATCTTCTAATGTTCTTCCTTCCGCTTTTACATATCCGATTCCAAAGACATTGACATCCCCATTGGAGTCAACTTTCAGTCCATTAAAATAGAAATTCATATTTCCTCCTCTGCTGGCACCAGAATTAGAACCAATTGTTCCTCCTCCAGAACTACCACCTGACATGGCGGGACTTATTGCAGTTCCAGCTCCAGTTCCAATTCCCCCGGAGGAATTGTAAGATGAATAAAACTGTGCGGCATCTCCTTTTGGAGTGGTCACAATATTAAGGTTAAGGATATCATTTTTGGTAATCCTGTACACAGGGATGTTGTAGGGAACAAGACCTTCTTCATTAATTACGAGACTCTCACTGGGCTGCAGATATCTGACATCCTTTGTTGTAATACATGAGGTAACTAAAAGAGGGAATATTAAAAATAAATATTTAAAGTTTTTCATCATATATATAATATTGTTTACAAAAGTAATATTTAATTGTTAATTTTTGTTATTTCTTAATCGATATAGCAAATCTGGTAAATAAGCACCAAAAAAACCCAGTGAAACAATCACCAGTAATAAAAGATTGATATCAATGTGTCTTAAATAATAAGCTACTCCTACAATCATTAAATAGAAAAGAATAATATAAAAAGTAGATCTTCTATGGGTAAGATTCAATTTTAGCAGTTTATGATGGATATGGTTTTTATCAGCATCAAAGGGTGATTTTTTGTTATAAAGCCTTACCACAATCACATTTAATGTATCTACAATGGGAAGAATCAGAATGGCTACAGCGACTACAGGAGCAGACTGAAGGTGATATCTTGGAACATCTATCAGTTTTTTATCGATAAAAATATCTATAAAACAAATGGAAGTAAAAGCTAATAAAAAGCCCAGCAGCATAGAACCTGTATCGCCCATAAATATTTTACGGTTCCGGTAATTTGATAAATTGTAATATAAAAATGCCAGCACTGTTCCAATAATAATAATGGATAGCACAACCAGCGGATAATTATATTCTCCTAAACGGTAATAGCTGATTCCGAATAAAGCGCTGCAGATAACAGAATATCCTCCTGCCAATCCATCTATTCCATCAATCAGGTTGAATGCATTAATCAGAATAATAAATGTTACAATACTGAAGATCACGCTTACAAAATACTCCAGCTCATATACGCCAAATATTCCAAATAAGCTTCTGATTCTAATGTCTGAGCCAATAACCACCAATGAAGACACCACAATTTGTGCAACAAGTTTTTTGTAGGCTCTCATGACCACAATATCATCCATTACTCCTACATAAAGCAGGATAATCAGTGAGGCAAATAAGAATTTATAGAGATCAAATAATTCATAGGCAAAAATTGAGGCACAGATTCCTATAGAATAAAAGATGGCAATTCCTCCCAGGTTGGGAATTTCTCTAAGGTGAGAGCTTCTTATTCCAGGCTCATCCATCAGATTCTTTCTTCTAGAAATCTTGACAATGGTAGGAATAGAAAAAAAAGTAATTAAAAAGGAGAACACGAAACCCAGTCCTATTTTTATATAGAAAATAGGTATTCCCGATCCGCTTAAGAACAATTCAAAATTTTTCATTTTCTTCTTATTCAGCACTTGTATCTCCTAAATAAAAAACCATAACAGAACGTATAAGAACTTCATTATCATTTTCTATTGACCGAAACAATAGTACTTACATTTGTGTTTACTAAATCAATTTTCTTATCAATCTTTTCTGTCCGGCAAAAAACAACAGATAAAAAATCTTTTTCTTCAAAGGCAAAGATAAAAGATAATTCTTACCAAAACGACTATACTTCAATATATCTTGAATTTTTATTTGTCTTTCCTTCATAAAAAGGACTAACTGATCAGACATACTATAGAATAATTCTTCTTTTTTGACATATGCCAGATAGGCCAAAAACGAGTAAATTCCTTCAAAAATCTGAAAATTTTTCAATTCTTTATTTTTATGGGAATAAGGGGATTCTCTGAATACTTTCTCTACATCAGACACTGCTTTTAGGATATCAAGTCCTTTTTCTGTGTGGGTTTTTGTAATAGAATCGGTACGTTCGAGGTACTGATAATGGAAGTTCTGAGTCTGCGCAATGGTTTCACATTCCAGCAAAAGCTGTGGAATAAGCTGAATATCTTCAAAATGAACCCCTTTTTTAAATCTTCTCTGATTAAAAAGTTCTTTTTTGAATAATTTATTGCAGGCAAAGTAGCTGATATCCGAAAATACGGAAAAGTTATCTTCAAGGGTTATCTTCTCCGGCATATTGGGAAGCTGGGTCAGTTTTTGAATAACCTTTCCGTTTTCATCCACTTTCTGGATATTACAGATGACCATTTTAGCCTGATGCTTTTCGGCTAAAAGAAACATTTCCTCGAACATGGTTTCGGTGACATAGTCATCACTGTCTACAAAACCGATGTAATCACCGGCTGCTCTGTCAATCCCAAAATTACGGGCATCGCTTAAACCTCCGTTTTCTTTGGTAAAAGCTTTTATTTTTTCAGGATATTGGTGTGCGAATTCTTTAATTATTTTTTCAGAGTTATCCTTACTTCCATCGTTCACTACAATAATCTCAATATCAGAGAGACTCTGCTTCACCAGAGAATCAAGACATTGTGTCAGATAATTTTCAACATTATAAACGGGAACAATAATGGATACTCTTGAGGGAACATTTGTCATACATTAAATTTTCGTCAGTCTTGCATTCAGCCAGCCTTTTTTAGCTTCGTCAAAATCTTTTCTGGAACATGGAATGCAGTTTTCTATATTTTCATCTTCACCAAAATACCATAAATTACTGAAAGTATCGCGTCTGAATGCATATTGTCTGTCATCTATCAAAACATAGAACAGCTCATAATGTCTTTCTTTCGGATGGGAATGCTGGATATTGATTCCTTCGATCAAATACCACAGCATCTGTGCTAAAAGCTGATGATTCAGTTGGTTTTCCGAGTAAATATTATAATTAAAAATTCCTACAGATGTAAGGTTTTCACTCAATCCGATTTCTTTCATATAGGCACAGATTTCTCTTCTGTTCAAACCATTTACCTGTGGATTCATTGAAAAAGGTTCACTAAAGCTTTCAATAGCATCACAATTTACGGTAACAAGATCTGCTTTTCTGAAGAAAGGTTCTGTTTTTTCTGTGGAATTCATCATTTCAGCCAGTCGGATAATATCAAACTCTACTTCTTTGATGAGTCTTACAGAATCCATTTCATTTAAATGTTTCTGATACCCCAGATGATGATAATTTTTAATGGAAAAATTTTTCGCTCCAAAAATCTTACTTAAAAAAGTATGTTCATTGATTGTTTCTCCCTGCTGAAGAGAAATAATATTACTGATCTGGGTATAATTGATGCTTTTCTTGTGAAAATTCAATGCTGAAAATAATGAAAAAGCAAAGTCATTGGAACCTCCAATAATCACTGGAATAGCTCTTTTATAATGACATGCGGACAGCACTTCCTGCAAGATATAGTGAGTATCCTGCACGGATTTCCCGGAAACCAAATCCCCAAGATCTACAACAGGAATTTCGAAGTCCATCTGGGAAAGCTTATAAAATTCTTTTCTTACTGCTGTAAAATCCTGTACTTCTGCATCGCCGCCGGCACCTCTGTAGTCTGATACAAATAAAAGAACAATACTGTCTTCTTTAATATCCTTAGTAATCCGACTTCCTATCTGCCAGCTTTCTGTTTTGAAATTTCTTGGTGAAATGATAAAGTCTTCGAAATCCATATTTTAATTTGAAATGTAATAATTGATTAATTGCTTGATATAACAAACATACAAAAAAAGCCTTCCTTGAAGAAGACTTTTAGTAAGATAAGAATTATTTCTTAATTAATTTTTTATAAATTTTGACACCACTCTTTCTTTTACCATTTGAATATCAATAAAATAAATACCTGATAACAGATTGCTTACATTAATTCTATCCTGTAATTGATTAGGTTCCACATGCAATACAATTCGTCCATTTGTATCATAGATGTCATAGCTCATTATTTTTTCACCGGAAGTAATATGTAGAAAATCCTTAACCGGATTTGGGTAGAGCTTCACGCTATTCAATGGTACTTCTGAAGTTTTCAGACTGCTTGTATTAAAAAAATATTTACGGGCTGTCCCTACATATTTGGTTTGCGATCCATACCAGATAGAGTAGATTCCAAATAGTACAATGGAGTTCCCATACAATTCGAATCCTTTATTGTATACATTCTTGTTCAGCATTTGCGGCGTAATAATTTTACCGTTTAGCCCGAAGGAATTATCCAGATCGCCATTTTCATCTATCTTCAAAGCATAGGTATTGTACCAGCCTGTTCCTGAAACCATAAATGTATTGTCTGCAAGGCGCGCCACCTTCATCGGAGTTGAATCAGACTGAACAGGAGTAACACTTATTCCTGTATTTTTAAATGTAGTATCTAAAGTTCCATCTGCATTCAAACGATACGTAACAAGCCCAAAACAATTATTCCCATTACAAATACTCCCGGAAGTAAATCCTAAGATTTTCCCATTATCAAGAAACATAAGGTGAGCACTCCCATCTATATTCTGACCATAGGAATACTGGAAAGTTCCTGCATTTCCAAAAGAAGGATCAAGGTTTCCGTCAGGCTGAAGTTTTGTAATAACGATTCTCTGATCGCTCACCGCAACGATTTTCTGACCTGCTATAAATATTTCATTGTTATTTTTTACAATAACTCTCCTGTATTTATAAGCAAGACCTAAAGCAAGCGTTCCTCCGTTTCCAAAAGAAGTATCCGGAGTTCCGTTTGGTAAAAAACGTACAAGGCTAAAATCTGAGCCGGCATTGGAAGTGGTATATTTCAGAAGATAAATTTTGCCATTCTGATCAATATCTATATCAGCATAGGATGCGGACTGATTAAAAGGAGTAAAACCATTTACAAAATTTCCATTTTCATCTATTTTCTGAACAGCGCCATATCCACCATCCATGATAATATAATTACCGTCTCCGGCAGGTTTTATTTTACCATAGTTCCCCTGAGAGAAAAGTTTATACCCAGACCCATTGGAAAAAGAAGTATCTAATACTCCATTGGCGGTAAAACGGGCAATAAAGTTACTGCCTACCGCTAAAACTTTTCCATCCGGAAGTTGGGTTGTGGATTGTATCTGCAGTCCTCCGGACATTTGACTGCCATTATAAAATGCAAAATCCGTAGATCCACTGCTTAAACCATACGATGTATCCAGCAGGTTTTCCTGGGCAAAGGCATTCAAAGTGATGAAAAGCCCTAAAATAGATAGAATTTTATACATAAGACTCAATTTTAAAATGATGTTTCAGGTTGTTATATTAGTTTTCAAGTCGCTAAAGTTAAAAATTTAATGAGAAATAATAAGAAGAGAAATATCTTCTTTAGAATAGGATTTAATAAAAAAAGCCGTTAACATGGTCTGTCAACGGCTTTATCAATCTTCTCTGATTATTATTTCTTTTTGGCAGCAGGTTTCTTTGCTGCTGTTGTTTTCTTTGTAGTAGTCGCTTTTTTAGCTGCAGGTTTTTTCTTTTCTGCAAAAGCTTTAGGATCCTGATCTGTAATCCATTTTTTAACCTCATCTAAAGAAAGTTCTTTTAATTCCTCAGCATCATATTTTGTGTCGTCAGCTTTCTTAGGAATTTTGAACATGGCCTTTCCGAATTTGATGAAAGGTCCCCATCTTCCGTTTTCAATGGAAATTTTTTCTTTTTCCCACTGCTGGATGTATCGGTTGGCTTCTTTTTCCAGTTTAGCATCAATCAGTTCATTGATATCGCTTTGAGAAAGATTTTCAAAATCATATCTCTTTGGAACGTTCACGAAAATATCTTTATACTTGATAAATGGTCCGAATCTTCCTGTTCCTTTTGTTACAGGTTCTCCTTTATACGTTGCAATAGGAGCATCCGCAATTTTCTTTTCATTGATGATTTCCTCGGCACGTTTCTGATCTACAGAAAGCGGATCTTCACCTTTCGGAATACTGATATACGTTTCTCCCCATTTCACATAAGGTCCAAATCTTCCTACTCCTACAGAAACCGGCTGTCCGTCAACTTCACTTAAATCAAAAGGCAACTTGAACAGTTCCAATGCTTCTTCAAAAGTGATGGTTGCGATATTCTGGCCTGTCATTAATGAAGCAAAGATTGGTTTCTCCTCATCATCCGTTTCTCCAATCTGGATCATTGCTCCAAATCTTCCGATTCTTGCATGAACATTTTTACCGGTCTTTGGATCTACTCCTAATAATCTGTCTCCTGTGGCACGGTCTGCATTTTCTTCTACATCTTCAATTCTCGGGTGGAATTTCGAGTAGAAATTCGTCATCATTTCCTTCCATTTCTGGTCGCCACTCGCAATTTCGTCAAAACTTTCTTCTACTCTTGCTGTGAAACCGTAGTCAAGGATTTCTCTGAAATTATCTGTTAAGAAATCATTTACAACTTCACCAATATCTGTAGGAATGAATTTATTTTTATCACCTCCGAATTTTTCTTCAAGAACTACTTTTTTGATCTTATCTTTTGTCAAAGACATTTTGATCACTTCACGGGTATGCGGTTCGATTTCTCTTTTATCTACATACTCTCTGTTCTGAATGGTCTGAATTGTAGGAGCATAAGTAGAAGGTCTCCCAATCCCTAATTCTTCAAGTTTTCTCACCAATCCGGCTTCAGTATATCTTGCACTTGGTCTTGTGAATTTTTCAGTAGCAGTAATTGTTTTATAGTTCAATATTTCTCCTACAGTTACTTTCGGCAACAACTTATCGTTGTTTTCTTCATCATCCTCTTCTGTCTTTACAATGCCGTAAGCCTTCAGGAAACCATCGAATATAATCACCTCACCCTGTGCTTCAAAATGATGTGGCAATGACGCATTTCCTATTTCAATTACTGTCTTTTCAATTTTGGCATTAGCCATCTGAGAAGCCAGTGTTCTTTTATAAATTAATTGATACAGTCTGTTTAATTGTGCATCAGCTACAGTTTTTACTCCAAAATCCGTAGGACGGATCGCTTCGTGCGCTTCCTGTGCTGAAGCAGATTTTGTGGTATAGTTTCTTGGAGAAGAATATTCTGCTCCGTATTCTGATACGATTTGTTTTTTAGCACCTTCAATGGCTTCCTGGGAAAGGTTTACGGAGTCTGTTCTCATATAGGTAATAAACCCTTCTTCGTACAGCCTCTGTGCCAGACGCATGGTATTGGTTACATTATATCCAAGTCTTGAGGAAGCTTCCTGCTGTAATGTAGAAGTTGTAAACGGAGCGGAAGCCGAACGTGTACCTGGCTTGGTTTCTACATTCAGAACTTTAAATTCTGTAGTTTTTGCCTGTTCCAGGAATTTTTCTGCCTCTTCTTCCTTTTCAAAGTCTTTTTTCAGCTTGGCAGCAATTTCCTGCTCTGTTTTATTTAGGAAAATCCCGTCAAGTTTAAAGCTTGCTTTTGGTTTAAACTCACGGATTTCTTTTTCTCTTTCAACGATTAATCTTACTGCTACAGACTGTACTCTACCTGCAGACAGTCCCGGTTTTACTTTTTTCCATAAAACGGGTGACATTTCAAAACCTACGATTCTGTCCAGCACTCTTCTTGCCTGCTGGGCATTCACTAAGTTCTGATCAATATCTCTTGGATTGTCGATTGCTTTTAGAATGGCGTTTTTGGTAATCTCGTGGAAAACAATTCTTTTCCTGTTTTCAGGCTTCAGCTTCAATTCATCCGCAAGATGCCATGCAATAGCTTCTCCTTCGCGGTCCTCATCGGAAGCAAGCCATACCATATCAGCTTTCTTTACGGCCGCCTTTAATTCGGTTACCAATTTCTTTTTGTCTGCTGAAACTTCGTAATCAGGACTGAATGTAGTAAGGTCTATCCCCATTCCTTTTTTAGGAAGATCCCGGATATGTCCGAAACTGGATTTTACTTCAAAATCCTTTCCTAGATATTTTTGAATAGTTTTTGCTTTTGCCGGGGACTCTACGATTACTAAATTTTTCGACATTCTAACTAAAAATTTTTGCAAAAGTAAAGCTTTTTTATTATATACTTTTTGTTAAACGGGTTTAATTTAACAATCGAAGTGGTTTACACTCTCTTTCAGCATCCATTTTTTGAAGAAACAAATCCTTTGTAGTATAGGTTTTAGACTGTTATGTAATTATCAACACTGAATGATATAGAATTTTTCACCAGCCATAATAGATGCAAGAAATATGCTCTATATGAAAAAGCAGAACAAGAAACCTCATTCTGCTATTCAACCCTCTTGTTATGGTTTATTGTTTTATAATTTTTACAGTTGCTTCTGAATTATTTATTCTTATTACATACACTCCTGCACTTAAAGAAGAGAGATCTGCCTGGTTATTGACAAACTGTCCTGATTTCACAAGCTGACCGAGGGCATTAAAAACCTGAAAACTGTACTCTTTATCCACCGTAGCCCTGATGTAAAGGATACTAGAAAAAGGGCTTGGGTATAAAGAGATCTTGTTATTCTTAATTTTTAGTTCAGAATTTACTTTGCTCAGTCTAGGTTCTTTAGATATCGTATTCATTTTTGAGAGCGGACCTTCTTCATTACCATTGGCATCATATTCTATTTTCACACATCGGCATCCCGTTCCGAAGTACGGATCATTATTATCATGAAAGACCATTATCCTGTTGGTTGTAGAAGCTGCATCAAACAAAACATTAATAGACCTTCCAATGTAATTTGAATTTAAAGCATCCGTCCATACAGCCGGATACTGAAAGTTGAGAACATTGAACGTTCCCTGTGAAGTCTGATTGGCAATAACACTTCTGAAACCTCTTGATCCGGAATCAGGGTAGTTTCCTATGGGATAAGCCGGATTGTTAAACAAATACCCTACCGTAGCATTGGCCGAATTTCTCACTCTTGCTCCCAAATAATCAGTCGCAATACTATATGATGTGGCCACATTCTTATCTTTTTTATACCAGGGAGTTTGTCCGAAATCAGCACCTGAAACCAAAGCTACACTGGTCAGATCAGGAATCCTCCATCCTTCAGGACAAGGATCAAAAGGTGATTTACTACCTCCTCTTCCCCACCGGTCAGGCGCTAAATTGGGTTCCTGTGCCAGCCAGTCTGTACCGTTCGTATAATTGGGTGTTGTACTGTTATAAGGAGCCCATGTACTTGGGATCATATATACCAGAGGATTTTTCACAGAATAGGATAATATTTTTGAAATTTTATCAGCTGGCTTATCCGTTAACTGTACATTTGATAACGTCGCATACGTGTTATACGGTACAATATAATTTCCTGAAAGATTGTTATATTCAGACTGATTAAGCGTAGTGTACGAAACAGTTCCTTTAGGAGCAGGAGTTCCCAGAAACACATTATAAAAGCTTCTATTATCAGCATACTGGAATGGAGGAATAGGATCTTTTCTACCCCATTGATAATGCAGTCCGGTAGAGGCACGTATTTTTAACAGTTCATCAGCAGTGGGCGCCTGAGGATTGACAATGTTGGGAAAAGCATCTGTTGCTCCGAGATTACGATCCATAAAGACCGTCTGTAATGCAACATCAGCTTTGTTGACATAGTTCACATAATTTGTAACTGCTTCCGGGACTTCTGTAACATAAGAATAAGATCCTACAGGAGAATCTGTAACCCAGATATGCCAGCTCCAATATACAGGTGAAGATACGTCGCCATTATGCAATGTTACCACAGCATTTCCACTTTCATTAGGAGCAATTTCTACAGATATTTTAGAATTAATAATATCCTGCAGTGATGAAGGTGAAGGATTCACCATTAGAATCCTGCTGATAAGAGAGGTATTGGTAGTCCATAGCACATTGGTTTTTAAATTAGTAAAATTGGAAGGATTTAATATCTCAAGATTACCCAACAACTGGCTTTGTACAGAAAACGCTTTACTGACCGGAATTTCAATAATAGTGGCTGTTTCGCTTTTAACAACCTGATACGTATTCGGGTTATTGAAACCTTCTTTGAATTCTGTGGCTACTGGCAGGTATTCTGTTGGGAAATCATAATCATTAATAGTATATAGCGGATCTTTTATACATCTGCAGCCGTTAGCATCTGAGGTATACATTCCGGACATTGGAAAGTAATAATAACGTCCTTTAATATTAGGATAATTGGCATCCGGAATATCAGGCTGTGTTTTATCCGGAATCATGGAAAGACCTCTTACCGTAACAGCCGGAGAAGCATCAAACAATCGAGTCAAAGTAGCCGTCCACAATGCAATATGATGCTGATCACTGTATTGTCCTAAATGGGCTCCTCTGATAAGCTGTCCGTTTCCGGGAAAAATCCCCATATTATATCCTCCTACCGCAGATAGATCAAAGCCAAGATTGGGATAAATCCTAAACCCTGTCATAAAGGCTGGAATTCCTGCATCAGTAGGTTTTATGATATGATATTTATTGGCTTCAAAAACATTTCTTGCCATATTGGTTTTCACCCCGAAAGGCGAAAAATCTATTCTTATATCATCTACATAGGATCCTGAGGCCAGATTCGCTACCAGCATTGAGGGTATACGCCATCCATTAGGACATGGATCATAAGGAGATTTATCTCTATAAGGTTTAGCTTTTTCATCTGTATTGTAAATGCTTTCGATTTTTCCTTGTGCATTGTCTGACCAAAGATTGAGTTCTGAAAGCCTGTTACTCGGCAAGGCAGTAGATTTACCAAACCAATTGACAGGAAGATTAAGATTATTATTATAGTAAGCCTGACCTGAATTATCATCTTTATTGACATAGATAAGACTCAAAGGATTTTTTACAGAAAGCCTTATATTATTGGTAACCTCCGCAGAAGAAAGCAGAACAAACTTCATGAGATCATCAATACTTACAGCATTGGTCATATTTTTAGCCCCTCTATGCCTCACTCTGCCTATAGATCCTGAAGCTTCGTAGAAATCGTTTCCTCTTGTAACCAATGGCGGAATAGGATCTTTTCGTCCCCATTGATAAAGAAGTCCGATACTTCGGTTCCAGTCTGATGCCGTGATAGAACTTGTGATGGCACCCAGATTTCTATCCATCCATTTCCAATCGGAGTCTGGAATAACCTCAGTAGTTCCGTCTGATTTCATTCTTTTGACGTTGTTGAAACTTCTATAGGTAACTCCATTCGTAGGATCATCCGTTACCCAGATATGCCAGCTCCAATAAATTTCGCCGTTTACTTTAAGAGCAATCACAGCATTTCCCTTTTTCGCTTTGTTGACAGGAACCTTTATCTTAGCATCCTGCCCTGTTCCCATTATTTCAAGGGCATAGTTTACTCCGGACTTTATAAGCCCATGAACGTCTTCCCATAAAACATCTGCAGTTACTGTACCCGCCGGAATACCGGTTCCGTTAAGATATCCGCCTCCTTCCCACATTGCATAGGCTTTCTTTACGGGAACCAACAATCCTTCGCTATTCTGATTGGGATCAAAAATATAACTGTTAGGAGCTTTTTTCCAGTCCGGAAGAAATAATGTTGTCAATTCATGGACTGGTCTTTTCAATGAGTCAATGCTCTTGGCATGCCATACCGTTCTTATATATGCTGCTGAGGGAAGGCTTCCTCTGATATTAGCTTTAGAACAGACTCCAAATAATATCAGGCAGATAACTGCCGCTAATTTTTCAGTTAATCTTTTCATACCTTATGGTTTAGTGTTATTAGCGGAATGCAATTTTTACGCCCATTTCAATGAAAAGAGATTTATTATATAAATAAAAACACCATATTTTAATTATGTTATTAATAATATAAAACAAAACCTGATAAACAGTACAAATACCCAAAACCTTTTACATAAAAAAAGACAGCCTTAAGCTGCCTTTATATTTTAATGTTCAAAATACTATGGAAGAATATGGTTTCTATAAAGATCTATCGAAAATCTTCCAGCCTTAATATTATTAAAGATGGAGAAGACGACAAAATTGAAGACAACCAGTGAAATAATAAATGCATAAATCATATTTTTAACCCTTCCGGAAACAACATACATTGCATTCGGAATAACAATGTACGAGAACCCAATAAATGCTCCTGCAAGTCTGGATGAGAAGATAGGGTTATTTCTAAAAATAAAGTAAAGACAGATCCCAATTACAGCATAGTTTCTATGATATTCGTAATAAGGATACAGCTCTTTCATCTTATTATCAAAAACAAAAAGGAAGAAAGTAAGGATAGCCATCATGACCTCCGGGATTCCGATCCCACCATTAAGCCGTTGTACCGTCTCATCCATATATCCATTAAATCCTTCTACAAGTGTACTGTTAGAAGCCATACCATCTAAGAAACCTCCAAAACTCCTATAGATTTCAAACGGTGATAAAAAGACAGACCCTACAATCATAATCAGCATCACCGTTCTGTTCAACGGAACACGGGCCAGCCAATACATCGGCAGGAATAAATAACAAACACTGTGTATACCAGATCCTATGAATATAAAAAACAGGTAATGCCAGAGCTTCCGTTCTTTAATATACCGTATCGCAAAATAAACAATAAAAGTTCCCAGGTTTTGTCTGATCTGCCCACTCTCCCCGATAAAGAAGTTAGGAATAAACATAAACAGCGTAAAAGTAAAGGGATAAAAAGTATTGTCTTCTGTATATTCCACTTTAAAGATCATCGCAAAAATAGCAATGACCAGCGTCAGCATATAAAAGGGAGCATCAAAAAAATTGAGAAGTATCTTATTAATCAAAGTATACAGCCATTCCACATCCAGGGTTTCCGTACCTTCCATATGGAGCATCTTCATAAAGATACTGTAATAGCTTTTGGTATCAGAGTAAATATAAATTCCCTTGTAACTTCCGTAATCCGGACCTACGCTGTCTCTAAGACCAACAATAATAATAAAATAAACAGCAAGGAACCAGAACCACTTTTTATCAACCTTCTTTCCATACACTTCCTGAACACTGAAAAACAGCATGTAGACAATTGCAATTAAATAATATGGATGTAGTAAACTCATGCTAAATCTCTGGTGTTTTTTTAAACTGATGATATGCTGTGATTATTCCGGTCAGAATTAAAGGCAGGAAAAGCCTCACTTCCCAGAAAAGCCCCACTAAAGTAATCATAAGAAGATAAGGAATGGAAAAGAAAAAATATTTTCCAAAAACACTCCTGTTTTCATCTTCTGTACACAGCTTGTATATAAAATAAATCACAATTAATGCAAAGACCAATCCTGCAAGATTGAAAGGACTGGAAAAGTTTCTATTAATATAAAACCCTTCCACAAAAGTAGTTTCGTCCTGAACAAGTAATGCTCTCAATCCCAGATAAGGAATCAGAAAAGCAATAACCAATGGTATAATTTTCCAGATTACCTGATAATTTCCTTTTTTCAACTCATCAATATTAAAAAATACCGCGGCAAAAAAAGCAATGTTCAAACAGGCTGTTTCTCTTACCAGAGTAGAAACTCCGATGAGACCAATGAGAATATAAAAGAAAATATTTTTTCTGGTATCTAAATATTTCAGGGTTAAAAAAACACCCGCCAGATAGCAGAATAGTGCAATAGTATCACAATTTGTAGGTGCATATTGTGTGATCACAATGAAAAACACAGATAAGAGATGAATAATCCTTCTCGCATTAAGATTCAGCAGAAGTCCTATTGACTTCAATTGAAAAACAGCATTCAAAATCAAAGAACATAAAACAAAGAACACACTGTTCATCAGGAAAAGCCCATGATAAAAAGGGGTTCCGTTTTTTGATAGAAAATCTTTGAAGAAAGAAAGGGGTCCGTTAATCAGACTGTACATTAGATCTGTCATCTGTACACTCAGATAATTAGGAATCACTCTGTAAGCATATACGGAGGAAAATAAAAAGTCAGGAGTAGTCTCTGATGTTTTCAGTCTTGTATAGGAAGATTCAAACCCATAATAAGACATGGCAAACAACAGCAGCGGAAGTACTATTACAAATAGAAATCCGTTTATTTTTTCATCATTTCTTTTCAACATATCTAAAAACAGATTCTTATTTTTTTAATAATAATGGTGGTTGAAAATACATTTTTTCAAAAGGGAACTTTTGCAAAAGTAGAATATTTTTTCATTCTTCCTAGAATATTTTATTGATTTTCAGTCAAAACTTATCGCTAACTATTTTGAACTAATGCTTAAAAAATTAAATTTGCAGACTTGATTTAAATGCAATGCATCGCTTTTTTATATTTTTATATTATCTGATTTCCAGAAATAAAATCCTATCTGTACTGACAGCTTTGGGAATTGCCGTTTTATGCCTATTCTTTGCGTCAAAGATCAATTTTGAGGAAGACATCAATCAGATTATTCCTAAAAATGAAAAATCAGATCTTACGGCAAAGGTTCTTAAACAGCTCAATTTTTCGGATAAAATTATTGTTATTATAGAGAATAAATCCGGAGAAGACAGCTTCCAGCTTTCCGAAACCGCAGATACTTTCCTCAAAAAAATTGACCCTCTACAAAAGTATATCGGCTCTGTTCAGGGTAAAGTGAATGATAATGAGATTTCTGAAACCTTTGATTTTGTCAGCCAGAACCTCCCTTTATTCCTTAATGAGAATGATTATAAAGAAATTGACCGGAAACTTCAGAAAGACAGCATTGCGAAACAGGTAGAAAACAATTACATCTCACTGGTTTCTCCCACAAGTCTTGTCACCAAAGAGTTTATTAAAAAAGATCCTTTGGGACTTACTTTTTTAGGAATCAAAAAATTAAATGCTTTAAATATCAGCAAAGACTTCAAACTCGAAGACAGCTATATTGTAACCAAAGATGGTAAAAACCTCTTACTTTTCATTGACCCCAGGAACAAAAGCAATGATACAAAAGCAAATGAAGCTTTTATAGATCAGCTTAATTCTATAAAAGACCATATCAACAAACAGTTCAAAGGAAAAACAGAGATCAGCTATTTCGGCTCTCCGGTGATTGCTGTGGCCAATGCAAAACAAATCAAAAAAGACATACAGAACACGGTAGTCATTTCCATGACGGTGCTTTTGATCCTTCTGATCTATTACTTCAGAAATATCTTTACACCCATCATTGTGTTTTTGCCCACGGTGTTTTCGGTACTGCTTGCCCTTTTAATCCTTTATTTTATCAAAGATAAGATTTCTGCAATTTCATTAAGTGTAGGCGCTATTCTGATAGGGATTACGATAGATTATGCCCTGCATATTCTGACGCATTACAAACACAACAACAATATTGAAGAGCTTTACAAAGAAATCACCCAACCTATTGTATTAAGCAGCGCAACGACAGCCGTTTCATTCCTGTGCCTGGTTTTTGTACGCTCTGAAGCACTAAAAGATTTAGGCCTTTTTGCAGCCATTACAGTTATTCTTTCTTCAATCTCAGCATTAATTATTGTTCCTCAGCTTTATAAACCAAAAGAAAAAGAACATCTCAATACCAATTTTATCGATAGAATCGGCTCTTATCCTTATGAGAAAAACAAACCTTTAATCATAGGATGTTCCATTATCATTCTTGCCTGCCTGTTCGGATTCAGACATGTGGGCTTTAATGAAGATATTGGTGATCTGAATTATATTCCAAAAGAATTAAAAATCAGTGAAGCAAAACTGCAGAAACTTTCCGATATCACTTCAAAATCAATCTACACTATTTCTTATGGAAATTCTGAAGAAGAGGCATTAACCAGAAATTCCGAACTCAGCAGCTTCCTTGAAAAAGAAAAGAAAGAAGGTAAAATTTTAAGCTATAATTCTATCGGAAGTATCGTGCTTTCAGAAAAAGACCAGCAAAAAAAGATAGACCACTGGAACCAATTCTGGAATGACCAGAAAAAGAATCAGGCCATTACTGAGCTGGTCGGTAACGGAAATAAATTCGGGTTCAACAGTTCTGCTTTTGACAGTTTTAATGAAGCTTTGCATAAAAACTATACTGCATTAAGTCTAAAAGACTATCAAAAGGTGAAAGCACTTCAGATTTCAGAATTCATGAGCAGCGAAAATGGTTTTTACACCGTTTCCAATGTTGTGAAAGTGAACGAAAATAAACGGGATACTTTCATCAAAGATATTGAGAAGAAACATGATGCCATTGCCATTGACCGCCAGCAGATGAACGAGAATTTCCTTGGACTCCTGAAAAGGGATTTCAATACCTTGATTAATTATTCTCTTCTTGCGATCATTTTAACAATCATTGTTTTCTTCAGAAATTTTGAATTAACAATCCTGACCATGTTCCCAATTGTCCTGACGGGTATTGTGACAGCCGGAATTCTTTATTTCCTGGGACTTGAATTAAATATCTTCAGTACCGTTGTATGTACTCTTGTATTTGGAGTTGGGGATGACTTTAGTATTTTCCTGACACAGGCTATGCAAAAAGAACATACCACAGGAAAAAATGAATTGCCCACTTACAGAACATCCATTATTCTTGCCGTTTTCACGACTATTCTGTCTATCGGATCTCTGATCTTTGCCAAGCATCCGGCTCTGCATTCTTTAGCACTCGTGGCGCTGATAGGAATGTTTTCTGTGATTATTATTACCTCTACATTATATCCTTTCTGGTTCAGATTATTCATTACCAACCGGGCCAAAAAAGGACTTTCACCAATCACCTTCAGACTCTCGGTTATTTCAATCTTCTCATTTTTATACTATGGAATCGGAGGTCTTATATTTTCAGCGTTTGGAAGCTTCTTCGTTAAAAATTCCAAAGGAAAAACCCTGGATATTATCAAACTTATTTTAGCCAGATTTTTAACTTCTGTCCTTTATTCCAATCCATTTGTAAAGAAGAAGGTCATTAAAAATACATTGGAAGACTTCAGTAAACCTGCTGTCATTATTGCCAATCATACGTCTTTCCTTGATACCCTGGCAATAGCAATGGCTACCCATAAAATCATTTACCTTGTGAATGACTGGGTATATCAGTCTCCTGTTTTTGGGAAATTGGTACGGGCATTGGGCTTTTATCCTGTTTCACAGGGAATCGAGAACGGAATGGAAAAACTGAAGGAAAAAATTGAACAAGGATATTCCCTGGTTGTTTTCCCTGAAGCAGAGCGTTCTTACACCAATGATGTGAAAAGATTCCATAAAGGCGCATTTTATCTTGCCGAGCAGTTCGGTCTGGATATTCTTCCACTCTATATCCACGGAAACTCTGAGGTATTACCGAAAGGAGATTTTATAATCTATGACGGAAGTATTACCGTAAAAGTGGGGAACAGAATCAGCAAAGATGACATTAGTTTTGGTAAAAACTATTCTGAAAGAACCAAGAAGATCAATGCCTATTTCAGAGAGGAATTTGCAAAACTGAGAGAAGAGATTGAGGATGAAAATTATTTTAAAAAGAAATTATTCCTGAGCTACCTGTATAAGGACAGTGAAGTGGTAAAAGAAGTAAAAGAAGATTTCAATACCAATAAATCAGTATATTTCGAAATGAATAAGCATATTTCCCATGAAGCCAACATTCTTCATATGGCGGATGATTTCGGACAGAAAGATGCTTTATTAACGCTTTACCAGGCAAGCCGAAGAGTTTTTTCTCTGATAAAAAATGATGAAAAAAGAGCAACAGCTGCCCATAGCTATCTGGTAAAAAGAAGAAAGATACAGTATATAAAAGATCTTTCGGAAGTGAACAAAAAGATTGATGTACTTATTGTCTCACATGATCATTTTACATTCAATGATATTCAGGGTCTCCCTGAAACAATCATTTTTGTAAATACAAAAAACACTTCATTTGAAAGTGATAATTATGCATTAAAATTTAATTCTGAATCATTAAAAGTATTTAAAACTAAATAATAAATATGAAAAACATATTTTTGTAAACGCTAAAGAAAACTAATGAAGAAAAATATACTTGTCATATATTATTCACAAACCGGACAACTCGAAGATATCGTGAGAAACATAGCCCAGCCTTTTGAAGCAAAAAAGGATGCTTATGACATTACGTATTACAACATTCAGCTAAAGGAAGACTTTCCTTTTCCCTGGCCAGGCGATGTATTTTTCAACACCTTTCCTGAATCTTATTTACAGATTCCTAAAGAAATCCTTCCTCCTTCAGAAGAAATTCTGAACAAAAAGTACGACCTTATTCTTTTTGGGTATCAGGTATGGTATCTCACACCATCCATTCCTATTATTTCATTTTTAAAGAGTGGTTATGCAGAACGTATTCTTAAAGATACTCCTGTAGTCACTATCTCCGGAACCAGAAATATGTGGATGCTCTCCCAGGAGAAATTAAAGGTATACTTAAGAGATTTACAGGCTAAACTTGTGGGGAATATTGCACTGGTAGACAGACATGACAACTACACGAGTGTATTGACCATCCTTCGATGGCTCACAACAGGTCAGAAAGAAAAATCAGGAATGCTTCCAGCGGCAGGAGTTTCCGATGAAGAAATTGCAGGTTCCGTAAAGTATGGCGAGATTATTGAAAGACATTTTAATAATAATGACCTTAATAGTTTACAGCCGGATCTTGTTAAGAATGGAGCCATTGAAATTCGTGCGTTTCTGGTACGTGTAGAGAAGGTAGGAAACAAAATTTTTACAGTATGGTCTAATCTGATCATCAAGAAAAAAGAGAAACGTCCATTGCTGATAAAATTCTTTAAGGTATATTTGATGGCAGCGATATGGATTATCTCACCTGTCGTTTTGGTTTTACACCTGCTTACAACCCCTATATTTTGGTTTAAAAGACAAAAACAAAAAAGATATTTACAAGGAATTAATTTAAAATAGAATGTACGACGTATTTATAACAAAAGCATCAAAATACTTACCCAATGAGCCGGTAGCGAATGATGAAATGGAGACTTATCTTGGGCTTATCAATGATGCGCCATCCAAAGCAAAATCACTTATCCTAAGAAATAATAAAATTACGACACGATACTACGCTTTAGACACAGAAGGAAATCCTACCCACTCTAATGCGCAGCTTACTGCAAAAGCAATCGAAGGCCTTTTTGATGAAAACTTCAAAAAGGAAGATATGAAATTATTATCCGTAGGAACTACTTCACCAGACCAGATCCAGCCTTCTCACGCTTCTATGGTACATGGTGAACTGAACATCGGAAAATCTATTGAAATTAATACTTCAACAGGTCTTTGCAACTCAGGAATGAATGCTCTGAACTACGGATTCCTTTCTGTAAAAGCCGGAGTACAGGACAATGCTGTATGTGCAGGTTCCGAAAGAATGTCTGCGTGGATGACCGCTGATAAATTCAACCACGAAGCTGAAAACTTAAAGTTACTGGAAGAAAGACCTATCGTTGCTTTCAAAAGAGAGTTTCTGAGATGGATGCTTTCTGACGGAGCAGGAGCTTTCCTTTTGGAAAACAAACCCAGAGAAAACGGTATTTCTTTAAAGGTAGAATTTATTGACTTTTATTCTTATGCTCACGAAATTGAAGCATGTATGTATGCCGGATGTGACAAACTGGAAGACGGAAGCCTGAAATCATGGGCAGACTACCCTTCTGATGAATGGTTGAAGCAATCTATTTTTGCCATCAAACAGGATACTAAAATCCTTGATAAATATATCCTTGTAAAAGGAGCCGAAAGTTTAAGATCTTCTTTTGACAAACATAATTTAGATCCGGAAAAAATTGACCACGTATTGGCTCACATTTCTTCAGGATATTTTAAAGACGGACTGAAAGAAGAGTTTGCGAAAAAAGGAATGGATTTCCCTGCAGAAAAATGGTTCTATAACCTTTCTGAAGTAGGAAACATCGGAGCAGGATCTATATTTATTGCCCTTGAAGAATTAATGAACTCAGGAACATTGAAAAAAGGAGAAAAAGTACTTCTTTGCGTTCCCGAAAGTGGAAGATTTGCTTATTCGTGTGCGTTATTAACCGTTTGCTAATGGAAAATAAACTGCCTACATCCGATAAAGATTTTGTAGAAAGTCTTATTCCGCAAAGGTTTCCTTTTGTGATGGTGCATGAGCTGTCAGAGTATTCTGAAAGCCATCTTTTGTCAGGTTTTGAAATACAAGAAGATAACCTCTTCATCCAGGACGGATTATTTCAGGCTTCCGGACTGATTGAGCACCAGGCACAAAGTGTTGCACTGCATACAGGATACAAGTATTACCTGCTGGGGAAAGACGCGCCTACAGGATATATCGGCGCGATCAAATCTTTTGAAGCTGAAGTATTGCCTAAAATAGGAGATCAACTGAAGTCTGAGGTAACCATCCTCAATGAAGTTATGGGAGTAACCCTGGTGGATATCGTTACCAAACTGAACGGTGAAGTGATTGCAAAATCTCAAATGAAAACCGCTGTAAAATAAACTGGAAATGGAAATAAAGGAAGAGAATATCATCAATATACACAACTTTTTACCGCATCGCGAACCGATGCTGATGGCAGATTTCATCCTGGAGCTGACCAAAGAAAAAGTAGTGACTTCCTTTGAAATAAAAGAAGACAATGTTTTTGTTCACAACAATGAATTTGCAGAAGCCGGCTTAATTGAAAATCTGGCACAAACCTGTTCTTCTATCCTGGGACAAAGCTTCTTTGAAAATCCTGAAGCAGATACAAAAGTAATCGGGTTTATTACCAATATCAAGAAGATTGAAATTTTTGCCCTGCCAAAAGTGAATGACAAAATCATTTCCAAAGCTTCACTCATTTCACAGTTTGAGAACATCTGCCATATCTTCTGTGAAACATTTAATAATGATGAACTATTGATCAGAGCAGAAATCAACCTGTTTATTCAGGAGGTAAAATCATAAAATCAATTCGACATAGATATAAAAAAGCTGTACGTTTTTGTACAGCTTTTTATTTTAAATTGCATAATTAATTCTTTGCTTATGAACATTTGTGCAATTCATTAGTGCCATTTGTGTTTAAGATATAAGTTTTGGCTAAAGACAGTTGATTTTTTCCATTTTTTGCAAGTGGGCTAAAGCCCACTCCTATTGAATTGACTACAGCAGTCTTGCCATAAAAAACATTCATTTTTCATCTGTTTTAACTACAATAGAGCCTCACAAAAAAACAACTGATAATCAATACAATACAAACAACAAAACATCATCATAAGATGAATTATTTCACGTGAAACATTTTATAAATCCATGAAACACTTCTTATTAGGCAAAATCATATCCAAACAAGATAAAATGAAATCTTGCCCATTCAACCCTATAAAAAAGTCACGCTGTTTAGAATCTAAACAGCGTGACTTTTTATGAAAGTTTTGTAAATTTTTATTAGATAACTACTTCATAGTCATTCCCTCCGCAGATCTGCTCAGCAGGACCAGCAATATCAGTATTGATATCTACGTTGCGGATTTGACCATTCGTTCCGTTAGCACATGAAATATAAACAGTTATACCTCCTTGTACTTTTTTTAATTGGCTTTTTGTAAGTAACTTTAAGTTTCTCATGGTTTAAATTTGTTTTAAATTATTAGTTTTTGTTGTTTAAGACAAACAAATATAGATAAAACAATCAAACCACCCATATATTTTCAATAATTAACAAAATTTTATACATATTCGTAATTAAACATAATGGGTTTCTGTTTTTTAGAATCTGCAAAATATTTTCATAAAGCCTCTGTTTCAAAGCAATAACTCCCTCAGAGGTAATATGATTTACATATAATGTATTTTCACTATTTTAGCCACCGATTATAAGAATCAAAAAACAGGTGAAAATTTTTCATCTGCAATCTAAAAAAATTATAGTATTTAGATGAAAAAACAAGACCTGCCTCAAGACGAAAGTAACCTGAAATCCGCTAACATGACGGAAGTGTTGTATGTGACGGATGAGAACGACAATTACACGACAGCAAACAGTACAGGCTGGGATGCCAAGAAAGCTGCTCTGGATGAATCGATGGAACTCATTTATGAAAGAATTGAGGAAGCAAAGCAAAATGTTGCCCATAATAAGGTAAGTCCCATCGTTTATTTTATGGAACTGAACAAAATGGATCTTGGAGTCCTTGCATCTTATGTAGGAATGTGGCAATGGAGGGTAAAAAGACATTTTAAACCCAGGATATTTAAAACACTAAGCGAAACTGCACTGAAAAAATATGCCGATGCTTTCGGAATTTCGGTGGATGAATTAAAAAACTTCAACGGTAAATAATTGAAATAAGGCTATAGATAATGCCTGCTTCATTTTCCAATGAAAAGATACAATCAGCAAATGAAATTAAACTTTGAACACCATCAGACTGCGCATTGCGAAAACGGTGTTGCTTCTAATCTACTGCTTAATAAAGGACTTAAACTAAGCGAACCCATGATCTTCGGGATCGGTTCCGGACTGTTTTTTGTCTACCTTCCTTTTTTAAAGGTGAATTTTGCTCCGGGCTTCAGCTATCGTCCGATGCCGGGTGCTATTTTCAGTAAAGCAGCCAAAAGATTAGGAATTAAAATCAAAAGAGAAAAATTCTCAAATCCTAAAGATGCTCAAAAAGCTCTTGAAAGAAATCTGGAACAAAATATCCCTACCGGACTTCAGGTAGGAGTTTTCAACCTTACTTATTTCCCTGAAGAATATAAATTCCACTTCAATGCCCACAACCTTGTGGTGTATGGAAAAGAAGATGGAAAATTCCTGATCAGTGATCCGGTAATGGACTATACAACATCCCTTTCCGAAGCAGAACTGGAAAAGGTAAGATATGCCAAAGGAGCACTTCCTCCGAAAGGACATATGTACTACCCTGTTTATGTTCCGGAAAATGTAAACCTTGAGGAAGCTATCAAAAAAGGGATCAAAGATACCTGTAAAAATATGCTGGCTCCTGTACCGCTTATCGGCGTAAAAGCCATGATATGGGTCGCCAAAAGCATCCCGAAATGGGCAGAAAAGAAAGGAACAAAAGTCACCAATCACTATTTGGGACAATTGATCAGAATGCAGGAAGAAATTGGAACCGGAGGCGGAGGCTTCAGATTTATCTATGGCGCATTTCTTCAGGAAGCAGCTATCATTCTCAAAAATGATGAACTGAAGGAATTATCAAAAGAAATCACTTCTATTGGTGATCTTTGGAGAGATTTTGCCGTGGATATTGCCAGAGTATATAAAAACAGAAACTCAAAAAGCAATATCTATAACGAACTTTCAAAAACGATGCTGCACATTGCAGATCTGGAAGAAGCTTTCTATAAAAAACTGAGAAAAGCGATCTGATATGGCAGAAAATATGATTGAGATCAAAAACTTATATAAGAAATACAAAAATTCTGATGAGTTTTCTGTAAATGATATTTCCCTGAATATCAATAAAGATGAAATTTATGGAATTCTCGGACCTAATGGTGCTGGAAAAACAACATTGATTTCCATGCTTTCAGGGTTGATAAAACCTACCTCAGGAACTTTTACCATCAATGGTTTATCTCCACAGAAAGAAGGTTTTAAAATCAGACAGATCATCGGAATTGTACCTCAGGAATATGCTTTATATCCCACACTTACCGCAAAAGAAAATCTAATGTTTTTTGGAAGTCTGTACGGATTGAAGCACAGCCAGCTAAAAAAAGTAATTGATGAATCTCTGGAAATCATGGGTCTTTCAAAATTTGCCAACAAACAGGTAGGTCAGTTTTCTGGAGGGATGAAGCGCCGCTGTAACCTCATCGCAGGAACACTCCACAATCCTAAAGTTTTATTCCTGGATGAACCCACTGTTGGCGTAGATGTTCAATCTAAAAAAGCCATTATTGATTATCTCCTGGATTTAAATAAACAAGGTACCTGTATTATTTATACTTCCCATCACCTGTCGGAAGCTGAAGAATTCTGTACTAAAATTGCCATCATCGACCACGGAAAAATCCATGCGGTAGGAACACCCGAAGAATTGGTGAACAGAGTAGCAAGTGCCGAAAACCTTGAAGATGTTTTCATTTCATTAACCGGAAAAGAACTAAGAGATGTTGTTGTATAAACTGTGGAGAAGCTTTATTAAGGAAATTCTTCTGCTGAAAAGAGATATCGGAGGGATTGTCATCATCTTTGTGATGCCATTGCTTTTGATTGTCACCATTACCCTTATTCAGGATTCTACCTTTAAAAACCTTGAAGGATCAAAGATTCCTATCATTTTTATTGATCAGGATAAATCTGAAGTCTCAAAAAATATAAAAGCAGAGCTTGAAAACAGCAAAACATTCCAGTTGCTGACCAATTTCAATGAAAAATCTGCTCAGGATGCTGTTTTTTCCGGAGATTACCAGATGGCGATTGTCATTCCTGAAAACTTAACGAAAGATTTAAATTCTAATATTGATTCAAAAGTTCAGACCATTGTAAGTTCATTCGGACTGGAAGGAGACTCTGCAAAAGTAAAAACAGCAGCTCCAAAGGCGAAAGAAATTCATTTATACTTTGACCCTGCTACCAATGCCGGATTCAAGAACTCTGTAATGAATTCTGTGAATAAAATGGTTTTTGAAATTGAAAATAAAAAGATCTACAAAGCATTCCAGGATCAGCTGGGAACTACGGAAAACCTTGACGAAAATAAAAACCTGATCAGCTTTAAAGAAATCACTCCCAAAAAAGGAGAAATGGATGTTATGCCGAATTCTGTTCAGCACAACGTTCCTGCGTGGACTCTTTTTGCAATATTCTTTATTGTAGTTCCTTTATCCATTAATCTGGTGAAGGAAAAAAGTCAGGGAACAAGTGTAAGAGCGAGAATAAGCCCTACCCCCTATTTTGTTCATATTTTAGGAAAAACATTTACTTATCTTATTATCTGCATCATACAGTTTTTACTGATGGTGGCAGTAGGAATTTATCTTTTCCCTTATATGGATCTTCCTGCATTTGATGTATCCGGAAAAATGTTCCAGCTTGTTATTGTAACATTGTTTGCAGGATTAGCTGCTATCGGGTTCGGTGTTTTATTGGGAACAATTGCCGATACTCAGGAACAGTCGGCTCCGTTTGGGGCAACATCCGTAGTGGTTCTGGCAGCTATCGGAGGAATTTGGGTTCCTGTATTTTTAATGCCGGAATTCATGCAGACTGTCGCAAAATTCTCTCCTATGAACTGGGGACTGAATGCCTATTACGATATTATTTTAAGAAACAGTGGAATTGGAGGAATTGCTAAAGAACTGGTTTTTCTTTTCTTATTCTATATTGCTACCGTAGCTATTTCTATTTTTTACGAAAAAAAACAAAATGCAGTCTAAAGAAAATATATTAACCTGTACTGAAGAAGTCAGAGTACGATTCAATGAGACAGATCCGCTGGGAATTGTCTGGCATGGACATTATATCGTGTATTTTGAAGACGGAAGAGAAGCTTTCGGTCGTCTGCACGGCCTTACCTATCTTGATATTCAAAATGCAGGATTTGTAACCCCCATCGTAAAAAGTACCTGTGAACATTTTCTTCCTTTAAAATATGGTGAAACATTCAGGATTGTAACTACTTTTATCAATTCTGTTTCTGCTAAACTAATCTACCGATATGAGCTCTTCAATCAGGAGGACCAATTGGTATGCAGTGGGGAAACCATCCAGGTATTTCTGGACAGTAACGGTAGCTTATGTCTGTACAATCCGGAGTTTTTTCAAAACTGGAAAGATAAAATGGGATTATCATGAGAAAGGAAATTTATATCACAGACTACAGTTGTGTAACTCCTTTAGGTTTCAATGTGGACACCAACTGGAAGGCACTTTTGGAAGGCCGATCAGGAGTTGATTTACATAAAATCATAGACAATCAGGATGCTTTGTATGCTTCCATGATTGATTCTGAAAAACTGAATGAAGAATTCAACAGATTCTTTACCCAGAAAGACATTCCTAATTTCACAAGACTGGAGAAAATGCTTCTTTTAAGTATAAAACCTCTTGTTGAACAACATACAATATCAGAAGATACGGCTTTTATCCTTTCAACAACAAAAGGAAATATCAGTCTGCTAAAAAATCAGTCTGAATTACCGGAAGGTGTTTATCTGTCGAAATTAGCAGGAAAAATTGCAGACTTTTTCGGATTCAAAACAAAACCCATCGTAGTTTCCAATGCCTGCGTTTCAGGAGTCATGGCAATTGCGGTGGCTAAGAATATGATCCAGGCAGGAAAATATAAAGACGCCTTTGTCATTGCCGGTGATGAGCTTTCTGAATTTGTTATTTCAGGATTCAATTCATTTCAGGCCATAGGATCGGGACCTTGCAAACCTTATGACAAAAACAGAGATGGAATCAATATTGGTGAAGCTGCAGCTACAGTTTATATAACGAGCAATCCCTCACAAAACGAAAAATTCAGGTTTAACGTTCTGGGAGATTCTGCCATAAATGATGCCAATCATATTTCCGGACCTTCAAGAACAGGTGACGGTTTATATGCCAGTATCAGAAATGCCATGGCTGAAGCCAATGTTTCCTCAGAACAGATTGATTTTATTTCTGCCCACGGAACAGCAACTTTATATAACGACGAAATGGAAGCCATTGCTTTCAACAGAATGGAACTTCAAAATATTCCTCTCAACAGTATGAAAGGATATTACGGACATTGTCTGGGTGCATCAGGTCTTCTTGAAAGCATTATTTCTATGGAAAGTGCTCTTCATAGTACTTTACTTCCATCAAAGAACTTTGAAGAAACAGGAGTAACCCAATCTTTGAATATCATCAGAGAAAACCAATCTGCAGAAATTAAATATATTCTGAAGACTGCTTCAGGTTTTGGCGGCTGTAACGCAGCTGTTGTGCTGGAAAAATGTTAAATTGAATTTGATGAAGAAAATAAATACCTGTACCATAGAACATTCAAAAATAACCGTTGACGGAAATCTTGTTTTTGAAAGTCAAAGCGAAACTTTTCAGGAATTTGCCAAGGAAGCTTATAAAAGTTTAGATCTCAGTTATCCTAAGTTTCATAAAATGGATCATCTGAGTAAACTGGCTTTTCTTTCCGCAGAAACGATTTTGAAAGACGAAGATCACAGCAGAACAGCAATCGTTTTTGCCAACAGATCATCCAGCCTTGATACGGATTTCAAATATCAGGAAAGCATCAATAATCAGGATAACTTCTATCCGAGTCCGGCAGTTTTTGTGTACACATTACCCAATATTTGTGTAGGCGAAATCAGCATTAAACATAAAATGCAGACAGAAAATGCTTTTTTTGTTTTGGATGAATTTGATGAAAATTTTTTAAACAATTATGCTGAACAGATTCTGCAGTCTGGTAAGGCCGACAAGGTATTATGCGGCTGGGTAGAATTGTATCAGGAAAATTATAAAGCTTTTGTATATTTGCTCACATTATAATTTAACAATGTACCAATCTGATAATGTACCAATGCTAAAGGTAATAACAACTATTGGTAAACTGGTACATTGATATATTGTTACATTAAAATAATATTTATGGAAAACTTAAAAACAGAATTGAAACACAAAATTATTGAAGTCCTTAACCTTGAAGATGTATCTGTAGAAGAAATCAAAGATACTGATCCATTATTCGGAGGAGGATTAGGATTAGATTCTATTGATGCTTTGGAACTTATTGTTCTTCTTGATAAAGACTATGGAATCAAATTAGCCGATCCTAAAAAAGGAAAAGAGATTTTCCAATCTATCGATACGATGGCTAAATTCATCGAGGATAACAGAACAAAATAAATTACTACAACAATCTAACAGTGTAACAATGTAGCAATTATTGGTAAATTGTTAGATTGATACATTGTTACAGTATTGAATACCATGAGTCAAAAAATTGCCATAACGGGAATGGGCATCATTTCCTCCATCGGAAACAATGTGGAGGAAAATTTTATTTCATTAGAAACCGGAAAACACGGAATTTCAGATATCGAAATGTTTGAAACCCGCCATGCCGGAATTATTAAAACAGGTGAGATAAAATTATCCAATAAAGAACTTGTACAGAAACTTCAGCTTGATGAAGACAACAATGTAACCAGAACTTCTTTATTGGGAATGATTGCTGCAAAAGAAGCTGTAGAAAGTGCAGGTATTTCAGATATTAATGGTTACAAAACCGGGCTGATTTCTTCTACCAGTGTAGGAGGAATGGATATTACTGAAAAATATTTCTACTCTTACGAAGACTTCCCTGAAAAGCAAAAATATATTGACGCTCACGATGCCGGAAATTCCTCATTGGCAATTGCTGATTATTTAGGATTAAAAGGCATGGTTTCTACCATCAGTACAGCCTGCTCATCGGCAGCCAATGCGATTATGATGGGTGCTAAACTGATCAAAAACGGAGTTTTGGACCGTGTCATTGTCGGGGGAACAGATTCCCTTTCAAAGTTTACCTTAAATGGTTTCAATACCCTGATGATTCTTACGGATTCCTATAATACTCCTTTTGACAACAACAGAAAAGGATTGAACCTTGGAGAAGCAGCCGCTTTCTTAGTTCTTGAATCTGAAGAGATTGTCAAAAAAGAAAACAAAAAAGTCCTGGCTTATCTTTCAGGATATGGAAACGCTAATGATGCGCACCATCAGACAGCCTCTTCAGAAAACGGACAAGGGGCATTCTTAGCCATGCAGCAAGCCCTGAAAATCTCCGGATTAGATAAAGGAAATATAGATTACATCAATGTTCACGGAACAGCAACTCCTAATAATGATTTATCAGAAGGAATTGCCATGATCAGAATCTTCGGTGAAAACCAGGTGCCTGAATTCAGTTCTACAAAAGCATTTACAGGCCATACTTTGGCTGCAGCAGCAGGAATTGAAGCTGTATTTTCAATCTTAGCAATGCAAAACAGCCTTATTTTCCCCAACCTGAATTTCAAAACAAAAATGGAAGAGTTTGATCTCACTCCGGTTACTGAATTAAAAGAGAAAAGCATCAATCATGTGCTTTCCAATTCATTTGGATTTGGAGGAAACTGTTCAACTTTAATTTTCTCAAAATCATGAGTGCAGTATACATCAACAGTGCATCCTGTATCTCAGTTCAGGACACTTTAAACAACAATATTCTACAGAACCTTACTTCCAGGAATTCTTTAAACATCATTAAAGCGATAGAACCCAATTATAAAGAGTTCATTCCGCCTGCGATGATCAGAAGAATGTCCAAAACAGTAAAAATGAGTTCCGTAGCATCAAATTATGCATTGAAGGAAGCCGGTATTGAACAACCGGATGCCATCATCGTAGGAACCGGAATGGGCTGCTCACAGGATTCTGAAAAGTTCCTGAAAAATGTGATTGATAATCATGAAGAGTTTCTTACACCTACTTTTTTTATTCAGTCTACTCACAATACGGTAGCAGGACAGATTGCTCTGGGATTGCAATGCCATGCTTACAACTTCACCTATGTAAATACTTCTTCCTCACTGGAGTTTTCATTATTGGATGCTCAACTTCAGATCAATGACGGAGAAGCGGAAAATGTTCTGGTAGGTTCTACAGATGAACAGACCGACAGAACAATGGAACTTTACTGTTTGAATAACACCATCAAAAAAGAAACAGATCTTCCCGTTGACTACTTAAATTCCACTACCACCGGAGTAATCTGGGGTGAAGGCGCCAGCTTCTTTGTTGTAGGAAAAAATAAGACTGAAAATTCTTACGCCAAGCTTCAGAATATCCAAATCAGCAATAAGGTTGAATTAAATGAAGTAAAAGATTTCATCCAGAATTTCTTAGCTCAAAACAATCTTTCCCACAATGATATTGATGTGGTTATTTTAGGGTTCAGTGGAGATGCAAAGTCAGATATGTATTATACTAAAGCAATGGATCTTTTTCCGGATTCAGCACAGCTGTATTATAAACATTTGAGTGGTGAATTCAATACAGCCAGTGGTTTTTCAACGTTTATAGCCTGTCATATCCTTAAGGAACAGCAGATCCCGGAAATTATGATGATCAACACTGAGAAAAAAGAAATTGTGAAGAATATACTTATTTACAATCATCTGGGAGGTGATGATCACAGTTTGGTATTACTGGAAAAGGCATAATTGTTGAAATTGAAAATTATGCGGTCTATTTGTCATTCAGAGCACAGACCAAAGGTCTGCGAACAAGGTTCTGAAGTGGAGCATGGAATCTAGATTAGTTTAGACTCCTACGAAGTGACAAAGTACAACAGAGGTTTCCAATTAATCAACAATAAAAAACAGTCAGCAATGAAACACTATCCATTCATCCTCTTCTATCTTTTCTGTAACGCTTTTATTTATGCGTTTCACGGAAGTTTTTGGGTGTATCTGTTTTGTTTTTTTGTTTTTTCTGCAATTGTAGTTTGGGGTTCTTTTGATATTGAACTGGGATATTTTGTCAACAGCCTTACCCATAAACGCACAAGAATTAAAGAAGTAGCCCTTACTTTTGATGATGGGCCTACCGAGTTTACCCCGAAATTTTTAGACTTACTTAAGGAACATCAGGTAAAAGCCACCTTTTTCTGTATCGGGAAACAGATCGAAAAATATCCGGAAACGTTTCAGAGAATTATTGCTGAAGGCCATACTATCGGAAATCATACCTTAACACATTCCAATTCTACAGGATTTTTATCGACTTCAAAAATGATTGAGGAAATTGAAAAATGTGATGCAATCATCAAGAATGTTGGAAATATCAGCACCCATCTCTACAGACCACCTTTCGGAGTGACGAATCCCAATATTGCGAAAGCGATTAAAAGAACACATAAAAAAAGTATCGGATGGAATGTCCGCTCCTTAGATACCATCATTGATGATGAAAAGAAAATCTATACCAGAGTTACCAAAGACTTGAAAAAAGGGAGCATTATCCTGCTTCATGATACTTCGGAAAACACTTATCGTGTTCTGATAGATTTATTAGTATTTTTGAAGGACAAAAAATATTCAACCTTTACAGTTGATACAGTTATAAATTCAAATAGAAATGATTAAAAATATTGCTTTCGGAGCATTCTTACTGGTTTCAGGTTTCTTTTTTGCACAAAACACGGCAATGTCAGGAGCTGAAGCCAAAGCATTTGTATCGAAGGTTTCTTCAGAGACCAAAGAGATCAAAACATTACAAAGTGATTTTACCCAGACCAAAAAAATGGATTTTCTGGATAAAAGCATTGTTACCTATGGAAAAATGTCATTACAGACTCCCAATATGCTGAGCTGGAGGTATACTAAACCTTATCAGTACAGTATTGTTTTTAAAAGCAATAAGATCTACATCAATGATCAGGGGAAAAAATCTTCTGTAGATGCCAAGAGTAAAACATTTGAAAAAATCAATAAACTGATTGTAGGAAGTTCAAACGGAACCATGTTCAATGATCCTGAATTTACGGTAACGTACTTCAAGAACGGAAATTATAATGTGGCAAAGTTTATTCCTAAAACATCCCAACTGTTGAAATACATCAAACAGATTGAGCTGTATTTCCCTAAGAACCAGTCGACGGTTTCTCAGGTAAATATGACTGAAGCTTCCGGAGATACTACGAATATTGTTTTCAAAAATACCAAGGTCAATGCTTCAATTCCTGCGTCAGAGTTTACTCTATAGCCTAATTCTCATTCTGGCAGTTTCCTGTAAAACCTACAAGTTAACAGAAGCAAAACCTGTTTCCTCTTCTGAAAAGATGGTTGAGAATTTATACTTTTCTTCAGGCGAAGATTATGTATACAAATGCCAGATGGATATTTATAAAAACCATGTAAGCGGGATTCTGATCATCAAAAAACTGAATGAAACGACCCATCGTGTTGCTTTAACATCAGATTTCGGAAACAAACTGATTGATTTTGAGGTTTCTGAGAATAATTTCAAGTTGAATTATGTACTTTCTGACCTGGATAAAAAAATTGTCATTAATTTCCTGAAAAACGACTTTCAGCAGCTTCTTAAAAAACAATATCCGGTAAGCGAAAGTTTTGAGAATGAAAATGCGAAAATCTATCTTTCAAAAATTGAGAATAAAAGCTATTACTTATTCTTCAGTAAAAACAATTTATTGAAACAGATCATTTACACGAAAAATAACAAGGAAAAAATCGATTTTACTTTTGATGCAAAAAAGCATATCTTCGCGGATAGCTTAAATCTACAGCACAAAGACTTTAAGATCAATATAAAACTAGTTCAAATAACCGAAACAGAATAAGTTCCAACAGGAAAAATTGTACAATATTTGAGCTCTTTTTCAGACCGGACTGTATTGTACATTTAATCTTAAAAAATAAGATCATGCAAACCATTCTTACAGACTTTTACACATTAACATCATACGATAAAACAGAAGACGGAAAGTTTACTGCTCATATCAACCTTAATAAAGACCACGAGATTTTTAAAGGACATTTTCCTGGGAATCCGGTAACACCCGGTGTTTGTATGATGCAGATCATTAAAGAGCTGACAGAAGAATTTACAGGTTCAAAATTATTCCTTAAAACAGCTTCGAATGTAAAATTTATGGCAATTATCAATCCATTTGAAACACCTGATTTGGTTCTTCAACTTGATATTGCTGAAAATGGAGAAGACGTTAAAGTAAAAAACGCAACTTCTTTTGGCGAGACTATTGCATTGAAATTGTCTGTAAGCTATAAAAAAATACCATCATGAAACTAATCTTATCATTCTTAGCGGCATTTGTTTTTTTCTTTCAGTTGGATCTTGAAACATTGAGAAACAGCTATGCTAAAGCTAATGAATCTAATGGCAATACCCAAAACTTCATTGAAACCGCAGATAAACAATCCGGTTCTGATGCAGTCACTGTAGGCTATAAGGCAGCGGCAAAGATTATGGAGGCAAAAATTGCTAAAAGTAACAGAAAATCACTGGTAAAAACAGGAGCAACAAGTCTTGAAAGCGTTATCAAAAGTAATCCTAATAATGCAGAATTACGTCTGATCAGATTAAGCGTTCAGGAAAATATTCCGAAAATTGTAGGCTACCGCGGAAGCCTAAAGGATGATAAAGCTTTCCTCTTGAATAATTACAGCAAACAGAATACCGCATTAAAAGGCTATATCAAAAGGTTTGCTATGCAATCTAAAACCATTACAGAGGCGGAAAGAGCCACTTTAAAATAAAAAAATGTCCCTTGCTGAAGTTCAAAATGCAATTTCTGAAAAGAAGATATGCATTTTAATACCTACCTACAATAATGAAAAGACTCTGAACAGGGTTATTGACGGTGTTCTCAACTACACCGGAAGTATTATTGTGGTCAATGACGGTTCTACAGATTCTACCCCTCAGATCCTTGCCCAATATCCTCAGATTACGGTAATCTCTTTACCGGAGAACAAAGGAAAAGGAAATGCCCTTAAAACAGGTTTTAGAGCGGCAAAAAAATCCGGGTATGATTATGCCATCACCATTGATTCGGACGGACAACATTATCCGGATGATATTCCGGTATTCGTAGAGGCGCTTCTTCATGAAAAAGAAGAAGTTCTTCTGATTGGAAACAGAAATATGTCTCAGGATGGCATTCCCAAGAAAAGCAGTTTCGGAAACCGTTTTTCCAACTTCTGGTTCTGGTTTGAAACCGGAATTAAACTGGAAGATACCCAATCCGGTTACAGACTTTATCCTTTGCATAAAATTCCAAAGAAATATTTTACCCCTAAGTTTGAATTTGAAATCGAGATCATTGTAAGAACTGCGTGGAGGCATGTTCCGGTAAAAAATGTCCCAATCAGGGTTTTATATGATCCGGCAGAACGGGTTTCCCACTTCAGGCCTTTCAAGGATTTTACGAGAATCAGTATTCTGAATACGATTTTGGTGACGATTACCCTGCTTTATATTATTCCGAGAAATTTCGTGAATAATTTCAAAAAAAAAAGCTTTAAAAAATTCATACAGGAAGATGTCTTAGAAAGTGACGGGAGCAACCGTACAAAAGCATTTTCTATAGCGCTGGGAGTTTTTATAGGACTTTCTCCTTTTTGGGGATTTCAGACGCTTCTGGTCATTAGTTTGTCTGTACTCTTTAAACTCAATAAAGTACTTGCATTTGTAGCTTCCAATGTAAGTCTTCCTCCTTTTATTCCATTTATCATTGCCGCTTCTCTGTTTTTAGGAGCACCATTTGTAAGTGGTGACAGTGATATTTTAAGTCAGGATTTAAATTTTGAACTGATCAAAAACAATCTTCTGCAATACGTTATCGGCAGTTTCATCTTAAGTACTACCCTTTCTGCCCTTACAGGGATAGCCTCTTTTCTGTTCCTGAATAAAGTAAGTCCGGAAAACAACTAAAAAAGCCCGGAACAATGTTCCAGGCCCATCACAATTAGTTATTATTATTTCCTATTTTGAAACGATAATCTTTTGAGAATAGTCAATTGAGTCATTGCTAACTTTCACAATATAAGCACCATTGATCAGTTTTTCTGCACTGATGGTATTTTGCTTATTAAGGTTGATGCTTTCTTTAGAAATCAATTTTCCTGTAAAATCAAAAATAGAAACGGTTGTAATTCCTGACAGATTAACATCTGACGGTGTTTTTATCGTGAATTCATTTCTTACAGGATTTGGATAGATGGATATTCCTTTAGAATTATTAATTTCTTTTACCGCCAATGCAGCACATTCTGCAGGAACAGTAAAGTCTTCCACCTGATCGCTCATTTCCGGTAAAGGCTGATTAGCACCCATTGCTAAACCATTAAGAGCTCCTGCAGATGCATTAACCCCTAACCCTCTTTTAGCGAATACATTCCAAATCATACATTTATCTACCCCATTTGTTTTTGCCATTTCTGCAGCAAGGATCGCATTTCTTCCCTGAATGAAAGTTGGGTTACATTGCTGTAATTTAAGAGCATCTACTACCAACTGAAGTACTCGTGCACTTCCACTGTTCGCATCTGCAAGAACGTTGCTGTTGTATCCGTATTTTTCTACATATTTCCAGTTAAGATCCCAAAGCATAGAAGCCCAGATAAATCCGATACTGTGAACATCCGGCACTGTAACCGCTATTCCTGAAATAGTGGTACTTATTTTCATCCCGTTGGTACGGCCATAAGTATAATCATTGATGGCAAAGTCAGGTGAATATTTTGCAGGTCTTATTCCTCCACCGGTAGTAGTCTGTCCTGAAACAAAAGTTCCTACACCTCTGGCCATAGAAGAAGTATCTCCTGGTCTGGTTGTCATCATCAAAGCGAAGAAGTCTGACCATCCTTCACCCATCTGCTCATTAGACGAAATAAAAGACAAACAAGAACTTCCTGTTCCGGTAAGACGATTGGAAATACCATGACCATACTCGTGGCTGATTACTCCGTTATCTAAACTTGCATCTTTGTAAACGGCATCTGTTTTCAATGTAGCATTACCAACAGTTCCGTTAGTTAAGTCATTCACCAGGAACTGACCTTCTGACATACCCACCATAATGGTAGGAATTGTAATGGAAGCATCAGTTCCTCCCATTCCTACAGGAGTATTACTTGACGGGTGGTATTGTATAACTCCTACTGCCCCTGCATTCTGTAAATTCTTAGTTTTAACAGCAAAACCACATCCTGCAGCATTTACTACTGCTATTTTTCCTACAAGGCTTCCGGCAGTCACTGCAGTACACGCGTCTGCAGGTGTAGAAAGAGCAAGATCTCCTGTTACAGGTGGATTCCCCATAATTTGAGGTCCAAAATTCGCGGTAGTAGCAATAGGTGCTCTGGCCGTATAAGTGGATGGTGAATTATAATAAAGATATCTTACATTTCCACTCGGTGAAAAAAGGAACATTTGCATTCTTCCGCTTGTTCCATCAGTACCAGGGCTAAAGTTGGCATTATTAAGACCACTACCATCTCTGGATTCCGCAAGAACAGGATCATTACCTACTCCTCCGTTTCCAAAATTGTTTACCTGATAATTCCTTGCAGATTCTGTAAATCCGAATTTATAAAATACATCGTGCGTTTTATTTGCATTGTAGAATAAATTCGTTACTGCTGCCGAAGTATATGTTGTGTGACTGGCTGTAATGTCTAAAGGAAAATCAAATACTCTGTTTACCCCTCCATCTGGAGAAAATTGTGGCGTATTGAGATTACTCTCATCCGTATAGGCAAATGTGTTGTTCCCTCTTGTTATGGTATAATGATTAGTTCCGTCAGAATGCCATCCTTCAGGTGATGCTGTCAGATCCCATGGATTGGTAAGCAATGTCCTTGCTCCAAACGTAGGCGCTTCTGTAGGGAATGCAAACACGTTGTAAGAAGCGTTATCAGGCACTAATACAAAATTTGCAGGGTTCTGCAGATTTGCAGCTGCTATATTTTCAGGTAAATAGGTTTGAATATTATGTTCTGATGAACTGTGGTGATCATAGGCTTCATCGTGAAAATTACATGATAAAGTTGTATTTTCCTGGTATAAAATGCTGCTGTCATCAGTACTGACAATGGTATTCCATACATTACCGGTTCCTTTTTCTTCAATATAGAACTGGTAACCCAGAATCAGCTCTCCATTTTTGGCAAAATAAACTGTATTGACACGGATAGGTTCTTCTTTTCCTTCAACATTTTTAACAGTAGGCAAACCGTTCAGTTTTTTAACGGTTTCTGCTACTAATGATTCTTTTTTTCCTTTTTCTTTTCCTTTAATCGCAGAAGGAGAATTCTTGATGAAAGTATCTGCAAAGCTTAAAACCTTTCCCTCTCTGATCAAAACATTGGCAGAGCTTCCAAAAACAGGAATACCATTAACCGTTTGCTGTATCCCTACAACATCTCCATTTAAGCTTTTTGAAGGATCTACATTAATGATTTTAAATGCTTTAAGCTCCGGATTAACTCTCTGGAACGATCCCTGAGCAGAATTAACATAGTCCTTGATGGTTTGTTCATATTGCTGGGCAGATACTACACCCGCACCAAAAATTGAACAAAACAACAATAGCTTAACACTTAGTCGAATTTTTTTCATTTAGATTACTTTTAACAAATATTAATACGTTAGATTTAACAGTTAGTAGAAAAACAATCTAAATTGTTACAAAATCACATATTATTTATTTAAAAAAATAATTCAAGTCAGAAAATTGTATTATTTACTATTAATCACTCAAAAAAGGCTATAGATCTTTAAACCCATTCATCTATCTTTTCTTATGCTTCATAATGTTTTGAAGGGAATAAGTTTTTTCATGGTTAGCTATCTGTAAACCACATCAGAGAATGATAATGGAGTCATCATAATGGTAGCAAATATGGCAATAATTACAAGAGCCAGCTGGGTGATATGGTATATTTTTTCTCTTTCGTCATCATTGATTTCAAACGTAAATTTTATCTTATCCGGTCTTCTGATAATCAACCAGATAAAGAGAAGAATAACCAAATTCATGAGGATTGGCATGATAAGAAATATTTTACTTCCATCAATGTCTTTCATATTTCCGTAGCCGTGAATAGGGATGGTGTCCGGGATTGAACTGTATACCGTAAACAAATACACGGAATGGCAGATGATGATAATAAAAGGAATGCAGAACAGCAGTTTTATATATTTGGGGATCATTTCAGTTTCTTTAAAGTTTTCTTAAGGTACTTTTCAACATTTTTTCTGTCAGGAACTGTGGTAATTTCTTTCGTTAAAGCTTTTTCAAATTCAGTTTTTGCCTTTGAATATTCTTTTTTGTTAAAATAATATTTCCCTGACTGATAATACACCTGCCAAAAATCGGGGTTCATAGACTGATAATAAGGAATAAGATCATCTGTCAACAATATATCTTTATTTTCTGCGGCCTCATTGATTTCTTTAGCCAGCATTTTAGATTGTTCATAGTGCGCAAACTCTTCAGAATCGGCAAACGGATCCCTTACAATATTCAATTTTGTTTTTGCCTGCAGACTTTGGGATAATGGTTTGTCGGAAAAGATTTCATTCAGATCATAACATACAAATTCTCCTAACTGGTAAGGATTTGAAGAAACCCAGACCAACTTTTTCTGAGGCGAAAATATAACCGCATGGTGAGCTAAAAGTTGGTTGAGTGCTTTTTCATTACCATAGCCTATGTTTTCATCTTTTAAGCCGGATCTGTTTCTTAAAATGGAAGCCATCTTTTCCGGGGTCATCTTTTTTTCTTCCTGTAAAAGCTCCTGAAGTCTTTCATAACGGTATTCGGAATGGCTTTCTTCAATATGTTTCTGATTTCTTTTGTCCTCTTTATAGGCTTCAGACTGGAAATGATTGGTACAAAGAACCCTGTTGGTATTCTGCACTCTGTATACACCGAAGTTTTTAGGCGAAACTTCAATGATTACCGCATTTTTGTCTGCTGCACTTCCCACAAGAATAGATTCAGAAACGAAAACTTTTCTTTTTTTAGCAATAGCAATCGCTTCATCAATATTTTTAGCATACTGCAGAATTTCTCTTGTAACAAGGGAAATAGGAGTCTTTGCCGTCAAAGGAATTTTTGATTTCCCGGCATTAATCGTGACTGTAATTCCTTCTTTATTCATACCGGAAACCACACCAATCATTCCCGGCCAGCTTACAGACATGTAAGGAATTCCTTCCTCTGGCTGAACAAATTCTACCAGTTTATTTTTTGCAAAGTCGTCCCCCACATAAAAGTCGAAATTTCTTCCGATCAGCAGGTCTCCATCTTCGGTATTTTCGTTCCATACGGCAAGAGATGTACAGCCTACCATTGCAAGATCCTGCATGGCATGACCGATATCATGAGCACCGTGCAGGTAAAGGTTCCTTAAATATTTAGGAGCAATAAAATCATACTGATCAGATGAATATTGTGATAAACCATATAATTCTGCCTGATAATCTTCTCTTACATTGAGATACATTTTTCTGTTGTACCATTTTAAAAAACCTCTTAACAGCCTTTGTCGGAATTTTGAGGGTACAAACCCTTCAACTTTTGCGAAGAAGATACTTTCCTGCTTCTGCATTAAGCTTTGAGTTAATGCTCCGTTATTATATCCCAGCTGTATAGGATTTCCTTTAATATAAAGTTCCCAGAGCTGCTGTTTATTTTTGGTAAGATAATTTTGATTATAGCTCAAAGTACTGTCGTTGATTCTGGTAACCTTCGGAACTTCCAGTGCATATTGTTTTACATCTGGAATATGCCGGATAGATTTTGATATTCCGCAGGCCATGAGGAAAAAACAAAAAGTAAGGTAAAGAAAAGCTCTTTTATGGGATCTATAAATGGTTTTAGTTTTTTTCACTTTAGTTTTTATTAATCATTTGTATCAACCTCATGTCAATCGTTTCTTTTCCAAGAATTTCTGCACAGGTATTAAAAGCTCCGATGGTAACTCCTAAAATTCCATGCATATTCACGGATTGTCCGGTAAGAAACAGGTTGTCGATTTTGGTACGGGGAGAAACCATTGTTTTAAGAGGATTCTCAGAGCTTTTCATGTATCCGTACATATTTCCTTCAAAATTCCCGATATAGTCCCGGTAAGACAAGGGAGAAGATGTATATATTGTTTTAATGGCATGCCTTAGGCCGGGAATTTTCTTTTCCAGAGCATCAAGCATTTTCTCTGTCTTTTCGAGTTTAAACCTTTCATAAGCTGCTCCTCTTTCATGCTCATCTGCTACCGTGTTGAAGGTATTTTCCCATTCTTTAACCTCATCAAAATCCATATAAGAAATAGCGGTAAGGCTTTCTGCAAATTCAGGATGATGTTTTGAAGGGGTGGATGAAAGCATATACGTTTCCGGCCATGCTTCTTTCCTGTAGCGGAATGCATTCCAGACCTGCTCTTCTGATGAATAGTGATATCTGTTGTAATTAAAGTTGGGAAGGCTGTGAGGTTTTAAAACCAGATAAATACTAAAGCATGATGAAACCGGTTTCCAGCTTAAAACTCTGTTCAGAAAAGACTTCTTCAACCTCTCTTCTCCAATCAGTTTAATGGTGGAACGGATTTCTATATTGGAAATAAATTGTTTTGCCGTGTATTCTTTTCCTGTTTTTGTTTTTACAGAGGTCAGTCTGTTATTCTCATTAAAAACAAATTCAGAAACTTCTGAATGCTTATGTACTTCTGCTCCGTACTCTCTAAGCTTTCTGATCAAAAGTTTAGAGATCTGGCTTCCTCCTTTTACACATTTGTAAGCACTTTGAATATACGAATTTACCGTTAAAGCATGTACATAAAAAGGTACGGTTTCAGAATCTCCGGCATATAAAAAGTTGGAACCCAGCAAAACCGACTGAAGTTTTTTGTTCTGGGTAACGGATTCAATGAATCTTTTGGTATTGAGATGCAGGATTTCCTCATTATAACTGTCTTTTCCTACCACATGATATCTGGGAAACTGGCTGCATACATACTGGATTTCTTCACAGTAGGTTTCAAGGTTTTCTTTTTCTTCAGGAAAGTATTTGGAAAGTTGTTCTACGAAATTCTGATATCCTTGAGCATGGGGATATTCTATTTCATCTTCTCCAAAGCTGATCCTGTCGTAGCCATCTTCATCCATCAGCTGAAGCTCAAGATCATCCATGATTTCAAGATAGGAAAAGAACTGGTTCAGATTCTGTCCTTTGCCCAATCCTCCAAGATAATGAACTCCCGTATCAAAAATAAGCTTGTCCCTTGCAAAGGTCTGGAGGTTTCCTCCATATTGGTTATTCTTTTCCAGAACACATACTTTCAGGCCTTCTTTCGCCAAAATAAGAGCTGAAACAAGACCTCCCAATCCGCTTCCGATTACAAGTATGTCGTATGCTTTCTTCAAAAGAAAATGTGCTTTTAATAATTAAGAAACAGGGAATTTAAGATATTTAAAGATTACTTTGGTAAAGTAAGCAAAGAAATTTATATCAGGCAATATGATCTGACCATCTTAAACCTCGGTGAATCTTAATGGTTTTTAGTTTTTTATTCGTTTTTATTTGATAAAAATAGAAAAATTAATCAATATCATCCCAAAAATCAAAATAATTAAACCATTGAAGCGGATATTTTTTCACCATGGTTTCAAGATTTTGAACATAAGAATTTAAAAGGCCTTGTGAATCCCGGTTTTTGATATTCTGGGCTACTCTTGCATACAGATGGTAATGAAGATTGTTTTCTTTCATTACATAAACATATACTACGGGAACACCCAGCCTTGAGGCAATCAAAAAAGGGCCGGCCGGAAATTTTGCACTTTTCCCGAGCAGTTCTGCTTCCAGATATTTGGAGCCTTCAAAATAGCGGTCTCCGGTAAAACAGATCAGCTCATTATCTGACAAAGCTTTGTTAATTTCAAAGATATGCGACATATCTTCTTTTACGTAGATAAACTTGATATTACTTTTTTTTACGGCAACGCTTTCCAGATATTCCTTAATTACGGTAACTTCCTGATCTGTAGTCACCAGATTGATCTGGCAATCGAAGTCGATATCTGCAAAAAAGTGCTCTGCAATTTCAAAATTACCGATATGAGCGCTGATCAGTACGCCTCCTTTTTTAGCGGCTAAAAGATTTCTGAGGTTTTCAATACCGTCAAATTCATAGGTGTATTTTTCTCTAAGTCCGGCAGAAATAGCTGTTTTATCGATCAGAACTTTTCCGAAGGTAAAGTAGCTTTTAAATATGGAGGCTTTGGATTTCCAGTATCCATAGTTCAGTCTTTTCTGAAAATAATACAGAATATATTGGTTGCTTTTCTTCTGAAACAGCGAGTAATACGCTGCTACAAAATACAATACCCCATATGAACTTTTGATTCCGATATTTCTAATACACCAGACGAATATTCTGTATCCGAGTACTGTTCCTTTAGATTTACCTTTCCACTTGTTCATATCTACAGTTTAATATAACAGAGAACCAATGTAATATTACCATTTTAGAAGTGTCCGCTAGCGAATCACTGTGGTAGTATTACATTGGCTCATTTTATAGAATAAAGATTTACTCAATAACTAAGCGTTTTTTTCAGCAATCTTGTTTTCAATCGTTGTATAGAAATCATCAAATGTTACCATTTTTTTGAAATCTGCTTCTCCTAATTTCACGCCGAAATTAGATTCGATCACGACTACCATGTCGATATAATCCAGGCTGTCTAAGCCCAGTGTATTTTTAAGGTTGGCATCATTACTGATTTCGTCTCCGTCTACCTCGAATTCGTTGACAAGAAAATCATTAACGATAGCAACAATTTTTTCCCTTTCCATGTTTTTAATCAAATTTTTTAACTATTAGTGCAGAATTGGTTCCCCCAAACCCAAAAGAATTCGACAAAAATACATCAATTTTTTGATTTTTTGTTTTTGCCACTAAATTTATCTTTTGTGCTTCATTATCAAGGTTTTCCAGGTTGATATTGGGAGCAACAAAATCGTTCTGCATCATCAGAATTGAGTAGATAACTTCACTTGCGCCTGCCATCCAGCACTCATGCCCAGTCATAGATTTGGTAGAACTTACCGGAACTTCACTACCGAAGATCTCATAGATGGCTTTTGCCTCATTGGCATCACCAATAGGGGTAGAAGTTGCATGAGCATTGATATAATCAATATCTGAAGCTTTTAATCCTGATTGTTTTAATGCCCTGTCCATTGCCAAAGCTGGTCCATCCACGTTGGGTGTTGAAATATGACCTCCGTTCGAAGAGAAACCATAGCCGATAATTTCTGCAATAATCGGAGCACCTCTTCTTTGAGCAGATTCAAGACTTTCCACAATAAGGCTGGCAGCACCGCCGCTAGGAATTAATCCGTCTCTTTCTGCATCGAAGGGTCTGGAAGCTTTTGTGGGTTCATCTTCTCTGGCGGAGAATACTCCCAATCCATCAAAGCTTGCCATAGAATATTTATTGGTTTCCTGAGCTCCTCCACAGATAATCATATCCTGAAAACCATTCTTGATCATCATATAAGCCAGTCCCAAAGAATGGGAACCGCTTGCACATGCTGCACTGATGGTAAGATTGATTCCTTTCAGTTTAAAGATGGTGGAAAGGTTCATGGTTACTGTAGAGTTCATTGATTTGAAGATCGCTCCTGAACCCATCAATGTTGTATCCTTTTTTTCTCTGGCAATATCAATAGATTCTACAACAGCCTGAGAAACGCTGTCATTTCCGTATAAGATTCCTACTTCATGAGAATCCAGAAATTCTTCATCCAGATTTGCCTGTTTCAATGCATCCATGGTCGCCAGATAAGCATATTCGCTTTCTTCACCCATACTGACACGCTGGCGTCTGTTTAAAAGGTTTTTCAGATCAGGTTTTGGAACAACTCCTGTAAGACCAGACCTGAAACCAAATTCTTTTCTATCCGGATCTAAAACAATACCGGATTTTCCTTGATATAGGGATTCCCTGACCTCTTCTAAAGATGTCCCGATGCAGGAATAAATTCCCATTCCGGTAATTACAACCCTATTTTCCATGTTATGAATAAATTCCTCCGTTAATATTAATCACTTCTCCTGTAATGTAAGAAGATTTTTTAGATGCTAAGAATGCTACAAGATCTGCCACTTCTTCTGCTTCACCGAATCTGTTGGCTGGAATCATTGCTTTCAGTTCATCTTCATTAAATTCCTGAGTCATATCGGTTCTGATAAAACCAGGAGCTACTGCATTTACGGTAACATTTCTTTTGGCAACTTCCTGAGCAAGAGCTTTTGTAGCGCCTACCAATGCCCCTTTTGCTGCAGAATAATTCGTTTGACCAGCAGTTCCTTTTACTCCGGATACAGAAACCATATTGATGATTCTTCCGTATTTGTTACGAAGCAGTTTTTGGATAAAGAAATTGGTCACATTGAAAAATCCGTCAAGACTTGTATTGATCACATTATTCCAGTCTTCTTTCTGCATCCACATAAAAAGACCATCTCTTGTGATTCCGGCATTATTGACGATCACTTCTACCACGGCGTCAGGATTTTTCTCCTGCCATTCCGTTAAAACAGCCTGTGTTTCTTCAGTATTTCCTACATCAAATTTAAGAATTTCTCCTGTAGACCCAAGTTCTTGTACTTTAGCCAGAGTTTCTTTTGCTGCCGTTTCGTTTGAAGCGTAGTTGATTAAGATATGATAGTTTTTCTCTTCAGCCAGTTTTATACAGATTGCTCTCCCGATTCCTCTGGAGCCTCCTGTTACAATTGCACATTTCATGCGTTAGTGTTTATATCGTTTTTAGTTTTTTTAAGTTGATGCATCTTTCTTTAAAAGACAATTCACCACCGTTAATAGTTACATTCCTTTCAGATACTTCTTTACTTCCTCCAGATACGGATACATAACCATATCATCTGAGAAAGCAGGAATTATTTTTCTGATTTCATCATACAGCTCTTTTGTAGATGATGAAACTTTATCCTGGAATCCAAGATATTCAACAGCCTGAATAATCGTAATGGCTTCAATGGCCAATACTTCGAAAGCATTTTCAATCACTTTTCTGCAGATCACCGCAGCATTGGTTCCCATACTAACGATATCCTGATTATCATTATTATTTGGAATACTGTGAACATACATTGAATTCGACAACATTTGGCTTTCTGCCGTAGTAGAAGTTGCCGTAAACTGTACGCCCTGCATCCCGAAATTGAAACCTAATTTACCTAAATTTACAAAAGGAGGCAAAATTTCATTGATTTTGGCATTCAGAAGGTAGTTCAGCTGTCTTTCGGCAAGCATCGTCAGTTTGGTAACTACAATTTTAAGTTTGTCCATTTCCAGAGAGATATAATCTCCGTGGAAGTTTCCTCCATGATAAACATGCTGGTCTTCAACATTGATAATGGGATTATCATTGGCTGAATTGATCTCATTTTCAAGAACTTTCTCTGTATATTCCAACGTATCCAATACCGGACCTAAAATCTGAGGCACACATCTTAAGGAATAATATTCCTGAACTTTTTCCTTGAATACTTTTTCCTGTTCTTCGAAGTGAGTGTAAAGATGATCTTCTCTTTTTCTGATCAGCTTACTATCCGCCAGGTGAGCACGCATTCTTTCTGCCACTTTCTGCTGGCCGTAGTGTTTTTTCGTCCCGTTCAGCGCTTCGGATAAATGATCGTCATAAGCCTGTACAATTTCGTTAATCGCACAAGAAAGTCTAAGGGAAATATCTGTAAGCTGATTCGCTTTATAAGCATTTACAATACCTATTCCTGACATTACAGAAGTTCCATTCATCAAAGCAAGACCTTCACGAATTTCTACCTGTATTGGTTGTAATCCTTCAATTTTGAAAATCTCTTTTGTGGATTTTCTTTCCCCTTTATAAAATACTTCTCCTTCTCCAATCAGTACCAAGGCTAAGTGAGCCAGCTGAACAAGGTCTCCGCTTGCTCCTACTCCTCCATGTTCAAATATCAATGGGGTAATATCTCTGTTGATCAGCTCCTGAAGAAGATAAATAACAGATTGGTGTACTCCTGAATTTCCTAATGATAAGGTATTCAACCTTGCCAGCATACAGGCTTTTACTTCTTCGGCAGGTAAAGGATTTCCAATTCCTGAAGAATGGCTTCTGATAAGGTTATATTGAAGCTGGTGTGTATCTTCATCGCTGATTTTAAACTGAGCCATAGGCCCAAAACCGGTGTTCACACCATATATTACTTTATTTTTTGAAAATTCTTTTAAAAACTGAAAACTTTTATCCACTCTCGATAAAAGTGATTCATCCAGTTCTATTTTTTCATTCTCAATGATAATTTTTTGAAAGTCTTTCAGTTCTAAAAAGTTATTTATTTTCATCAATTAAAAGTAATAGTTGATAATTTTGTAAAATATTAATTATTTGTCACTAATTTTGCGGCAAAGATAAAAGTTATTATTAAAATAAAAAATCAAAGATGAGCAAAGAATTTGTTGACGTTCTTGTAATCGGAGCTGGACCTTCCGGATGCGTGTCTTCTTCGTACTTAAAGAATAATAACGTCAGCGTAAAAGTAGTCGAAAAGACAAAATTCCCCAGACTGGTAGTGGGTGAAAGCTTAATTCCAAGGGTAATGGACCACTTTGATGAGGCCGGACTTTTCCCTGCATTAGACAAAATGGGCTTTGAAAAAAAGTTGGGAGCCCGTTTTCTTCGTGGTGAAGAAGTCTGCATTTTTGATTTTAGCAACAAATTCGGGGAAGGCTGGGATTGGACCTGGCAGGTTCCGAGAGCTGATTTTGATAATACTCTTGCTCAGGAAGTTATTAATAAAGGAATTGATCTTGAATTTGAAACCGAAGTTATTGACATAAAATTTGACGGAACAGATTCTGTAACTACGGTAAAAAATAAGGAGGGAGAAACGAAAGAAATCCATGCTAAGTTTGTTATTGATTCCAGCGGCTACGGAAGAGTACTGCCTCGTCTGCTAGACCTTGAAAAACCTTCAAAACTATCTCCTCACTCTGCCATTTTCTCTCATGTGGATGATATTAACAGAGAACCGGGAGAGGAAGGGACTTTAATTTCTTTTGACATTATTGAAACCGAAGTATGGCTTTGGGTCATTCCTTTTTCTAATGGAAATACCAGTGTAGGAATTGTAGGACCTACTGAATATATTGATCAGTTATCTGAAAACGGAGATCCTGCTGAAGCTTTGAAAAAGGCAATTTCTCTTTCTGATTATTATGTAAAACGTTTTGGAGAGGTAGATTTCCTTTTTGAACCCAGGCATCTTAAAGATTATTCCTGTTCGGTTAAAAGTTTATTCGGAGACGGATTTGCCTTAACGGGAAATGCTTCAGAATTCCTTGACCCAGTTTTTTCTTCAGGAATGGCTTTTGCCACAGAATCCGGAATGCTGGCAGCCAAACTGGCTCTGAGACAATTAAACGGAGAAAAAATTGACTGGCAGACGGAATATTCGGATTATATTTTATACGGAGTGGATGTTTTCACCACCTATGTAAAAGAATGGTATACCGGAAATCTTCAGGAACTCTTCTTCCATCAACCGGAAAATGCGGATGTCAAGAAAAAGATTTGTGCTGTTTTAGCAGGTTATGTGTGGAATAAAGACAATCCTTTTGTGAGAAAGCACGATACAGTTATTAAAAATCTTGCGAACCTGATTAAATTAGAGAAACAGGAGCAGCAAAGTCAACAATAAAAAAAACGGTCTGAAATTTCAGACCGTTTTTTGTTTTATTTTAAAGACTTTTTAATTTCTCTTCCTAAATACCTTCCGGCAGAATCATAGGCTGAGGCTATTCTTCCGTACTCCATTACAAATTCTTTATTTTGTACAAATTTATCAAACTTATTAAGTTCTACTTCAGCTAAAACAACAGAAGGATTATCTGTTTCCACCAGTTTTATTTTACCTGATATTTCAGCAGTCATTGCAGTAATTCCGGCATGCCAGCCCGGAAATATCCAATTTGTTTCCAAGCGCAGGGTATATTTTGCAGCAGCATCTTTTTTAAATGAAATATTTTTATAGGTCTTATTCAAACCCTTTGCAAAATAGTCCACATAATATTCCTTTTTGTATTTTTCCCATTCTTCAATCCATTGTTTCCATGCCTCTTCTCCTCTTTTAGGATTATCCAGAACTTGTTTTTTCCTGTTTTCAAGATATTGAGTTTCTGTAATATTTTCTTTCATAAATAGTACATTCTCAAACTTAACCTCAACGTTTACTTCAGTCTGATCTTTCAAAACACCCAAACTTCCGGCAACTAATTTCATTTTTTCCTGTCCGAAAGCAGTGGTCATTATAGCTACAAAGACCAGCAATAATAGTTTTTTCATAGTGTATTAGCTTTTTACTTTAAGAGCCCAAAGATATTATAAAAGACAATCTCTATCGACTCTTTATTTTTTAATTTTATCTTAAATCAATAAAAGTAATGGGTTTTCTGCTGTTTGGATTAAAAACTGTTTTAGAGAGGATATCAAAATCTATAATTTCAATTTTCGGACTTACTCTTAATTTTGCACGGAAATGGTCTCTTACTTCATTCACAAACCCTTCGTGTTCCGCTTCAGTACTTAATTTGATGATAATTTCATCAAGCCCGATTTCGTTGGCCTGAATAACGATCTGGTAGCATAAGATATTGTTGAAATCATTCAAAATATCATTCATGGCTGGGGGATACAGTGTTGTTCCCTTGTATTTGATCATCTGTTGTTTTCTTCCTACTACGGGTCCTAGCCTCATCGTATTTCTTCCACATTGACAGGGTTCATCATGTGCTTTTACAAGATCTCCGGTTTTAAACCTTAACAAAGGGATTGCTTCCACTCCCAAAGTAGTAATGGTGAGTTCTCCGCTTTCTCCTTCTTTCACAGGATTTCCGTCGTCATCCAGAATTTCTGTAATGATCAGCTCAGGATGGTGATGGCCTCCGATCTGATATTCACATTCTGTAAAGGCAGTACTCATTTCGGTAGAAGCATAGGTGGAAAAGAGTTTGATATCCCACTTTTCTTTGATTTTCTGTGAAAGAATATTATCTGTAAAATCCTGATTTTTGATACTTTCCCCGATACATACCGCACCATAAACACTGGAATTTTTATAATCCAATCCGTGTTTTTCAGCATAGTCAATCATTTTCAACAGAAAAGAAGGAACGGTAATCAAATATTTAGGTTTGTATCTGAAAATAGAATCCCATTGCAGTTCAGGAATTCCGGGTCCCATTCTCACCACACTCGCACCCATTTTTCTTAAGCCCAGAAAATAGGCAAGCCCCGCCATAAACCTTTTGTCTATGGTGGTAATCATCTGAACAACATCTCCTTTCTGAATCCCGGCACAGGCAAAAGATATTGCCTCATTATAAGCAAGCCTTTCAAGATCACTATCGGATAACCCAAATGTAACCGGATCTCCCAATGTTCCGGAAGTAGTACTGTAATCCACAATTTTATCCGGTGTTATGCAGAAAAAATCATGGTTATACTGCTGAAGATCATTCTTTGTAGTGGTAGGAATCTTCTGAAGATCTTCCAAAGTACGAATGTCTGCAATATGGATATTATTTTCTTTGAACAGTTTCTGGTAAAAAGGAGAATGCGCTTCAAGATAAGCCAAAAGCTCATGAAGTTTTTCTTCCTGAAATAGTTTGATTTCCTGAATATCTGCTTTCTCAATTGACGGATGAAATTCCAATGATTTTAATTTTTAAAAGGCAAATTTATTTAATTAAAATTAAAAGATTTAAGTATTAAAAGATTATTTATCTCTGAAAGGTAAAGGTTTGTATGTTTGTATTTCCGGCGGTATTCGATGTGGTTACCTTTAAAGTATGAGAACCTGATCCTTTGGGGCACTTTTCGTCAAATGTGTAAACAAAATTATCTTTTACACGGGCAAAACGAAGCCATTTACCATCCAGTTCTGCACGGAATGAAACAATACCTCCTGTTTTCGTTGTTCCTTTGAGCAATAAAGAACCGCTATTCACCAATGCTCCTTCTGCCCAGCCGGATGAAACGGATGGAGAACTAATGTCTATCAATAATTTCGCTGTACCCAATCTGTTGAATTTCCCTTCTGCCCAGTCACCATTCCATTTTACCTTGACAACGGTTTTATCGCTGCCATAGTCAAGGACAATAACGGCTTTATCTTTTTCTGCATTGGTTAATTTCCTATTAGGCTTTATTTTTAAAGTATATTCATCGTGAACCGGAATATAGGAACTGTGTAAAATAATACTGTTTGAAGCTGTATTGGGATCTGCCTCCGCCTTTTCATAGGCATTGAAATTGACCGCATCATAGACCGCATTTTTACTGAAAGTAATCTCCGAATTTTCAGTGGTAATAGTTTTTCCTTCATTAGGTGTTACCATTTTCCCTGTGGAAGGCACTTTGTCTGAGGTTTTGTTCAACTGAACTTTTGTTGTTAACCGGCTTCTATTTCCTTTGACATCTTTCAGAACAATTTCAATGGTATGCACATTTTCATCCTGAAGTTTGATAATCCCTGTTTGATCAGGAAGGCTGTAATTCTGAAGTTTCATTCCGGGTAAATCAGCAAGGTGCTGAATTCCCATTTTATCTCTGATGAATTTAGGATAATCTATACGGCCATTGATATAACGGGTATCATCATAGTGGATTTTATCAATTTTAAAACTGTAAATCAGCTTGCCATCCATTAGCAATTCAGCCTGATAAATTCCAAGATTAAATCCTTTGTTGGCTTTATCTACGGCTTTCACTCCAAAACTTATTAAAGGCGAGTTTACACGGATTACATCAGCACTATAGCCACTTCCAGTTTTTTTCACTGCAATTGCGTTAGCTCCGGGTTCATAAGTACTGAAACGTCGGTCATACCAATACAATCCACTGATAATTGGTGCTATATTATCAGGGATAGCAAATCCAAAAAGTAACGGATTAAGACACTCTTCTGTTTTGTTATCTCTTATTTCAAAATGCAGATGCGGACCTGCGGATCCTCCGGTATTTCCACTCAAGGCAATTTGCTGCCCTTTCTCCACAGGAAACTGCCCAGGCTGAAACGTTATGTCCTGCTCCCACTTTTCATCTTTATATTGTTTTTCTTTTACATATTCATCGAGCGTGTTGAAGTATTTGTTCAGGTGGGCATACACCGTAGTATATCCATTGGGATGGGTAATGTATATGGCGTTTCCAAATCCATACCGCTCCACTTTGATTCTGCTCACATAACCTTCTGCTGCTGCAAGAACCGGTAAATTCTCCTGGCTGTTTGTTCTCAGATCCAGTCCCATATGAAAATGATTCGTACGGATTGCTCCGAAGTTAGCTGCCAGCTGCATGGGAATATTGAGTGGATTCCGGAAATAATTCTGTGGATAATTATTTTGAGCCTGTACAATGCCTGTGTTGATAAAACAAACAAAAAGCATCAAGTGATAAAAGATTTTCATACAGCATTTGGGTTTATAGGTCTACTTAAATGTACAAAATTCCAGCCAATAAGCGGTTGCTGCACCAGCCTTTTTCAAACCAATTTTGTTTTTACCCCTATTTCCTCTGCTGAGTGAAACTCCTTTGCGACCGATCTTACATTATCCATAGATCTTTGTGAACTTTGCGCAATCATTAGGTTTTGGCTAAAGCCGTTGGATTTGTTTTTATTATTTAAGCGGGCTAAAGTCCGCTCCTATTGAATAAATTGCATTAAATTTCATATAAAAAACACCCAGAAAAATTCACTTATTGACCATTCACCATTCACGTTTTCTCACTTTCTTTATTATATTTCTGAAATTGAACTTTTTAATAGAAGATATCAAAATAAAACATATATTATAAACCGACAAATTTTAGTAAATTTGCAGACTTAATTAATCAACGATATTGAGATATTTACAATGAGCCAATTTAAAGAATACAAAAACCTCAACCTTATTGACGTAGCAGAGAATGTAGCGGAATTTTGGAAACAAAATAAAACTTTCAATAAGAGTGTTGAGATTCGTCAGGGAAATCCTGAGTTTGTTTTTTATGAAGGTCCGCCTTCAGCAAACGGTATGCCTGGAATTCACCACGTAATGGCAAGAGCATTGAAAGATATTTTCTGCCGTTACCAGACTCAAAACGGAAAGCAGGTTTTCCGTAAGGCAGGATGGGATACGCATGGTCTTCCTGTGGAACTGGGTGTAGAAAAAGAGTTAGGAATCACTAAAGAAGATATTGGCAAAAAAATCTCTATTGAAGACTATAACAAAGCTTGCCGTGAAGCAGTAATGCGTTATACAGACGTTTGGAACAACCTTACCGAAAAAATCGGATATTGGGTAGATCTTGATGATCCGTACATCACGTACAAGTCAAAATATATGGAAACCGTTTGGTGGTTATTGAAACAATTGTATAGCAAAGACTTGTTGTACAAAGGGTACACCATCCAGCCTTACTCTCCAAAAGCAGGAACAGGACTTTCTTCTCACGAGCTGAATCAGCCCGGAACCTATCGTGATGTTTCAGATACAACGGTTGTGGCTCAGTTTAAAGTAAAGAAAGACTCTTCAGCATTGTTCAATGATGTTGACGGAGATGTACATATCCTTGCATGGACGACGACTCCATGGACGCTGCCATCCAATACCGCTCTTACTGTAGGTAGAGATATAGAATATGTTGTAGTTAAAACTTTCAATCAATATACATTTGAACCCGTAACAGTTGTTTTATCAAGAGTTCTTTTACCTAAGGTTTTCGGTAAAAAATATGCAGAAGGTACAGATGAATATTTTGCCAACTATACTCCGGAAACTAAAGTAATTCCTTTCAAGGTTTTAAAAGAGTTTACTGGAGAAAAACTTGTTGACACGAGATATGAACAATTAGTTCCTTGGTTTACGCCAAACGATAATGCTGAAAATGCATTCAGAGTGATCTTAGGGGATTTCGTAACTACGGAGGATGGTACTGGTATCGTTCACACGGCACCTACTTTCGGTGCGGATGATGCGAGAGTTGCTAAAATGGCTCAGCCTGAGATTCCGCCAATGTTGGTAAAAGATGAAAATGATAACCTTGTACCATTAGTAGATTTACAGGGTAGATTCATCAAAGGAGAAAATGTTCCAGAGGTATTCTCCGGAACCTATATCAAAAACGAATATTACGATGAAGGAACTTCTCCTGAGAAATCATGGGATGTAGAACTTGCGATCCTGTTGAAAACAGAGAACAAGGCCTTCAAAGTAGAAAAATATGTCCACTCGTATCCACACTGCTGGAGAACAGATAAACCGGTATTGTATTATCCTTTGGATTCCTGGTTTGTGAAAATGACAGCTGTAAAAGACAGACTGGTTAATTTAAACAAAGAAATCAACTGGAAGCCGAAAGCTACCGGAGAAGGACGTTTTGCCAACTGGCTGGAGAATGTAAACGACTGGAACCTTTCCCGTTCTAGATATTGGGGAATTCCGTTGCCAATCTGGAGAACAGACGATCTGAAAGAAGAAAAGATCATCGGTTCTGTAGAAGAGCTATACAATGAAATCGAGAAATCCATTGCTGCAGGACTGATGACTGAAAACCCGTTCAAAGGTTTCATCATCGGAAATATGGCTGAGTCTAATTATGAGCTTGTGGATCTTCACAAAAACGTAGTAGACAAAGTAGTATTGGTTTCTGATTCAGGAAAAGCAATGAGACGTGAAAGTGACCTGATTGATGTTTGGTTCGATTCAGGTTCTATGCCTTATGCGCAGTTGCATTATCCTTTTGAAAACAAAGAATTAATTGACAACAATAAAGCATTCCCGGCTGATTTCATTGCAGAAGGTGTTGACCAGACCCGTGGATGGTTCTATACGCTTCACGCCATCGGAACTGCGGTGTTTGATTCTGTTGCTTATAAAAATGTAATGAGTAATGGTCTTGTTCTGGATAAGAACGGACAGAAGATGTCAAAACGTTTAGGAAATGCTGTAGATCCGTTCGAAACACTTTCTGTATACGGACCGGATGCTACCCGTTGGTATATGATCTCCAATGCAAACCCATGGGAAAACCTGAAGTTTGACATTGAAGGAATTGACGAAGTAAGAAGAAAGTTCTTCGGAACACTTTACAATACTTATTCATTCTTTACACTGTATGCAAACGTTGATGGATTCAACTATTCGGAAAAAGAAGTGGAAAACCGTCCTGAAATTGACAGATGGATCCTTTCTGAGCTGAACCTTTTAATCAAAGAAGTAAAAGCATTCTATGAAGACTATGAGCCAACAAGAGTGGCAAGAGCGATCAGTAACTTTGTCAATGACAATCTGAGTAACTGGTATGTAAGATTGTGCAGAAGACGTTTCTGGAAAGGAGATTATTCTGATGACAAGATATCTGCTTATCAGACTTTATATACCTGTCTTGAAGTAGTTGCTAAACTATCTGCTCCTATTGCTCCGTTCTTTATGGATCAGTTATACCAGGATTTAAATAAAGTAACCGGAAAAGAAAACTGTGAATCTGTACACCTTACAGACTTCCCGGTAGCTGATGAAAGCTTAATCGATCAGGATCTGGTGGAGAAAACACACTTAGCTCAGAACATTACAAGTATGGTATTCTCTCTGAGAAAGAAAGAAAATGTAAAAGTTCGTCAGCCGTTACAAAAAGTATTGGTTCCTGTACTGGATTCTAAAACAGAAGAACAGATTCTTGCTGTGGCAGATCTTATCAAACAGGAAGTAAACGTGAAAGAATTACAGTTAATCAATGCTGAAGAAGCCTCTCACTTAATTGTAAAACAGATAAAGCCCAACTTCAAAGCGCTTGGTCCTAAATTAGGAAAAGATATGAAGGTGGTAGGTGCCGAAATTGCCAATCTTACTACAGAACAGATTGCCAGTCTTGAAAAAGAAGGAAAAATAGATGTTCAGGGATATGAAATTACTCTTAACGATGTGGAAATTTCTACAAAAGACATCCCGGGATGGACTGTTACTTCCGATGGTAAAACAACTGTGGCATTAGATTTGACGTTAACCGATGAATTAAAATCTGAAGGGATCGCAAGAGAGTTTATTAACAGAATTCAAAACCTGCGAAAAGATAAAGACTTTGAACTGACAGACAGAATTTCAATCACACTAGAAGAAAGTACTCCTTTCCTAAGTGATATTAAGAAAAATGAGGAATATATTTCTTCTGAAGTCTTGTCAAATAAAATAGAAATTGTATCTTCACTTTCAAATTTTAACGAAATCGAAATAGATGAGGTTAATTTTAAGATAAATGTTGAAAAAAATTAACATGTAGTTATTATATTTCAAATTCCATTTCATAATTTTATTAAAAAAGAGAAAGAATATGTCAGACGAAAGAGTTAGATACAGCGATGCTGATTTACAGGAATTTAAAGCGATCATTAAAGAAAAAATAGAAAAAGCAGAAAAAGATCTTCAGCTTATCAGAGAAAGTTTCATCAATGACCAGAATAACGGAACTGATGATACCTCTCCTACCTTCAAAGCTTTTGAAGAAGGAGCAGAAACGCTGAGCAAAGAGCAAAACTCTATTTTAGCAGGAAGACAGGAAAAATTCGTGCGTGACCTTAAAAATGCTTTGATCAGAATCGAAAATAAAACGTATGGTGTGTGTAGAGTAACAGGAAAACTGATTCCTAAGGAAAGACTTTTAGCCGTTCCTCATGCTACACTGAGCATCGAAGCGAAAAACATGCAAAAATAACCGTAAGGTTTGTAAAAAATAATATTGGGTTTATATCGTATTCACGGATACTTTATAAACCTAATTTTTAATGTATACCCATGAGCGAATTATTAATTTTGGGATTCGTTATCGCCTTAGTATTACTGTTTTTCAATAGAGAATGGATCAAAAACAGATTCTTTCCTGAACAGCAGAAAAACTATACGATTGATGATCAATTCAATTCTAATAAACGTGAAAGGGAGAAAGAGATCGACAGACTTTTGAGTAAGATGGGCAAAAACGGAGTCAATGATCTGTCTGAAAAAGATAGAAAAAGACTTGATGAATTGTCCAAAATGTAAAAATTAAATAATAAGAAATGGAATCTATTATAGTACATCCAAAAAATGCAATGGAGCTTAGTGCACTGAAAGGTGTCCTTAAAGAAATGAACATTAAATTTGAAAAAGCTCATGTTAAAAGTTCATATAACGGGCAGAAAGTAGTCAAGAAAGCAAGCGACAATAAAAATGTAAAGCCGGCTGCAAAGCCTTCAAAACCTAAAGGGCAATAATGAAAAAGATCTTAGCGATAACATTTTTGGTGTTATTAATTGACCAGGCTTCGAAAATTTATATTAAAACCCATTTTAATCTGGATGACAGCATTACTGTTCTGCCAGGTTTTAAGCTAACCTTTGTGGAAAATCCGGGAATGGCTTATGGATTTCACTTCGGAGGTATCATCGGGAAGTATTTTCTGGTGATCCTAAGAATCTTCCTGATCGGAGGAATGGTCTATATGTTTAAAAAATGGTTAAAGGAAGGAGCTTCCAATTACCTCTTGATTCCAATGGCTGTTATCTTTGCAGGAGCCATCGGAAATCTTATTGACGGAATGTTCTATGGAATGATCTTCGACAGCGGAACCGTATACGACCCTAGCATAGACCGGTGGATCGGCTATGGCGGTATTTCTAAATTTGCTCCTTTCGGACACGGATATTCTACTTTTATGAAAGGGTGTGTGGTAGATATGCTTCACTTCCCATTGGTAGACTGGAATGTTCCTGAAAGCTGGCCTTTGATAGGAGGAAAACACCTTGAGTTTTTCAAATATATTTTCAATGTTGCAGATTCTGCCATTACTGTAGGAGCAGCATTCTTATTAATATTCAGAAAGAAAGCTTTCCCGAACGGTCTGGAGTTTTAAACGATATATTTCGGATGAAAAAAATAATCAAAAATATTTTTAAAATTTTCCTGCTTCTTTTCGTTGCAGGAATTATTTTTATTGCCTGGGCGAATTACAGCATCAAAAAAGACAGCGAACCATTTGTTTCTTATAACATCACTGATGTACCGGAAGCAAAAGCCGCACTCTTATTAGGAACAGGAAAGCTTTTGAGCAACGGAACTCCAAATGCTTATTTCTATAACAGAATTAAGGCTGCAAGCAATTTATATAAAAGCGGAAAAATACAGTACATTATCGTCAGTGGAGACAACAGCACCAAAGATTATAATGAACCTGAAGATATGCAGCTGGCATTAATGCAGAGTGGAGTTCCAAAGGATAAAATTATTCTGGATCACGCCGGATTCAGAACACTGGATTCTGTGGTAAGAGCAAAAGATATTTTCAGCCAGACGAAACTGGTTATTATCTCTCAGAAATTCCACAATGAAAGAGCCGTTTTCCTCGCCAGAAAAAATGGAATGGAAGCCTTTGGATATAATGCTGCTGATGTGAATAAATATGCAGGCTTAAAAACCAATTTGAGAGAGTATTTTGCGAAAGCTAAGGCCTATTGGGATCTTCTTTTTGGAGTGGAACCGAAGTTTGGAGGAGAGAAGATTGTGATTCCTTAATATTTCCCACAGATTTCACGGATTTTCACGGATGATGCGTAAAGGCATATAAATTATTGAAGGTTGATAGGTTTTGGCTAAAGTCAATGGAAAGGTGATTTATCATTAGCTGGGCTAAAGCCCACCTCTATTGAATTTTAATAACAAGATCTTTTATCTTTTATCTTTTATCTTTTATCTTTTATCTTTTATCTTTTATCTTTTATCTTTTATCTTTTATCTTTTATCTTTTATCTTTCTTTATTCCGTCAAACCTCGTAAATTTGCTATTCATTAATTTTTAAATATAAATTTTAAACAAATGTCAAGAATTCTTACCGGCATTCAAGCCACCGGCACACCCCATCTTGGAAATTTACTAGGGGCAATTATTCCTGCTATTGAACTATCCAAGCAGGAAGGAAATGAATCATTTTTATTTATTGCGAATCTTCATACGCTTACACAGATTAAAGATGCGCAGACTTTAAGACAAAATACCTACGAGATTGCTGCGGCTTGGCTTGCTTGTGGATTAGATACTGAAAAAACATATTTCTACAGACAAAGTGATATCGCTGAAACCTGTGAACTTTCTTGGCATTTATCATGTTTTTTTCCTTATCAAAGATTAACATTGGCGCATTCATTCAAGGATAAAGCAGATAGATTGCAGGATGTAAATGCAGGTCTGTTTACTTACCCAATTTTGATGGCTGCAGATATTTTGCTGTATGATGCAGAGATTGTTCCTGTAGGAAAAGATCAGCTTCAGCATTTGGAAATTGCAAGAGATGTAGCGTCCAGATTTAACAACCAAATGGGTGAAGTTCTTGTTTTACCACAGGCGGAACTTCAGCAGGACACTAAATATGTTCCTGGAACTGATGGGCGTAAAATGTCTAAATCAATGGGAAATATTATCAATATTTTCTTACCTGAAAAAGAGCTGAAAAAACAAGTGATGAGCATTGAGTCGGATTCTAAATCTCTGGAGGAGCCTAAAGATCCTGCAACGGATAAAACCTTCCAGATCTATGAATTGATTGCAACGCCTGAGCAAACTGAGGAATTAAGAGCAAAGTATCTTGCCGGAAACTTCGGATACGGACATGCTAAAAAAGAGTTGCTGGATCTTATCCTGATACGCTTTGCCAAAGAAAGAGAAACGTTTGCTTATTATATGAGCAATCTAGATGAGTTGGAAGCAAAATTACAGCAAGGTGCGGAGAAAACCAGACCTATTGCTCTGGAAACTCTTAAAAGAGTAAGAACAAGCTTAGGATTTTAATTCTGAGTTACCTACATAAGAAAGCCTTTCAAACGAAAGGCTTTTTCTATTTATTGAAGCTATTATTATTCTTTGTAAGGATAAAGTAATGCATCTGATCCCCGAATTCATAAGTAATATCCCAACCCGGATATTGTTTGATAATGGTTTTGATGATAGATAGCCCCAGCCCGGTAGAGGTATGATCTGATCCCTGCTTATAGAACCGGTTAAAAATTCTGGATTTATCCAAAGGGATGGATGCTCCGCTGTTTTGGAATGTTATTCTGTTATTTTCAATGATAATATTTAAAGTTCCTTCTTCATTGTTATATTTAACGGCATTCTTAAGGAGGTTTGATAACAGAATATCTGCAAGATCCTGATTAAAGTCTGCAATAAATTTTCCTTTCTCAATAATATTGACTTCTACTTTTTTAAACGCAATAAAGTCTTCATAATTCTGAACGAGCTGGGTAACCATTCCGTTAAAATCAACGTCTGAAGTTCTATTAAACTGACTATTTTCAATTTTAGAAAGCATTAATAAAGATTTATTCAGTCCCACCATTCTTCTCAGGTCATTTTTAACTTCGGTAAGAAAGGTCATACTCTTTTTGTCCAGATCATCATTCTGAATCAAAAGGTCAATTTTATTAATCACAATAGCCAAAGGTGTCTGAAGTTCATGGGAAGCATTTTCAATAAACTGTTTCTGCTGATAAAAAACAAGTTCATTACGCTCAATCATTTCATTGATTTCCACATTTAATTCTTCAAACTCTGTGATCTTGTAATTCTGTTTTTCCTGGGAAAAAGGAATTCCGAACTGATATTTCTTAAGCTTCTCCAGAATCTGGTAAAAAGGTCTCATAGCTTTATTAAGCAGATAACCATTAACCGCTACAATGCTGATAACCAAAAGGATGTAAAGGACAATCAATGCTGTTGTAAGATCATATATCAACTCATCTTCTTCTACCGTTGAAGTTCTTATGACAAGCCGTCTATGATCTTTGAACTGATCGATAAAGTCTGCTTCCAACACTCTGTAAGGCTGGTCTTTATCATCATACTCCATGTAGTACATCTTGTTGTACAGCCTGCTTTTGTTTTGATACTCTTCGGGTTTAATCGGATTGATTTTAAACTCATTAAAACCAAACTCCTTATTCTTCAACAACTCAGGGTTAAGATACACCGCTTTAATAATCTGAATCTTTCTATCCCTCAACCCGTCATCCACATTATCATGCACTTCATCCAGAATATAGGCATAAAATAACCCTGCCCATACTGCGATAATCAACAGCAGGATCATGATCAGATATTTTATGGTGTAATATTTTAATGAGGTTTTCATCAGATAAATTTATATCCTATTCCATACACAGCCTGGAAATCAGCTTCTGCATGGAGGGTTTTTAATTTTTTACGAAGATTTTTAATCTGGGAATAAATAAAATCCAGACTGTCTGCCTGATCGATATAATCTCCCCAGATTGCTTCAGCCAACGTTGTTTTCTGTAAGGTTTTTTCCGGATGGATGACAAAATAATACAAAAGGTCATATTCTTTACGGTTAAGGACAAGCTCCTCATCACCCACTTTCACCGTTCTGTGCTCCGGATTAATAGTTATATTTTTATAGCGGATAATATTCTCACCATCCTGATTTTTTCTTCTGATCACAGATTTGATTCTCGCCATCAGCTCTGCAAGGTGGAAAGGCTTGGCCAGATAATCATCAGCCCCTATTTCCAGTCCGGTCACTTTATCATCTACAGAATCTTTGGCAGAAAGAATGATTACCGGATCTTTCTTGTGCATTTTTTTGATCTCTTTAAGAAGATCGATACCGTTTCCGTCAGGCAGCATAATATCCAGCAAAATACAGTCGTATTCATACGAAATAATTTTCTCCAGTCCGCTGCTGTAATTTTCCGCATATTCTACAATGAAATGTTCTGATTCCAGAAATTTCTGTATTGTATCTTTCAGTGCGGGCTCATCTTCTACAATTAAAATCTTCATATTTCCGGATCTATATGCTCTGCTGTATGATTAACTTCTATCAAATATAAGAAATTAAAAGCGGGAAGAATGAAAGCAGGAAGTGAGAAGTTTTTTATATCGCCATCCATCACTTCCCTCTTCCTGCCTCCGGCTTCTTACTTAACAAATCGCCCGTCTGCATCAAACACAAGACACAAACCATTCATCAGATGAATTTTATAAGCGTTATATTTTCGTTCAATAGAGTCAATGATGCTGCAAGGATAGTTTCTTGTCATAAATGAAACTATATTTTTTCTAATCTGGGCAGAAGAAATCGTTCTTCCGTTGCTGTTTATTAAATTCCAGTTGACCATACTATTAATATTTGGTGTTTGTATTCGGTTAAATGTTAATCATCGATTTTTTTAAAATTCCCGTTTCTGTCAAATTCAAGCTCCAATCCGTTGGAAAGTTCTGCTTTATAAGACCATCTTTTCTTTTCCATCTTAATGATGTAAGTATTAGGGAAATTCTTGCTGCTGTAATTTCTGATTGATGCAGGGATGAAACCATACGGAACCTTCTGGTGTTTACCATCTACTTCTTTCCAGTTTCCACTGCTGTCGAACTCTATTTTCATTCCATTGGTAAGATATACTTTGTATTCGTCTACTCCATAGATTTCTCTGTCTTCTAATGCTGAGTTTACAGGAATTCCTTTAAAATGGGAAGCAAGAAAGTTTTTAGCCGTTTTCGGTAACTGATTCGCAGTGATTGCTCTATCCTGAGCAGAAACCCAACCTCCAATTAATAAAAATATGATCATTAATACTCCGGTGATTTTCTTTACATTTTTCATACTATTAAATTTTTTTGTTGTTATTATGCTGCAAAGTTCATCATCAAATTGGGAAAGAATTGGGAAAACAGATTTCAATAAAAAATAACTCCCTTAAAGTTTAATGCATTCACAGATCATCTCTCCAGAATTCACTGAAAACAGAAAAGCCATTAAGATCAACTTAATGGCTTTTTTATAGATGGTAAAATCTTACACTTTATAAATATTCTTTAATCTGCTGAAGATGGGTAATGGCTTTTAATCCTTCTTTCTGCTTATCTTCTTTATAGACATCGAAAAAGATGGCATCCATTCCAAAATCAGTTGCTCCAAGGGCATCAGCAATCCAGTCGTCCCCGATCAGAATACTTTCTTCTTTTCTGGCTTCAGAAAGTCCCAGAGAGTATTCAAAAATCCTTGGATTAGGTTTTCTTACTCCCACAGCATCGGCACTGGTAATTGTTTTAAAATAGGGAGCGATTCCTGATAGGGTACATTTTCTTTCTGTCACCTCCTGAAATCCGTTGGAAATAATGTGTAATGTATAATTCTTAGCTTTCAGATATTCCAAAACATCTTCTGCTCCTTCTACCAGTTCATTATGACTCACAATATTATCAAGGAAGTTTTCTTCAAAATAAAGGGCAAGCTCTTTATTATCTATTCCAAAATGTTTAAATGAATCATAAAAACGGTGTTCTCTCAAGTACTCTTTGCCAATAATTCCGTCTCTGATCTTTTCCCACAATTCTTCGTTGATATCGTGATAAACAGAATGAAACTCCTCAAAGTCAATATGATACTTCGAAGTTATTTCCTGTTTTTCAAAAAGGTCTTTGATGGTAAGGTAGGCATTTCTGCGGTGATCCCAGAGTGTATTATCCAGGTCAAAAAAAACATGCTGCATTTTCATACAGCACAAAGTTAATAATTTTAATTTTTTGTAATAGGATAATTTTTGCTCTTGCTTTTCACAATTTCAAGGCTTTTAGAAAAATTCAGCAAAAAATCAATTGTTTGTTTCTTAGGTTTCAAAGTTTTCACTTTTAAGGAGTCATTTTTTTTCATAAGCGAAGTATGTTTTCCTTAAAACGTGAAATTTCACTAAATATTATCTATCTGGTTAATATTATATTGTTTTCATCCATGATTTTTCTCAGGTTAATGAGCGCATATCTTACTCTGCCCAAAGTTGTATTAATACTCATCTCGGTATGGTCTGCAATTTCTTTGAAACTCAAGCCGTCAAAAAATCTCAGTTTGATTACCTCCTGCTGGTTTTGTGGTAAAAACTGTAACATCCTTAGAAGATCTTCCTGAATCTGATTGGTTACCAGCTGATCTTCAATGTTTTCCGAAGGCTCTCTGATCAAATCAAAAATAGAATATTCATCCGTTTCAAAAGTAGTTTCTGAAACTTTGATATTCTTGGCTTTAGACCTGAAATGATCGATGATTAAATTGTGGGAAATTCTTTTTGCCCAAAGAATAAATTTACCTTCTTCGTTATAGCGTCCTTCTTTCAGCATCACAATAATCTTCATGAAAGTATCCTGAAAGATATCGTTGGCCAAATCTTCATCATTAATTTTGTAAAAAATGAATGTAAAAAGTTCTCTCTGATGTCGGTGAATAAGGGTTGATAATGCGCCCTCGTCTCCTTTCTGGTAAAGGGAAATTAGTAAACTATCCGATTTTGATTTCATAACTCTTCTCAATATAAATATTTGCAGACAGGTATTCCTCCAGATATTCATCTGGCCTTTGCTGTATAAACAAAACAGTTCTAGAGTAGAGTCTCTTCTATAGGCAGGTACAATTATTATGATGTAAATATAATAATTTTTTAATAACTGTTAACCTATTATTAAATTTTATAGAGAAAAATCTAAAAAAAATCATTTAAACATGTCATGAATCAAGACTGTAGGGATATTTAATGAAAAATTAACATTTAACCCTTTCATCTCTTTCCCATTCAATCGGGTATCTCCGATGGGAAAAGCATAGCCTCCTGTAAGGTCCAGCATACCAAACAGGGTAACTCCTATTTTGGGGGCAATATATTTATTCGTTCCCTCCACTCCGGCTAAAAAGTAATAAGAGTGGTAGAAATCTACATTTTTCTGAAAATTAAGAAGTACATCAGCCTGCAGTTTCGGCATAATAGCAAATTTTGAATCTACAGATCCCATCATTGCAGATCCTCCCAATCTGTAAATCACATCATCATTTTTAAGGAAGAGCAATTTACCCCCTACTTCACCAAAACTCTGGTTCTGGTAAGTATATCCCACACTGATCATTTTGTGCATAGTATATTGAGCTTTTACCAATGTACTCAGCAAAAACAGGGACAGGGCAGCAACTACAGTTCGAAAATTCATCATCTTTCTATATTATTAAGGTGTAAAATTAAAAAAAACTGCCTTATCCAAAGATAAAGCAGTTCATTTATTATTCTTTAAAGAGAAATTAAATTCCAAAAGCGGTTTTAATTTCCTCTACTTTGTCAAGTTTTTCCCAAGTGAAGAACTCAAGATCTTTTAAGGTAATCTCGTTTTTCTGTCCTTTGTTGAACGTTTTATCAGCCACATAATGCTCTTTACCCATATGTCCGTAAGAAGCTGTTTCCTGATAAATAGGGTTTCTTAATTTTAAGTTCTGCTCGATTGCATAAGGTCTTAAATCGAAAATAGCAGAAACTTTTTTAGCAATGTCTCCATCATGAAGATCTACTTTTGCCGTTCCGTAAGTGTTGATATATAAACCACAAGGTTCAGCTACCCCGATTGCATAAGAAACCTGTACCAAAACTTCATCAGCCACTCCTGCAGCCACTAAGTTTTTAGCAATATGTCTTGTTGCATAAGCAGCACTTCTATCTACTTTAGAAGGGTCTTTTCCTGAGAAAGCACCACCTCCGTGAGCGCCTTTACCACCGTAGGTATCAACGATGATTTTTCTCCCTGTAAGACCAGTATCTCCGTGAGGTCCTCCGATTACGAATTTACCTGTAGGATTGATGTGATATTTGATCTGATCATTGAACAAAGCTTTGATTTCTTCTGTTTGCTGTGCAACCACTCTTGGAACCAGAATATTTTTGATATCCTCACGGATCTTGTTCAACATTTCTTCTTCCGCTCCAAAGTCATCGTGCTGAGTAGAAACTACGATAGAATCAATCCTGATGGGTTTGTGATCATCAGAATACTCAATAGTTACCTGGCTTTTCGCATCAGGACGAAGGTAAGTGATTTCCTTATTTTCTCTTCTGATGGCAGAAAGTTCTTTAAGGATTGTGTGGGCAAGATCTAATGCAAGAGGCATATAGTTTGCCGTTTCATTGGTAGCATACCCGAACATCATTCCCTGGTCTCCAGCTCCCTGTGCATTTGCTTTAGCCTCAAAAGACTCATCATTTACGGCTCTGTCAACTCCCTGATTGATATCAGGTGACTGTTCATGGATGGCAGAGATCACTCCACAAGAATCTCCATTAAACATATATTCTCCTTTTGTATATCCGATTCCATTGATTACTTCTCTGGCAATGGTCTGTACATCAAGGTAAGCATCTGATTTTACTTCTCCTGCCAATACCACCTGTCCGGTAGTTACAAGAGTTTCACATGCTACTTTTGAATCTTTATCATAGGCTAAGAAATGGTCGATTAATGCATCGGAAATCTGATCGGCTATTTTATCCGGATGTCCTTCTGAAACTGATTCAGATGTAAATAAATAAGACATATAATTCTTTTGTTTTTAAAGATTTAAAAAATAGTGTTGAAGAAAAATATGAAATAAAATTGCCCAGAAAAAAGAATACTGTTTTAGCATATTTTTATAGAGGTTGCAATCAGGTCAAATTTTTCCTCGTAATAAACGTCAGCAAATTTAAGCACTATTTTCGTAATACTCAAAACTTTTGTTTATTAATTATAATTTTATTTAAATTGATGATTTCTATCACTTTAAAGCATTTCCATTACTGAGGCTTAATGCTTACAAATTCTTTCGGACTTTCGTGATAATTCAGCTTAAGTTCTAAAGAAGTTTTGATAGAATGTGACAATTCATCAATTATTTTTTGCTTAAATGTTGGCTTATAATAAATAATACTGATTTCTCTGTAAGGGAAAGGTTTTTTGAATCTGAAAACATTTTTCTTCTGCTCTTCTGAAAGCTGACTCAATGCCAGTTCCGGCAGAATACTGATTCCTCCTACCTTATCTACCATGTGTACCAAGGTTTGGATATTGGAAGCCAGAAAGTCTAAATTTTTAGGCTTCAAGGTATTTTCTTTCAGGTGACAGATATTTTCAAACTGGTTTCTTAAACAGTTTCCTTCTTCAAGCAACCATACTTTCTCTACATTCAGATCTTCCGGAATGATGTAAGAATTCTTTTTGTTGGCTTCCGTATTGGAACTGTAAATCATCAATTCTTCATTGAATAAGAAATCCTGATAAAACTCGTCAGCAGTGTCATAAGGTGTTGAGATAATTCCCGCATCCAGTTCACCAGCTTTCAAAGCTTTAATAATATTATCCGTAGTCATTTCTTTTACATTCATCTGGATCTTCGGATTATCTTCAAGGAATTTAAAGATTTCCGTTGGCAGAATGAAAGAAGACACCGTAGGAATAATCCCCAGATTAATGGTTCCTCCTAAAATATTATTCAAAAGATTGGCTTTGTTTTTCAGCTCATTGACAGACTCTATAATCACTTTTGCCTGATCAATAATCTGAAGACCTACATCTGTGGTACGAATCGGGTGGGTAGTTCTGTCAAAAACCTTTACATCCAGTTCATCCTCAAATTTCTGTATCATGGCACTTAACGTAGGTTGGGTAATAAAACACGCCTGAGCGGCTTTACCAAAATGTTTATACTTATCAACAGCGATAAGATACTCCAGTTGCTGAATGTTCATTTGATTAATATTATCTATTACAAAGATATAACGTTTTTGCTATTAGCAATTAAAAATTCAAGTAAATTTGATATTCATTACCTTTACACTTGGATTTAGAAAAAGAAAAACATTTATACAAATCATTAATGATATGGATTCTAAAAAATTAACGTTAAGTAACGGTGCACCTTATTTTGAACATCAGGATTCACAGACGGTAGGACCAAGAGGCCCGGTATTGCTGCAAGACTTTATTCTTCAGGAAAATCTTGCGCATTTCGTTAGGGAAAGAATTCCTGAAAGAATTGTGCATGCCAAAGGAAGCGGAGCTTACGGAACTTTTACCGTAACGCATGACATCAGCCAGTACACGAAAGCAAAACTGTTTTCAAAAGTAGGAAATTCGTGCAGAATGTTTGCAAGATTCTCCACAGTGGGAGGCGAAAAAGGAAGCGCAGATACGGCAAGAGATCCAAGAGGCTTTGCTTTAAAATTTTATACCGAAGACGGAAACTGGGATCTTGTAGGAAATAATACACCGGTATTCTTTATTAAGGATGCAAAAAAATTCCCGGACTTTATCCATACTCAGAAAAGAGTACCCAAAACAAATTTAAAAAGTGCCACCATGATGTGGGATTTCTGGAGTTTAAACCCAGAGTCTCTTCATCAGGTTCTTATATTAATGTCAGACAGAGGAACTCCGCATGGTTACAGACATATGCATGGTTTCGGATCTCATACTTTCTCCATGATTAATGATAAAAATGAAAGAGTATGGGTGAAATTCCACTTCAAAACAAAACAGGGTGTAAAAAATTTCACAGATGAAGAAGCTGTAAAAATGGCTGGTGAAAACCCTGACTTTGCCCAGGAAGATCTTTGCAACGCTATTGAAAATGGAGACTTCCCGAAATGGACTTTATACATACAGGTAATGACCGAAGAACAGGCAAAAGATTTCAGATGGAATCCTTTTGATGTAACCAAAGTATGGTTCCACGATGACTTCCCTTTGATCGAAGTAGGAGAAATGGAACTGAACGAAGTCCCTGTTAATTATTTTGCGCATGTGGAACAGTCTACTTTTTCACCCAGCAACCTGATTAACGGAATCAGCTTCTCACCTGACAAAATGCTTCAGGGAAGATTATTCTCTTATCCAGACGCACACCGCTACAGAGTGGGGGTAAACTCGCATCAGCTGGAAGTGAACAGATGTCCTTTTGCTGTCAATAACTACCAAAGGGACGGCTATATGGCAGATTCAAGCCATTATCAGGATCAACCGAATTATCATCCCAACAGTTTTGATGACATCAAAGCGGATCCATCTTATAAAAACTATGAATATGAGCTAGACAGTGCTCATGTTGCCAGCTATAACAGAAATGAGAACGACAGTGATCACTATACTCAACCGGGGCTTTTATATTCAAAAGCAATGAATGCAGAAGAAAGAGATCATTTGATCAAAAATATTGTAGGCAGCATGAATGGTATAACCGGACCGAAAAAAGATGAAATTATCAATCGACAGCTGTGTCACTTTTTCCGTGCTAATATTGAACTTGGCATGAAAGTGGCTTCTCAACTAAATGTCAATATTGATGCAAATATGATGAATCATTCCAAATAATTATTTGGAAGGATAAATTAAAAAAAAGGAAAAAAAAATAATATTTTTTCCTTTTTTTTGTAAAAAATTCATAATTTGCAAAGGATGATATTTTAAAGTGGAAAAATGAGTTACGAGAACATATTATTAAAAAAAGAAGATAAATTATCTATCATTACCATAAACAGACCTGAAAGTTTAAATGCTTTAAACGCTAAAACAATTCAGGAAATCAGCACTGCACTGGACGAGCTTAACGCTGATACTTCTTGTAGGGTAATTATCCTTACAGGCAGTGGAGAAAAATCTTTTGTAGCGGGAGCTGACATCAAGGAATTCAGTGATTTCGGACAGGAAAAAGCTGAAGAACTTGCAAGAAACGGACAAAACACATTGTTCAACAAAATTGAAAACATGTCTAAACCTGTCATTGCAGCCGTAAACGGTTTTGCATTGGGAGGAGGTTTAGAGCTTGCCATGGCATGCCACATCAGATATGCATCGGAAAACGCCAGATTAGGGCTTCCTGAAGTAACTCTTGGACTGATTCCAGGATATGGAGGAACTCAAAGGCTTCCAAAGCTTGTAGGAAAAGGTATTGCCAATGAAATGATCTTCTCTGCCAAAATGATCTTTGCTCAAAAAGCAAAAGAGATCGGACTGGTCAATGAAGTATATCCTATTGAAGAATTATTAACCAAAACGAAAGAATTAGCAAACACGATTGCCTATAATTCACCAATGGCAATATCCAAGGCTATAAATGCCGTGAATTTATCTGACACGGAGAAAGGTTTTGAAGCTGAAATCAAGTATTTCGGTGAACTTTTTGACATGGAAGATAAGAAAGAAGGAGTTACTGCGTTTCTAGAGAAGAGAAAACCTAACTTCTAAATCTTTCTAAAAGATTTTAATCCAAATTATTTCGAAAAAAAACAATGCTGCGGTATGAATAAGTTTGATAAAGCTTATCTAAAAATGGCTCAGGAATGGGCAAAACTCTCCTACTGTAAGAGAAAACAGGTGGGAGCTCTTATCGTAAAAGATAGGATGATTATTTCAGATGGTTACAACGGGACTCCTTCGGGATTCGAAAACTGCTGTGAAGATGGAGAAGGGAAAACACACTGGTACGTATTGCATGCAGAAGCCAACGCTATATTAAAACTAGCAGCTTCCACTCAATCTGCAAAAGGGGCAACGTTATATCTGACGCTGTCTCCCTGTAAAGAATGCAGCAAGCTGATTTTACAGGCAGGAATTACGAGACTGGTGTACATTAATGAGTATTCGGATGACGATGGGATATCGTTCCTGAGAAACCATAATATTGAAATAGAACAAATATCGGACTGTGAACTAAAAAAATAAGCACAAATGACTTGGGATGAAAAGATCAAAGATTTTGAAATATTTCTTCGTTTCGAAAGAAATTTTTCAGAAAACACACTCGACGCCTACGTTCGGGACATTAAGAAATTAAAAGATTACGCAGAAGAGGATCTGGAAAACGTCGGTCCAGACTCCATCGGTTACGAAAACCTGCAGGAATACATTTTCAATCTTTCCAAACAGAAATTCAGTGAGAGATCACAGGCAAGATGGATATCTTCCATTAAAGCTTTCTTTAAATTTCTGCTGGAGGATGAATATCGTGAAGACAATCCTGCGGCGTTACTTGAAGGCCCTAAATTGGGATTATATCTACCAGATACTTTAAGCTTGCCTGATATCAACAAAATTATTGCTGCTATTGAGGTCAATACAGATCTCGGAAAAAGAAACCACTGCATCATAGAGGTACTATATGGCTGCGGACTTCGGGTTTCCGAACTGATTGATCTGAAGATCTCCAATATCAACTTCAAAGAGCAGTACATCAAAGTACACGGAAAAGGAAACAAAACCCGTTTTGTTCCTTTAGCTGACTATACTGCAGATATGCTGGAAAGTTATATCAAAGAGGTACGTTCTAAAGGTAAAATTAATAAGAAATATGAAGACACTCTGTTTTTGAACAGCCGTGGGACTTCTATGTCCAGAGTGATTGTATTTCTTATTATTAAAGAACTTACAGATAAAGCCGGGGTCAACAAAAAAATATCTCCACACACCTTCAGACATTCGTTTGCAACCCATTTATTACAGAATGGGGCAGATTTGCGTTATATTCAGGAAATGCTGGGACATTCCAGTATTACGACAACGGAGATCTATACGCATCTGAAAACTGAAGAATTAAGGGATGTTATTTTGAGTTATCACCCGAGAAATATTAATATTGCTCAATGAAACTATTGAAATATTGTCCAAGCTGTGGCAAAGAGTCCTTACACTGGGATGGTGAAAAGAAATGGAACTGTCCGGAATGCGGTTTTACTTTGTATAATAATGTGGCAGGTGCAGTAGCAGTTGTCATCAGATGTGGAGACGAAATTTATCTTACCCGAAGAAACAGAGATCCCAAAAAAGGAAAACTTGATCTTGCCGGAGGATTTGTCGACCCAAAAGAAAGTGCAGAGGAAACCTGTAAAAGAGAACTTTTTGAAGAACTTCAGCTTGATATTGATATTTCTAACCTGAAATACCTTACCAGCCTTCCTAACATCTATCAATACAAAGAGATTGATTATAATACGATTGATCTATTTTATGAGTATAATGTTTCGGAAAAGTTTGAGGTAAATCTTGAGCTCTCTGAGATTTCAGAGGCAGTCTGGATTCCTTTACAGGAGCTAAACTTAGAGGACATTGCTTTTGATTCCCAGAAGAGATTTTTCGAGAGTTATTTAAAGAAATAATTTTTGTAATATATTCTCTCGCAGATTTTGCAAATTGAGCAGATTGTAAATACAATCATCTGCTGGATCTGTAAAATCTGCGAGAGTTTTTTTTATGATTGAATTAATACGTTTTAGCCTTAAGCATTTCTTCAAAGTACTGAATCAATAATGCTCTTTCTGCTTCTGAAAGATTGGCTTCCTGATGATAGACAATATAACCAGGCATTGGCATTGTCCTATTCTGGATTGTTTGAATAGATTTCGTAAGCATATTCTCCTTCAAATCCTTATTATAATTTCCCCAGGTAGAAAAATTCAGATGTTCCCGGCCTTCATTCACATGGCTTTTTACAGACCATGAAACAGGAGCAATAAAGGCATATTTCGGATAAACCGTCTCATTGGAATGACAGTCATAACATGCATTTTTAAGCAGCGTTCTGATCTTTTCCGGTGATTTCCTTGCCTCCACAAAGTTTACAGCAGGATCAATAGGTTTATTGGTTCTGTCAATAGGAAAAAACTGAATCAGAGCAAATGCTACCAATGTCCAGAATACTATTTTCTTAACTATTTTCATCAGCTTACTTTACCGGAGTTAAAACTGCATTGGAGGATTTCAATTCTTTCTTAACTTCCTGTTTCACTTCAGCAGCAGCTGGTGGTGTTTCCACGGCTGGCGTTGGTGCAGGAGCTGTTGTTCCTTTAGGGTTATCAAGTGTTCTGGAATCTTTCAGATCCCATTCTTCCCTTGTTTCCCATAGACCTCTCACAATTACTTTTTTGTAGAAAATATAAGCATCTTCAGCAAAAACATCATTAGCAAAGTCTGCTTCATCCCAATATTTATTGCCGTTATTATCCACCAGAATTCTTACAATATATTCTCCAGGTTTCAGGATATCAAATTTTATATGATCTCCTTTGATATATTTCTGATAGGCTATCTTGTCTGAAGAATCTACCAGCTGAATCCAATAATTGGTAGTTGGCGCATTCGAAATAGAGAATTCAACACTTCCAAACTGGTCTACTTTAGCCACATCAAAGTCGAAACGCTTAGATTGTGTATTTTTTGTATAGAATGAGGATATCGTTTCCTTAGGAACAGTAAGCTCATAGCTTTTTCCCATCACAAAATCTGACTGAACCTGGATCTGGTAAGGATTTGTTTCTGAGATTTTTGCGGTAAATGGCAAAGTTGTCAGGCTGTCTCCTTTAATTTTCAGTGTCCATTTTGAAGGATCAATTTTATCAACAATATAGTTGGAAGCAATTTTTAAATCGGCTTTTGGAGCAATGGAAGTTCCATCATTGTCACTGAAGACATCCATAGCATTCTTCTTATTATATCTGTAAAATAAGGAAACGCTGTAAGCACTGTCTTTTTTCGGACCTTTATTATGTGTGAATATAAGCTTTTCATTGGCGGTCTGTCCCACGTCATCTTTCACTGCATCAAACCAGATTCTAACGGAATCAGATTTTGGATTATGTGTTATTTTTACATCCTTCAATTTCTCATTCAATGACTGAACTTTAACTTCATCTGGATTCCCCTCGAATGTCATCAGAACGCCTCCTGCAGTTTCTTTCATTTCTACATATTTCACAGGCTTTTTGGAAGGATAAACTTTTAGATTTAATCCTGAAATAGATTTTTCAACATTAATCGGATCTTTCTGGAACCCTACTTTTTCTTTACCCGGATCATACATAGAATTTCCATTCTCATCTTCAAAAGCAATAATTTTATATTTCCCTGGGGTCAGATAGTTTAATTCGTAATATCCGTCTTCATCCACCTTGGTGATATAGTAAGGCTTTTTCTTGTAATCCATGGTATCTTTTACCTGATACAATCCAACCACCAGTTTATTCTCCGTTGTTGTTCCGGTCTTCTTTTTAATATCCAATGCATCCTTTACTTCACCGCTCACATAAAGATCATCCAGTTTATCTCCTGTGGAAAAAGCAAAATTAAAATACCTCAGTATATTGGATTCATTATTATCAACAATTGAATTTCCAAAATTGAAATTATAAGTTGTATTGGCCTGAAGAGTATCCGTCCACTGGATCAGTACAAATTTATTGGCTATATTCGAAGGAAGAATCCTTGTTATCCCTTTTATAGGAGGTGAAATAATCAGATTTTTGTTGATGTCCTTTAAAGTCACATATTCATCAAAATCCAGACGGAGTTCGCGAATATCTCTTTTGACATTAATTCTTGTGGTATCAATGTTTGAGCTTAAAAACTTCGGCGCAAGGGTATCTTTAGGTCCTCCAATAGGAGATCCTACTCTTGCACAAGAATGAACAAGAAAACAGATAACGAATAATAAAAGAAACCTTTTCATGAAAATGTTTAGGCAAAAGTAAACATTATTCTCCAAAAACTTCCTGTCCGGAATTCAAAGTATCTTTATTGTCATGCATCACGGTATGAAGCTTATCCTTCTGCAAAGGGAAATCTTCGAATAAGCCTGATAATGCAAGGGCTGTATATACTTTGTTTGAATATTTGTTTCCAATAGCTACAATGGTCACTTTAGATTTTAAAAGGTGGGCAAATACGGAATTCGTACCATGCCACCATCCGTTATGATAAGTAAGCTTTTCACCGTTATCAAATATTTTCATTCTGAATCCTAAACCATAGTTATTCATTCCTGCTTTTTCATTGCTATAAGGAGCAAATACCATTTCCATAAGTTCTGGTTTAAGGAAATTTTTTGAAAACATGGCTTTTGAGAAATTGTATAAATCTCTTGGGGTCGTGTATACATTTTTATCTCCGTAAATAAGATCCAGTCTGTCTAAAGGATACAGTTTGTTTCCTCCATAATAGAATGACTGTGAAGCGGTAGGAATATCTTTTTCCTGGAAAATGTACGTATTATTCATTTTCAGCGGAGTGAAAACCATTTCTTTCATCGCTTGAGGAAAAGGAGTTTTGGTAACTTTTTCAACCAGCAAGGCCAATAAAGCAAAGTTGGTATTACAGTACATAAACCCTGTATCCGTATCTCTTGCCAGATCAGGTTTGTATTTGATAATCATATTCAATACATCCTGATTGGTAATGAATGGCTTGGAAAGTTCTGCCGGTGCAGGCTGTATTTTAGTAATAAAGTATTCGTATTTCGGAAGACCACTTCTTTGATCTAATAACGTTTGAACCGTAACATTAGGATAAGGAAATCCTGGAAAAAACTGAGTAAGATGATCTGTAAGTTTTATTTTACCGGCCTCAATTAGCTTCATCATCGCCATTGCAGTTAAGGTCTTTGAAACTGACGCTACATGTAAAGGTGTATTTTTATCAATAGGCATCTGATTTCCTTCTCTTCCAAAACCTCTGTAATTCTCATATAGAATTTCATCACCTTTGGCAACAAGAATTCCGCCACTAAGATCTCCTGCTTCCCATATCTTCTTGTAATACTGATCGATATAACTTACCGTAGTCTGTCTGTTTAGAAGCTGCCCATCACCTTTCGTGAAGACATCTCCCAAATCTACGTTTCCATAGTTAGGAAGATTGGTTGTATTTTCAGCCGAAGCACCTTTAGCTTCAGACTTTTTTTTACAAGAAAATATTGATAAGAAAACAGTTAAGATAAGTACAAAATTACGCGTCGTCATGAGATTCAAAATGAGCGGCAATTTAATAAAACTCAAAATAAATAATAAACATGAGGTGGATATTATGAATTATTTAACATTCATGAGAGAAAAAGTGAAATTTGGACAAGAATTGTTTTAAGATTCTTTAATCCTGTTCTGACCTAATCCAACTCAATCATAGTAACTTATCCTCTAATTTATAAAACAGTACAGAATTTCTAAAATGTTATAACAGGAATGTCCTTATCTGGATAGTTATTGAATTGATTAAATATTTTATTTAAATATTCATTTGTAGCATTATAGTTATTGTCTTTAATCCCTTTAAATTCATAACTAAAACTATCTCCCAAATCATTTTTAAAGTTAATATTATGAGCCGCAGGATCTTTTATAAAGTCATTAATATTCTTCTTTAGTTTCTCTTTTCTTATGTTTTCTTTGATAGCATTCATTTCAGGCTGATTCTCTAATTTCTTAATTCCAATTAATTCAAAAGTATAATTTCCATCTACTGACTCTGCTTTAATAACTAAACCGGGTAATCCTGAAAAAACATAAGGACCATCATTGATTGGAATATCATTGGTATATAAAACGTGCCATACTCTTTTCCCAAAATCGGCGAATGCTTCATTGGCCATATAGCCCTTATATTTACCATACTTCTTTAAATCATAAAAATTAATCTTATCTTCTTTATACCAATAATTGAATTGGTTAAAATTACCACCTACAGTAAAATAATCTTTTGAAAAGTCTTTGAATACTTTTATTCTTAAAAAAGAATTTTTAATTGCTGATACTCCTTTATAATCCGACTTACTGACTAGAGAATCAATTTTTTCTTTATTTAGGTTATAAAAAATACTTTGATTAGCAATTATTTTTAGAGCCATATATTCTTTTACTAATGAATCTTTATCCTTTACTGGCTTAAATTGCACTTCATATGTGACCTGATAATTTTGTGCAGCTATATAAGTACATGATGATAAAAAAATATATAAATAAAATATAAACTTTCGCATTGTATAGTAATTAATCGGTAAATTTTTCATTTAGAACTTTTTCATAATAATCTTTCTGAGGGTCATTAATATGTTCAAAGTAACGGTATTTATTGAAAAAAAAATATTTTTGACAAGTTTTTGGAAGATACTGATTTATATTATCAGAATCAGAATGTTCAACAATAGTATACATCGGAAAATGAGCAGATACTATATCTTTATTTTTTATTAATATTTCCATAACGTTATATTGGAATGCTCCATTGCAGCTGAATTCTGTAATATCCGATTCAATATATTTCTGATAATAATAGTTAATAACTTCTTTGCTGAAATTTTTATCCTTTAAGCTAATAACAGAAGAAAAAATGGTATAAAGCCAGTTATACTTTATATGAGTTTTTATTTTTTTCGTAGAATTAGTATCTTCTGAAGAAATAATTATAGATTTTAAATTTACTTTCTTTAAAATGTTTGTAAGAAATAATTCGGAATTTATTTTTAAAGGACTCAAACTCTTTTTTTCACTTGCCTGTAAATAGTCCTTCATTTTCCCATATGTATCTACATTTAATTTTTCATTGAGATATTCATTAATAGCGGCTTGATCTCCCTGATAAACAATTGTATTATTCTTTATAGTTAATATTAATTTTTCGGTAGGTTCAAGATATATCGTCAAAGATCTATCCAGATCTTGAGTCCCTTTAATTGAAATTTTATTTACTATACCTGAGAATTCCTTTTTATTCCCTTCTTTTAATATCACTTCTGTCTTATTATTTTTAATAGTAACCGACCCGGTATTGTTATTAATAATAGTAATTTTTTGAGATGATAATACTGAATAACTGAATAAGAGGATACAGAATATCCTCTTACCTAAAAATGACTGTTTCATTTGTGAAGTGCAAATTGAAAAATTTTAATTATTTCTATACTCCTCACATTTATTAAAGCAATCAACCGCATTATCAGCAATAATATCTATCGCAGGTTTTCCTGATCCCGATGGACTACAATGACAGTTAGCCTGAGGACCTGTTCCTCCAAAAACTTTTTTTAATTGCTCTTTTGAAACTTGTCTTAAATTTTTCATTATAATAAATATTTTAGAATTGGACTATAAATATATACAATTATTCAATCATTAGGGAATTTTATTATAAAAAATAAAGTGGTAGATTTCTTCTTAGTTTATACAGAGAGACTAATCCTCAGTCTTTCCCATTTTAAATGATTCATATTCTAGTGAACATTTAAATTTTCTCTTACTGCTAATTCCCACTGTAAATACAACAAAAAGTCATACAGCGACAACAATTAAAAAAGTGTTCATAGTAAATAAAAAAGCGAATTCACTTTTCGTAAATTCGCTTTTTATCTTATTATTTTTTTTGCCTAACAATGTGAAGCAACAATTTTATCTACAATAAACTGAGCCAGCTTTTCTTTGCTCTGATGCGTCCAGCCAGCAATGTGTGGTGTTACAATGGCTTTTTCTGATTCGAGAAGATATTTTAAATCTTCATTTTCGGCCTCAATATTCTCGAAAGAAGACTTTTCATACTCTAATACATCCAGACAAGTACCTTTTACTTTCCCAGACTTCAATGCTTCCACTAAACTTTTAGTTTTCACATTCTTTCCTCTTGCTGTATTGACAAAATAGAAGTCGTTTTTCATTTCTGCGATGAACGTTTCATCAATAAGATAATGCGTTTCCGAAGTTAAAGGGATATGTAAGCTTACAACTTCTGCAGACTGTTTCAGTTCTTCCAATGATACCTGTGTGGCATATTCATCTGAAAGGCCTGGAAGTATATCATGGAAAATCACTTTACATCCAAAACCGGAAAGTCTTTTAGCCGTAGCTTTCCCCATATTTCCATACCCAATTAATCCGACTGTTTTTCCTAACAGCTCATCACCTCTGTTTTCTTCACGTTTCCAGATCCCGTTTTTCACTTCCTGAGAAGCTATAAAAAGTCGGTTCATGATAACAAGCAGCATTCCTACTACATGTTCTGCTACAGAATCTCTGTTTCCTTCCGGAGAATTGATCAATTGAATCCCCAGTTTTTCGGCAACAGGAATATCAATATTTTCCATTCCGGCTCCTACTCTTGCAATAAACTTCAGATTCTTACCTTTTTCCAGAAAGTTTTTGTCTAAAGGAATACGGCTTCTGATAATAATACCGTCGTAATTCTCAATTTTATCACAAACCTCATCATAAGACGACGTAAAATCCTCTTCCAATATAAAATTCTGAGCCAGAAGCTGTTCAGTAATAAGAGGATGGTTTTTATCTAAAAGAAGTATTTTCATTTTTTTAAACACAAATGGCACAAATTGGTTGCACAAATAGCACAAATTATAATATCCCGTTGATAACTCTTTTTACTCCGTTTTTAAACTGGATGGTATTAAAATTAATCAACATTCCAAGTTTACAATTACTTAGGCCGAGGTAGGTAAGTATTTGTGCTAAATGAATATCCTGTAATGATTCTATAGATTTTATTTCCAGCACAAATTTTTTCTCAATTAAAAAGTCAAGTCTATAGCCAACATCCATTTTAATTTCATCATAAATTAATGGCATCGGTTTTTGTCTTTCTACAAGAATATCATGTTTATTTAATTCATAAAACAGACATTCTTCATAAGCACTTTCCAAAAGTCCAGGTCCCAACGCTTTATGAACTATATACCCGGCCTCATAAACAATTTTTGATATATCATTTTCTGAAATATCCATTTTCATTATTTTTTTTCATTTGATCAGGCACAAACCATTTGTGAAAATTCGTGCTAGACATTTGTGTTTTTTGTGTTTTTACTTTTTGTCTTTTTTAGACTCCTGTGGTTCCTGGAATAACTTTTTAAGTTCTACAGATTCCAGAGGCTTCATTCTTCCTGAAAGAATCAATGAAAGTTCTTTTCTACGGAAAGCCGCAGCAAATCTTTCTTTCTCTTCTTCTGTTTCCGGAACCATTTCCGGGATAGGAATCGGGCGGTTGAATTCATCTACAGCAACAAAGGTATAAATACCGGCATTGGTGTGAATTTTCTTCTGATTGATCGGATCATCCAACCATACATCCACATACACTTCCATGGAAGTAGAGAATGCTCTGGAAACTTTAGATTCCAATACCACTACTCCACCTTCCGGAATCGGATGATTGAAAGATACGTGGTTTACAGAAGCTGTAACAACTCTTCTTTCACAGTGTCTTGCTGCAGAAATAGACGCACAACGGTCCATTTTTGCTAATAGTTCACCACCGAAAAGGTTTCTTAAAGAGTTGGTTTCGTTCGGAAGAACGATATTGGTCATAATGGTCAGAGATTCTGACGCTTTTTTTATTTTTGCCATCTATTCTTAGTGTTGTTTGGAGCGGCCGGGGCAGATTGTTTTGCTTTTCCGGCAGGTTTTGCTAATGAATCTTTTTTCAAAGAATCTGAAACGGGTGTTTGCGGAGTATGTACCATCACCTTTACTGTATCTTTTACAATTCGATGGGTAGAAGTCTGTACGGAAACATTCTTGAAAGATTTTTTTCCAAAAATAAGTTCCTGCTGGGTAAATGCCAGATATAAAATTCCTAGAACCGGAATAATCAGAAGGAAAACCCAGAGAATTGTTTTTCTGAATTTAAAATCTTTTTCGCGGTTCACTAAAGTTTTTACCTTTTCCCCGTTATTGATATCTGAAAAACGAATCTCTTCCAGTCCGTAAAAGTCAGGACGTCCGGATTCTATTCTTTTTCCTTTGAAATGGGTATGCCCTTCTTCAATGAAAACTGTTCCAAGGTTTTGAATTTCAAGAACCTGTTCGGCCTGAAGTTTTTTCTTCCAAAAATCAGTCTGGATCTTAAGATCACTTCTTGAAGCTTCCAGGGACATCTGTTTCTGTCCTGCAATAAAAGCAGTAAGATCTTCAGCCTGTATTTCGTAGTCTATTGTAAATTCAATCTGACTGGCCGGAGGCAGGATGCTTCCGTTTTCGGAATTGATAATTGCCTTGGAATTTTTCAGTGAAAACACCCCGAAGCCTGGAACCGTGGCAGTTCCAAATTGTTTTAAATATTCTAAAATGTATGCTGAAATATTCATTTGGCAGCAAATTTATAACTTTTTCGTGACTTTTTGTAAAATTTAATGGATATAAAAAAGACTGCCGAAACAGTCCTTTGATTATTCCGTATTAAAATAGGAATACGGTTATTTAAACTTCTTTTTTTAAGCTTAACAATTGTTATGAAAATGGTAAAACAGTCAAAAATAAAAAGGTCAATTTATGATCCTACAGATCTGTTCTCAAAACCTTTTTGCCTTTTCACGATTATTGAATCTTCCAACTCATCCCAAACATAAAGTTTGTTCCTGCCTGTGAAAAATAATAGGGCTGCCCTTCATATACAGATCCATTGTTCACATATTTTTTGTTGAACAGGTTATTCACCAACAGTTTTAAAGCGATTTCATTATTGGCAATTTTAAACTGATATTGCGCATTAAAGTCTGTCAGAAAATAATCTTTAAGCTGTAAGTTTGCATCTTCTGTATTATCAAGATATTGTTTTCCCACATACTGGTTCATTACAACAAACTGGAAATTTTTTGTAGGATTAAATTTCAAGCTCAAATTAGCAATTACATTCGGAGAAAATGAAATCTGTGTATTTCCAAGGCTTTTAGGAGTATCCCCATTTTGAATATTAAAATCCTGATTCCTGTTCTGGCTTAAGGTTACATTCCCGGAAACTTCCCATTGTTTGGATAGTTTAGCCAAAGCTCCAACCTCAACTCCTCTTCTGTAGCTCTTTCCTGAGTTTGTTCTGATGAATGCTCCTACGTTATTCAATTCTCCGTTTAAAACCAACTGATTCACATAATACATATAGTAAACATTCGCAGTAAGTGATACGATTCCGAACTGCTTTTCAAAACCAGCTTCAATATCATGAAGTTTTTCAGCTTTCACATCATTATTGGCCATCAGGTCATCTCTGTTCGGTTCACGGTGGGCATGAGCATAAGAAAGGAATACCTTCCCTCCTTCAATTCGGTAGTTCACCCCAGCTTTTGGATTAAAGAACAGCCAGTTTTTGCTTAAATCCGCACCTTCACCATCACCTGCCATCAGGATTTTGGTATTGTAATTGATTTTTCTTAGTTGTAAATCACCAAAGAATTCAAAGTTATCTACTCTGAATAATGCTTTTGCAAAACCAGACACTTCATTCTTTACCGAGCGGTTTCTGTAGTATTCACGTTCATGAATCTGAGGGAAAAATACACCGGTAACATTTCCATAATGCCTTCCGTAATATTGATTCACAACAGCTCCAAAGTTCAGATCCAGATTTTCAAACTTCCCGTACAAGGTAGAAACCATACCATAGAAATCATTATTCAGCCATTTTTTTCTGATAAAATCAGAGTATTTTATGGTTTGTCCACCTTCAATGATATCAGGCAGATTATATCTTGAAAAAAGATTTCCCTGCTTATAGTTTTCGTAATATCCTTTTCCTTTGGTATAATGAAAAGTTGTTTCCAGATTCCATCGGTCACTGAATTTTTGCTCCCAAAGTAACTGATAATGGTTCTGTCTGTAATTATCGGTTTCATTGTCATAGAAACTTACAATATTCTCCCAATTGGCATCATAAATTGCTCCCGAAACATTGAATTTCGGGTCTTTTTCCCAGGTTTTACGATCAATCCCATTCCAAGCCTGATACGTTTTCTCTTTACCTCCGAAAGCCATTAAACGTAACTTCGTATTTCCTTCTTCAAATAAAGCGGTAAAATTATAAGAGTGTAAATTGGATGAAGCTCTGTCGATATATCCGTCAGAGTGAATATGGGTATATCTTCCCATTACAGAAAGACGGTTGTTCCAGAATTTCCCGGAGCCTATTTCAGCTGAATATTTATAGGTATTAAATGATCCGTAGCTGTCGTCGGTTTTAAAATAAAACTTCTCTTCCGGATCTTTGGAAAGTACATTGATACTTGCTCCGAAAGCAGAAATACCATTATTGGAAGTTCCCACTCCTCTCTGAATGACAATCTGTGAGGCAGAACTTGTTAAATCCGGAACGTTTACAAAAAATGTTCCCTGGCTTTCAGAATCGTTGTACGGAACACCATTCATCATTACATTAATGGCACTTCCTGAAACTCCACGAATTCTAAAACCGGTATATCCCACTCCGTTTCCCGCATCTGAGGTGGAGATTACAGAAGTTTGATTTTTTAAAAGGATAGGAAGATCCTGTCCCAAATTTTTCCCGTCTAAATCTTTCTGTACATTGATGATTTCCTTTGCAACCGGAAGTCTTTTAGTAAAGTTGACCGCTTCAATTTCCCTGACCTTCAGAGAATCTTTATTCTGAGCCTGGATAAAAGCTACAGAGCTTACGCTAAGCCCTAAAAAAAATAATCCTTTCATTCTATAAATCTTTGACATTTAATGAATAAAAGGGGATCGATAAGATATTATACAATTCAGCGTCTTAGAAAGACACATCCCTAAACAGCATTACCTGTTCCAGGTTCGTTGGGTATAATCTCAGCCTGTTAAAGCACCCCTTTATTTCAACGGCAAAAATACAAAAAATATATGAATTGGGATTCGGGTTTCGAGATTCGGGATAACGGGTTACGAGGTGCGAAGTATTAGGTTATTGGATGAAGAAAAATACGATGAAAAATAGGAGTTATCAAATAAATCATTCATCATTCATCATTCATCATTCATCATTTATAATTATCTAGTAAGTTTTGTTGTTGGAGTCGATGTAGTAATAATTTGAGCCATCTTTTGTCACTTCAAACATTTTTCCCAGTTTCCAGCTGAAATTTCTTTTAATATTCGAGTATTCAAACGGAATAACAATCTTATTGTTGACATCAATAACTCCGAATTTATCATTATTGGAAGCCACAATCATAGGATTAGCTACATCATCTCCCTCCAGAATAAACAGATACTGATATTGAGGATAGATTTGATATTGTCTGTAATCAGCGGCATTCACAAACTTTGATTTTTCAATAATCCCATAAAAGCCATTGAGAATATAGGCCTGAAACAACTGTTGTTTATATTTTTCGAATTTGCATTTTCCAAAATCTGCTTCTTTGAACTGATATACTCTCTTTCCCGATTGGTCTACACGGTACGAAATCATATTTTTCTCTACCGTCGCATACTCTTTTGTTCCAAATTTTCTGACCTTTTCATTAGGTGAATTCAGAAGATTGCAGTCTTCATAAAAAAATACGGCAATATGATATTCCGGCTGAATAATAAATTTCCCATTCTGGTTAACATACCCGAACTGATCCCCTTTCTTCTTAGGAATCAAAAGAGGAAGATCTTTATTGATCACAACAAGATCAGCATTAGCTTTATTGGCTGCAACTGCTTTTTTAACCGTGCTTTTTGTTCCTTTCTTCGCAGGAATTTTCTTCACAGATTGAGCCTGAGAGAAAACGAAAATCGAAATAAAAACACATAAAACATTCAGGATATTTTTCATATTCTCCATTTGCTTACAAAAATACGACCAAAAATAGATATTATAAAATTCATATTTATAAAGAATCTAAATAATTTCATTCTTATAAAATAGTAAAATTTCGTAATTTTGGGAACATTTTGAATTGTTTGATAATTTTAAAAAACTTTTGGAAAAGTGTAGATTATGCTGACTTTATTCGGTTAATGTTGCATCAAAATGCGAGAACTCAAAATGTCATTAACTGTATTTATACACACCGATAAAGAAAAAGCAGGCCTACCTTTAATTTTGAAAGACCTTCTATTATGAGTATTTATAAGGATTACATCAAAGAGATTGAAGAAAGAAAAACCCAGGGGCTTCATCCAAAGCCAATTGATGGTGCTGAATTACTAAGCGAAATTATTACGCAAATTAAAGATTCAGGTAATGCTGACCGATCAGATTCTCTTCAATTTTTCATTTATAACACACTACCCGGAACGACAAGTGCAGCGGGAGTAAAAGCAAAATTTTTAAAAGAAATTATTCTAGGTGAATCTCTAGTAGAAGAAATTTCTCCGGCATTTGCCTTTGAATTATTATCTCATATGAAAGGTGGACCTTCTATCGAAGTGTTGTTAGACCTTGCTTTAGGAAATGATGCAGCAATTGCTAAAGAAGCGGCTAATGTTCTTAAAACACAGGTGTTCCTTTACGAAGCAGACACTACCCGTCTGAAGGAAGCATTCAATAGCGGTAACGAAATTGCAAAAGAAATTCTTGAAAGCTACGCGAAAGCAGAGTTTTTCACAAAACTTCCCGAAGTTGCTGAAGAAATTAAAGTAGTAACATTTATTGCAGGTGAAGGAGATATCTCTACAGATTTACTTTCTCCGGGTAATCAGGCTCACTCAAGATCAGACCGTGAACTTCATGGTAAATGTATGATTACTCCTCAGGCTCAGGAAGAGATTAAAGCTTTACAGGCTCAACATCCTGATGCAAGCGTCATGCTTATCGCTGAAAAAGGAACAATGGGTGTAGGTTCATCAAGAATGTCCGGAGTAAATAACGTTGCTCTTTGGACTGGAAAACAGGCGAGCCCATATGTACCATTCGTAAATATTGCTCCAATTGTAGGAGGAACAAATGGTATTTCCCCAATTTTCCTTACCACAGTAGACGTTACCGGTGGTATTGGTGTTGACCTTAAAAACTGGGTAAAGAAAGTTGACGAAAACGGAAACCCAATTCGTAACGAAAATGGTGACATTGTTCTTGAGGAAGCATATTCAGTAGCTACAGGAACCGTTTTAACGATTAATACAAAAGAAAAGAAATTATATAACGGCGATAAAGAATTGATCGACCTTACCAAATCTTTCACTCCGCAAAAGATGGAATTCATCAAAGCGGGTGGATCTTACGCCATTGTATTTGGTAAAAAACTACAGACATTTGCAGCTCAGCTTTTAGGAGTTGAAGCTCCTGCTGTTTTTGCTCCGTCAAAAGAAATTTCTCATGAAGGACAAGGACTTACCGCTGTAGAAAAAATATTCAACAGAAATGCTGTTGGAACTACTCCAGGGAAAGTTTTACACGCTGGTTCAGACGTTCGTGTACAGGTAAATATCGTTGGATCTCAGGATACGACAGGTCTTATGACTTCTCAAGAGCTTGAATCCATGGCAGCAACTGTGATTTCGCCAATCGTTGACGGTGCTTACCAGTCAGGATGTCACACCGCTTCTGTTTGGGATAAAAAAGCTCAGGCTAATATTCCGAAGCTAATGAGATTCATGAACGAGTTCGGTTTGATTACAGCCCGTGACCCAAAAGGTGAATACCACGCAATGACTGACGTAATCCACAAAGTATTGAATGATATCACTGTAGATGAGTGGGCTATCATCATTGGTGGTGACTCTCACACAAGAATGTCTAAAGGGGTGGCTTTCGGTGCTGACTCAGGAACTGTTGCTCTTGCATTAGCTACTGGAGAAGCTTCTATGCCAATTCCGGAATCTGTGAAAGTAACCTTCAAAGGAAACATGAAAGAACACATGGATTTCCGTGATGTGGTTCATGCAACGCAGGCTCAGATGTTGAAGCAGTTTGGAGGAGAAAACGTATTCCAGGGTAGAATCATTGAGGTTCACATCGGAACGCTTCCTGCTGACCAGGCATTTACCTTTACAGACTGGACTGCTGAAATGAAAGCAAAAGCTTCTATCAACATTTCTGAAGATAGCACTTTGATCGAATCACTGGAAATTGCAAAAGGAAGAATCCAGATCATGATTGACAAAGGTATGGACAACCACAACAAAGTTCTTCAGGGATTAATTGATAAAGCAAATAAGAGAATTGAAGAAATCAGATCAGGAGAAAAACCTGCTTTGACTCCGGATTCCAACGCTAAATATTATGCAGAAGTAGTGGTAGATCTTGATGTAATTGTTGAACCAATGATTGCTGACCCGGATGTAAACAATGATGATGTATCTAAGAGATATACTCACGATACCATCAGAGATCTTTCTTATTATGGAGGCGAGAAAAAAGTAGACCTTGGATTCGTAGGATCTTGTATGGTTCACAAAGGAGACCTTAAAATCGTTTCTCAGATGCTTAGAAACATTGAAAAACAACAAGGAAAGGTAGAATTTAGCGCTCCTCTTGTAGTCGCTGCTCCTACTTATAACATCATTGACGAACTGAAGGCAGAAGGAGACTGGGAATTATTAGAAAAATATTCCGCTTTTGAATTTGATGATAATGCTCCAAAAGGAGAAGCTCGTGTTGAATACAAAAACGTAATGTACCTTGAGCGTCCCGGATGTAACCTTTGTATGGGTAACCAGGAAAAAGCGGCAAAAGGAGACACTGTTTTAGCGACTTCTACCCGTCTTTTCCAGGGAAGAGTAGTGGAAGATTCTGAACGTAAAAAAGGAGAATCTCTGCTTGCTTCAACTCCGGTTGTTGTTCTTTCTGCGATTATCGGAAGAATTCCTAGCATTGATGAGTACAAAGCTGCTGTTGAGGGTATTGACCTTACTACTTTTGTTCCTTCTATTAAGGAATTGACAAGTACAAGCGCTCACTAAGAGATTAATAAATACGGCGAAAGACTTATTTTAAACTATATCATTGGAAGATTTTGGTCCTTTAGGATTTAAAATCTTCCATTTTTTGTTTAGAACGTTTCTATTTTAAGATAGTTACGTTTTTTTTTCGATAAAATCCGGAAAATAAATTCTATTTTTTCTTAAATTGAAAGTTATAAAATCTATTGATTTTAAAGTCAAAAACACCCTATTTATGGATTATAGGAACGTTTTTTGATGCATTAAAAGTGATTTTTCTTTTTCAAACACCAGAGAAAAAGAAGCAATAACGGAAAAAGAACAAAATTAAAATACGATATGACTTTTGATATTGATATGATCAAAAAAGTGTACGAGCGTTACCCGGAAAGAATTGCAGCAGCAAGACAAATCGTGGGAAAACCTCTTACCCTTTCAGAAAAAATTCTTTACACCCATCTTTGGGAAGGAAATGCTACACAAGAATATGAAAGAGGAAACTCTTATGTAGACTTTGCGCCAGACAGAGTAGCCATGCAAGATGCAACCGCTCAGATGGCACTTTTACAGTTTATGCAGGCAGGAAAAGCTAAAGTAGCGGTTCCTTCAACAGCTCATGCGGATCACCTAATCCAGGCAAAAGTAGGTGCTGACAAAGATTTACAGGAGGGTATCAACAAAAACTCTGAGGTATTCAACTTCCTGAGTTCTGTATGTGATAAATACGGAATCGGGTTCTGGAAACCGGGAGCAGGGATCATTCACCAGGTAGTACTGGAAAATTATGCTTTCCCTGGCGGAATGATGATCGGTACAGACTCTCACACTGTAAATGCTGGAGGACTTGGAATGGTAGCGATTGGTGTAGGAGGTGCTGATGCCGTAGACGTAATGGCAGGAATGGCCTGGGAGCTTAAAATGCCTAAACTTATCGGGGTAAAATTAACCGGTAAAATGAATGGATGGACTTCAGCAAAAGATGTCATCTTAAAAGTAGCCGGAATTCTTACCGTAAAAGGAGGTACAGGATGTATCGTAGAATATTTCGGTGAAGGGGCAGAATCACTTTCTGCAACAGGTAAAGGAACCATCTGCAACATGGGTGCAGAAATCGGAGCTACAACGTCTACTTTCGGATACGATGATTCTATGAGAAGATATCTTACCGCTACCGGAAGACAGGATGTGGTAGATGCTGCCGATAAAATTGCTGAACATTTAACGGGTGATGCTGAAGTATATGCCAACCCGGAACAATATTTCGACCAATTAATAGAAATTAACCTTTCTGAACTGACTCCACACTTAAACGGACCTTTCACTCCAGACTTGGCGACTCCAGTTGCTGAATTCAGAGCTAAAGCTGAGGCTAACGGGTGGCCTTTAGAAGTTGAGTGGGCACTTATCGGTTCTTGTACCAACTCTTCTTATGAAGATTTATCAAGAGCGGCTTCCATTGTAGAAGATGCGGTATCAAAAGGAGTAAAACCTAAAGCTATTTTAGGGATCAACCCTGGTTCTGAACAGGTGAAATTCACAGCGGAAAGAGACGGTTTCTTAGATTCTTTCAGAAAATTTGAAAATGCAAGAATCTTTACCAATGCTTGTGGACCATGTATCGGGCAATGGGACAGAGAAGGGGCGGAAAAAGGAGAGAAAAACTCCATTATTCACTCTTTTAACAGAAACTTCGCCAAAAGAGCAGATGGTAACCCAAATACCCACGCATTTGTAGCTTCTCCTGAAATGGTAGCTGCTGTTGCCATCTCAGGTAGATTAGATTTCAACCCAATTACAGATACTTTAACTAACGAAGCAGGTGAACAGGTAAAGCTTGATGAGCCTAAAGGTTTTGAGCTTCCTGAAAAAGGTTTTGCTGTAGATGACAACGGATACCAGGCTCCTTCGCAAGATGGTTCCAGCGTTGTTGTTAACGTAAGCCCTACTTCAGACAGACTGCAGTTATTAGAAGAATTCCCGGCTTGGGATGGTAAAAACATTGAGGGCGCTAAGGTATTGATCAAAGCTTTCGGAAAATGTACTACCGACCACATTTCTATGGCTGGACCATGGTTGAAATACAGAGGTCACTTAGATAATATTTCAAACAACATGTTGATTGGAGCTGTAAATGCTTACAACATGGAAACCAATAAGGTTAAAAACGAATTAACCGGTGAATACGGTGAAGTTCCGGCTGTACAAAGAGCTTACAAAGCAGCAGGCGTTCCAACAATTGTTGTGGGAGACCAGAACTATGGTGAAGGTTCTTCAAGAGAGCACGCTGCAATGGAGCCTAGACACCTTGGTGTGAAAGCTGTATTGGTAAAATCATTTGCGAGAATCCACGAAACCAACCTTAAAAAACAAGGAATGCTTGGAATTACTTTCGCTAATGAAGCTGACTATGACAAGATCCTGGAAGATGACACGGTAAACTTCTTAGATCTTGACCAGTTTGCTCCAGGAAAACAATTGACTTTAGAATTCGTTCATGCTGACGGAACTAAAGATATCGTCATGGCCAACCATACTTACAACGATCAACAAATTGAGTGGTTTAAGGCAGGTTCTGCTCTGAACCTGATCAAACAACAGGAAAAATAAGATTAATTGTTAGATTAATTAATATAAAGGCGGCTTCACTAGAAGTCGTCTTTTTTTATTATCATACCAAAAATTCCTGCTAATAAATTCAATAGGAGCGGACTTTAGCCCACATTTAAAATTATAAAATACATCTGGCTTTAGCCAAAACTTACAATTTTACTTTAATCTATCCAGAAGACCTGCTCTATAACTTTCTCCAATGGGAATTTCATACTCGGGAAAGTTCACTTTTTTAGCACCAATGCTTTTTATTTTATCCAAATTGACAATAAAGGATTTATGAACACGTACAAACCTCTCGGAAAGCTGGATTTCCATTGATTTAAGCGTATCCAGCACAATAAACTCATCGGTTTCCGTCCGGATATTGACATAGTCTTTGATACTCTCAACGTACAAAATCTCATGAAAACCAATACGATGTCTTTGTCCTGAGGATTTCACAAAGAAATATGAATTTTCCTCCTGAGGAAAAGAAAACCGTTCCTGCACCTTTAATGCACTCTTTTGAAATCTTTCAAATGAAATAGGTTTCAGCAGGTAATCCACAACATTATGTTCATATCCTTCCAGGGCATATTCTGAATAAGCCGTTGTTAAAATATATTTTTGATCAGGTCCTACAATCTTCATAAAATTGATTCCCGTAAGCTCCGGCATCTGAATATCTAAAAAGATAAGGTCTGAATCGTTTTTCTGAAGGTATTCTAAAGCCAAAATCGGGTTCTCTGTAGAAAATACCAGCTCAAGAAAAGGGAGTTTTTCTACATAATGCTCAAGAAGAGAGATTGCCAGTGGCTCGTCATCAACAATAATGCATTTTATCTTATTCATCGCGTAAATCAATTTTTAAGTCTACAATAAACTCTGTTTCCCAATCTCTGATCTCCAGCTGATGGTTAGGATACAATATTTCAAGTCTTTTTTTCACATTCTGAATTCCTATTCCGGAAACAGTATCTTTCATTTTCTGTGTTTTAGAATTGAAAAGATAAAAATGCAGCACTTTATCATGATCTGAGATTTTCATTTCAAAACCTTTATCACGGAAATCTCCATGTTTAAAGGCATTTTCAACAAAAGGAACCAACAGCATTGGCGAGATCTTAAGGTGAGGATACTGAATATTTTTTTCTATGAGCAACAGCTCAGGTTTTCTAATTCTAAGTTTCTCCAGGGCAATCAGACTATCAATATATCCAATTTCCTTATCCAAAGGAATTGAATCTTTTTCAAGATCCTTTGTGCTGTATCTTAACAATTGTCCCAGTTCTTCAATTGCTGGCAAGGCTTTGTCTGATTTCTGATAGACAAGAGAGTAAATATTATTTAATGAATTAAAAATAAAATGAGGATTGATCTGGGTTTTTAATGCCTGAAGCTCTGCCTGTTTCTTTTCAATCAGCAGCTGCTTTTTGTCATTTTCAGCAACACCATATTTCTCCAGTATCCATAAAATCCCAGCTATAAAAGTAGTCAGAGAGCTATTGTAAATATTATCGAAAAAATAATAGAGAAGGCCTGTTCTTTCATCATAATTCCGGAATCCAAGAGTAGAAGGGAGGATCATTTCCTCCAAAGCATATCTCATGCTGGCAAAACACAAAAGGGTCAGAATAAAAACGAAAACCGCTGAATACAGTTTCTCAAGTTTAAAAACCTTTGGAAATATAAACAGATAGGAAATATAGAAGGTAGCAATTTTTACAATAAAGAAGGTAATTCTCAAAATATGTACTTCACCACGATTGCTCTCCGGTATAAAAAAATTAGGAGTAATAACAGTTCCAAAAAAATTGAATCCCCAATAAATAATTTGCAGCCAGATAATTTGCTTTTTATTCATACTCAAAGATAAATCTCTATCAGGATAATTCGTTAACCCTTTTCGATAAAAGCCTGTTTTTTCCCGATGAAACTTTTTTGATAAGCATAATCATGCCCTTCATCTAAATGCTATTTCATTTCAAAGGCACCTCCAATACTTTTGCCAAAGAAATGTAACACAATCGTCATTTAATCCATCATTTATCATATGAAAAAACACATTTTATTTATGGTTACCCTTGCTTGTTCTTTTGCTACAGCACAAACAAAAGACACTGCGAACGTCAACAAAATTGAGGCAGTAACAGTAAATGGTAAGAAAGTTCTGGTAGAGCGTAAAGTAGATCGTCTTGTTTATAATGTTCAGAATTCTATGCTTTCACACGGAAGTTCCGGAACTGAGGTGTTGGCTGGCACTCCTTTATTACAGGTAGATGAGAGCAAAGGACTTCTTTCCATTGCAGGAAAAAATGGAGTTTCTGTGATGGTAAATGACCGGATGCTTAATCTTTCCGGATCTGAACTGATCAACTATCTCCGAAACCTTCGCTCTGAAAATATACTGAAAATTGAAGTGATCACGACTCCGCCTGCCAAGTATGAAGCACAGGGAAATAGCGGAATCATTAATATTGTCCTTAAAAAGAATCAGAATCTTGGATGGAACGTCTACCTGACTACTAATTACACTCAAAAAACATATGCTGCATTCAGTACGGTAGCAGGAATAAATTATCAGAATGAAAAGATTAAAGCTTCCGTAAAGCTGATGGGATATGATGGTGACAAAAAATCGGTAGAAAATTATAGAATTATAGGGCAAAGTTCTTCTATCAGCAGAAATGAGAGAAGGGATATGAATGACGGACTCGGCCTGAATGCCAATTTTGATTATTCACTTTCTAAAAACTCCAATATCGGATTGGTATACGATATTACAAAGGGCCATACCAATATGGATATCAATTCAACACAAAGTTACTTTACAGATGGTACGCCTACTTTACAAACAGAGACGGATTCAAAGCATCGTTCTCCATATACAACCCAAATGCTTAATCTGTATTTTGACCAGAAAATGGGAGAACATAAGCTAAGTTTTGGTACCAATTATTATGGAAACCTTCCTGATACGGAGGTCAATTTTACCACAAGAAATGTTGCTGATAATTCAATACAGACGGTAAGAAATCTTTCTGGTGTAGACTATAAAATCTATTCAGGGCAGGCTGATCTGACTTTAAACTTAAAAAAAATTCAGTTGGAAACCGGCGCTAAATACAGTCAGTTTTCTAATAATTCTGACATTAGATATTTCAATTTCATCCATGGAAATTATATCATAGATCCTGCAAAGAGCAATCTTTTTGATTATAATGAAAAAAATTATGCCACTTATGTCAGTGCCAGTAAAGATCTTGGTGAAAAATGGTCGGTGAAAGCAGGATTACGTTATGAATATTCACAAACCAATGGATTCTCTCCTACTACCCAGTCTAAATCCGAGAATAATTACGGAAAATTTTTCCCTACAGCCTATGTTTCTTATAAAGCCAGTCAGGATAACCAATTCAGTATTAACTATTCCCGCAGAATCAACCGTCCTTATTTCCGGGCTTTAGATCCGTTCCGATGGTATTCTAATCCTAATACGTATTATGCCGGAAACCCAAGTCTGCAACCTTCTTTTAATCATAATATTGAATTCAATTATATTTTTAAAAATAAATTCTCAGCCAATCTTTATTATCAGAGAACAAAGAATAATTTTGACCAGATTTCCTTCCTGAACGGCATTGATCTTATCAGTACCTATGAAAACTATTACAACCAGAATATTTACGGGATCAATTTCAATTATACAGATACTTTTTTCAAAATCTGGGAAAGTAATATTTCAACCTCTTTCAGTTATAATGAAACACAGATTACAAGATTTAATCTGGTTCCTAAAAACGGTCAGTCATTTTATTATTCTCTCAACAATACATTCCAGCTGAACAAGGCTAAGACCTTCATGCTATTTGTCAATTATTGGCATAATCTTCCCTCGAGAGACGGCTCCGCTTCCATCAAAGGCGTAGCAAGTTTTGATGCGGGAGTAAAAATGAGCTTTGTGGAAAAAGCCCTGCAGGTCAATCTTTCAGTGAGTGATATTTTTAAACAATCCGGATTTAAGGCTGATCTGTATTTTACAGATAATACACAATCATTCAACAACTATTGGGATGCGAGAAGACTGACATTAAGTATCACCTACAATTTTGGGAATCAGAAAGTAAAATCGAACAAAAGAGCGATCAATTTTGAAGAAAAAGATCGAGCACAATAATAATTTATAGCAAGAATTCCTGTTATTGCAGGGAATAGCTATTCGACAGTATTAAGAAGGCTTTTTACTTCTTCTGCAGAATATGATTTTATTGAATTTTCTTCATTGAAATAAATAAAATTACTGTGCTGATTGTAACAAAATTTGTTTTTCATCGTCTAACCGAATAGTAGTAAAAACATTATGAAAAAAACTATATTCGCTTTATCTCTGGTAAGTTCTATGCTGGTTTTCTCTCAGGAAAAGAGCAATACAACTTCTAAAGAGAAACAAATTGAAGGTATTGTCATCACTAAAACTAAAAAAGCCGTTGAACAAAAGGCGGACCGTACTATTTTTGACTTTTCTGAGCAACCTCAACTGAATAATGGAAACGTTCTGGAAGGAATTAAAAAACTTCCCGGGCTTGTATCTACGGACATTGCAGGAATGATGTATCAGGGAAAAATGCTGGAAGTGTATCTTAACGGAAGACCTCTGAACATCACATCCAATGAGCTGAACTCCTTCCTGGAAGGAATGCCGGCTAATTCTGTAGAAAGAATTGAGGTAATTACCCAGCCTGGAGCTGAGTTCCCGGCTACTTCCGGAGGCGCTATCATGAATATTATCACCAACAAAAATGCCAATAAATATTTAACAGCTACTTACTCGGGGAATTATTCTTTCACGAATTATGACAAATACAGAAGCAGAACAACCAATTCTGTTAATTTAAATGCAAGAAATAAATATTTCGGATGGCAGCTGAACGTAGGACAGAATTACCGTGAAAGTATGCTGAATGGCCAGCAGGATGAGCTTTTAACAAGCCATACCGATAGATACGCACGGGGATATTTTGCAAAATCCGGATTGACTTTTGATTTAGGACAGGACAGATTATTATTAAACTACGATATTTATCACAACAATAATGACAACTACACTTTAAGTGACGGGCATGGAGATTTACCGTTCAAGAGAAATCTGAAAGATTTAAGAGAAGCTTTTTATACATCTTCGGATGTTGCTCATACCGATAATTTGAGACAGGAAGCTGTGGTAACGTATCAGAAACGTTTTGCCGACAAATCTCAAAAACTCGACTTTCAGTTTGGGTATACAAGATCAGACAGCAAATTTGCTCAGGATAACTACTTTCAGGATGGGACATTTGTAGAGTATCCCACTGAACCTCTCGATAGTCCTACCAATGGATTAAAAGATATTCTGAATAATAAATCTGTCATGAATATTGCCAACTTTAAAGTAGATTATGCCCAGCCTATCAAACTTCTTGATGGTGGAAAAGTAAGCTTTGGCGGATTGTATGAAAAACAGGATTATGATACAAAAAGTTTTGGCCTAACCAATCTTGAATATCAGAGACAGACTGCTTCAACCTATTTAGAGTTTCAGGCTAAATTGAAAAAGTTTGATTTCACCTTGGGTTCGCGTGCTGAAAACTATGATATTTCCGGAGTAACAAGATATTTTGATAAGGATGCAAAACTGGTGGAAGCGAATTTGATTGCCTTCAATAAGTTTAAGTTTTTCCCGAATGCAAGTGTACAGTATAACATGATGAATCAGGTTTATATTGCCGCGAACTACAACAGAAAAATCAGCTTACCAAGTATTTCTGCCTTAAACCCGAATAACGTGACGTTCTCCGGACCAAGTACGGAAGTAAACGGTAACCCGAATCTACAACCCACTATTTTTGATAATTATGAAATAAAAGTATCCGCTTTTGATTATGCATTTATCGGATATAGTGTAAGTTCGGCAAGCAATCAGGTGGCACAGATCATCAGAAAAGACGGAAGAAAACTCTTTAATGAGCAGGTGAACATTTCAAATATGAAAATTCACAATTTCAATGTGGGATTACCCGTTCCTTTTATGATTTTCAGCAAACCTTTGAGCGAGATTATGAAATTTAATTTTAATCCTGATAAAATTAATTTCATGTACTTATATGCTGGTTATCAGAAACATGAAATCGACAACCTGAACAATAAAGGATTCTGGATTTTCAATATCATGACGCAGATTATTTTGCCTAAAGATATCAAACTGACAGCCAATTACAGCTATCTGACTCCAAAAGCAGGATATTTCTACTTTACAGCAGAGAAGCCTTTCAACAACTCGCTTGATATTACACTGACGAAGAAGTTTATGAACAACCGTTTGACACTTTCTGTTTTTGCGAATGATATTTTCAATGGACAGATGATGCAGGTACGTTCTAACCCACCATCAGGAACTCCGGTAATGATCTATAGTAAATATGATACAAGAAACTTCGGGCTTTCTATCAATTATAAAATTCCAACAAGAAATAAACTGGCGAAAGAGGATCCAAATATTCTTAACCAGACCAAAAAAGAAGATAACGGCGGCGTAATGCAGCAGGCACAATAATTTTTTGAGATAAAATAAAAGAGGCGGCACCTAAGGTGACCGCCTCTTTTTTGTATGGAATATCGGTTTTGGCTAAAGCCTATGGATGGTATTTTAAAAAGTAAAACGGGCTTCCTTCGTCTACGCTCAGGATCAGAGCCCATTCCTATTGATATTAAAATGGTGTTATTTGTGAAAAAATTAGTGATATTAGCGTTTATATTTAGATCAAAAATCTATTGTTTGAAATCTCCAATCCATTGCCTCTATCAATGTAAGCTGATTTATATGTACGGGAAGGCCGGTGATAATTTTTAAAGTCTGAAGAGCCATCATGCTGCCTATTATTCCTGGCAAAGCGCCTAAAACACCAAGGCTGTCGCAATCCGGCATCTCTTCATCAAAAGGCGGTTCAGGGAAAATATCCCTAAGATTTTTACTCCCGAGATGATTGAAAACTGCAACCTGTCCGGAAAATCCTAAAATACTGCCATAAACAAGCGTTTTTCTCAATGTTACACAAGTATCATTCACCAGATATCTTGTTGAAAAATTGTCTGAACCGTCAATAATAACATCGTACTGAGAAAGTATTTTTTCAGCATTATTTTCATTTATTTTCTCTTCGATTCCTGTAAAGGCAACCTGATGGTTAAGGTGTTCTACAAATGTTTCGGCACTCTTCACTTTGGATAATCCTACGCTGTTTTCAGTGTGAATAATCTGTCTGTTCAGGTTATGAAGTTCCACCTCATCAAAATCTGCAACGCCTAAAGTGCCCACTCCTGCAGCAGCCAGATATTGTATAACAGGACTTCCCAATCCTCCTGCGCCAATAACGAGAACTTTTGAATCTATTATTTTCTTTTGCCCTTCCAGCCCTATTTCTTCGATAAATATCTGCCGGCTGTACCGTGAAAAGTTATCTTCTTTTTTCATACTTTATGATAATTGAACCATTAAGATTCTTTAAGTTTGTAAGGAAACTTAAGTTGAGCTTCGCTTCAAAAAAGATAGTGGCTTAAAAATCTTCGATTTTTCTTAAATAACCTTCACTTCTTCAAATTTCTTAATGGTTTAAAAATTTTAAAATCCACTATACACAGAATCCCAGTCTTTCATAACAGGATCGTAACCCGATTTTTTGATCATGAGTCTGATTTCCTCCATGCTACGTTCGTCACTGGTTTCAAACTGTTCCAGAGATTCTTTATCTACAGCATAGCCTCCCGGATTTGTTTTTGAACCGGCACTCATGGCTGTTGCTCCCAGAGATACTATATTATTTCTAAAGACTTCATTTTCTCTGGTGGAAATAGAGATTTCAAGGTCTTCATTCCAGATTCTGTAGGCACAAATAAGTTGGAGGAGGTCTTTGTCTTCCATAATAAAATTCGGTTCAATAATTCCTTCAGCCGGTCTGAGCCTGGGAAAGGAAACCGAGAATTTACTTTTCCAATATTGTTTCTGGAGATAATCTATGTGTAACGCGTTGAAAAAACTATCCACTCTCCAGTCTTCAAGTCCAAGAAGAACGCCCAGCCCAATTTTATGGATTCCTGCTCTTCCTATCCTGTCCGGTGTCTCCAACCGAAAATGGAAATTTGATTTTTTTCCTTTCGGGTGATATTCTCTGTAAACATCCTGATGATAGGTTTCCTGATACACCAAAACGGAATGCACTCCTTCTTCATGAAGCAGTTTATATTCTTCTTCCAATAAGGGCTGTACTTCAATGGAAATATTGGAAAAATGAGGTCTTAACTTGCGGACAGCATTCTGAAAGTAAGGAACTCCTACTATTTTATTGGCTTCTCCACTTACCAGCAATACGTGGTTCACACCCATTGATTTCAGAACCGATGCTTCAATCATAAGTTCCGTATCGGAAAGAGTTTTCCTTTTCAGATGATTATCCAGACTGAATCCGCAATAGGTACAGATATTCTGACATTCATTGCTGAGGTACAGCGGTGCATACAGCTGAATGGTTTTTCCAAATCTTTTTTGAGTAAGCATCTGTGTCATTCTTGCCATCAGTTCCAGTTCCTGAGAAGCGGCCGGCGACAGGAGATTCAGGAAATCCTCAAGCGTTTTATTCTTTTTTTGAAGACTGTATCTTACATCAGACAAGCTTACTTTTTCAAGCTTATTCTTTACCTCATCCCATTGGTAGTTTTCAAAAACATCTTTAAAGCTTTTCATGAGTCAGATTTATTCAAATAAAAATGAAGTGAGCGGGCTTGAAGCTTCAGCATGGTTGGCGATTGCTCCCAATCCTGATTCAAACGCTCTTCTTCCGGCAATCACACCTTCTTTAAAAGCAACAGCCATATTCAATGGATTTCCTGCAACGGCAATGGCTGTATTCACCAAAACAGCATCTGCTCCCATTTCCATTGCTTTTGCAGCATCGGATGGTGCCCCGATTCCCGCATCTACTACTACAGGAACATTACTTTGGCTGATAATAATTTCCAAAAAGTCTTGTGTTCTTAATCCTTTATTCGTTCCAATTGGTGCTCCCAAAGGCATTACCACGGCCGTTCCTGCATCTTCAAGGCGTTTGCACAAAACAGGATCAGCGTGAATGTAAGGCATTACTACAAATCCCAGTTTAGCCAGTTCTTCAGTGGCATATAGGGTTTCAATAGGATCTGGTAGCAAGTATTTTGGATCCGGATGAATTTCCAGTTTCACCCAGTTTGTTTCCAGTGCTTCCCGGGCTAACTGTGCGGCTAATACTGCTTCTTTTGCCGTTCTTGCTCCTGAAGTATTAGGCAGAAGATGAACATTGGTTTCTCTTAAAGAATCAAGCAGGTTATCTTCATGGGACCGGGCATCAATTCTTTTCAAAGCCATAGTCACCATATCGGTTTCTGATGCAATGACAGACTGCACCATATCTGTGAGACTTCCGAACTTTCCTGTCCCTAAAAACAGTCTTGATTCAAAAATTCTTCCTGCTATTTCTAATTTCTGATTGTTCATATCATTACTTTGTTTAGTTCTTTAATAATGGTAGGCTGCTTGGTAATAAGCCCTGAAACGGAAACACCATAAATTCCGATCTTCTGTAACGGTAAAATATCTTCAAGGGTAACACTTCCGATGGCAAATATTTTGGGAATATCTATTGATTTTTCTCTTAATCCATCAATGATATTCTGATACCCTTTAAACCCAAGAACAGGGCTCAGCTTTTCTTTAGTGGTGGTAAATTTCAATGGTCCCAAACCAATATAATCACAGGATTCTTTAATTCTTTGAATGACATCTGAAAGCGTATTCGCTGTTCCTCCAATGATTTTATTTTCACCTAAAATCAGTCTTGCTTTTTCGATAGAGCTGTCATTTAATCCCAAATGCACACCATCAGCATCTATTTCTTTTACCAGCTGTACATGGTCATTGATGATACAAACTGCATGATATTCTGAACAAAGCTGTTTTGATATTTCACAGAGACTGATCAATTCATTTTCCGGAGCATTTTTCCATCGAACCTGAACCCATTGGATTCCATTGTCCAAGGCTTTTCGGATATGAAGCTCCTGTTCCTGTTTTGTATTTCCCTGTGATATGTATTGTAATTTTTCCATATTTTCTATGAATGCGTTCCCAGTAAAGTGGGATTGCTTTTTAAAAATTTTTCAATGTATGATTTCCCATTCCGGCAGGCCGTTTCCCTATTTTCACCTTTGGCGAGCTCTGCTGCGATGGCAGAAGATAAAACACAGCCGGAACCATGTTTAGGAAAATATGCTGTATTTTTTTCCCGCGGAAGTAAAATAGTTTCGTTTTCATTTTCAACTAAAACATCCGTTCCTAAGTGATCTTCTCTATGGCCACCTTTAATCAGTAATGCACATTGATGAGTATCCGGTAAAAGATTATTTTCCTTTAAAACACTGTATTCGTTATAATTGGGAGTTATTAAACTAAGTTTATTAACCGTATTCTTTAATTGAGGAAGTGTTTCAAGATCAAAAAAAGTAAATTGGGAAGTACTTTTCAGAACAGGATCCCAAACGATTTTTACTTCAGAATTGCTTTCTTTAACCGTTTCTATAATCTTACTTAGAAATTCTGCATCTTTTACAATTCCGATTTTCACTGCTGAAACCGGGTAATTCTCCATCAGCACCTGAATCGCTTCTGTGATTTCTTTTACAGGACGCCATTCCAGACTCAGGCATTGGGAAGCGGTTTGTAATGTCAATGCTGTACACACTCCCAGTCCCATCACTTTCGATTGTTCAAAGGTTTTACTGTCTGATAGCAAACCTGCTCCTCCGCTAGGGTCGAAACCCGCAATACTTATGACATAAGGACGTTCCTGCATTCTTTGAATACTTTTAAAGGTTCTTCATTTTCCCAGATGGCCCCTAACAAAGCTGCTCCATCTGCATTTGTTTCAAAAACTTCGTGGATATTATTCTGGTCAATTCCACCAAGAGCAATCAATTTTACATCCGGATTGTTCCGCTGTGCTACTTCATGCTTAATAGTAGAATCCAGTCCATAACCCTTTTTGGATATACTAGGAAAGAACGGGCTTATGAAAGCATAATCCCATTCTTTGTCCAAAGTATTGTATGTTGCAATATCGTGCACTGAAGTTGAAATGATATTTTCTTCTGCAAAAGGCTTGTATACTTCTTCCTTCCGATCAATCTCCCTGAAATGAAACCTTGAAATGTTATATTCTTTCCCCAGATCGAAATGAGTATGCAATACCAGCTGTGAATGAAAAATGTCATCAATTTGGCTGATAAACTCAATCATTTCATCTCGAGTAATCCATGGTTTACGGATATGAAGAAGGTCTAGTCCTTCCTGAAACATCTGATTAATAAAACCTGTTTCGTTCGGGACAATCAATTCAGGAGTGATAACGAGAATCATATATAAATTTCTTTCCCTTTTTCAATGAATTCCTGAGACTTATCCAGCATTCCTTTTTCTGCAGACTCACGGATTTCCTGAGTAATTTTCATTGAGCAGAATTTCGGTCCGCACATAGAACAGAAATGGGCAATTTTTGCTCCTTCTGCCGGAAGTGTTTCATCATGATAAGCTCTTGCCGTCTCTGGATCTAATGAAAGATTAAACTGATCTTCCCATCTGAATTCAAATCTGGCTTTACTTAATGCATTGTCTCTGTACTGTGCTCCCGGATGACCTTTTGCTAAGTCTGCCGCATGGGCTGCCAGTTTATAAGTAATTACCCCAACTTTTACATCATCTTTATTCGGAAGACCTAAATGTTCTTTTGGTGTTACATAACAAAGCATCGCACAGCCAAACCAACCGATCATCGCCGCCCCGATTCCTGAGGTAATATGATCATAACCTGGTGCAATATCCGTCGTTAAAGGACCTAAAGTATAAAATGGAGCTTCATGGCATTCTTCCAGCTGTTTTTCCATGTTTTCTTTGATCATATGCATCGGAACGTGGCCCGGGCCTTCGATCATTACCTGTACGTTATGCTTCCATGCAATTTTTGTCAGTTCCCCTAAAGTTTCCAGTTCTGCAAACTGAGCGGCATCATTGGCATCTGCAATAGATCCGGGACGAAGCCCATCTCCCAGAGAGAAAGCTACATCATACTTCTTCATGATCTCGCAGATTTCCTCAAAATGAGTATACAGGAAGCTTTCTTTATGATGGAACAAACACCATTTCGCCATGATTGATCCTCCTCTGGAAACAATTCCGGTTACTCTTTTAGCGGTTAAGTGGATGTATCTCAACAAGACACCAGCATGAATAGTGAAGTAAGAAACGCCCTGTTCTGCCTGTTCAATCAGAGTATCTCTGAAAATTTCCCATGTCAGATCTTCGGGAACTCCTTTCACTTTTTCCAATGCCTGATAAATAGGAACGGTACCAATTGGAACCGGACTGTTTCTGATGATCCACTCTCTTGTTTCGTGAATATTTTTTCCGGTTGAAAGATCCATAATAGTATCTCCTCCCCATCGGCAAGCCCAAACCGCTTTTTCTACTTCTTCTTCAATACTGGATGAAACGGCACTGTTTCCGATATTGGCATTGATTTTCACCAGAAAATTTCTTCCGATAATCATCGGTTCACTTTCCGGGTGATTGATATTATTAGGAATAATTGCTCTTCCGGCAGCAATTTCGTCTCTTACAAACTCCGGAGTAATTTTACTTTTCGGAGTATTCGCTCCAAAGCTGTGTCCCGGATGCTGAAAAGCCATTTCTTTTGATACGGAATCAAGCTGTTCAATTCTTTGATTTTCTCTGATCGCTACGTATTCCATTTCCGGAGTAATGATTCCCTGTTTTGCATAATAAAGCTGGGTAACTTCTTTTCCTTCCTGCGCCACTTTAGGTTTATGGTCATAGGAAAACCTCAGTTCATCAAGACGTGGGTCTGCTAAACGGGCTTTTCCGTATTCTGAGGTAATTCCTTCCAGAATATTCACGTCATTTCTATCCAGAATCCATTGTTCTCTGATTCTCGGAAGTCCTTTTTGTATGTCAATAACTGCATTTTCGTCAGTATAAGGTCCTGAAGTGTCGTAAATGGTTACCGGAGCATTATGTTCAAAGCCGCCATTGCTAAGTTTGGTTGGGCTAAGCTGTATTTCACGCATTGCTACATTGATAGGGTGTAATGTTCCTTCAACATAGATTTTCTTTGAGTTCGGAAATGGCGAACATGTAATGGAGTGAGCCATAAGTATTGGTATTAAATATGAAAATTAACCGCCTTGAGTGGCAGTAATGATTAAAACTGAATCGTTATTGTTAAGGATGGTTTCCGCCCAGACTGACAGGGGAATAATGCGATTGTTGAGGGCTACAGCAATACCCTTTTTCTTTCCGGGTAGCTCAATAGCCAGTAATGCTTCCAGGTTTTCAGGAAGTACATCAAATGTTTTTCGGGTGTGGTTGATTATAAGTTCCATTCCTAATAATTTTAAATATACTTTAGGAATGGCCATTATTGTACAATAGAATGTACAGCAAAAGTCATCTACTTTTCCCTACGCTGGTATGATCCAGATCAGGTTCAAAGGGTAAAGTCTCAGTCTGTTGATACAGACACCCCTAAAGTTGGGAACGAAGTTAGACATTATTTTGAAATAAGCAAAATTGATTTTTGCTTATAATGAAAAAAGACCATCTCGGTTTTGAGACAGTCTTCATTTTTATTTTAAATAGTTCTTTAGTAAAAAAGCTTCAAGCTTCCATCAGAATTATATTGATTAGTCCAATTTGATTGGCTCAGAAAAAATTCGGAACTATAAGGTTTATATTCTTTTGAGATCATTCTTTGAGGATTATTTTTTGATAATGACAAATAGAAATAATCTTCAAAAATACCTAAATTCTTAAATGGATTTTGTGCAGCATCAAAGTTATCAAATGTAATTTCATTCGTAATATAAGCATCAATATTATTATGCTTTTCAGTTTTAGTTGCCTTTTCTAAATTTCCTGAATTATTATAAATAAACTTTTCTACGTAGGTCAAAATATAATCTTGAGGGTCAGTCGGATCGTAGGGAACATTAGGATATTCAGTTAAAATCTCAATTAATTTTCCTGAAGTATCATAAGTATAGGTCAAATACTTATCCATATATGAATTATTAACCTGTGGAATAACTACTTTAACAACTCTACCTTGATTATCAAATTCAAATTTCCTTTCATTCAACTGAACATTAAATGATGGATCTGAGCTGTAGCTTCCTACAACAGCTGTATTTCCCGTATAAGATATTTTAGTATAAATCAGATTTGTAAATCGGTCCGGAGCCCCCGAAGCTCCTGTAGACTTCAAAATTCCTCCTGTTTTTTTACTAATTCTTCCCTGAGCATCATATTCAAACATATAATTTTGTTCCAATCCATTAAAGACAGGTGACAAAACAGGATAATTCCACGATATTTTACTAGTATTTTCAGTAATCGTCTGTTGCGAATGATCAACCGGCAATTCATCATTGTCTGAACAAGATGCCATAACCAGCAATGTGGCTAATAAAAGTGATTTGAATTTCATGGTATAGTTGTTATGATATGCTTATTCTTCACAAGCTCTCCAGATCGCATCATTTTGCGGCACCGGAGCTGTAATTTCAATATTTTCTTTGGTAACGGGATGAATAAATTCCAGCTTTCTTGCATGAAGATTAATTCCTCCATCCGGGTTGGAACGTGAAGCTCCATATTTCAGATCGCCTTTGATCGGAATTCCTGTTTTAGATAATTGTGCTCTGATCTGATGGTGTCTTCCTGTTTCAAGGTCAATTTCCAGCAACAAATAATTGTCTAATGTTTTGATCACATGATAAGTCAGAATGGCTTCTTTTGCGCCTTCAGTCGCTTTCGGAAAAACAATGGCTTTATTGTTTTTTTCATTTTTCTTCAGGTAATGGACCAATCTTTGGCTTTGTGGGATCATTTCTTTTCCTACAACCGCCCAATAGGTCTTTTTCACTTCACGGTTTTTCACCATTTGGGTAAGACGGGAAAGCGCTTTGGAGGTTTTTGCATAGATTACCAGCCCGGATGTAGGACGGTCTATACGATGAACCAAGCCGAGAAAAACATTTCCCGGCTTAGCATCTCTTATTTTTATAAAGTTCTTGATGGATTCTAATAGTGATTCATCTCCGGTTTTGTCACCCTGTACAAGCTGACCTACCTTTTTATTAATCACCAGAAGATGGTTATCTTCATATATAATCTGCTCCTTCATATTTCTTCCGTCTATCTTCTTCTATTGGATAATGAAAGGATAATTCCTGCCAGAAGTCCTACTGTTTTTAGTGCAGAAAGTTTTGAATCTTCCGGAATGAATGCTCCCAATACACAGATGGCAGCGGCAGCATACATAGCATAGACAAAGTTTTTGTTAGTAAGCAATGGCGCCTGAATAAAGAAGCTGGCTCCTATCAGAACATAAAAAACTTTTCTTGAAAGTAAATGGTTGATTTCCGGGGAAAATAAATTAAACCATCCTACAGCAAGGCAAATCAAAGCTGCGATAGATAATATTCCCTGGATAGATTGTTGTTGATTCTGCATGGATTAATAACTTTCGTTTTCGTTGGGAAACTCTACATTCTTCACATCTTTTACATATTGAGAAACGGCTCCTGTAATTTCCGTGTAAAGGTCAAGATATCTTCTTAAGAATTTCGGGCTGAATCCCTTGTTCATTCCTACCATATCATGATATACCAAAACCTGTCCGTCACAATCTGCTCCGGCACCGATTCCGATGGTAGGGATAGAAATGCTTTCTGTAACTTTTTTCGCCAATTCTGCAGGTATTTTTTCCAATACGACAGAAAAACAGCCTAATTCTTCCAAAAGCTGTGCATCCGCAATCAGTTTTTCAGCTTCTGCCTCTTCTTTAGCTCTTACTTTATACGTTCCGAATTTATAAATGGACTGTGGTGTTAGCCCCAAATGTCCCATTACCGGAATTCCGGCATTGATAATTTTTTTAATAGACTTGGAAATTTCCTTTCCGCCTTCAATTTTCACAGCATGTGCTCCACCTTCCTTCATCATTCTTACCGCAGATTCCAATGCTTTTTCAGGATTACTCTGATAAGTTCCGAAAGGTAAATCTGCTACCACCAAAGCTCTGTCGGTTCCTCTTACCACACTTTGGGCATGATAGATCATTTGATCCAGCGTAATAGGCAATGTAGTTTCAAAACCAGCCATTACATTCGCTGCAGAGTCTCCAATTAAAATAGCATCTACTCCACCTGCATCTACCATCTTTGCCGTGGTAAAATCATAGGCTGTAAGCATTGTTATTTTTTCCTTGTCGAATTTCATCTTACGCAAGGTTTCAGTCGTAACTTTTTTAATTTCAGAGTGAACAGACATAATTTATCTATTTTTAAAAGTTAAAAAGTCGGCCTTCAGCCGACTTAAGTTTTTGTATGATTTATAAAACTACGTGACCGAGTTTCATGAGTTTGTCGTGGTTTAAAATCTTGATATTTCTTCCGTCCACTTCAATCAGACTATCCTGCTTGAATTCCGAGATGAGGCGGATGGCACTTTCTGTAGCAGTACCGATAATATTGGCAATTTCTTCCCTTGTTAATGAGATTTTGATAAAACCTTCAGGATCTACCCCCAGTTTCTGCTCCAGAAGTAGCAGTATTTCTGCCAGTCTTTCTCTTACCGTCTTCTGGGCAAGGAAAGTAATGGTATTGGACGATTCTCCTAATTCGTAAGAAATTTTTTGAAGCATTACGAAAGACAGCTGTGGGTCTACTTCCAAAAGATACATAAAGATATCCGCTGGTAAGAAAACACATTCAATATCTGTCATTGCTTCTGCTTTGGCCTGGAAATTTTCCCCGCAAAGCAAAGAACGATAGCCGATGATATCCCCTTCTTTGATAAATCTTAAAATTTGATCCTTCCCGAATGCTCCTGATTTTGAAAGTTTGGCAGCCCCTTTTTCCAGAACATATACTCCTTTTGGAGTTTCACCATCCTCGAAAATGGTATCATGTTTCTGAAAACTCAGTTTCTTTTTGCCATTAATGTATTTTTCAAAATCTGCGCTAGAAAGTCTTTCTTTAAATGATTTATCATTAAAAACTCTGGCGAACCTCTCTTCAATTGCTATCTGTTGTTCCTGCGGCATTTTATATGATATTTATCACAAAAATAGAACTTTTTAACACGATAAACAAAAAAATTTGTTATAATTTTGTAGTTCAATATTTTATGGGGTGAGCGAGAACTGTTTTCATTGTGGTCAAGGGATAGAAAAAGAGAGAATTTTATTTAATGAAAAGACTTTCTGTTGTAATGGATGTAAGTCTGTTTACGAAATTCTAAATTTAAATAATTTAAGCAATTTCTATGAGCTTAATAAAGGAGCGGGAATTCGTCCGAATGATGAAAATTCTACTCAATTTGACTATCTGGATACGCCGGAAATCTTTGAAAAAGTTACTGATTTTTCTGAAGGAAGCACCAGTCTTGTTACATTCAAAATCCCTGTAATTCACTGCTCTTCCTGTATCTGGCTATTGGAAAGTCTTCATACTTTAAATACCCACATCAAATATTCGCAGGTCAACTTTACAAGGAAGACCTTACAGATCTCATTCAATCATAACGATCTGAAATTAAGCGAACTCGCTAAATTTTTAACCAATCTTGGATATAAACCCGTTATCAGCCTTGAAACTGCCGATAAAAATGAAGATCATCTCGATAAGTCTTTATTAGTAAAATTTGCCATTGCAGCCTTTGCTTTCGGTAACGGAATGTTCCTTGCCTTTCCTGAATATATCGGAGGAGAAGATTATTGGATGGAACACTATAAAGGTTTATTCAGAACTTTAATATTCCTTCTTGCAACCCCTGTGGTCTTCTACTCAGCTTCAGATTATTACAAATCTGCATGGTATGGTTTAAAAAACAAGATCGTCAACATTGATGTGCCGATTGTTTTAGGAATTTTTGTTCTTTACGGAAGAAGTATTTATGAAGTGGTAACAGATTATGGTCCAGGATATTTCGATACCCTTTGCGGACTTTTATTCTTCATGCTTCTAGGGAAAATTTTCCAGAAAAGAACGTACAATGCTCTTTCCTATGACAGAGATTACAAATCTTTCTACCCGATCGCCGTAACGAAAGTTGATTTCGAAGGAAAACAGGATAATATTTTACTGTCTGAAATAAAAGTGGGTGATAGAATTTTAGTTAGAAATCAGGAAATCATTCCTGTTGACGGAATTTTGATCAACGGAGAAGGTAATATTGATAACAGTTTCATCACCGGAGAAAGCGAAAGCATCAGCAAACAACCCGGAGATAAAATTTTCGCGGGAGGAAAACAGATCGGATCTTCTTTAGAGCTTGAAGTGATTAAAAACGTAGACCAAAGTTATTTAACCCAGCTTTGGAATAAAGAAGCATTTAAAAAACACGAAACAGGACTTGACACGTTAACAAATAACGTCAGTAAATATTTCACATTCATCATTTTAGGTATCGCTTTAGTTGCCGGAACATATTGGTATTTTATTGATTTAAATAAAATGTTCCAGGTTATTTCAGCCATCCTGATCATTGCATGTCCTTGTGCTCTTGCGTTGTCTGCACCGTTCACTTTCGGACACATTATGAGGATTTTAGGTCGAAATAAGTTTTACGTAAAAGATACTTTAACGATTGAAAAAATCGCGAAGCTCGATACCATTGTTTTTGACAAAACCGGAACGATTACCCACAGAAAGAAATCCAATATCAAATACGAGGGAGATGAAATTAATGAATTTGATTCTCTGAATATTAAAACATTATTAAAGAACTCCAATCACCCGCTTTCAAAATCATTGTATGAATTCATTGAAGTAAATGATGATTATTTTCCGGTAGAGAATTATGTTGAAATTTCCGGAAAAGGATATGAAGCCAGCGTAAGAGGAAATCTTTATAAAATTGGTTCTGCCCGTTATAACAACCAGGAGCCTAAAAACCTTGAAACAGCAGTTTATATCAGCAAAAACGGTGCATATTTAGGTAAGTTTATCTTTAAAAACGAGTACCGCCCGAAACTGAGAGAACTTTTCACAAAACTCACCCACTACAAAATATTTATCCTGAGCGGAGACAATTCCTCAGAAGAAAACCAGCTGAAAGAGCTTATCCCGAATTACAAAGGAATGGCCTTTAATCAGAGCCCGGAAGACAAACTGAATTATATCAAAAACCTTCAGGATCAGCATATGAAAGTAGCTATGCTTGGAGATGGTCTTAATGATGCAGGAGCTTTAAAACAAAGTAATGTAGGAATTGCTATTGCAGACGACACCAATAGTTTCACCCCATCTTCTGATGTCATTATGAACGGTGATAAAGTGGTAACTCTTGACCATTACCTGAACGTTTGCAAAGGCTCTATCACCATTGTGAAAATGACATTTATAATCAGTTTCCTATACAATATCGTTGGTTTAAGTTACGCTGTTACAGGACATATGCATCCGCTTTTTGCTGCAATCATCATGCCAATCAGCTCGATCACGGTGGTTACCTTTACTACACTTTCAACCTGGATATTAGGTCGTAAACATTTCAAAAAACAGGCGTAAAAGCCCTTATTTAGACTGATTTTAAATTAGCTGAAATCGGCATTTCGTGATGAATGTCATTATTTTTCACTAAATTTGAACCCCGAAAATAGGTTAATTTTGTTGTCCAATGGATATTCTATATTTAATGATCCTCTGCAGTGTTTCTTTAGCTGCGATTTTCTTGGTCGTATTTATAGTGTATGCCCGAAAAGGACAGTTTGAAGATGATGAATCTCCTGCTGTCAGAATCCTTTTTGATGATGAAAAAATCAAAGAAAATGATGAAACTGGCGACAAAAATAAAGACGAGAAAGAAATAGGAGAAAATAATAAAAATTGAGAAAAATAGTGAATAGTTGATATGGAAACACAGAAGTTTAGTTATGACAATAGTATTGTCCGTGCGTTCCTTTATGCGACCTTAGTTTTCGGTCTCATTGGATTTACGTTCGGGCTTACGGCGGCATTAATGCTTTTCTACCCTGAATTACCTGAATTCTTTTTCGGGACAGATGACACAACCATTAAAAGTTTGGCATCGGGTAATATTGAAGGGTTAATAAACACTCATGGTGCATTTGGTTTTGGTAGAATCAGAATGTTGCACACCAATACCGTAATCTTTGCATTCGTTTGTAACATCGTTTACACGGGTATTTATTACTCATTACAAAGATTATTAAAAACAAGAATGTACAGTGACACCTTGTCTTGGTTACATTTCTGGACTTGGCAGTTTATGATCGTTGCTACGTTCGTTACGTTCTTTATGGGGATCAATACCTCTAAGGAATATGCTGAACACGAGTGGCCGATCGACATATTGATCGCATTCTCATGGATCATTTTTGGTATCAATATGTTCCTGACTATTTCGAAGAGAAGAGTAAGACACCTTTATGTAGCCATCTGGTTCTACATCGGTACATGGATTGCAGTAGCAATGCTTCACATCTTCAACAACCTTGAAGTACCTTTATCTTTCACAGGCTGGAAATCTTATTCAGCATATGCAGGGGTAAAAGATGCTATTGTACAGTGGTGGTATGGTCACAATGCGGTTGCATTCGTATTGACGACACCGGTTCTAGGTTTGATGTATTACTTCCTTCCGAAGGCTGCAGACAGACCGGTATTCTCTTATAAACTGTCTATTATTCACTTCTGGTCATTAATTTTCGTATATATCTGGGCTGGTCCTCACCACCTTCAGTATACAGCTCTTCCAGCTTGGGCTCAGGCGGTAGGAACAGGGTTCTCTATCATGCTTATTGCACCATCTTGGGGAGGAATGTTAAATGGTCTTCTTACGTTAAGAGGAGCTTGGGATAAAGTAAGAGAAAATCCTATCCTTAAGTTCTTCGTAGTAGCTGTTACTTGTTATGGTATGGCAACGTTTGAAGGGCCGCTTTTGGCAACTAAAAACATCAACAAAATTGGTCACTTTACGGACTGGGTTATCGGTCACGTACACTTAGGAGCTCTTGGATGGAATGGTTTCATGGCATTCGGGGTTATCTATTATTTGGTACCAATTATGTGGAGAACAAAACTTTGGTCTGTAAAATTAGCTAACTGGCATTTCTGGTTAGGTACTTTAGGAATTATCTTCTATGCAGTACCAATGTATATTTCAGGATTTACACAAGGATTAATGTGGAAGCAATTCAACCCGGATGGAACATTATTATGGAAAAACTGGTTGGATACTGTAACGGCAATTATTCCTTACTTTAAAATGAGATTCGTAGGAGGTTTATTCTATATTTCAGGATCTATCTTAATGATCGTAAACGTAATTGCTACGGTAAGAAAAGGATCATTCCAGAAAGAAGTTCCTGCTGAAGCTCCTGCATTGGCAAACATCAGCAAGAACAGAAAAGAAGGAGAAGGAACTCACCTTTGGTTAGAGAGAACTCCTGTATTACTAGGTATTTTATCTTTCATTACAATATCTATCGGTAGTTCAATTGAAATTATCCCTACACTATCTCTTAAGAAAAGTGTACCTACCATTTCTGCAGTGAAGCCTTATTCACCGCTTGAACTTGAAGGTAGAGATATTTATATCCGTGAAGGATGTAATGCTTGTCACTCTCAGATGATCAGACCGTTCAGAGATGAGATCACAAGATTCAACGGTAAGAACGGACAATACTCCAAAGCTGGAGAATTCGTATACGACAGACCATTCCTATGGGGTTCTAAGAGAACAGGACCGGATTTACATAGAGAAGGTGGTAAAAACCCAAGTTCTTGGCACTACAAGCACATGTATAACCCAAGATCTACTTCTGCTGGTTCAATCATGCCTCGTTACCCTTGGTTAATTGCTACTGACTTAGACAGAACTAAGATGGTAGACAAAATGAAGCTGATGAAAAATGTATTCGATGTACCTTATACTAAGGCTCAAATCGATTCTGCAGACAAATGGGCTAATAACCAATCAGCAAAAATTGTAAAAGATATCTTCTCTGAAGCAAATGACCTTAAGCAGGCTTATGCAAAGAGACCTCAGGGAGAACTAGAGAAAAAAGAAATTGTAGCTCTTATTTCTTATCTTCAAAGATTAGGAACTGATATCAAAACAACTGAAATCAAAACAGCAAGTAATAACTAAAACATTAAAAGGTTCATATGATTCCTCAGAACTTTAAAGATATATTATCCAATACAGAAAACGCTGGCTTTTACCAGACGTTGGCTCTGATTTTCTTTATGCTTTTCTTCGTTGCTCTGGTAATCTATGTTTTTAGCAGGCCTAAAAAATATTACAAAGAAGAGGAAGAGGCACCACTTGGGGATGATGAGGATGACAATTTTAATTTAAAAAATTAAACTATTTTTATGAAACAAAGAACACCTGTTGTCGTAAACATCTTAATAATAATAGGACTTTTAATAGTTTTTTATTATTTGTTTGTACAAAGCTACGCGTTCCTAGCTTCGCCTTACTTCTGGGGAACAGTTGTGATCGCTGGTATCCTTGCCTATATTCATAGTGCTATTGGAGACCTGATTGAGAACAACAAATTCAAAAAATTATCTCCGGAAGAGAAAGCAGCTTACTTAGCTGAAAAGAAAGTACCTTTCTTGAGAAGAATGTATGATGCAGCTTTCAAAAAGCAATCTGAAACGGAAGAAAAAGATATCCTTATTGACCACGGTTTCGATGGAATCATGGAGCTGGATAACCAGTTACCAAAATGGTGGGTAGGTTTATTCTATTTTGGGACCGCTTTTTGTATTGTATATATTGCAGCATACTCTTTCACAGACTTCGCTCACCCGTTAAGCGAATATGAAAAAGAATATAAAGAACAAATGGCAAGCATCAAAGAATTTGAAGCAAACCAGCCTCCTGTAACGATTGAAACAGCTAAATACTCAGCTGATAACATTGCAGAAGGTAAAGAATTATTCAAAACAAACTGTGCATCTTGTCACAAAGAAGATGGTAGTGGAGGTATCGGACCAAACCTTACTGATAACTACTGGATCAACCAGCCTGAGAAAACGTTATTTAAAAACGTATTCCACATGGACTGGAATGGTTCTCCTACTAACCCTGCGATGAGAGCATTCGGTAAAAACGGAGAAGTTTCAGGTGCAGAGATTGAAAAGATTGCAGCATATGTATATCACATCAATCAGGAACAACCACCAGTGACTCAAGCTCAAGGAGGAGCAGCTCCTCAAGGAACTGAAGCGCATTGGGAAAAAGAATAATTTAAAAAATTAGAAAACATATGAAAAAAACATAATTTGTTATTAGATTAAAATAGTAACGAATTATGTTTTTTCTTTTTTAAAACCTATTATATATGTCAGACATAGAAGAAATAGAAGTACGCGGCGGACAGGGACAGGTTCTGGACCCTGAGACTTACAGAGATTCTATAGGGACAATGGAGCAATCCGGAAAGAGAAGATGGGTATTTCCAAGAAAACCTAAAGGAAAATACACCAACTATAGAAACATTGTAAGCTATCTCTTATTAATCATTTATTTTGCATTACCATTTATCAAGATCAATGGTAACCCATTATTACTATTCAACGTCATAGACAGAGAATTTTTCATCTTTGGACAGCCTTTCTATCCACAGGACTTTTTTATCCTTACTTTGGGTGCTATCGCATCTTTAATCTTCATTATTGTTTTTACGATTGCGTTCGGAAGAATTTTCTGCGGGTGGATTTGCCCTCAGACAATTTTTATGGAATCGATTTTCCGTAAAATCGAATATCTGATTGAGGGTGACCGAAACAAGCAGATGAAGCTGGACAGACAGGAGTGGAACAGTGAGAAAATCTGGAAAAGAAGCTTGAAATGGACGGTTTATGTTATCATTTCATTGATTATTACTCACTTTATGTTCATGTACATCGTAGGATATGAACAGGTATTTAAAATTATTGGTGAAGGGCCATTTGCCCATCCAACTAATTTTATTGTCATGATTCTTCTTACCGCTGCATTTTATTTTGTATTTGCATGGTTCAGAGAACAGGTTTGTACACTGGTATGCCCGTACGGAAGACTTCAGGGAGTATTGATTGATAAAGATACCATCAATGTTTTCTACGATTTCAAAAGAGGAGAAAACAGATCAAAATGGAGAAAAGGGGAAGACAGAAAAGCGGCCGGCAAAGGAGACTGTATAGACTGCCATCAATGTGTAGTGGTATGTCCTACCGGAATTGATATCAGAGACGGACAGCAGTTGGAATGTATCAACTGTACTGCCTGTATTGATGCCTGTGATGAAGTCATGGAAAAAGTAGGTCTTCCAAAAGGACTGATCCGATATGCTTCTGAGAACGAAATTGAAAAAGAAACTCAGTTCAAATTTACAGGAAGAATGAAAGGTTTCAGTATATTTCTTTTCCTTCTTGTAGGTTTCTTGGGATATCTACTGTATAGCCGTGGTGAGATGGAGGCTAAATTCATCAAACCTGCAGGAAGTACATTCTTTGTAAGAGACGGTAAAATTACCAATACCTATAATTATACCTTCCTTAATAAAACGAACGAGAAAAAAATCGTCACCATCAAAGTAATAGATCCTGCCCATGGTGAGATCACTTACAGTGCATCAAGTAAAATTCAGGTAGACAGAGACAAAATTTCTAAGGGAACCATCAATATCAGCTTCCCGGAAAATGATATGAAGCTCTCTAAACAAAATATTACCATTGGTGTTTATGATATGAAAGGTAAATTGATAGACTCATACCAGACATATTTTGAGGGACCATTCAAACTGCAATTTTAATTAGAAAAAAATGAAGAACTTTAGTTGGGGACACGGTGTTGTAATTGCATTACTTGCATTCATAGTTTTTATATTATCCATGATGTTTCTTTTCCCGAACGGGCAGAAGAATTCTGAAATGGTAACAGATAACTATTACGAAGAAGAGTTGAAGTACCAGGATGTGATTGATGCCAAGAAAAAAGCTGATGATCTGCAGGAAAAACCTGTATACAGCCAGGACACCAAGGGAATTAAAATTACTTTTCCTAAAGAATATAATAACTCAAATACTACGGTAAAATTTGTTTTGAACAGAACCGACGACCAGAATTTAGACATCAAAAAATCTGTACAGCTTGATGCCAGCCAGTCTTTCACAATTCCTGCACAGGTATTGAAGGTAGGAAACTACACGTTAAGATTAAGTTGGAGCAAAGATAAAACAGACTATAGAATGGATTATGATGTGATATGGAAATAGGACTTATTGTATCGGCTATTGCTTTAGGCTTTGCTTCCGGCTTTCACTGTATCGGAATGTGTGGCCCTATTGCCTTGTCGATGGGATTAACTAAAAAGCAGGCCGCTAACTTCTATCTTCAGAACCTTACTTATCAATTCGGAAGAATTTTCACCTATTCATTATTGGGTGCGCTTCTGGGAATTATCGGACAGGGATTTGAAATGGCAGGTTTTCAGAAATATCTGACTATTACAGCTGGTGTTCTTCTGATTATTATGGCTGTATTTTCCTTTGGCGGGAAAGATTTTGCTTCAAAAATTCCTTTCCTCTCCAAATTCCTGTACAGTGTAAAAATGAACCTGGGAAAACTTCTTCAGAAAGCAGATTATCGTTCAAGATTCTCTACAGGACTTTTGAATGGTTTCTTACCCTGTGGAATGGTGTACATGGCACTTACCGCCAGTCTAGCAGGCGGAGGAATATGGCAGGGAGCTTTATACATGGCTTTATTTGGTCTGGGAACCCTTCCATTCATGTTTGCCATTGTTTTGGCCGGGAATCTCATGAATCAGGCCTTTAGGGTAAAAGTTCTAAAAGCTGTTCCGGTGATCATGATTATTTTAGGAGGATTATTCATCCTGAGAGGTCTTGAACTGGGTATTCCTTATATTTCTCCGAAAGCTGAAGCAATGACGATTATTAAAGACCCCAACGGAGCGGTGAACTGCCATTAATTAGAATGTATAATATACCATGAAGAAAACAATCGTCTTATTTTTAATAAGTCTGTTTACCCTACAATCCTGCAGCATTAATACCGAAGTAATCTATCATAAGGATACAGCCACCTCTATGATTACTGATGTAGATACCAGAGAATTTATGGCAGAGATGCAGGCTATGACTCCTGATTCCCTGAAACAGGAGAAATTTAATGAGCTTGATCGATTCCCAACAGTCTGGACCAGCATGCACGATATTCTAAAGAAAGAAGGAAAACTGAAAACGGAAAATCAGGATACGCTCAGAATGCTGAAAAAAGTTTTTTTGAAATCCACAAAAGATGGCAACAATCCTATTCCCGCTGGATTTTCCTTTAAAATGGATCATTTTACTCCCCATGATTATGAGATCATTAAAAATTTCAATAAAGACGAAAAATTACCCTTTGATCAAAATTTACTCAATACCTGGGATGGTAAAACACTAACCATTAACACCGATTTTTTCAATCTTAATAATATTGAGGAAGTACTTCGCTCTCAAGGTTCTAAAGAGGAAACGGAAAAAATGGAAGGAATGATGATGATGTTTTTCAAAAATATCGGAACAACTTTAAAATTTGAAAGTAAAATAAAATCAATCACCGGTAAACATGACTGGCTGAAACAGGTTGACGATTATTCTGTAAGGATAGAATATGATCTGAAAGCCCTGAATAACAAAGATTCAAAATTCAAAAACGCAGATAGAAAGATCATTATCATTACTGAATAAAAAATAATAAAAAAACAAAAGCCCGGATCAGTGATCAGGGCCTTTATTTTTTATTAAATAATGTGTTTAATTAGTAATTAACGTTGCTATAATAGAAGATTGTGAAGAATACACATTCCAGGTAAATGTACCTGCATAAGCACCGGTTGTACCATTATATTTATAAACATCTTTTGCAACCACATCGAAAGCATAAGCAGTTCCTTTGGTAACATTTATTTTACCAATAATACCTGTCGTTTCAGGGTTCATTCCCGCCACTGGAGGATTACCGCTACCTATTGGTGTTGACATTCCATAAAATGTTTCAATACCATTAACCTTTATGGCGATCTGCGTATTGGTGAAAACAAGGCTTCCAGATCCGGAGCTTTCCCCCAATGCTGTATAAATATTAGCCTGGATAAGTAGAACACCATTAGCCGGAGCTGTATAGGTATAGTTGAGTCCCGGGACTGAATTAAATACTGTAGAGCCATTCACCGTCTTTCCAGTACTAAAAATATTGAAGGCTAAAGAACTTTGACCACTTAGTGCCTGCAAAGAATTCCAGGTGGGTGCTATTCCAGCGCCCTGAGACGTTAAAACCTGTCCCGGTGATCCTGCAGAACCTGCCGTTCTGGCATCTCCTCCTACATTGAATTCGTTCGTAATCTGTAATGAACCATTAACATGCAAAGATTTTTGAGGCGTATCCGTTTTGATCCCAACCTGTCCAAACATTGTTAATGACAGCAGAAATCCTCCGAAAATAAAATTTTTCTTCATTTGAATGTGTTTATTTTTAATATTAATAAAGTATTGGTAACTAATTACTTACATAAAAAAATTAGTCATCCTATCAATGACTCAACAAAACTAAATAAATGAATAAAAAAAACATAATTTAACTCTCACAAAGTTGAATAATTTATAAAACTCAAATTATAATCGATTAACGAAATAATAAAATAAACATTATATCTAAAAATGTAGAATAAAAAACTAGAAAGGAAAACCTGTACACGAATTAATGGCTAACTTATACTACACCAGTATCTCCGAAGATTTTAAATAAAAAAACCACCGAAATGGTGGTCTTTTTTATCTTAAAACATTATTGATTAATTAATTACATCAAATCTTGCATATTCTGCAACCTTCTTAGGAAGTTTGATGCCCTCTGCTGTCTGATTGTTTTCAAGCAACGCAGCCATAATTCTTGGTAATGCCATGGCTGATCCGTTCAAAGTATGAACCAGCTGAGATTTACCATCTCCTTTATAACGGCATTTCAATCTGTTCGCCTGGAATGTTTCAAAGTTAGATACAGAACTTACTTCTAACCACATTTCCTGGGCAGCACTCCATACTTCGAAGTCATAGGTCATTGCAGATGCAAAACCTGTATCACCACCGCAAAGTCTTAACACTCTGAACGGAAGTTCAAGATCTGTAAGGATTTCTTTGATATGCTCTACCATTTCTTCCAAAACAGCATAAGAATTTTCAGGTTTTTCAATTCTAACAATCTCTACTTTTTCAAACTGGTGAAGACGGTTTAGCCCTCTTACGTGAGCTCCGTAGCTTCCTGCTTCTCTTCTGTAACACTGAGAGAATGCTGTATTTTTGATCGGAAGATCTTTTTCATCAAGCAAAACGTCACGGTAAAGATTTGTTACAGGAACTTCTGCTGTAGGAATAAGGTATAATTTATCTTCGTTGATATAATACATCTGCCCTTCTTTATCCGGCAACTGACCGGTACCAAACCCAGATGCTTCATTCACAACATGAGGAGGATTTACTTCTGTATATCCTTTTTCAACGTTTTTATCTAAGAAATACTGCACCAAAGCTCTCTGTAGTCTTGCTCCTTTTCCTAAATAAACAGGAAAACCAGCTCCGGCAATTTTTACTCCTAATTCAAAATCGATAAGGTTATATTTTTTTGCCAGTTCCCAGTGAGGAATTGCTCCTTCCCCAAGACCTTCTACAGGATGAGACTGGAAAATAATTTCGTTATCATCAGCAGAAGCACCACTCTTCACCAATTCATTGGGAATGTTGGGAAGCTGGTACAGAATATTCAGTAAGTCATTTTCTTTACCTTCTAACTGGGATTTCAATTCTGAGCTCGACTCTTTGTATTGTGCTGTTTTAGACTTTGCCGATTCCGCTTCTTCTTTTTTCCCTTCTTTCATCAAAAGTCCGATTTCTTTCGAGATTTTGTTGATTTCGGAAAGCTGGGAATCTAGTTCAAACTGGATTCTTTTTCTTTCTTCGTCGGCAGCGATAGCCTCGTCTACCAACTCAAGATTTTTGAATTGTCTTTTCTTAAGACCTTCTAAAACGCGTTCTTTATTGTCGCGCAAAAAATTGACTTGTAACATTTTATTTAGATGTTAAATATTAGATGTTTAGCTTATAATCAGCTAACAGTTGTACAAATTTAAAAATTATTTTGTGATCGTAACGGTATTTATCGAAGTTGGTGCATCAGCATTTTTTGAAAACACTTCATTTCCGTCATATAATACCTTTGAAACCTGAAATGCGGTGGGCGTATTACGATACTGAACCTCCAGTAATCCTATAACATTATCAGCTACATTCGTACTTTTAGTAAACGTAATCTGCATTCTGGAGAAATAAGAAGTTCCTGTTCCCGGATTGTCTGGGCTGATAGAATCCATACGTCTTCTTTTTGCGCCTGCAAGATATTCCATATAAAACAGAGAATCAGTTGTCATTCTCAATGAAATGCTCACCGGAGAATTATCTTTAGCTCCGAAAACATCATTCACAGAATATCCTGTAAAAGATCCTGTTTTCTTACTGTTCAGAAGATCCTGACCAGCGCTGTTTTTCATGTAGATATTAAGTACCTGATCTATTCTCTGTAAAGAATCATCATCACTTTTGCAACTGATCAGTGCAAAAACCGCAACAAGTATACTCCAAAAATATTTCATCATAAATACAAAGGTAAAATATTAATCTTTAGGCAGCTTCTTTATTTTTCAAAATATTTCTGATACCATAGCTCAAAAGTAACCAGCTGCCATATTTTCACCCAGTCGTATTCATGTTCCTGATGATTCCACCACTCATCAATCACTGCAGCATTGAAGAAGTTTCTCTTCTTTAAACTTTCAAGATTTTCAACAATAAAATCTCTTACTCTTTTTTCGTTTTTAATGAAATAATTAACAGGAAATGAAAACCCTTTTTTAGGCATATTCAAAACTGATTCGGGAAGATATTTTTCCGCGGTTTTACGTAATAAGGGTTTATTCTGAATGCCATTAAACCTAATATTCTGGGGCAGAGCTGATACATAATTAATAAGATTGTTACTCAGATAGGGATAACGAAATTCGACGCTGTATTTCATGGCACTCAGGTCATCACGAAAAACGTGGTGAGAAGACAGTGAATATTTCATATCATATTCAAAATATCCGGAATAGTTTTTTGTTTCCGAAAGATGATACTCTGAAAGTTCTGAATTAATTTTATTATAAATATCTGGCTGTATAAGGCTTTTAGCTTCCAAAGGCATCATACTGATCTGGCTTTGTCTGAAAAAGTCAAACATATCATCCTGAGAGAAATAGTTTTTCACCCGTTGCGAAAATTTGTCTTTTGTGAGGATCAATGGACTCAGAAAATTAAAATTCCTCATCAGAAGCCATCTGTTGAGCTTCAGTGTATGGGAATAGCCTGCAAAAAGCTCATCGGCTCCGTTTCCGCTTAACACCACTTTAAAATCTTTATCATGTGCATATTTTGCTGCATTGAGTAAGACTTCAAAACTGCTGTAAGGTTCTTCAAAATGCTGAATATTTTCTTTAAGCTGTTCCAGCGCTTCTTCATCACTTACTTCCTTCACTTCATGGGAAACCCCAAAATGCTGAGCTGCCAGAGACGCATTTTTCACTTCTTCCTCAGAAAACGGATAAGAGATGGTGTATGTATTAATATTGGCATTAAAAGATTTTGATTTTGAAGCAATTAAGGTAGAATCTATTCCACCGCTCATCATAACTGCTACAGGAACATCGGCATATAATTGTTCTGAAATACTTTCGGAAAGAAGTTCGTCTATTTTTTTTACCGCTTCTTCCTGAGAAATATTCTCCGCAGACGGTGAAGGTAATTTCCAGAATTTTTCTTTGATAATTTTTTGATTCTTTAAGTCAACGCTCATAAAGGAAGCTGGTTCCAGAGAGAAAATACGCTGAAAGCAGGTTTGTGGAGCCAGTGTGGTCTGAAAAAGAAAATTGGTATACACTCCATCCCAGTTGATTTCTGGTTTTACCCATTCATTTTTCAGTAATGCTTTTATTTCTGAAGCCCAAACCAGCCCTTGTTCACTCTCATGATAAAATAAAGGTTTCATCCCTACTCTATCCCTTGCCAGTATAAGCTTTTGGGAGATAAGATCCACGATACAAATCGCAAACATCCCATCCAGCTTTGCAAAGGTTGAATTTCCCCACTCTTTATAAGCCTTGAGAATAACTTCTGTATCAGAAGTGCTGTGGAAAGTATGTCCTGAAATTTCAAGTTCTTTTCTTAATTTTTTAAAATTATAAATCTCTCCATTAAATGTAATAACAATCTGCCCATCTTCTGAAAGCATGGGCTGATGGCCTTTTTCAGAAAGATCAATAATGGATAGCCTGCGAAAACCTAAGGCAATATTGGAATTTATTTCCTGTAAAACCGGAAACTGTTCTTGAATTTTTTGAGTAGAATCATTTCCTGAAAAACAAAGTCCATGGCTATGATCATATAACCAGAAACCTTCATCATCCGGTCCGCGATGTCTGATTGCCTGATTCATTTCCAGAATATTTTTTGAGGAAATACTTTTATGAAATGAATAATAACCACTGATTCCGCACATAGTAAAGACTTAATAGTTTTGTAAAAATAGGGAAATGACTTTATTTTCCGTTCGTGTAATGAGTAATTATTTCTTCAAAAATTTTTGTTTTAAAAGCTGTATTTCTTCTTTGGAAACCATATAATCTTTCCAACTCAATGAGGTGGAACTATAAAATTTTCGGAACAACAGAAAAGCTGAAACCAAATAAGATGAAGTAGTAGCAATACATGCTCCTAAAATTCCCCATCTGGGTATTGCAATGAAAGAAAAGACCACTGTAACGACCAATCCGAGAATTGATTTAACATTGAGAATTCTAAGTTCTCTCATTCCTGAAAAGTAATGCCCAACCATATCACTTACGGCTATGGCAAAAATTCCCGGTGATAAGAGGAGCATAATTTCTTTGGTTTCTCTGAATTCTTTCCCAAAAATCATCTCATAAACCTGGGAAGGGATAATAATGATTCCCAGTACAAAGCCTATCATTAAAATAAATGTCAGCTTTAAAGACTCTTTAGTTTTCCCTACGGATTCTTCCTTACTTTTACTATTAACGACATCAGAGTATAAAACGACAGCGATACTACGGGTAATCGTCCATATGGCTTCTGAAAAAGTGACCCCAATGGAAAAAATCCCTACGCTGGCGATGCCTTCAAAGTATTCCAGGAAATAAAATGAAAGCCTGTAATTAAGAAACTGAACGAAAGCACTCAGCTGGGTTTTCCAGCCATATTCAAACATATTTCTGGCAACCTCTTTACAGAATGATATTTCGGAAATATTACATTTTCTGATGATCTGAAAAAAGCTGGTCAGGAAAAGAAGAGCAAGACACCCAATCTGTGCAAGAAAGTAAACTGAAACGTCTTTTTTCCCAATCAAGTATACGAGTATTCCGATAAAGATAATATGTACAAGCTGCTGTAAAACGGTATACACATTAAACTTTCTAATATCCTGTTTTCCAATAAACAAACTGACATTAGTAGACAAAAGGGAAGAAAAAACAGAGATTCCGATAAGATAAAAAAGATATTCACTCTGAATAGAAGCCAGACTGAATAAAAACGGGATCAGAAGTCCTGTGAGAAGAGACCACAGATAAGCATACAATAAGACTTTTTCTATTTTAAATCTTGAAGCAAAATAAGAAGCACTGCTCCCCGAAAAAATACTGCTGAAAAAGCTCACAGCAGCAGCATTGGCAACCACAATAGAAATGGTTCCCTTTCCTTCACTACCCCACATATTCGTAGAATAGATCACCAATCCGAAACTCAGGATCAGAATAAGAAAACGGGAGACAAATGTTTTAATGATAGTAAGCTGCATGGTGATTATTTATCAATAGATCTTTTCACAAAATCAACGAAGGAACCTTTTATTCTATCCCAATTATATTGTTCTTTAAATTCTTTCCTGGCATTGAGAGCATGTGCATGATATGACTCAGGATTCCTGATATAATTGATGATAATCTCCGAAATAGCTTCGGCATGATGAGGATCTACAAGACGGCCAAACGAAAGTGAGCCCAGATGCTTCCGGATTCCTTTTAAATCTGAATAAATCACCGGTTTTCCTGCTCCCATAAAATAAAACAGTTTTATGGGCAGAGAATGATTGTTTTCAAAATTAATTTCCCGAAGATCAAAGCATATATCTGCTTCTGCCAATGATTCTGTAAACCTTTCAAAAGCTGTTGGCTTTCGGATCTCTATATGATCAAAAGAATATTGCTTCAGTAATGCTGAAAAATAAAGTTCATCCTCTCTATCTACCGTTGATCCGATAATCAGAATCCTGATATGAAGCGTGGGCATTTTCTGACGAAGCTTATCTATTGTACTGAAAAAATTTTCAATACCCTTATCTTTAGAAATCTGACCGGTATAGCAGAGCGTAATCGTATCTGTATCCAGCTGTTTTATGCTTTCCTTGATATAAATAGAATCCGGATAATAGGGAAGAATCATTTGTTTTTTGAATCCAAAAAAATAAGCCAGCGGAAACTTTTTGGTTGTTTCTCCAAAAATGAAATGAGTGCTTAAAAAACCAGCATACAACTGGATAAGAGAAAATTTTACGGTTTGAAAAATTTTAGCCGGAAACCGGTACTTTTGAAGCATAGACAGGGAAGGATACCATTCTGTAACATCATAGATACAGCTTATCTTGTTTTCTTTTACAAAGTTCCTTACTGCTACAATAGCCAGAGGTTCAGAGCAGATGATACATTGGGGTTGAAAATCATTACAGACTTTCCGGAAAGTCTCCATTTTATGGTCTATACTTTCCTCCAGGACTGCATAAGATTCTATTTCTATTTCATCTATAAAACCTTTATACTCTGCCTGTAAACTGCATATTTTTACTTCATACCCATTATCTCTAAGAGCTTTGGCCTGATGATAAAAAATCCGGTCATCATTATAGCTATGGGAAGTCGTTAAAAAAAGTACTTTAGGCATTAGTCTCTACTCGAATCTATACAAATATACATTAAAACAAAAAAGTGGAAATATATTTTCCACTTTATGATTATTCTACTGTATCAGGATAACAGCGATTATTTTATAGAAGCCGCCCAGCTCTTATCCAAAGGAAGCAGGAAGTGACTCAAAAAGTCCAGATAGGTATTTTTTGAGAAGTCAAAAACCTGTATATCTTCTGAAAATTCTCCAGCTCTCAGCTTCGTTTTGAAATCTATTAATTTTAAAGTTTTCACTTCCCCATTTTCAACAAAACTTGCTTTCATTCTGTCAAAAAGCCCTAGTTGATACTCTTCATCAATTTCTCTCATGATCTTCCCTAAAGCATCAATACTGCATCCTGAAGCCATTTCTTTTTCTTCATCTACGCATACTATGATAAACTGATTCTTTTCAATTTTAAATGAAGAAGAAAGCGGTTTTCCATGAGCAGCCCATGTGGCAAGGAAATCAAAAAGTTTTTCAGTGATAGCTTTTGCTTCTTTGGTTTCAAAAGGTCTTGAAGCCGGGTATATAATAACTCTGTAGTCGTTGGTTTCTACAATATTAGATTCTTCGATTTTCATAATGTAAATATTTATTTTTCAGGAACCTGAACACGTATCATCAATTCCGGTTATTGAACAGAATATGAATTGAACAGTGATGGTAAAATCCCTATCTTCTAAAAGACAAAATTACGCAATTTTCTCCAGTTTAAGATCATTGTATTTTTTGCTCAGCACATAAAGCATCATCATGAAAAGCGGAAAAATAAACGGAAAGAAAAATCTTAACGCTGCTGACTGCGGAAAGAAAAAGAATTTGATATACACATTGATCAGAAAAAGAACTGAGATCATTCTTACCCAAACATCTTTGGAGCGCCAAAATATAACTCCAATCATAATGGCTACGGATAGCGTTACTTTTTTAAAGTAGATAATTTTAATGTAAATAATACTCAGATAGTCTTTTAAACTAACATCAATAGGATGTGTTGAGATAATAGGTCTTCTATCAATAAAGGTATCATAGAAGAGATCTTTCCATCCAGGATAATGATAAAACTTAATAATGATCAGGTACATGATCAGAAGAACTGTTCCCTGTGCGATAAAGGAAACATCAATTTTCTTTTCCCGAAAATACTGGAAAAAGAAAACAGCGATAATATAGGTGAGAGTGAATGTAATATAATCCGGCCGTATAAAAGTAATCCCAAAAAGAAGCACAAACATGGCCCATTTACTCCATTTTTTGAGCAAACCAATAATAAAGATCAGCATAAACTGAAAAATAAACATATCAGGTGTAGAAACTCTGGACATGTAGGTCATGGGTGGTAATAGCATGGAAGCAACCGTTAATACTACCGCAAGCCAATATTTCTTCGGAAACAGCAGTTTTAGAATATAAAATAATAATACCCCTGAAAAAAAGTACGAAATAAGACTGGTAAACAGGACTGCCATTGGAGATGAAAGCCCAAGCTTATAAAACAGAGTGATAACAAGAATATACCCTACTTTAATCTGAAAATAGGGTAATTGTTCTGTAAAAGATTGTGTATTTTTTACGAAATACTGCCTTGGAATATCCCATTGCTTTATTCCGATGATGTCTGTATAATGTTCTGCAGGAGCCTCTTTTTTTATTTCCTGATAGGTAATGATTCGAACTTTATCTGGTGAATCCGGGAACTCAGATGTATACATACTTCCCATGTAGCCCGGCATATCCCAATCATATACTCTGTTTTGATAATTCCAGAATGTAAGAAGAGCAAGTATTGAAATGATCAATAAAAAGGAGAGTCTCCATTTCACCTTCATAACCTTTTATAAGATTATAAGTCTTCTGCTTCAGCAAGAAGTTCAACAATATCTTTTACGGCTACTTCAGTATTTTTGTTAAAATGTTTTACCCCATCTGTCATCATGGTATTACAGAAAGGACATCCTGTAGCAATTACCTTAGGTTCAAAAGATAAAGCTTCTTCTGTTCTTTCAATATTGATGTCTTTATTTCCTTTTTCAGGCTCTTTAAACATCTGTGCACCTCCTGCTCCACAACAAAGTCCGTTGGTTTTACAACGTTTCATTTCTACAAGTTCTGCATCCAATTTCTCAAGAAGCATTCTTGGCGCTTCATATTCGTCATTGGCACGTCCCAAGTAACATGGATCATGGAAAGTAATTTTTTTCCCTTTGAATGCACCTCCTTCAATTTTCAGCCTTCCTTCTTCCATTAATGTTTTAAGGAACTGAGTATGGTGTACCACGTCAAAGTGTCCACCTAAGCTTGGATATTCATTTTTCAAAGTATTGAAACAGTGTGGACAAGCCGTTACAATTTTCTTTACTTCGTAAGCATTCAATACTTCGATATTGGTAAGAGCCATCATCTGGAAAACAAATTCATTTCCGGCTCTTTTTGCAGGATCTCCGGTACAGCTTTCTTCCTGTCCCAGAACTGCAAATTCAACACCTATTTTATTTAATATCTTGCAAAATGCTTTTGTAATTTTTTTAGCACGGTCATCAAAACTTCCCGCACATCCCACCCAAAATAAAACTTCCGGGGCTTTTCCTTCGGCAGCATATTCTGCCATTGTTTTTATATTGAAATCCATTTCTTTTTCAGTTTGAAAATGTGAGAATTTGGAGATTTGAAAATGATCTAGACTGGTATCAATTTCAAATATTCAAATTGATTAATTATCTAGTTTTCTGTTGCCCAGTTCAGACGGTCAGCCTGGTTATACTGCCAAGGAGCAGCGTTATTTTCCACATTGGTCATCATCAGATTCAGTTCCTGTGGAGCAGCAGATTGTTCCATCACCAGGAATCTTCTCATTTCAAAAATAATGGAAAGCGGGTCAAGCAATACCGGACAGGCTTCTGTACATGCGTTACATGTGGTACAAGCCCAAAGTTCTTCTTTTGTGATATAGTCGTTCAATAGTTTTTTACCGTCGTCAACAAATTTTCCATTTTGATCGATATTTCTCCCTACTTCTTCCAAACGATCTCTTGTTTTCATAAGGATTAATCTTGGAGAAAGTTTTTTCCCGGTAATATTAGCAGGACAAACAGAAGTACAACGTCCGCATTCTGTACAAGAATAGGCGTTCAGCAACTGTACCTGGTTCAGGTCAAAGATATCTTCAGCACCGAATTTAGAAGGTACATCTGCTTCTGCTCCTTCAGCCGGAGCAGCATAAGGATCTGCGTTAGGATCCATCATTAATTTGATCTCTTTTGTAACAGATTCAAGGTTGTTGAATTTTCCTTTTTTATCAAGATTTGCATACCATGTGCTTGGAAACGCAAGGATAATATGCAGGTGTTTTGAATAGTAAAGGTAGTTCATGAAGAAAAGAATTCCTACAAAGTGAAACCACCATGCCGCTTTCTCAGTGAACATCAAAAATCCGTTATCAAAACTGAAGATCTCTAAAAACGGAACCAATGTCATCTCACTGATCGGGAAGCTTCCATGTTCTGGTAAAACACTTCTCGACTGTAAAATAAAATCTGATGAATTCATCATAAAGAAAGCCATCATCAGAGCAAATTCAATAATCAAAATCCAGTTTGCATCATTTTTAGGCCATCCAAAAAGTTCTTTCATCGTCAATCTCTTCACTCCGTAAAAATTTCTACGAATAAAGAAAATGACAACCCCAATAACCACCAAAAGTGCTAAAACTTCTAAGGTTGCAGTAAAGAAATTATAAAATGTATGTCCGAAAATACTTGATAAAAAACGATGTGTACCAAATATTCCATCAACAACAATTTCTATTAATTCGATATTAATAATCACAAAACCTACATACACAAAAAGGTGTAAAACTCCAGCTACAGGACGTGCCGTCATTTTACTTTGTCCCATAGCTACACGAGCCATAGTTTCCCAACGTTCTCCTTTTCTGTCGTTTCTATTGATTTCGTGACCCAATCTGATATTTCTATAGATCTTCTGCAGGCTTTTGGCAAAAAGTCCGAATCCTGCCACTAATAAAATCAGGAAAATAATGTTATCGATGTACTGCATAAGGCGTATTAGTCTTTGTTATTTTTACCGAAAACCGAGAAGTTGATGTATCTCTTCGGATTCGCTTTCATATCTTCGATCAATGAATTTAAATTGGAAGAAGCTGAATTCAGGTTGTTATAAAGCTGCTCATCCTTCATTAGTTTGCCTAAGCTTCCTTCTCCTTTATCTATACCGCCAATTACCTGGTTCAATTTACCTACAGTAGCATCTAAATTGGCAATAGTAGCATTCAACTGTTTAGTATCAATACTCTGAGCCAGATTTCCATATTTATCCAAAGTCACCTTTCCGCTTTGCATGGTAAGACTTGCATCATCCAATACTTTCTGCAATTTAGGATCGTTATGTCCTACCAGTGTATTTACACTTCCTGCGGTAGACTGTAATGCTCCTACTGTTTTATTAAGGTTGGCTAATAAAGCTTTTATTTCAGCTCTGTTCTGAGCGTCAAAAACCTGGTTTGCATTGGCCATTAAAGAGTCAACTCTGTGTAATACTACCTGTAATTGATCTTTTACCGGACCTACCTGAGAAGAAAGACTTCCCAGTGTTCCAAGTTTGAAAGCTCCTTTCAGGGTATCACCGTCCTTTGCAGTAGGGCCTCCATACATAAGGTTTACTCTCATTTCTTTACCAGACATTAATCCTGGTTCAAAAATCTCCAATGATGAATTTTTTGAAAACTCGAATTTGTTATCAACTGTAATTTTTACGACAAAATTAATTTTTCCATCTTTTGCAGTTATAGGAATAATCTTATCTACCTGTCCTACTTTCAGACCATTAATAGAGACTGCCGAAGACTGTGCCAGACCTTCTACATTATCATATTTTGCGTAAAATATATTGTCGGTAGTAAAAAGGCTTTTCCCTTTCATAAACTGAAACAACACCACAAAGCCTACAATAGCTAGAAGTGCAATCACACCAGCTTTTAATTCTTTACTGAACTTCACTTGCTAATTTTTTTCTAATAAGCAAATATAATACATTTTAAATAAATCTTTTCCTTTATTGTTCTGCGTTAAATACAAAAAAAGCGACAAAAAAATTTGTCGCTTTTAATATTTATAGAAATGAATTTCTTATTGTTGCTGATTTCCCAGCTTATTCCAGATCTCAATTCTGTAATCCTCGATATCTGCATTGTCCTGAAGACTCTTCATCCAAGCCTGTCCGAACATTCCTGCATTTCTCTGAGTAAGAGATTCTGTAAACTGCTTAAGATCTCCAGGCTGTTTGTTTACTGTTTCTGATTTCTTAATCAAAACATAAACTCCTGTTCCTCCTTCAACCGGGTTAGAAAGTTTACCTTTTGCAACACCGAATGCTGCACCAGCTACTTTAGGTTCCATAGCACCAGCTACTGAAGGGTTCAGTAGATTTACCTGAGCAGATTGTTTTGGAGCGGCAAACAACTTAGCAATCTGATCTAAACTAGAAGCTTTTGCTGCTGCAATTTTATCAGAGATTTGTTTTGCTGCCAATTTATTTTTAACAAGAACTTCAATCTGGTCTCTTACCGATTCCGGATCAGCAAGACCTGCATCCTGTTTTCCGTTCAGATATACTACAATTTTATCTCCTGTTCCGTCTACTGTAAATAATTCAGTATCTCCTTTTGTTCTTTTCTTATCGAAAGCCCAAGTAAGGATATCAGCATCTTTTTCAGTACCTAAGCCCTGAAGCTGACCTTCAAATCTTTTTGCTGCTTTTGGATTGGAGAACTGATAGTTTCCTTTCTTAGCAATGTTCACGAAATCGTTGAAAGATTTCCCTTGAACCTGCTGAATGAATTTTCTTGAGTTTTTGTCTGTTTCAGCTTCAGTAGCATCTGAAGGTTTGATTGCTTTCACAAGGTTAGCAACTTTATACCCCATTGATCCTGATTTCTTATCTTCAATATTGATGATATGATAACCGAACTGTGTTTCTACTACACCTGTAGCTCCTTTAGGATTGCTTGCAAGATAAGCAAGGAATTCAGGAACAAAAGGTGTTTCCGGAGTTGTCCATCCTAAGCTTCCGCCTTGTGCTGCAGAATTCGGATCGCTTGAAAGCTTAAGGAATTCTGTAAATTTAGCAGGAGTCGCTTTTACAATAGCCCCGATAGAGTCTGCCAATTTCTTAGCCTGCTCTTTGGTTCTTGTTACTCCTTCACCTGCAGGACTTCCTTTGAATGCAATAAGGATATGTCTTGATAAAGTAGAATCTGAAGGTCTTTTACCAACCAATTTAGAGACTACATATACATCTTGTTCTTTATAAGGACCAAAAGTCTGACCAACTGCTGCTGCCGTGATCTGATCTTTGATTGTTGGGGGCAATTGAGCAGGATTCAAATACTGGGGATTGAATGGAGCATCAGAGTTTGCCGCCACAAACATAGAATCGTTTTTAGTATTCTGGAAGTTTTCAGTTCCTCCACTTGCATCTGTACCTCCTGAATATAATTTGGTAATTTCTTTCAGAACTGCGGCATCATCTGCTGCACTAGGTTTAGATGGGAAAAATACAATACCGATATTTCTGCTTGGCTCTGCTTTGAACATTACAGGGTGCTGCTTGATGTAATCAGCAAGATCTTGTGTGGAAACATTGATCTTTGTTTTTTGAAGATACGCTGCATAATCTACTTTTACAAAGTCGATATCTGCAAGCTGATCTCTCTGCTTCATCAATTCTTCAGCTTCTTTCTTACCTGTAGTAATACCTGCTGAAAGATTAGTAAACACCTGTCTTGCCATAAGTCTGTACTCGATTGTCTTTCTTGTTTTCAACCATTGAGTATATCCTTGAGGATTGGTGTTTTGTAATGTTTCAATTTCTTTTTTAAGCTCTTGAGTTTTAAAATTACCTTTCTCATCAAAAAACTGTTGATTCTGGGCAAACATCTGATCGTACTGGATTTGATTCCAGAAATAATCATCAGTCATTTCAAAGCCCAATTTTTCAAACTGTTGTTTGATAAGTTTAGATTGTACAAGTAACTGCCAAGCCTGCTCTTCAAGACCGTTTTTCGGACGACCTTGCTGTTCAGCCTGCTGCTGCAACACGAAAAGCTGATCATTGAACTCTTCGCGGGTGATTTTCTCACCGTTTACTTTTCCTAAAACGTCAGGATTCTTACCAAAAACCTTGTCGATACTATCCGGGTTCACCAAGAACGCCAAAAGCGCTAAGGCTATTACTCCCATTAAAAGCCAAGGCTTACTCCTAATCTGTCCTAAAATTGCCATTTTATAAATTATAGTTTTTTATCAGTTTGCGAAAATACACATTTTTAAGAAATTACAGAAACAGAACTGCTTTATTTTGATTTTTAATGCAAAGATTAACTAAAAAAGGAAATTTTGACCGTATTTTTAAGTAAAAAACAAATGGCATAAGTATTGTGCATCTTTAGAATATTATAATATGCCACACGTTTTCAGAGTATATTATAAAAAATCCTTATAACGATAAAAAACGAAAATGACAATTTGTCATTCGATTGACTATGACAGAATTTGAAGATATTAGTTTAGAAGAAATGATCAGTGACGGATTTGATATCGTAGCTGAAGAAATCAATCTTTCCGACTTCGCAGAGACTGATAAAAATTCCGAGCAGAAAATATTCCCTATACTTCCGGTAAGAAATATGGTTATGTTCCCTAACGTGGTAATCCCTATTACTGCAGGAAGAAAAACCTCGATACAGCTTCTTGAGGAAGCACAGAAGAACGGGGATTTTATTGGAATTGTAAGCCAGAAAAATTCGGATCTGGAACAACCTTCCGAAAAAGATATTTATTCTACAGGTACGCTGGCTAAGATCATTAAGATCATTAAGCTGCCGGAAGGCAATATTACGGCTATTACCAAAGGATTCCACAGGTTTAAGATTAAAAAGATCATTGATAACCAACCTTATTTCAAAGCAGAAATATCAAAATTAAAAGATACCCGACCTAAAGATCAGGAAGAGTACGAAGCATTGCTGGAGAACATCAAGGATCTTGCATTAAAGATTATTGAATTGGATCCTAATATTCCCAATGCCGCGAACTTTGCCATCAAAAATATTAATAACAATGATGATCTTCTGAATTTCATCTGTACCAATGCTAATTTTTCTTCCATAGCAAAGCAAAAGCTTCTTGAAGAGAAAAGTTTGATGACCAGAGCTAATCAGTGTTATGAAATGATGCATGAGGATTTCAGAAAGCTGGAATTGAGAAATCAGATTCATCAGAAAACCTCAAAGGATCTTGATAAGCAACAGAGAGAATATTTTCTGAATCAGCAGATCAGAACCATCCAGGAAGAATTGGGCGGCGGACCTGAAAGCGATGTTGAGGACCTGATAGCCAAGGCAAAAACCAAAAAATGGAGTAAGGAAGTAGAGGAACATTTCCAGAAAGAAATCGGCAGACTGCAACGTCAGAATCCTAATTCTCCGGACTATAATGTACAGAGAAATTACCTGGACTTCTTTACGGATCTTCCTTGGGAAACATACACAAAAGATGTTTTTGATATTGCTAAGGCTGAAAAAGTGCTTGATAAAGCTCACTTCGGATTGGAAGATATTAAAAAGAGAATTCTGGAGCACATGGCTGTTTTAAAATTAAAAAACAACATGAAATCTCCAATTCTATTATTGGTAGGGCCTCCCGGAGTAGGTAAAACGTCTTTAGGAAAATCCATTGCAGATGCTTTAGGAAGAAAGTATGTAAGATTATCTTTAGGAGGGCTTCATGACGAAAGTGAAATCCGCGGACATAGAAAAACCTATATCGGTGCTATGGCGGGAAGAATTTTGCAGTCTATCAAAAAATCTGGTACTTCAAACCCGGTGATTGTTCTTGATGAAATTGATAAAATCGGACAGGGTCTTCACGGGGATCCAAGCTCAGCACTCTTGGAAGTTCTTGATCCTGAGCAGAATAAATCTTTCTACGATAACTTCCTGGAAATGGGTTATGATTTATCTAAAGTAATGTTCATTGCTACGGCTAACTCACTTTCAACGATACAAACTCCTCTTCTAGACAGAACGGAAATTATTCAGATTGCCGGTTATACTTTGGAAGAAAAGATTGAGATCGCTAAAAGACATTTAATTAAAAAGCAACAGGAGGAAAATGGTCTGGATGCAAAATCATTTAAACTCGGAAATGCAGAGCTTAAACATATTATTGAAGCACATACTTCAGAAAGTGGAGTACGAACGCTGGAAAAAAGAATTGCGGCCGTTGGAAGATGGGTAGCGCTTCAGACAGCACTGGTAAAAGAATATGATCCAAAAATTTCATTGGAAAAAGTAGATGAAATCCTTGGCGTTCCAAGACCGAAAAGCTTATCTGAAATCACAGGAGTTCCTGGTGTAGTGACTGGGCTTGCATGGACAAGTGTAGGCGGAGATATTCTTTATATTGAAAGTATTTTAAGCAATGGTAAAGGAGCCTTAACGATGACAGGAAACCTGGGAACGGTGATGAAAGAATCTGCCACTATTGCTTTGGAATATATTAAAGCTAAGCATGATGAGCTGGGAATTCCTCAGGAAGACATTGAAAAGAAAAATATCCACGTGCACGTTCCTGAAGGAGCGACCCCTAAAGATGGACCATCTGCGGGTATTGCCATGCTGACTTCTATGGTTTCTTCATTCAAAAACAAAAAGGTAAAACCCCACCTTGCCATGACGGGAGAAATTACATTAAGAGGGAAAGTACTTCCGGTAGGAGGAATCAAAGAAAAGCTGCTGGCTGCAACAAGAGCCGGTATCAAAGATGTTATTCTTTGTGAAGCCAACAGAAAAGATGTAGAAGAGATCAAAAAAGATTATCTGAAAAACCTGAGGGTACACTACGTCAACAGAATGGAAGAAGTCATTGACATTGCCATTGAAGAATAAAACAACTTATAACATATTAACTTCTCAATAAGGAAACACGTTCTGAAATTCAGAGCGTGTTTCTGTTTTAGGTAAAAAATCACAATCAACCTGGCTGGGTGGAATAAAATTTGATACAATACAAGAAAATCCTGAAGGATTGAATAAAAAATTTTTCAATTCACACGGGTTTTCTTATTTTTATTCCACACTGCATATTTTTACATTATGAATTTTCTTAGACTTCCTTTCCTTGTCAAGCTTACGCTCGTGGTGGTTTCCATCATTGGACTTGGCTATCTTCTGGCATTAGGACAGAGTATTTTAGCTCCGTTTTTTCTGGCATTCCTTATGGCTATGCTGTTTTTGCCAGCAGCAACTTTTATGGAAAGAAAGTTAAGATTTCCAAGATCAATGTCTACCATGACCTCAGTGTTTATTATGCTGATGATTCTAAGTGGTATCATTTATTTCTTTACCAATCAGCTTTCTGATTTCAGTAAGGATCTTCCACACCTCAAGGAACAGTTTACTACTGTTTTTAACAGCCTTCAACATTGGGTTTCGAAAACATTTAATGTGAAAGTGGATGAACAGGTGGATTACATTAACCAGGGATTAACTAAACTACTGTCTTCTTCGGGAGTCATTTTAGGTTTTACATTTGGGATTTTTTCAACAGGATTCGGCTTCATTATATTTTTCACCTTGTTTTTTATCTTTATTTTAAATTACAGAAGACTTTTAAATAATTTCATCGTTACCGTTTTTAACGAAAGACATAAAGCGAGTGTACAGGAAGCCGTGAATGAGATTCGAATCATGACCAAGAAATATATCTTCGGGCTCTTTCTTCAGGTAATTATCGTATCTGTTCTTACTTCTACCCTCCTTACGATTCTGGGAGTGAAATATGCAATTCTATTAGGAGTTCTGACAGGATTACTAAACGTTATTCCATATCTGGGAATCTTTATCTCACTTTTAATTTCCTGTTTTATAGCATTTGCCACTTCTACTCCTTCAACATGTATTTATGTTGCTTTAGGATATATTGCGATTCATGCTGTAGATGGTAATATTGTTCTTCCATTTGTTGTGGGTTCTAAAGTAAAAATCAATGCTTTATTTTCTTTTATTGGAATCCTTTTAGGGGAACATCTTTGGGGAATTGCAGGAATGTTCTTGTGTATTCCGGCCATTGCTATTATTAAGATTATCTGTGAAAGAGTGGATGATCTCAAACCTTGGGGGAGATTGCTCGGAGAAGAACCAAAACCTCATAAAAAGAAGAAAAGTTATAAGATTTCCAAGAATATTACGCTGAAGGAAATGGATTGACCGTGGATAATGGAGGAGAAATTACACAAAAACAACCACTAACACACATTAATGATTGATTTCATATTTCATGTTAAATAAAATACAATATATCCTATTTTTATTTTACATTTGATATAAAATCATCAATCATGAAAGTAATAAAATTCATTTTATGTTTGCTTTTCGGGCTTATGTTTATTAATGCCGGGCTTAACAAGTTTTTTAATTATATGCCCATGGAGAAACCCACTCCTGAGCAGATGAAACTCTTCGCTGCTTTTGGAGAAATCAGCTGGCTGATGCCTTTGGTAGGTATCGTGGAAATCATTGGCGGATTATTATTTATTTTCCCAAAAACAAGAGCATTAGGTGCCATTGTTATTCTGCCTGTCATGGTGGGAATTGTCACCCATGTTTTCACGATGGATAAATCTCCCATGGGAATGAGCATTGCTGGAATTATGTTTCTGATTAACCTTTGGATGATTATTGATAATAAGGAAAAATACGACCATTTAGTTTCGTAATTGCAGACAATAGATTGTAGGTAATAGGTTGCAGGTTGCAGTACCAGTAAACTTCAGATGAAGCCTATTGTTGCTTTTCACTACCTGTAACCTATTATCTGCCACCTGCTCCCTATACAAAAGCACTGAAACCTGTAATCGATCGTCCTACGATGAGCGAATTAATTTCTTTTGTCCCTTCATAAGAATAAATAGCCTCTGCGTCGGCAACAAATCTTGCAACATCATATTCCAGCAGAATTCCGTTTCCTCCCATCACTTCCCTTGCTCTGGAAACAATATCTCTTGTTCTGAGTGTGCAGAAAACTTTTGCAAGCGAAGCATGTTCATCTTTTAAAATTCCTTCATCCTGCATTTCGGACAGTCTGAAAACCATAGTCTGCATGGCAGTAAGGTTAGACAGCATTTCTACCAAATGTCCCTGTATCATTTGAAATGAGGCAATAGGTCTTCCAAACTGTTCTCTTTTTCGGGTATAGTCCAAAGCACTTTCATAGGCACCACGTGCACAACCTGTAGCCATCCATGCTACTCCTGCTCTGGTCATTCTCAGGACTTTTCCGGTATCTTTAAAGGAATTGGCATTCTGCAGACGGTTTTCCTCGGTTACCAGACAGTCTTTTAAAGTAATTAATCCGTTTTGGACAATCCTTAAAGCCATTTTCCCTTTGATTTTTTCTACAGCATATCCCGGATTATCTTTTTCTACAATAAATCCTTTCACTTCTCCGCTGTCCAGATCTCTTGCCCAGATTATGATCAGATCCGCGAATGTGGCATTTCCAATCCATTTTTTCTGGCCGTTAAGAACCCAGCCTTCCGGTGTTTGTTTACAGGTCACTGTAAGTCCTCCTGCTGCGCCTGAACCTACTTCCGGTTCCGTAAGCCCGAAAGCGCCTATTTTTTCAAACTTCTGCATCTGCGGAAGCCATTTTTGTTTCTGTTCTTCAGATCCGCAGATATAAATAGAACCCATCGCCAATCCAGACTGTACTCCGAAAAATGTTGCAATGGAAGCATCTACTCTTGCCATTTCCATCGCAATAACTCCTTCCATCAGGAAAGGCATTCCCGGGCAACCGTAACCTTCATAGGTAACGCCGCAAATATCAAGTTTTTGGAATTTAGGAATCAGTTCAAAAGGGAATTCATCTCTGAGCCAGTAATGGTTTACCAAAGGTTTTACTTCTTTTTCCATGAATGCTCTCACTTTAAGCTGAATTTCACGCTGTTCCGGAGTAAGCGTATGGTAAATATCATAAAAGTCTCCATCTATGGGAGGTAGTTCTTTCTTTTTCTTTTCGGGATCAAGCATTTTCATAAGCCCGGAAAGCTGTTTATCATCCAGTTTTGAGAAATTCTGCATCAGTTTGGGCAGATCTACCTTTTTAGAAATGGCACTCAACTGATCGAAATCTATGGAAGTAAATAATTCTATTGCGTTTCTGATTTTGGAAAAAGTATTCGACATAATGATAGATTGTAGTTTTGGTTTGTAAAAGATAAGCAAAAATTGCTCCGAAAACAAAGGGCAAAGCTTACCATAGTTTTACAAAACACTTAATTTCAACGAATTAAAACAACCTATTTTGTTTACAAGCTTTTTACTTTTGATTTTCAAGCGTTACAAAAGATCCTGACTGAACTTTGATCTCAGGAAAACAATAAAAATTAACGTTATGAAAACTACTTACATTAAACTATCTCTGGCTGCTGCTCTTTTATTAGGAATTTATTCATGTAAAAAGGGTGAAGTTGCCTCAACGGATCTTGAAGCTTATGCTACTACAGACTCAGCTGCTGTTGTTGTTTCGGATAGCATCTCCTCGGTAGCCAGTATGAAAGTAAAAGACAAACAGTTTATCAAGACTGCAGATGTCAATATGGAGGTAAAAGATGTGTATAATACCACTATTGCCATTGAAAAATCTGTACAGGAGCTTGGAGGTTTTGTCACCAATAGCAATCTTCAAAGTAACGTAGTTTCTGAAAACACCTACAATACATCTAGTGAAGAAGCTATGCTGGTCAAAAAATATCAGACAGAGAATAGAATGCAGGTACGTATTCCTACGGAAAAGCTTGGTGAACTGCTGACGGCAATCAATACAAACAAATTATTTTTGAATTCAAGATCTATCAATGCGGAGGACGTGACTGCGAATATCAAATATTCTGAACTGGAAGGAAAAAGAAATCAAAAAACTTCTGAGAACATTAACAAACTGAAAACAAATAAGGACAAGGTAAAGCTTGATGACGAGAATATGTCTGAAGGAAACCTTCAAAAACTGTCAAGTATGAATATGACAGATGATTTGAAATACAGTACTATTAATATCTACATCAAAGAACCTCAATTACGTATCGCTGAAATTGCTGTTACCAATACCACAAACATCGATAATCAATATAAATACAATTTCATTTATGATGCTAAAGATGGCTTTGTTTACGGATTCTATCTGATTCAGAGAATTATAATTGGACTTATCAATGTCTGGCCTATTCTGTTAATTGCAGCAGCCATCATTTATTTTTTAAGAAAAAGAAAAACTTTAAAATCTGAACAGTCCAAAATTCAGGGATAAAAAAACACTCCTAACCAATTGGTTATCATCATAATTTTAGATTTTACAACCTCTCCTTTTTGAGAGGTTTTTATTTTTTTTAATAAAAAAGTGTAACGATTGTAATGCCTGCTTTACCTACTCTTTAAAAGAACAGAAAATCAAAAAAATTAATACAATGAAAAATTTAATAAAACTTGGATTCGCAGCATTATTATCAATAAGCACAATAACTGCAAAAGCGCAAAGCAACAATACGAACAAAGAAAACAGTCTTCTTTGGGAGGTTTCCGGAAACGGTCTTTCTAAACCATCTTACATTAGCGGAACTTTTCATATCTTATGCAGTAAAGATTTTGAGATCAAACCTAAGGTACTAAAAGCACTTGAGAAATCTGACAACTTTGTTATGGAAATCAATTATACAGATCCCGCTGAAATGATGTCATTACAGAAAATGTTTAAAGCAGATAAAAAAATATCGGATCAGCTTTCTCCCGAAGAAGCTAAAGAACTGAATACTGTTCTCGCTAATTATGGAACAGATCTGAAAAGTATAGATTCTTCAAGTCCTCAGGCTCTGTATGCACTGCTTTCTACCAAAGCAATCCCCTGCCCTCAGACCGAAGTAAAACTTTACGAAATGGAACTTCTTCAAAAAGCAATGAAAGATAAAAAAAGCATCAAAGGACTTGAAAAAGTGGAAGATCAAATGAAATCAATCAATGAAGCGTATGATCTGAAAAGCACAATCTCTCAGCTTAAAATGGACAAAGAATATCAAATATTGTTCAGACAGATGATTGAAGCTTTTAAAAATGAAAATGTACAATCTCTATACAGTCTTTTTAAGGATGAAAGATTCATGAATGCTCAGCAGGAAAAGGCTATGCTTACCAACAGAAATCAAAACTGGGTAAAAGTAATGCCGGACATGATGAAAAAAGAAAGTTCTTTCTTTGCCGTTGGAGGCTCTCATCTTATGGGTGAAAACGGAATTATTCCTCTTCTACAGGCAAAAGGCTACACGGTAAAACCTGTATCGAGCTTATAACCATAACCAAACCATGAAACTATTGTGAGCAATCCAACTGAAACCGCTTTTTTAAAGCTCGTTAACCAGCACAAGGGTATTTTATACAAAGCTTCACGGATCTATGCAGATTCTGTAGAAGACCGCGAAGACCTTCAGCAGGAGATTCTTATCCAGCTTTGGAAATCCTATCAGAATTTTAAGGGTAACAGTGAGTTTTCTACCTGGATGTATCGGGTTGCCATCAATACTGCAATCACCTATTTAAAAAAAGAAAAGAAAAGATCCAACAATCATACAGATGCTCCTGCTCATTTTGAAGTACAGCAGGAGGATTACAATCCTACAAAGGACAGGCAGCTGGAAATTTTCTACAATGCTGTTCAGGAGCTGAACTCCTTAGAAAAAGCAGTCATATTTTATTTCATGGAAGGGATGTCACACAAGGAAATAGGAAATAATTTAGGACTTAGTGAAGGCAATGCCCGCGTAAAACTCAACAGAACAAAAGAAAAAATACAACACATCATAAAAAAATCAGGTTATGAATTTTGATCAATTAAAAGAACAATGGAATAAAGAAGACAGTGATGTCCATATTCCTGATACCATAGAACAATTAAAGGAAAGTAAACATCCTATAGAAAAGATTCAAAAGAGTATGAAAAAGGAATTTCCTGCGCAGGTTATTTCCATCATCCTGATTGGTTTCTTTCCGATGCTATTCCAATTTCCGCCTTCACAGTATACCATTTATTATATATCTTATGCTTTATTGGTAGTAGTATCCTGTTATTATTTATTCGGATTTTACCAATTTTACAAACAAGCGGAACTTTATACCGGAAACACAAGAAATAGTCTTTGGAAGATCTACCACGAACTCAAATTAAATATGGAAAGATACCAGTCATTTGGATTCTTGTTACTTCCCCATTTTATAATAACATTAGGTTTAGTGGCATATAATCTTCTGGAGAAAAAAGGTGAATCGTTGGCGGATATTAGCCATCAACATCAAATATCCCTTATTTTATTAGTATTGATAGGCGTTCTTTCTGTTGTAGCAAGTATTATTTTATGGACAAAATATTTTTACGGACCTAGCGCCAAACAATTGGAAAATATCCTGAACGAAATGGATGAATAACATTTAAACATCTATCACAGAACACTTTTTATATAACCTCAGAGCCTTTCTGAGGTTTTGTTTTTTAAAAAATCGTTATTTATCATCTTCAAATTTATCTGAGGTTTTATTTTTCCGTAAATTTGCAGATCAGAAATAAATCATTATGGATTATGAGCTATTTCCATCCAATACATGATTTTCTGAACGATAAAAATTCTGTAATATGCTATCAAAAATAAATCCAACACAAACTAACAGCTGGAAAGCACTTGATGAACACTTCGGTGGAAATGACTTTGATCTTAGAACCCTTTTCCAATATAACCCGAACCGTTTTAATGAGTTTTCCCTGCAAAAGGACAACTATCTTTTTGATTATTCTAAAAACTTAATTGATTCAAGAACAAAGGAGCTTTTATTGCAATTGGCGGAAGAAAGCCAGCTAAAAGATGCTATTTCTAAAATGTTCTCCGGAGATAAAATCAATGAAACAGAAGGAAGAGCCGTGCTGCACACGGCATTAAGAGATTTCTCAGACCGTGAAATTATTGTGAACGGGGAAAATATCAAACCACAAATCAAAAGAGTTCTTGAGCACATGAAGTCTTTTTCTGAAAAAATTATTTCAGGAGAGCATAAAGGTTTCAGTGGGAAAGAGATCACAGATGTCGTAAACATCGGAATTGGAGGATCAGACTTGGGACCTGTTATGGTTTGTTCGGCTTTAAAGCATTTTAAAACAAGACTCAACGTTCATTTTGTTTCCAATGTAGACGGAAATCATATCGCAGAAGTGGTAAAAAGCTTAAATCCTGAAACCACTTTATTCATCATTGCTTCCAAAACTTTTACGACTCAGGAAACAATGACGAATGCCAATTCAGCAAAAGACTGGTTCCTGAAAGCTGGGAAACAGGAAGATGTAGCAAAACATTTCGTTGCTTTATCCACTAATATTGAAGAAGTTAAAAAGTTCGGAATCGCAGAAGAAAATATTTTTGAATTCTGGGACTGGGTAGGTGGAAGATATTCTCTTTGGAGTGCTATCGGACTAAGTATCGTACTTTCTGTAGGATATGAAAACTTTGAGCAGCTTTTAAGAGGTGCTTTTGATACTGACCAACACTTCCAGACTGCAGACTTTTCTGAAAACGTTCCGGTATTAATGGGGCTTTTGGGAATATGGTACCGTAACTTCTATGCAGCAACTACTTATGCAATCTTACCTTATTCTCAATATCTGGACAGATTTGCAGCTTATCTTCAACAGGGAGATATGGAAAGTAACGGAAAATGTGTAGACAGAAACGGTGAATTTGTAGAATATGAAACCGGACCTATAATCTGGGGAGAGCCAGGCACAAACGGCCAGCACGCATTTTATCAACTAATCCACCAGGGAACAGAATTAATTCCGGCAGACTTTATTGCCTATGCAAAAAGCCCAAACAAAGTTTCGGATCATCAGGATAAATTATTAGCGAACTTTTTCGCTCAGACTGAAGCACTTGCCTTCGGAAAACTGGAAGAAGAAGTAGAAGAAGAATTGAGAAATGCAGGCAAATCTGATGAAGAAATAGACAGACTAATCAATTTCAAAGTCTTCCATGGAAACACTCCAACTAACTCGATACTATTCAACGAATTAACTCCTTTTTCACTAGGTCAGTTGATTGCTCTGTATGAACACAAAATTTTTGTTCAGGGTGTGATCTGGAATATTTTCAGCTTTGACCAGTTTGGAGTGGAATTAGGAAAAGTATTAGCCAATAAAATCCTTCCTGAGCTTGAAAACAATGAAGCAATAAGCTCTCATGACAGTTCTACCAACGGATTGATCAATTACTATAAGGAAAACAAGTAGTAAGTAAAAAGAAAGTAAAAGTAAATCTATAAAGTAAAAAAGTAAAAATGGCAGAAATTCTTGACGGACTTAAAGTATCCAAGGAAATTAAAGCAGAGATCAAGGTTGAAGTAGAAAAGATTCTCGCTAGCAAAAGAAGAGCTCCGCATTTGGTGGCTATTCTTGTAGGAAATAACGGAGCAAGCAAGGCTTATGTAAACTCTAAAGTGAAAGACTGTGAGGAAGTAGGGTTTCAATCCAGCTTAATCAAATTTCCAAGCACAGTTTCTGAATCTGAATTATTGGAAAAAATTGATGAGCTTAATAAATCTAAAGCAGTAGACGGATTTATCGTTCAGCTGCCTTTACCAGACCAGATTGATCAGGAGAAAATTATCAATGCGATTGATCCTAGAAAAGACGTGGATGGTTTCCACCCTGAAAACTTTGGAAAAATGGCTCTTGAAATGGATACTTTCTTACCGGCAACTCCTTTTGGTATTTTAACATTATTGGAAAGATACAATATTGAAACTAAAGGGAAAGACTGTGTAATTATCGGAAGAAGTAAAATTGTAGGAAGACCAATGAGTATCCTTATGGGAAGAAAAGATTTCCCAGGAAACTCTACCGTTACCCTTACACACTCATACACAAAAGACATCGAAGAATATACAAGAAAGGCAGACATCGTTATTACTGCTTTGGGAGATCCCCATTTCCTGAAAGGAGATATGATCAAAGAAGGAGCTGTAATTGTTGACGTGGGTATTACAAGAGTAGATAATGATTCTCCAAAAGGATATTACCTTGCAGGTGACGTAGATTTTGACAGCTGTGCTGCAAAAGCAAGCTGGATTACACCGGTACCTGGAGGAGTAGGCCCTATGACAAGAGCAATGTTGATGAAAAATACCATCATTGCCTACAAAACTTCGGTCTATAACGACTAATTTTAAAATGAATAAAGAAGAAGATATTTTATTAAAAGAAGGTAAAATGCTCCCTGTAATGGAGCATTTTTACACTTTACAGGGAGAAGGAGCACACACCGGAAAAGCAGCCTATTTTATCAGACTTGGAGGTTGTGATGTAGGATGTCACTGGTGTGATGTAAAAGAAAGCTGGGATCCGGAACTCCATCCTCTGATGAATACAGTAGAAATTGCAGAAACAGCTGCAAAACATTGTAAAACAATTGTTCTTACGGGTGGTGAACCTCTAATGTGGAACTTGGATATATTGACTTCCAGATTGAAAGAACTGGGATGTACAGTACATATCGAAACTTCGGGAGCTTATCCTATGAGCGGACAGTTGGACTGGATTACTCTTTCGCCAAAGAAAACAGGATTGCCTAAAGAAGAGATTTATCAAAAGGCCCATGAGCTTAAAGTAATCATTTTCAATCAGCATGACTTTACGTTTGCTCAGGAACAGGCTTCAAAAGTTTCTGAAAACTGTAAGCTTTATCTTCAGAGTGAATGGAGCAAGAGAGATGATATGTATCCTAAGATAACAGATTTTATCCTGGAAAATCCGGAATGGCAGGCTTCTGTTCAGACGCACAAATATCTGAATATACCGTAAAAAAGTGTAAATTAGCCGGGCTTATCCGCTATAATACTGATAGATGCAGAGAATTCGATACTCTAGATACCTGAAATCAATCATTATGTTGCTTGACCTCATGGTTATTGCATCTATCTTCATATTCTTTTTTATAAGCAGAAACGAAAGTTTAAAATACAATAAAGAAACCTGGTATCAGAATAGTTTTTCTCTGATTCTGTTATTTTTGTTCTGGGTGCTCCTGAGTGGTAGGACAAAAATATACAATATTCCGAGGAACCTTACTTATACGTTGTTTCTTGAACGCCTTTTAATCCATTTCCTCTTTTTTATACTTGGCGTACTGCTTATAGGAAAGGTAAGTTATAATGTATTTTTTAATTCGGATATTTACTGGCTTTCCCTTTATCTTTTTATTTCTATTTTCCTGGCAAAATCACTGGTCTATTTCGCCATTAAATACTTACGATCCCTTGGAGCCAACTACAGGAATGTAATGTTTTTGGGAGATAATCATTCTACAGAGATCCTTAAGAATATCTTCACAGAACGTAAAGATTATGGATACAGAATATTTGAATACGAAAATTCTGATATCAATATTAATGAACTGGTTGCTTTCTGGAAAAAGAACGGGATTCATACCCTGTTTTTATCTCTGGAAAACTCTTATGATGAATGGATTCAGAATGAACTTTTCAAACTGGCAGAAGATAATAAGATTCATATTTCACTTATTCCAAGTATCACACAAAGTGATTTTTTCTTGTATGATCTTGGATATATACAGACTCAGCCAGTACTGAATCAGGCTAGATATCCCTTAGATTATTATTCTAATTTCCTGATGAAAAGAACGTTCGACATTTTCTTTTCTGTCATTATATTGGTTTTAATTTGCTCATGGGTATTTCCAATCATTGCCATATTAATCAAAACCACTTCCAAAGGTCCGGTTTTTTTCCTTCAAAAAAGATATGGTTTTCATGAAGAAGTCTTTCATTGTTTTAAATTCCGAACCATGGTTGTTAATGATGAATCTACAACTAAAACCACATCAGTAAACGACTCCAGGATTACCAAAGTGGGTAGATTTTTAAGAAAAACCAGTCTTGATGAGCTTCCCCAATTCATTAATGTATTGAAGGGTGAAATGTCTGTGGTAGGTCCGCGTCCGCATATGCTGGCTGTTGATAATTATTATAAACCCAAAATCGGAAGATACAGCTTAAGAAGCATGGTCAATCCTGGTATTACGGGATTAGCTCAGGTGAATGGATTGCGTGGTGACTTCGGAGACGTGGAAGTAGAGATGAAAAAAAGGGTTCTGGCCGATGCTTTCTATGTAAGAAACTGGAGTTTTGTACTCGATCTGGTTATTATTTTGAAAACCGTTTTATTGGTGATAGGAGGAGATAAAAATGCAAAATAATAAACCGAATAAGGTTTATATTGAAATAATTTAACACAAAACCAGGCTTTAGTCTTATTCTTGACTGTAGCCCAATTAAATAAAAAAGTCTAATTTAGCAGTATGTTAAAAAAGTTTTTCACAGCAGTAGGGGAATACATTATCCTCTTGGGAAAATCCCTGCAGAAACCTCAGAAAATGAGGGTTTTCTGGAAGCTGTTCATGAGAGAAATTAATGATTTGGGAGTAAATTCTTTCGGACTTGTCATCTTCACATCCATATTTGTTGGAGCTGTAGTGGCTATTCAGATGTTCAACAACTTTGATGCTTCTTCTTTTCCTATTCCGCCTTCATTTGTAGGATATGCTACGAAAGCGGTTTTGGTTCTGGAATTTGCACCCACCATTATCAGTCTTATTCTGGCGGGTAAAGTAGGTTCTTATATTGCTTCAAGTATTGGAACTATGAGAGTTTCCGAACAGATTGATGCATTGGATATCATGGGAGTAAACTCACCCAATTTTCTGATATTTCCTAAAATTATCGCCTGTATGCTGTTTAATCCCCTTCTTATTGCTATCAGTATCGTATTTGGTATTGGTGGTGGATATATTGCCGGGATTTTAACAGGAAACTGGACAGAAAACGATTATATCGTTGGTATTCAAATGTATATGCCGAATTTATTTATTTACTATGCATTTACCAAAACAATCGTTTTCGCCTTTATCATTGCAACAGTTCCTTCTTATTTCGGATACAATGTAAAAGGAGGATCGCTGGAAGTTGGTAGAGCAAGTACGCAGGCCGTGGTATGGACAATGGTATTCATTATCATTTCTGAACTAATTTTAACCCAATTAATATTAAGCTGATGATTGAGGTAAAAGATCTTAAGAAAAGTTTTGATGATGTTGAAGTATTGAAGGGAATCTCAACTTCATTTGATAAAGGAAAAGTAAACTTAATCATTGGGCAGAGTGGTTCCGGAAAAACTGTTTTTTTAAAGAGTTTATTGAATGTTTATATGCCTTCCTCAGGAGAAATCCTTTTTGATGGTAAGGATATCAATACCATGACGAGAGATGAAAAACAGCATCTTCGTTCAGAAATCGGAACCGTATTCCAGGGAAGTGCCTTATTTGATTCCTTAACTGTGGAAGAAAATATTATGTTTCCTCTGGATATGTTTACCAACCTTACCTACAGAGAAAAAAAGAAAAGAGTTTTTGAAGTAATAGGACGAGTACATCTTGACAAAGCGGAAAGAAAATATCCGTCCGAGATTTCAGGAGGAATGCAAAAAAGGGTGGCTATTGCCAGAGCTATTGTAAATAATCCCAAATACCTGTTCTGTGATGAGCCCAATTCCGGACTCGATCCGTATACCTCAAAGATCATTGACGATCTTCTTTATGAAATCACAAAAGAATACAATACTACAACCATCATCAATACCCACGATATGAACTCTGTAATGACGATTGGCGAGAAAATTGTATACCTAAGACTGGGAATCAAAGAATGGGAAGGCAACAAAGACATTCTGATTACTGCAGGCAATAAAAATCTGATTGATTTCGTTTATTCTTCAGAACTATTTAAAGAGCTGAGAGACTATTTACTTGAGAATAATAAAACGATTGAAACTACAAATACAAAAATAGACGATAATGAAAAAGGTACTTAGTATAGCGTTATTAGGGTTTTCAATGTGGGCTTCTGCACAGATTTCACTGGCAGGTAAGGCTAACTTAATTTTTCCAACAGGCTCGCCTTCATGGTCCAATATCAAAGGAACAGTGAATGATGCCATTGATGGAACAGGTAAAAATAATGTAGGTTTTAACGTAGGACTTTCATTAAAAGTAGGACTTCCTACTTCATTGTTCGTGATGCCTGAAATCTATTATACTCACTTCAAAAATGAGTTTACTACAGAGAACACTACTTTTGATGTAAAAAGCAACCGTATTGATGTTCCCGTTCTTTTAGGATATAATCTTTTGGGGAATATGCTGGGAGTTTTTGTAGGACCCGTTGGAAGTTTTAACTTAAACAAAGACAATACTTACAATGATTTCAAAGAAAATGCTAAGAATGACTTTACAGTAGGCTACCAGTTTGGTGCGCAGCTTGAAATTAAAAAGCTTATTGTAAATGCAAGATATGAAGGAGCTTTCAGTAAAGACGAAAGAAATTTCATCAATAAAGTTTCCGGTTCTGAAATCAGGTATGACAACAGACCTAACCTGTTTATGGTAGGTTTAGGATATAAATTCTAATGAATTATCGAAAATAACAACTTTAAACCCTCAAATTTAAATTTGAGGGTTTTTATTTTGATTTTCAAGTTCAGCCTGACGTTTTGCAATTTCTGCAGCCTGCTTTTCAAGCTCTTCTTTATCTTTCTGTAGCTGCTTAAATTCTTTTTTCTTCTGTTCTTCTTTGATAGCGCTTCCCTTACTTAAATACCCTACCATTCCTCCAATGATAAGCCCTATCCCAACTCCTGCCATGATTCCCATAATATGAGAGATTTTTATTTGTTCTACGGCAAAATCAGTCGTTAAATAGAAAAGTAATGCTGAAACAGCTAAAAGTATAAGTCCGGTAATTGATAAACTCTTCATAATATTGTGTTTAGGTGATTTTATAAAAAAGCCTTACCAAATTTACTAAAAATTTAATAAGGCCTTACTCAAGATTAAAATTCTAATTATATTTTTCCTCCCGCAGCCTTATAGTATTCTAAAGCTTTCGGAAGATCTTTATTGATATCTGAAATTCTGGTTTCCGGACTTGGGTGGGTAGATAAGAATTCCGGCTGTCTTGCTCCTGAAGATGCAGCTTCCATTCTATTCCAGAAAGGGATAGCCGCTCTTGGATCATATCCAGCCATAGACATCAGGTAAAGACCCATTTCATCTGCCTCAGATTCCTGACCTCTTCCATATTTCAATAAAGCCACTTGTGAACCAATAGGATATACCTTCTGGAAAACACTTGCCCATTGTGAATTTGAGATGGTTCCTCCCAGGATTGCACCTCCATACTGAGCTACCATTGCCTGAGAAATTCTTTCATTTCCGTGGCCTGCCAGCGCGTGGGAAACTTCATGTCCCATTACCACCGCAAGACCGTTATCGTCTTTTGTGATCGGTAATATTCCGGTATAAACGGCTACTTTACCACCAGGCATACACCAGGCATTCAGCTCACTGCTTTGCAGAAGATTGAATTCCCAGCTGTAGCTGGCAAGATCTGCTGATCTACCGATACTTTGATAATATCTTTCTGCAGCGCTTTTAATTCTGTTCCCTACATTTACCACTCTCTTTGCATCTGCCGTACCGGTAATTACTTTACCTTTAGACAATGTCGTTCTATATTCCTGTGAAGACATTGTTAAAATTTCCGAGTTATTGGCCAGCTGTAAAGACGATCTTCCAGTAATTGGGTTCGTAGTACAGGCAACAGCCGACAGAGCAATAGCTCCTATTCCAAATAGATGTGTAACTTTCATAGTTTGAGTGTTAATAATTCAACCTTAACAATTTTTATTCCAAAATATTCCAGAAAGAATATATTTGCATACATTTTGCTGTCTAAATTTAATAATTATCTCATTATGAAAAAGTATATTTCTTTACTGACGATTTTTGGATTCCTGTTCTTCTTTCAGAGTTGTGCTTCACAAGGATCATTAGATCCGAAAACAGTGGATAATTTGATAGATTCTCAGGAGTTTACTTTTTATGCACAAAGAGCCAACCCGACGAATTATGATGTTATTAATGTGTTGAACTCAATGCCTAATTCTACTGCGACGAGAGTACTTAATCTCAATGGAGAGTATACCATTGATGTAAGCAAAAACACTTTGGATGTAGTGCTTCCTTATTTTGGAAGGATGTTCAATCCAACTTATGGAGGAGCAAGTGATAACAGTTACCGATTTACTTCCAAAGATTTTACAGTAACTAAAACTCAAAATAAAAAAGGAACCTGGACTTTAAAGTTCAAGCCTAAAGATGCAAGAAATGTTGATGAACTTAATATTGAAGTCTTTAAAAACGGTAAAGCTTTCGTTTCTGTAAGAAGTAGCGACAGACAGCCCATTACTTATGACGGATATATTTCTAAAACAGAGGTAAAACAGGAAAAAGAGAAACTTTAATCTCTTTTTTCGTTAGATAAAAATTTTTCAACAAATAATTTTGCTTCAGTACTTGGATTCGAAACCATAGCTGAAGCATTTTTTTTATGCATATGGTAAGCTTCCTCTACTGCATCGCTCTTTTTCATCAGTGATAAAATATATTCCTGAACCCAGTATTCGAAGCGTTTTTCAGCCTGCTGAACACGAATTTCTTCAAAACGTCCGCTTTTCTTTTTCAGATCAATAAATTCGAAAATTGTATCATAAACTTCCTGTAATCCCTCATTGTAAAGGGCAGAGCCTAATAAAACTGGGATTTTCCATCCTTTTTCTTTAGGTGGAATAAAATCCAGCGCTCTTTTTAATTCAAGTCTTGTATTTTTGGCTTTCTGAAGATTGTCCTGATCTACTTTGTTGATGAAAATAAGATCTACCATTTCCATGATTCCCCTTTTTATACCCTGAAGTTCGTCTCCACCACCAATGATTTTAAGGAATAGAAAAACATCGGTAATATCGGCAACCAATACTTCTGACTGCCCTACGCCAACGGTTTCTATCAAAATATAATCATACCCTGCAGCCTCACAAATCATCATGGTTTCAAAGGTAGTATTGGCTACTCCACCCAAAAAACCCGAACTAGGAGAAGGACGTATGAATGCATTCTCTTCTTTGGCAAGTTCTTCCATTCTGGTTTTATCCCCTAAAATACTTCCTTTGTTGATTGCCGAACTGGGATCAATTGCTAAAACAGCTACTTTTTTACCTTGAGCAATAACCAAGCGGCCAAAGTTTTCTATAAAAGTGGATTTTCCCGCTCCGGGAACTCCTGTTACTCCTACTCTCACAGAGTTTCCGGTAAGAGGCATAATTTTCTTCAATAGATCTTCTGCCTGTACTCTGTGTTCTGCTTTTTTACTTTCAACCAATGTAATAGCTTTTGCAATCAGGCGTTTATTTCCTGACTGTATTCCTTCTATTAACTCTTCTGTAGTAAATTTCATTAATTCAAAATTAACAATTAAAATGCGAATGGTCAATAGCCCGCTCATAATGATAAGACAAAAGATCTAAATTGTTTTCATTGGAAATTAACGATTTTTCATGAATTCAATTTTTATTTCTTCTAAATTAAAACTAGAACGCCCTGTATCAAAGGCTTAAGGAATTTATTACATTTGTTATATATCAAAAAGAAGAAACATGAAAAAACTCATCGCTGCGGCTTCGTTTACTGCTATTTTGCTGGTTTCCTGTACGCCGAAAGCTTCTACATCCGCCACTACTGCAGGAACATCTACATCTACTGCAGAACAGATTGCTCAGGGGAAAACTATTTTTGAAAACTCTTGTGGAAGATGTCATAAATTACCTGATCCTGCTTCACACAATCCTGTACAATGGGTAGGAATCATGAATTCTATGGCTCCAAAAGCAAAACTGACGGACGAACAGCACCAATGGGTGTATGATTATATTGTTTCTGTGAAAAAGTAATCATCAAACAAAAATATGGTATGAAAAAACTCATCTTAACCGGTATCGCAGCATCAGCATTTCTGGTGTCCTGCGGGCCAAAAAGTGTGGCTGTTACAGGGCCAAAGTATACCTCATCTGAGCAGTTGGCACAAGGAAAAACCATTTTTGAAAATTCCTGTGCAAAATGTCATAAGCTGCCAGAACCTACCAAGCATGACAACCAGGGATGGATCAACACGTTAAGCAGAATGGCTCCAAAGGCTAAGTTAACTGATGACCAGCATCAAATGGTGTATGATTATCTGATCTCTGTAAATAAGAAATAAAAGAAGGCCTCAAAAATGAGGCCTTCTTTTGTAATATATCAAGGGTATTTTTTGTTGAAAATAGTACTTAACAACTTATCTTACCATTAGTTTTTCAACCTGAACTTTCTCTCCCTGCTGGATATGAACCATATAAACTCCTTTCTGGAATCCCTGAGTAGAAATGGCTTTTTTAGAACCTGATTCTCTGGTATCAGAGAATATCAGTTTTCCTGACATATCAAACATTCTGATCTTAACTTCTTTAGAAGATTTGTCTATATTTCCTACAAAGAATTCATCATAAGTAGGATTAGGAAAAATAATAAATTTCTGATCTGAAAGTTTAACATCCTGAGTGGCCAGTGCCGTAATACATTCTTGCGGTACCGTAAAGTCTTCCACCTGATCATTAGCCGCAGAACTACTTCCTGCTGAAGCATTTACCCCTAGACCTCTTTTAGCAAAGGTGTTCCAGATCATACATTTATCCAAACCTGCATTACCTACAGCATCAGCCTGAAGAATTGCATTTCTTCCATCAATAAATGAAGGGTTACAAGCCTGTAATTTCAGTCCGTCCATTACTATTTGCAGCACTTTAGCATTTCCGGAAGTACTGCTTGCCATGACATCACTGTTATATCCATATTTTTCAATGTACTTCCAGGTAAGATCCCACAACATTGTTGCCCAGATAAACCCAATGGCATGTGGTCCTGAAACAGTATTGGTTTTGCCATACGTATAATTGTTTACACTAAAGTCTGGTGAATATTTGGCAGGTCTGATACCACCTCCTGTAATAGGCTGGCTACTTGTATAGGTTCCAATTCCTCTCGCCAGCGCTGATGTATCTCCAGGTCTTGTTGTAAGCATTAAAGCAAAATAATCTGACCATCCTTCACCCATCTGCTCAGCACTTTGAAGACAGCTATATCCCTGCCCTGTTAATCTGTTTGAAATGCCATGTCCATATTCATGGGCAACGATTCCATTATCCAGACTGGAATGTTTAAAGCCATTATAGTCGAAATTTAATGTTGTATTGACAGTTTCTCCTGTATTAATTTGATTTACAATATACTCGCCTTCTGTTTTCCCCATCATAATGGAAGGAATGGTAATTCCTGTCACGGCATTATCTCCCCCCATTGAAATAGGATCCACATTATTAGGATCATAGATAATTCCTCCCAAAGCTCCTGCAAGCTGCATATTTTTAACCTTGGTGGCAAAACTGCAGGTTCCTCTTTTGGCAATTCCTATTTTTCCTGTCATACTTCCTGCTGCAAGAGCTGTACAGGCATCATCCGGTGTAGCAATTTTCAGATCTCCTGTTACCGTTTGGCCACCTAACAGAAGAGGGCCAAAACTCGCCCCTCCGGTTGCCACTTTAGGTCGGTTTACAATAGCAGCCGGAGCATTATACTGATATCGTAAGATAGGATCATTGGCTGGCTGTGTTCTGTCCCAAAGATACATTTGCATTCTTGGTACAGAAAGATAAGTAGTTCCACTAATGACCGCTTCATAGCCTGCAGCGAAATTGGCATTATTAAGACCGCTTCCGTCAAAAGCCTCAGCTCTTACAGCATCTCCCTGTATACCTCCTTTTCCAAAATTATTCGTTTGAAAGTTTCTGGCGGCTTCTGTAAATCCGAATTTATAAAAGATATCATGCATCTTATTATTCATGTAAAACAGATTGGTAATCGCAGCATCTCTATAGGTTATAGGATTATCATATCTCCCATCGGCAAAAGGAAAATTGAAAGTGAGGGAACTTCCTCCGTCCGGGGAATATCCCGGATTATTCGTATTATCCTGATCTGAATATGCATATACATTATTTCCTCTTGTATTGGTATAGCTGTTCGTTCCATCAGAATGCCAGCCTTCCGGTGATGCAACTAAGTCCCATGGATTATTTACCAATGCGCGAGCCCCAAACGTAGGAGCTTCCACTGGCAATGGAAAAACATTATAAGATGCATTTGTAGGTGCCCACATGGCATTTAACAGCTTACTTTGATTCTCCCCTGCTGATGTTTTCTCCCATTCATTGGATACTGCTTCATGAGAACGACCGTGATCTTCAAAGCTGCAGTTTAGTGTCATATTATCTTTACTGAGTATTTCTCCACTTTCAGCATCAGCAAGTACATGCCACACATCTGAAGAATTTTGATCTGAAACAAACAGTTCTTTAGCCAGAATATACTTACCATTCTTCTCAAAATAGACATCAGGTAAATAGTCTGTATCCGAAATAGCACTTAATCCCAGTTTTTGCTTAAGAAGGTCATCTGAAAATCTCTCATGTACTTTTGCTGTACTGGCAGCAACAATATTTCTGTTAAAGTCGTTATTTTCAGAGAGTATCTGATCCCCTTTAATGATGACTTTTCCCAATGCATTATATACTCTCAGCCCATTATAAGTCTGCTGTACATTCACAATATTTGCACCTAAACTATTGGACATATCTTCGTTCAGAATGATAACCCCCACTTTATTTTGGTTTAGCTTTCCACTTTTTTGATAATAATCCTGAATAATCCTGTTGGAGTTCTGGCCATTTATTTTCCCAAAACAGAAAAGAAACACTACAGATACAGGTAATAAAAATAATTTTTTGTTCATAAGATTGGTTTTTATACAACAAAACTATAAATTATTTGCGATATTAAAATATTAATTTAGATTTTTTTATCAAAAAGTGAAATTAATTAATGTTTTTTAATTTTTTCAATTATTTTTTTCTTCTTTTTCTGTGACATTTTACTTTTTATAAATTTTTCTCTGCTTTTTAAGAAATCAAGCATGCATTGATCATAGGCAAATGTTCGGGCAAGCTTTAAAGGTTTCAAAGCTTGTTTATATTCTAATCTGATTTCAAACAGTAAAGACTGATGGATAAGGATTCTGCTTTTATCTATTCCTTTTATCTTTAAAGAATAGTCAATCAGTTTTTCTGCATCATCCAGGTCTTCATTGTCTAAAAGGCACTTGATATGATATTGTGGTGTATTCAGATTAGAAATATTGCATTGCATCGCTTCTTCGAAATACAGTTTAGCTTTTTCATAATCAAACAGCATTTCACTATAAATTCTTCCCATCAGACACAAACTGTCTGCATCTTCCGGATCATATGACAAAGCATAGTTTAATGCCTCTAAGCATGAGGGAAGGCTGTATGGATAATTATCTAAGGCCTCAAAATAATATTTATTTTTAGTTAAGGTCATTGTTGTAGTTTTTTAATTCATTTTTCAAGGCATTCCTCTGTTTTTTGAATGTCTTGTCTTCATAATTCTTTTTAAAATCTGTTCCTGAAAATGTCCGAACCGGATTTCCGCGTTCTACCTGCATCTGAAGATACCAGGTATCTTTCAGCTTTCTTTCCAGCTGCCGGATATAAACCGTCATTACTTTTTCTTTTAATCTGATAATGGATAGTTTTTTATTTTCCAGCTGTGAACGGGAATCCTGTACAAAAACAGTCTCGTTAGTAGGAATATGGGTAGCCCGTACCGCGGTATTCACCTTGTTTACGTTTTGCCCTCCGCTTCCCTGGCTTCTGGCGGTCTGAAACCGGATATCTTTTTCATTGAAATCAATCATTTTTATATTTTCAAGTTCAAAGATTCCGATAAACCAATTGTTTCTTTTATGCAGTTTCCTGAATGTGCTTTTCCCTGTCCAGCAAACACTTCCCAGCCAGTTTTTTAAAAACGGGATTAGATCTTTCCCTTTTAAAAGCAAGGTCACTGATTTTAATGTCAGGTTCTCATCACCGTTCTCACGATGAATGATTTCGTATTCTATTGTATTTTGTTTTGCCTCTTCAAGAAAGGTCTTCAGAACCTTGGCTGCTACCCATTGGCATTCTAAAGGCCCTCTTCCTGAAGTGATCTGTATTAATTTTTCCATTTTATGTTGGCATTTTGCTTAATAAAGGATGTCCTACCGGATCTATTCCTTTTTCTAATAAATTTTTTGCAGCCATTACTGCCCAGCATTTGTCGCTGGAGTGGATATTTCTGTAAAAAGAAAGTAAAATTTCAGGTTTCACAACGGTAAAACCATTGGCTTCAATAGTCTCAAGATCATCTTTCTCAAAGAAGTCAATGGTAATTCTGCAGACCTTTTCATTTTCCAACTCCACCGTTTTCTCGTACCTGCGAAAGTTTTCCTCACTCGGCAGATGGTCATATCGGGTCCAGACTTTCTGAAATCCTTCCTGCTGAAGAATGATAACCACGTCTGCAACATTCTCTTTCTTTACAAAAACATCAATATCCTTATGATCGTGGGCATGTTTGTATTCTCTATGTCCTTTTTCCGACATAAAATGCCATGCCCAGCCTCCTGATATAATGATTTTATCTTTTAATCTATTTAAAATTTCGAGTCCTAACCGGATTCTGAATTCCGGCCAGACTTCACCATATCTTTTTATGTTATGTGGTGCTCCCATTTTTTTGTTTTTTAAAATTAAAAGTTGAGAGTTTATAGTTGACAGCCGGTGTTTCAACTGACAACTACAAACCATCAACCCAATTATCTGTCCATTCTCACAATTCTCGGCTGAAAAGTTCCCAGAATATCTACCAGTTCGCTCTGTGCATTCATCACTTCATTAATGTCTTTGTAAGCCATAGGGGCTTCTTCTGCATTTCCGCCCATCAGGGTTACATTTTTCAATTTCAGTTCTTTTTTGATATCATGCTGAGTGAAAAGGCTTCTGCATTCTCCTCTTGAATGCGCTCTTCCTGCGCCGTGTGATGCTGAATTCAGGGATTCAGGATTTCCTTTTCCGCGGACGATAAATCCTTTTTCCGTCATGGATCCGGGAATCATCCCCAGTTCATTTTCATTGGCAGGTGTTGCTCCTTTTCGGTGAACAATCACTTCTTTACCGTTATGGATTTCTTTCCAGGCAAAGTTGTGATGGTTTTCAATTCTGGCTTTTACCCTTCCGCCAACAGCTTTTACCAGCCTTCTGTGAATATCATCATGACAGGCAGAGGCATAATCTCCGGCAAGATTCATTGCTGTCCAATATTCCAATCCCAAGTGGGTACTAAGATCCAGCCAGGCAAAGTTTTGAGCTTCTTTTGGTAATGGACATTGTTCTGTTGCCACTCTTGAGTAATACTGGGCAATCTCCGCTCCCAGACCTCTTGAGCCGCTATGAGAAAGGATTCCCAGATATTTTCCTTTTGGCAGACCAATTTGCTCATCTTCTTCAGTGATTTCCACTTCTCCGAATTCCACAAAGTGATTTCCTCCGCCTGAGGAACCCATCTGTTTGATTGCTTTTCCCTTTAATCTTCTTAAGATCGGGATCATATCGAATGTATCTCTTTCGAAAATCTCATGATCAATGTGAGACTTATGCGTTTCATACATTCCGAATTTTGTATGTTCAGCAAGCGCTTTTTCATATTTATCTCTTGCTCCTTCAAGATATGAAACCGGTGTATCCAAAATACTAAGGCTCATTCTGCAGCCAATATCCATTCCTACGCCGTAAGGGATTACAGCATTTTCCACTGCCAGAACTCCTCCTATCGGAAGTCCGTAACCGCTGTGCGCATCGGGCATTAATGCTCCCTGAGTAGAAACAGGCAGCTTCAAAGCAGTATACAACTGATTTTTCGCCTCTTCAGAGATATTGTTACCAAAAATCTGAAATGAAGCACGCTGTGAATTCAGCATTCTTTTTTCTGTCTTTTTGGATGAAAGCAGGGTTTCTGCAATTTGTCCGAAGGTGAGATCTTTTTCAAATTCTTCTGGATTCAGCAGGATTTCCTTTAAAAGAGATTTTACGTGGTGAATATTCTTTGTTGCAAAATTTCTTTTCATGACTTCCAATGCTACGTTTACGCTTTGATTATTTGGATAGCCCAGTTTTAATATATCTTTTCCTTTTAGTTTTAAATTTCCCATTGTTTTTGTTTTAAATAACAGTTGGACTTACTTATACGTCCTGTAAGCTTTCTGCAATCTCTGTTGCAGACATTTTATAGTGAAAATATTTTGTACTTTCATTTTGATCAGATTTGTATTTCATCTTCCATGAACTTGGCTTTCCATATATTGTTTTATGGATAATCCCAGCAACCTTATGTTGTCTCAAATAGGACTCCAGCTCTGCATATTCTTTTTCAAGTTCGAAATCTACAGGCTTATAATGGGTAATCATATTGGGTCTTATTCTAAGGATAAACCTCCATGGTTCAATGAATTCGTAGTAAATATCATACCTCTTCCTTAAAGGGCAATATTCCTCTTTTTGCAAAAAATACTGCCTTTCCATTGGTGTAAGTCCGAATTTCGGATCATTCCAGGCATATGTTGAAACTCTATTGAGCTTCTGTTCTCTTTCCACATAGATTCTTCTTCCGGATTTTCTTTTCTTTTTAAGAAATTTTCTGCTTTCAGAATACATGTAAGTATTGATTTTCTTCAGAATTCCTTCAAAGAACTCTCCGTATTTAGATCTCATTACATCTTCTCTTACTACAAAGAATCTTACAAATCCTCTTTGATAAGGCTTATCCAAAGGAATCCATGGGGTATTTCGTCTGATATCCCTAAGTTTATCACTACGTCGATATTTTTTTCTGATCTGTTTTTCTACATCTTTTCTAATTGTTCTTTTTCTGCTTCTTGCACTTCTCAGGCGGGAAAACAGAAGGTTATCATTTTCCATTGTTAACAGAAGTATGATGTGAGATCGTAAAAGTTTATTTATTTTATCTCACGCAACTTTTAATCAACTAAAATACTAGTTGAATGGATTAATAGTAGACCGTAACAGTTCTGAGGAATATACCTCTTCCTGTCATGTCTGTAATGACACTAAAAAGATTTCGGGTAAACTTGGGAGTTTGAAATATTGCGCAATAAAAAACCCGAAATCTCTACGACTTCGGGTTTTGATATTTCATTGTACTGTTATTCTAAGAATGTACCAAACCGCGAAGCCTTACCACCATAAGGGGTAATCCAACTGTAGAATTCTGTTTAGTTCTGAACATTGCTTCGTTGTTTTTATTTGGTTAAACTTGATTTTCAGGTGCAAATATATAAATTTTTCTGAGAATCAAAATATTTTTTTCACTTAAGGTGAATAATGCTGAGAAAAATGGCGTCAATAACTTTTGTCATTCTCTTTGTATCGAGCGTTTCCAGCGTATCCGAGGGTTCGTGATAATTTTTATTTCTGAAGAAGGAAGTATCCGTGATCATGAGCGCGGGAAAGTCAAAATTCCAATAGTTCAGATGGTCGGAATAGTCTATTCCTGCTACAAATTTTGGGGCTGAGAACGTTTCTGTTTTTATCTGTCCTGAATCTTTAAAATTACCTATGAAATTTCTTACGAAAGGACCTGCTCCACTGATTTTTTTCGCCAATGTAATGAAATCTCCCTGATCACCATATATCCAGGAAAGAATACTTACAGGAAAACTCTGGGAATCTTTTTCATCTTTGAAGTAACCGATCATTTCTACACTGACCATTCCATAGACATCGATCTTGTTGTCTTTTAAATATTTTGCATGGACATAGCTTCCCATATTTTCAGTCCTGAAATAAGGAGGTTCTTCCAAGGTATAGGCAACAAGATCTACTCTGTAATTCAGTTTCTGTCCTTTAAGCATTCTTGCGAGCTCCAGAAGAGCAGTAACTCCTGTAGCATTGTCGTCTGCTCCCTGCTGATCTCCACAAACATCGTAATGAGCACCTATAATGATCCGCTTCTTATTTTCTGTTCCAAAGGATGAAATAACGTTTTTATATATTTTTCCATCAACTTTGTATTCCTGGTAAGCAGTGCTGTCACCATAAGTACTAAAAGTCTGATGGATATAGTCTGCAACCGCATTCAGCTGGTCTATATTTTTATGGTTTCTAAATTGTGGGGTTTGAGTCATTGCGGTCAAATGCTTTTTAACCAAAGCAGTATCTGCAACAACCTTCGAGCTTTGCATTGATCTATTGTTCTTCCCTGAACCCAGCAAGAAGACACCTGTAATAACAAATAAGCCTACGAGAAGAAACATTTTTTTCCTCGTAGGCTTTATTATATTTTTTAGATTCATGGGGTATGTTTTAATCTCTGTGATGAAATTAAAACTTTTCTTTTTATTTTTCTAAAAATCTTTCCAGAATTTCTACTGCACATTTCGGAAGGTTGGTTCCAGGCCCGAAAATAAAGTCTGCACCATTGGCATAAAGGAATTCATAATCCTGCTGAGGAATTACTCCCCCCACAACGATGGTAATATCATCGGCTCCCAGTTTGGATAATTCTTCTACTACCTGAGGAACTAATGTTTTGTGTCCGGCAGCCAATGATGATACTCCTAAAATATGAATATCGTTTTCTACAGCTTGTTTAGCCACTTCTTCAGGTGTCTGGAATAAAGGAGCTACATCCACATCAAATCCCATATCAGCAAATGCTGTTGCCACTACTTTTGCACCTCTGTCATGACCGTCCTGTCCCATTTTGGCGACCATAAGTCTTGGGCGGCGTCCTTCTTCTTCTTCAAATTTCTGAGTCAGATTAAGGGCTTTTTCAAAGTATTCGTTTTTACCGGCATTCATAGCGTATACACCAGAGATTGTTTTAATATTTGCTTTATATCTTCCAAAGGTTTCTTCCATGGCATCACTCATCTCTCCAAGGGTAACTCTTCTTCTTGCTGCTTCGATGCATAATGCCAGAAGATTTCCTTTCCCTGTCTGAGCACTTTTGCGGATTTCATTCAGGATTTGTTCTACAGCGTCAGCATTTCGTTCTGCTTTAATGGTATTCAGCCTTTCGATCTGCTTTCTGCGAACTTCTGTATTATCAATGTCTAATATTTCTATCTGATCCTGTTTTAATGAGGATTTGAAGGAATTCACTCCAATAATGAATTCTTCTCCACTGTCGATCTTAGCTTGTTTTTTAGCTGCAGCTTCTTCAATTCTCATTTTCGGAATTCCGGCTTCGATAGCTTTGGTCATTCCACCTTCCTGCTCTACCTCATCAATGTATCTCATCGCTTCTTCGATCATTTGTTGAGTAAGGCTTTCCACAAGATTACTTCCACCCATTGGATCTACAACATCGCATATTCCGCTTTCCTGCTGAAGAATGATCTGTGTATTCCTTGCAATTTTTGCTGAATAGTCTGTAGGCAGGGCAATGGCTTCATCCAGCGCATTGGTGTGAAGAGACTGCGTTCCTCCTAATGCTGAAGACAAAGCTTCTATAGCTGTTCTTGTGATATTATTGAAAGGTTCCTGCTCCGTCAGAGACCATCCGGAAGTCTGTGAATGGGTTCTTAATGCCAGAGATTTTGGATTCTGAGGATTAAACTGTTTTAAAAGGGTTGCCCAGATATATCTTGCGGCACGCATTTTAGCAATTTCCATGAAATGATTCATCCCGATTGCCCAGAAGAAAGAGAGTCTTGGAGCGAAATCGTCTACGTTCATTCCTGCTTTTATTCCTGTTCTTACATATTCAAGACCGTCTGCCAGGGTGTAAGCCATTTCCAGTACTGGTGTAGCCCCTGCTTCCTGCATGTGGTACCCGGAAATAGAAATGGAGTTAAATTTTGGAATGTTTTGCGAAGTGTATTCAAAAATATCTGCGATGATCTTCATGGAAGGTGCCGGCGGATAAATGTAGGTATTTCTTACCATGAATTCTTTCAAGATATCATTCTGAATCGTTCCTGAAAGCTGATCCTGCTTTACTCCCTGCTCTTCTGCCGCTACGATGTAGAAAGACAAAATAGGAAGTACTGCTCCATTCATAGTCATAGATACTGAAATCTGATCCAGGGGAATTTCATTGAAAAGGATTTTCATATCTTCCACAGAGTCGATAGCCACTCCTGCTTTTCCTACATCTCCTACTACTCTTGAGTGGTCAGAGTCATATCCTCTGTGTGTTGCTAAGTCAAATGCTACTGAAAGTCCTTTCTGGCCTGCAGCAAGGTTTCTTCTGTAAAATGCATTGGATTCTTCAGCTGTAGAAAATCCGGCATACTGACGGATTGTCCATGGTTTTTGAACATACATGGTGGAATACGGACCTCTAAGATAGGGTGCAATTCCTGGAGAAGTCTGCGTTAATGATTCATCTTTTACATCTTTTTTTTCATAGGATGATTTGAGTTCAAGTCCGTCTTTTTCAAAATTGTAAATCTCTCTTTCCTGAGCTGATACATTAAAATCCGGTTTTTTCACAGAAATTGTCTTTCGCATTCCAATTATTTTTGTCCCCGTAAAGTTAATTTTTTTGAGCGAAACACGAAACTTCTGTTAACGTTCTGTTTTCCTTAAATTTATGAAAAGAAAAAGGCCGGGCAAATGCCCGGCCTTTCCTATTAGTAAATAGTATGCTTATTTTTTGATAAGCTTCGTATTGTAAGTATTTTTGTCATCTTTTATCGTGATTACATACATACCTTTGATTAATGAAGCTACATTAATTCTTTGTCCGTCAATATGTCCTTCCTGAGCTAATCTTCCATCAGCAGTATAGATTTTATAGTCTGCTTTTCCTTTCAGATTTTTCACTTCTACGAAAGTATCTGCAGGGTTCGGATAAATTGAAATTTCAGATGATTTTACATCTTTTGTTTCGTTTACAGCAAGAGTACTTGTAATTTTTACAGGCAGATCCATTACTGAACCTCCTCCTGTTGTGATGTCTCCACATGCACTTGCTAAAGCAGCCGTATTATACTTCGTAACAATTCTCATTCTTAGAAGCTTATCTCCAGCATATGTAGTTGAAGGTACTGTAAAGTTTTGTGCTCCAAAACTTACACTTCCTGCAGGAACACCTCCGGAAAGGCTAATTATTCTTTCAGATATCTCAAATACCCCATTTCTATTATAATCAATCCAAACAGAAAGATTTAAAGGAACGTTGGAACTGCTAAATGCTTGTCTTACTACAGGTGTAATAGCGTACGTAGTTCCCTGAACCAAATTGACAATCTTACTAGGATCTTCAGATAAATCTTTATATGATCTTAATGAAGGATCATCATAAACAAGATTTGAAACTGTTACTTTTCTAATAGCTCCAACATAAGATGTTCCTGAATTCATTATACAGTAATCAATTCCGGTCTTTAAGCCGTTTGTTTTAAATACATAATTATTGGAGAATGCACCAGGAACACTGTTTACAACAGCTGCAACCTGCACTTCATAATTTGTTTCATCTTCAAGACCTGTTAATACCACTGAATTTGTTGTACTTGTTGTATTTGACCAGTTTGATGTCCCTTGTTTTCTATAGTTAACAGAATATGTTGCTCCGGTTACGCTATTCCATGATGCTCTGGCTGTTGTCTTGAACACTTCTGTGCTTATTGTTGTAAGTCCGGTTGGAGCCGCAGTTGTAGATGTAGGTGCATCTGCAACAGTAACTTGAGGAGAAACAGCATAGAAAACGTTACCAATTGCTGATACTCTCAACTTAATTGGTGTCGTAATTGTATTTGGCATTTGTACTGTGTAGCTCCCTGTATTAGGTGTAGAAGCAACTAAATCTGTCCAGGTTGCTCCATTATCTGAAGTATAATCAATCTTTACATTAGGTGAGTTATAAGGAGCTGTATTAGTATTGGCTACTTCCCACTGAATAATGTTATTGGCATTTTTATACAGAACTGATGATGTAGTAAGACCATTAAATTTAAAAGGTCCGTCGTTTCCAATGACTGTATTAACTTCTGAAGAAGACAACATTGGTCTTTGTGCATTTTGGTCTCTGACCGTTACAGCATAACTTAGAGTTCTAGGAATATAAGATACAGTCTCCCAATTTGGATTTGGATTATTTGCTGCATCAGTTTTGTTCGTAAGAATTCCATTCATAACTAGTGGAAAGCTTGGGAAATATCTTCTTCCACTACTTGTTCCAAAGCGGGATCTTGTTAATGCACCCTGTGTATTGTATCCCCATCCCGTATCTCCTGAAATTGAAGCCAGTCCGGTAACACTATCTGTTTGCTCCCAAGTGTAATTAATAGCATCTCCTTCTGCATCTGTTGCTGAGGCATCCAGATAATAAGCAGTCCCTTTAGGCACTGTATAAGAGGTAAGTGCTGCTATTACTGGTGGCGTGTTGTTCGTGATTGTCTCAGAGGTACCGCATGTGGCAGGCTTACCGTCCAAATTCGTTAAAATCTGATCTACAGATTTATAATGGAAATAGGCATCTGAAGACATTTGAACATTATCACTTGTAATTCCTGCATATCCCATAATAGTAGTTCCTCCTCCTGGTTCTACGTTAACATTACTTCCTTCAGATTTATTTGAAAATGTGTGATTTCCTCCTAACTGATGCCCCATTTCATGAGCCACATAGTCAATATCAAAAGCATCTCCACTTGGGATACTATTAGCTGGTGAAGTAAATCCTGATCCTTTACCTGCAGGTACAGTCGTTGTTGGATCAACACATATACAGCCGATGCATCCAGCGTTTCCTCCTCCTCCTGAAGCACCGAATAAATGGCCTATGTCATAGTTGGCATTGGTTACCTGAGCTGTAATCGCATTCTGAAGTTCCAGATTCCAAGCTCCTTCGGATCCTACATCACCTGGTGAATAAGGGTCTGAAGCCGGATCTGTATAGATAACATTCGGGAAATTCTGAACAAGTAATTTTATTCCAAAATCCTTTTGGAATACTCCGTTCACACGGCTCATAGTATTGTTAATTGCAACAAGTGCCGGAGCTCTTTTTTGATCATCAGTAGCCGTAGCCGGTACACCTGCCAAATTCATAAAGTATTGAGTATACTCTCCAGTAACAGAAATTGCTAATCTGTAAGTTCTGAATTTTGTACTTGAAGGTCTACTGGTGATTCCTACATTAGAAAGGGTCTTTTTTCCATTAGCTTCTAATGACTTTATATCTTTAAAGTTCTTCTCTTCTGTAGAACATTCAAATCCGTGCTCGCTTTCTGTTCTGTTTGTTTTGTAGAAAACACCATACACCTGCTTATCTGTAGTAATAGGTTCTATAAACTGGAATTTTCCGTCTTTGATTATCATCGACTGCAACTCAGTAGGGGCAGTACTGAATCTTACATATTTTCCAGGATCATCTACTCCTACACCAACGTAAGAACCCAATTGATATTTGTCTGCAATAGATTTTTCCATAACAGGATCACTGTATACAGCAAATTTTTCAATTTTCCCTTCTGCTGTAGGTAAAGAAACAATCACAGCCTGAGCCCCTTTCCCTGTTTCTACAGCATCTTTTAAAATATTTCTAAGCGATTGCAAATCAAACCTGTAAGAATATTGAACTTCTACTTCTTTTCTGATTTGAGAGGTTTTTTGTGAGGCCGGTTCCCACCTCTGTGCATGGAGACTGGAAAGTCCAGCAGCCAAGGCACACACTAGTAAAATTCTTTTTTTCATAATTACCTAATTAGTTTAGAATTAATAAACTTTAAATATCCGCCCTAAAAATAAGAATTATTAACACAATAACATAAAAAAAACGACCAATTTTAAATAAAATTAGCCGTTTTCTTAAATATACTATTTTTTTAGAGTTATTTCTTTATTCCCATCTCAAATAAAGCAAATGATATAAGATCCGCATTTTCACTAATCACCTGATCTGTAGCTCTTCCGGCACCGTGCCCTGCATTCTTTTCAATTCTCAGGAGAATAGGATTTTTACAAGCCTGTTTTTCCTGAAGCTCTGCACCAAATTTAAATGAGTGTGCCGGAACTACTCTGTCATCATGATCACTGGTAATAATCATTGTTGACGGATAGCAGGTTCCTGCTTTTACGTTGTGTACAGGAGAATAGGATTTAAGATATTCGAACATTTCTTTACTGTCTTCTGCTGTGCCATAGTCGTAAGACCATCCTGCACCCGCTGTAAATTTATTATATCTTAACATATCCAAAACTCCAACTCCAGGGAAAGCTACTCTCGCAAGATCCGGGCGCATTGTCATTGTTGCTCCTACTAATAATCCCCCGTTTGATCTTCCTGAAAGTGCCATGTATTCTTTTGAAGTATACCCTTTACTTTGAAGATATTCTCCGGCAGCGATAAAGTCTTCGAATACATTTTTCTTCTGTTGTTTTGTTCCTGCATCATGCCATTTTTTACCATATTCACCTCCACCACGGATGTTTGGAACAGCGTAAATACCACCATTTTCCATCCAGATTGCATTTACTACAGAGAACGAAGGCTGTAAGCTGATGTTGAAACCTCCGTAAGAATACAGAATAGTAGGATTTTTACCGTCAAGTTTAGTTCCTTTCTTATAATTGATCATCATAGGAACTTTTGTACCGTCTTTTGAAGTATAGAATACCTGTTCTGAAACGTAATCATCCGGATTAAACTTCACTTTAGGTTTTTGATACACTTCAGATTTTCCTGAGTCTACATTAAATTTGTAGGTGGTTCCCGGTGTAATATAGTTACTGAAAGAGAAATACACATCTTTCTCTTTTTCTTTTCCTCCAAATCCTGAAATATTTCCTTTTCCGGGAAGTGTAATTTCTCTGATCAGTTTTCCTGTTTTATCAAACTGTTTTACCTGATCTATGGCATCAATCATATAGGTTGCAAAGAAATATCCTCCACCTGTAGAAATTCCTAACACGTTTTCTGTTTGTGGAATTACATCTTTCCATGTTGCAGGAGCCGGGTTAGCGATAGTTGTTTTCACAAGACGCATATTCGGGGCATCTTTATCAGTAAAAATGAAAAGATCATCACCTTGTGTATCTACGATGCTGGCATTAATGTCAAATCCGCTCATAATTTGTACAAAGTCACCTCCTTTTTTAAGGTCTTTTATGTACAATTCATTACCATTTGTAGCATTAGCCGCAGAGACAATAAGGTATCTCTGGTCCTGAGAAACGCCTGCACTTAAGTATCTTCTTGGGGTTTTATCACCTCCGAAAATCAATTTATCTTCAGATTGTTTTGTTCCCAGTTTATGAAAGTATACTTTATGTTTATCTGTCATTCCCGAAAGTACAGTCCCTTCTTTAGGTTTGTCGTAGCTGGAATAATAGAACCCTTCATCTCCCTGCCATGAAATTCCGCTGAATTTTACATCCAGTAACGTTTCATCAATCTGCTTTTTGGTAATTGCATCAATGATAATAATCTTATTCCAGTCGCTTCCTCCTTCAGAAATAGAATAAGCAGCAAGGTTTCCTTTTTTGTTGAATGACAGGTTGGAAAGTGAAGTAGTTCCTTTTTCTGAAAATTTATTAGGATCTAAAAATACTTCTGTAGCATTGGTCTTATTGTTTGTTCTATACAAAACAGACTGAGCCTGCAATCCATCGTTTTTAGAATAATAGGTGTAGTCTCCTTCTTTGAAAGGGGCTGAAATTTTTTCATAGTTCCAGATATCCTTCAGCTGGCTTTTGATTTTATCCCTGAACGGAATTTTAGATAGATAATTCTGACTGTAAGCAACTTCTTCATCTACCCATTTTTTTGTAGGTTCAGAATCATTTTCCAGATCTCTGAATGGATCGGAAACAGCGCTTCCGAAATAGGAATCTGTCTGGCTTCCTTTTAGTGCTTTAGGATAAATCATTTTCTGAGAGTAAAAAGATGCTGAAAATAATACTCCAGCTGTTAACAATATAGGTTTAAAATTCATACTGATCGGTTTTTCTCAAAAATACGCAAAGTATGTGAAATAAAAAAAGTCCCGTTATATTGGGACTTTTTTATGTATTATAGGATATTTCAACTATTCATTGGCACCGAAGCTTTCAAAATAGAAATCGGTAAGGTTGCTAACAATCTCATCCGGACTTCCATTCCAGTAGTATATTTTATCTCCTTCTTTCAATTCATATAAAGTAAAGTTTTGATCTGTTGTTACCGTTTTATCGGCATTTTTAAAATCCTGAACTGCCTGAATTAAATATTTTTTCAGATCCTCAGTTTTTATTTTATTCAGATCACCTTTTGGACCGGAAGTCAGTTTGGAAGGAACCAGGAAGCTTACAGCATACCTTATTTCTGCAATTTTTTGCCCTTCAACATATTCATTAGGAACCACTTTTACTTCTTTGACGTTAAGTTTTCCGGTTTTAAAATTCCCGAACATCGCCGTGAAATAATCTTCTGCTTCTTTTTTACATGCTGCAGCTGTTGCTTTAGGAAAAGCTGAAAGAAAATTATCTACGCTTCCATTGATCATTTCCTTTGAAGTTTCTTTAAAATCCACCTGATAAGCGGTTTGTCCATCTACTGTAGGCTTTAAATAATCATTGAGTTTATTCAATGCTGCTTCATCATTGTTCACGAAAGTACCAAAGAAGAGTTCAAAGGCTTCTTTAGGTTTCTTTACTTCCGTCTGAGCCATCAGTTGCTGTCCCATCATGGTAAGCAACAGCAGGAAAATAATTTTGTAGTTTTTCATAGTGTATATTTTGTTTTATTATTTGGAAAAACAAAGCCCCTGAAAAGTCAGAGGCTATATTTTTATGTATTGATAATTTTAGTAATTTTCTTCTTCCCCCTTCATTTTCTCTGCATTTTCCGCCATGATTACGGCATCAATCATCTCAGAAATATCTCCATTCATGTAAGCATCAAGGTTGTACATAGACTTATTGATTCTGTGGTCTGTAACTCTTCCCTGAGGGTAATTGTACGTTTTAATTTTTGCAGAACGGTCTCCTGTAGATACCATAGATTTACGTTGTGCAGCGATATCTCCCTGTACTTTCTGTAATTCGATATCGTATAATTTTGTTCTTAGCATTTCCATTGCCAGCTCACGGTTAGCCAGCTGAGAACGGGCTTGCTGACAAACCACTACCATCCCGGAAGGTTTGTGGGTAAGCTGAACTTTAGTTTCAACCTTGTTTACGTTCTGACCTCCGGCACCTCCTGAACGGGAAGTCTGCATTTCAATATCTGCAGGATTCAGTTCAAAATCTACTTCTTCAGCTTCCGGTAAAACAGCAATTGTAATAGCAGAAGTGTGTACTCTTCCCTGAGATTCTGTTTCAGGTACACGCTGCACACGGTGAACTCCGGATTCAAATTTCATGATTCCGTAAACTCCTTCTCCTTCCACTTTCATGATCAATTCCTTGTATCCTTTTGCAGCTTCGTTGGAATCTGTTACTTCATGTCTCCATCCTTTTGTTTTAAAATACATGGTATACATTCTGTACACATCCTCTACGAAAATAGCGGCTTCATCACCTCCTGTTCCGGCACGTAATTCTACGATAACGTTTTTGTCATCAGCAGGATCTTTAGGGATCAGTAATACTTTCAGTTCTTCTTCTAATCCTGGAATTTTAGCCTGAGCTTCCAGCTTTTCTTCTTTAGCAAGATCTACCAAATCTCTGTCTGAACCGTCTGCAATAATTTCTTCAGATTCTGCAATACTGTCCAGCGCTCCTTTGTACTGATCGTAAACTCTTACAATTTTTCCCAAATCACTATATTCTTTGTTCAAAGAAGAATATCTTTTTTGGTCTGAAATGACATCAGGCTGTATAATAAGGTCTGCAACCTCATTATATCTTTGTTTTATAGCTTCTAATTTTGGAATTAATGATTTAGACATTGTAGAAATTTTGTGGGTGCAAAGATAAGGATTATTAATTCAAAATTAAAATTCCGAATCATCATAAATTTTTGAGCATTAGGGATAAAGGGAGCAAAATGAAGAAAATTCCCAATTTACCAATTGTTTATCCGTCTTTCTGTATCGCTAAAATTTACTTTAATATCTTTTAGAAAGCCTTCTGTCAATCAGATATAAAACAATTCCCACTGCAATAATTCCCAATCCTATCAAGCTTTCTTTAGGATTATGGATAAAAGTAAAATAAAGAATATAGATGCTGAACAATAGAAAAACGGCTGGAAAAATATGAAAAGCATTAGATTTAAAGATTTTTCTGTCTTTTTTCTTAAGAAAGAACACGGTAGAAATAGCCAGGCTGGCAAAAAGCTGTAAAATAAAAGCTGTATAGACAAAGATTTCTTTAAAACTTCCTGTCAGAATAATAACAGAGGCAATCACTGCATGAGCAAAAATGGCTCTTACCGGAATTCCTTTTTTATTCCCTTCGGATAAGGGTTTCCAAATGTAGGTATGTTTTGCAAAAGCCTGTGTTAACCTCGAACCTACCCACAGATATCCGCTAATCGTTGCTATCAATTGCAGAGCAATAAAAATATTAACAATCTTTCCAAAAGCAGGTCCCAACATATTGACAGCAGCTTCTCCCATCACATCTTCTTTTCCTGCCAACTGGCTCACAGGAGCATGTTTCAGCATAATATAATTCACCAGAATATAGCTTACCGTCACGAAAACAGTTCCTATAATAAGAGATTTAGGAAGGTTTTTCTGAACATCTTTTATTTCTCCTGCGATATAAGATGCCGAATTCCAGCCTGTGTAAGAATAAGTTACAAATACCAGAGAGGTAGCAAATGCAGGAAGCATTATCTCATTCTGCCAGCTGTCACTGAAATTGAGACTGTTCCCAATCTGCGGTGAACCTGAAATTCCTACTCCAAGAATAACCAGGACAATAATGAATGCAATCTTAATGAACGTAAAAAAGTTATGAAATCTACTGGATGTTTTCAGGCTAAATGATAATGCAATGGCAACCAGAAATATTGCGGCAATGGCAAACCCATTTCCAAAAGAAAAATCGAATACGGAAAGGTATTTTGACATTGCCAATGCAGCCAGTGCAACCGGAGAGGAAAACCCGATGATAAGTGAAATCCAGCTTATCAGATATCCGAATATCGGATGATAGGTTTCTTTAAGGTAAATAAAATCGCCCCCGTTTCCTTTAAAATGCGAACCTAATTCGGCATAGCAAAAAGCCCCGAACAAAGCGAGAATTCCTCCAATACTCCAAAGCAGGAAAATGCTGTAGGTATTGGTAATATCGGACAACTGAAATCCCAGGGTTGTAAAAATCCCGGTTCCGATCATATTGGAAACAACGATAGCGGCGGCTGTTTTCCAGCCAATCTGATGTGAAGCAGTACTCATTTAATGATTAAAAGTTAAAATTAAGTCTTCCAAAGAAATAATTTCCCAGTGTTCCCATCTGAACCGGCGCATATTTGAATACTCCATAATATGAATTTTCATAGATCTGGCGATCCGGGAAAACATCAAATACATTATTGGCTCCTACTGTAAAATTGATGTTTTTTGTGATGTCATACCCGACACTGATGTCCGTAACAACCTTCGGAGAGAATTCCTGAACGCCTCCAAATGGATAACCATCTCTTATTACTTTACCAAAATAGGTATTTCTTACGAGAAAATTGAACTTTCCTATTCCATAATTCAAGCCTAATGAAGCTTTTGTTTTTGGAGACAGGGTTTCAATGATGTTGATCTGATCCGGGCCAAAGAATTCATTCTGAGGAGTTCCTAAGTTTTCCGGAAAATGAAAGTCTGTGATTTTTGTTTCTGTATAGTTTCCGGCAAGATTAATATTTAAATTACCGCTTCCAAGAATCAAGTCATAAGAAACGACCACATCTACTCCTTTTGTTTCAGTATCAATGGCATTTGTAAAGAATCTTCCGCTTTCTACGTTAAACTGATCCAGTCTGGGATCGGTAATATTGCTGGTAATTACAATCCTGTCCTTTACTTTTATCCAATATCCGTCTACTGAAATAGACAGTTTGTTTAAAGGTCTCAGCGTAAATCCAGCGCTTGCATTAACAGACGTTTCCTGTTTAAGCTTATCAAACCCAAGAATTCTGGCTGCTTCGCTATCATTTCGGAAAATCCCTTTGGTTACAATTCCTGAACCGGAAGTAGAAATGTCGGCATAAGAGTTATTAAAATACTGCTGTTGAAGGGAAGGAGCTCTAAACCCTGTTCCTACAGCTGCTCTAATTGCATAATTTTTTACAAATTCATATCGTATTGCTAATTTCCCATTCAGGGTATTTCCAAAATCTGAATAATTTTCAAATCTGGCAGCAGCGTCAATATTCAGTTTTTTATCCAGATCATAGGAAACATCTGCATATACTGCCGTGGAATGCCTGTTTTTTTTCACTGCATTGTCTGGAGAGAATCCGATAAAAGATTGAGATCCGCCCGCTCCAAGCACCGTTGATCCTTCGGTGGCAACATTTCCGTTGATGTCATATTGGGTATAAGAAGCTTCATCACCGGGTTTGATCTGGTATTGTTCCAATCTGAACTCTCCACCGAATCCGATATTGAAACGATTTATCTTTTTGGAAACATCAAGATTAATCGTATTTTGAAGGAAGCTGTGTGCTCCAGCATAAAAACGCGTTGGTGAATTTGCTCCCAGGGAAGCATTATTGGTATTGCTAACATTGTAATTGAAGGTATTGCTTCCGAATGTATTGCTAAGGTCAAAAAACCAGTCATTGACATTATATTTTGCTCCTACAGCATAGGAGACATCATATACTTGTGATCCGAGATTTGCCTGAAATCCGTTCGGATAAATGGATGAAACCACATTAGAAGTTTCGCTTGGAAGTCTTCTGAAACCAAAACCTTTTCCTTCTTTGATACTGAAACCTCCAAAAGAATAGATTTTAAATTGATCGTTAAAAGGATATTCTGCATTGAAAAACAACTGTCCCTGTCTGATCTGGGCATCTCCAATCTGAAAATTAAAATCGTCACGGGTTAGTCCTCGTTCTTTAATCTTTGCATCATCTGCCGCTCTTGCCGCTTCGGGATCATCAGCAAATGCATAGGCAAAATTATTTCCAAAAATATCCAGATCATGATTTTGAGTTCGTGTTGTTTTTCCTCTGTGGCTTAATTGTAGGGAAAGGTTGATATAACCCTCTTTTTTTCCTAATGAAGTCCCATAATTGGCTCCTGCCTGATAAGTATCCCCATCATTTCTCCCAGTCAATCCATACGTAAGACTTGCTGAGGCTCCCGTATTTTTTTTAAGAATAATATTGATAACTCCCGCAATGGCATCAGAACCGTATTGTGCTGCAGCTCCGTCCCTTAACACTTCTATTCTATCAATCGCAATGACCGGAATTGTACTTAAATCTGTTCCTACAGATCCATTTCCAACCGTATTCTGATAATTAACTAAAGAGGTGGAATGTCTTCTTTTTCCGTTAAGTAAAACCAGAATCTGATCTGGTCCCATTCCTCTTAAGGTTACAGGATCAATATGCTCTGTTCCATCAGAAGCAGACTGTCTCACTGCATTAAACGATGGAATCACATAGTTCAGGAGATCCTGAGCCGTCATTTGTGGAGAACTTCTTTGTATTTTGTCAATATTAATAACATCTACAGGAACTGGTGTTTCCAGTTTTGTTCTTTTGACATTTCGGTTTCCGACAATGATGATATCTTCTATTTCTTTGCCTTTCTCCTCATTCTCCTGAGCAGCGACTAACATTGCCCCAAGCAATAATACAGCTGTGCTTAATTTTTTCATTTTTGTTCTTGCCAATTAATAATACGAATCTGACGGATCTTTCCGCAGATACACAAGACTTCAAGAAATGGAATTCATATAGAATATTGACTTCACTTATCTCCCCCTCCGGGTTGGAATTAGCACCTTTACACTTCTGGAACCGTGCAGGTTGCTAAGGTTTCACCGGGCCAAATCCCTCCACCTTTCTTGATAAATCTACTGCAAAAGTAGACTATTTTTTTAAATATACAAAAAAGCAGATCTGCTGTAATGCAAATCTGCCTTTCATTATTTTATAGAACTTGTGGTAAGTTTTATTTTTGAAACATTAAGATGATATTAAGGTGATAAGAGTATTAAGATAAGCTTCGTTTTAAGCTTAAAATTCAGAATGATTCATCTTAACTACCTTTATTTCTTAAATCCTTCTTAATGGTTTTACTATATTCAACATTTTTTATCAGTCTAAACAGCTTGATAATTTGTTTTTATTTGATCATCATCTTTTGAATCGCAATTCCTATATCCGATTTCAGCTGTACCAGATAGGTTCCCGGTGGATAACTGATTTTCGTTTCATGAATACCGTTTTCTTTATTCAGCTTGAAAGAGTCCAGCTTTTTACCCGTCATATCAAAAATTAAAATTTCTCCGTTTTTGGCTTTATTGAAAATGAATCGTGCGATTCCGTTTTGTATCGGATTGTCTGCAATCTGAAGGGACAATTTGTTCCCTTCATTGATATCTATTGTTGACAAAGCACCTGCATAGTTTCCAAATATTCTGAATTCTCCAGGCTGTAAAGTGATCGGAGTGGTTGTAGAAGCCACATTCAAAATACTATCATCCATTAGATTCTGCCATTGACCTGTGTAAGGGAAATAAGGCACCACATTTTGGGAAGAAGTAGTATAATTGGCCAATACAACTATATTTTTTATTCCCGTTGTAATTGCTGCATCATACACGTAAATTCTTGTGATCAACCCATTAGGATCATTCGTAAGGTTATTGGATTCTATACTGTAAGTTTTAGATTTAAAAACTTGATGGGTATTCCTGATATTGATTATTTTAGCCCATGTATCATAAACTGCTTTTCTGTTTGCATTGGTATCATATCCTAATGTAAATGCAACAGGTTTCTCATCTGTTCTGCATCCGCTGTCGATAGTTCCGTTAGCACATCTGTTAATACTAAATTCGTATCCCAATTCTCCAAACTGCCAGATCATTTTCGGACCGGGAATGGTAAAGAACGTAGCACCGAAAGTTTTCATTCTTTCAAGAGCAGTATTCAGGTCTTTCACATTATAGCTGCCGTTTACTGCACCATAGGCAAGGTTTTTAAACATCAGCCTTTCTTCATCATGGCTTTCTCCATATCCTACAGCACTCATATTGGTAAAGCCATGAAGACTGTGATTCATACGGTCATAATTGCTGTTTTCCTGATACCCCATTGTATTCTGATTGTAAGGCTCTGTCTGCTTATTCCAAAGCATAATGCCTTTTCCTTCTGCGATCCTGTAGTTTGCCCATTGCTGTTCCTCCGCATCAGTTCCCAGATGTTCAAAAATCATGTAAGAATTCGGGTCTATAGCCCACTGTCTGTCAGCATAATGTTTCATGATATCTACTCTGTCCTGTTGATAAGCATTCGTACAGGCTTCATCATTTTCAGAGCAGCTTTGGGTAAATCCTTTTGTTAAATCCCAACGGAATCCGTCTATGTGATATTCAGTCAGCCATTGCTGAAGACATCTTTCAACGTAATATTGCGTTGAAGTACTTGTATGGTTAAAATCATTAAATACATTGTATGAATGTTTCGGAACCTGATTAAAATAAGGATTGTCTGGAGCAACATTTCCATAGCCGTCACCATCAGGATCTACGTTCCAAAGTCTTACCAAAGGTGAGCGTCCTGTTGCATGGTTAAAAGCAACATCCAGAATAACCGCAATTCCGTTCTGATGGCACAGGTCTACAAATTCTTTGAATTTTTCAGGAGTTCCATAAGCTTTGTCCAATGCATAATGGAAGGAAGTATTGTATCCCCAGGAAAGGTTTCCGTCAAATTCCATGATCGGGAGCAATTCTATAGCATTGATTTTTAGATTTTTTAAATAAGAAATTTTATTAATCAATGACTGCCAGTTCTTTTCCTGTGTAAAGTCTCTCAATAATAATTCATACACTACCAGATCTTCTTTTGCAGGTCTTTGGAAATTGGTTGTCTGCCAGTTATAAGCCGTCTGCCCTGTTTTAAATGTTGACACTTCAAAACCCTGCCCGGCAGGAAATGCAGGTAAGTTTGGATAGGTAGAAGCCGAAATCCACGGATCATCATAAGAAGATAATATTTGTGGTGAATAAGGATCTGCTACTTTTCTCAAATCATTGGTTCTGTATTGGAAAGTATAAAGCTGTTGAGGGGTAATCCCGTTGAGTTCAATCCAATAAAGATCCGGGTTTGTAGTATCTCTTTTCATTAAATAAGAATCATTCACTGCCCAGTTATTGAAACTTCCGATGACATGCACAAAGTTTTTACCCGGCGCATATAAAGCAAGTCCCACTTTGGTCTGATCTGTCGGGTGATAATTGATTCCCTGTTTAATCCAGTTAGGTATTGCTTCAGAAACTACATTTCTCGGAACCTGTAGGATAAACGTTGCGGCTTTAAAATTAGATCCCTGTGTAGCTATAAGTTCCATACTGGCATCCTGAGAAACATTATAACTATAAGAATAAGATTGTGAAGGTGTTGTTGTTGAATTTACAACCGTTCCGTTGGCTTTTAACTGAAATGTAGCATTAACATTAGAAGTAGCCGTAATATTGATAGAATTCCCCACGGGAACAGAAGTTAAACTATTGGCCAGCGGATGGGTAAGACTTAAGCTTAAAGTACCTACGTTTACAAAAATATCAGGTGAGGTTTGATGTGATCCTGTTTTATCTTTTAATAGAAATCCAAACCTCCCTATTCCTGTTCTTCCGAAAAAGGCTGTTGGAGTAAAAGTAAGCGAATAACTGTCTGTACCTGCATTATAATTCAGTTTATTTACATCACTTGAATTGTTCCAGCTGCCATTGGTAGGACAATCCTGACTGTTCTGATAATTCGTATCAAAAGACCAGGACCAGATATAGATGGCATTATTGGAAACACCCCACGCAGATTCGTCAATCTGATCTCCCGGAACTGTAAGTGTTACAGCATCTGTCTCATCGAATGGGTTAGGGGTAATGGTATAATTGATCTGCCCAAAAACGAACAATGTAATCAGCAGAAAACCAACGGAATAAAACTTTTTCATTTATTATTTTTTATCGAATATAGTATAATTTTTCCTTCATAACGACTATTCTTGCTTAATCATCATCAAATATTTCAATTTTCCGGGAAAAAATAAATCAAAAAAAGGCTCATGAAATTTTCATGAGCCTCCCAATAAAAGTAATTGTAATGAACTAATTTTTTGACGAAAATCGATGTTCCTGAAATTCGCTTAATCTTTTATAATCTTTTTCGAAATGGATTGTCCGTTCTTAAGTTTTAATTCTACGATGTATAATCCTGAAGAAAGTTCGGTCATGTTAATCTGATTATCTGAGAACTGTACATTCATTCTTTGTCCCACAGCATTTACTACATTTACTTTTTCAATTCCTGAATCAGATTTAACCGTAAGAATTCCCTTTGTAGGGTTAGGATTCATTCCTATTACTGCATTTTTCAGTGTAGTTTCAGAAGTACCCAAAGAAGTTGTAGGCTTGATACATCTTACCGATGATCCCTGTCCTCTCATAGATCCTGCTGACGGATTTGCAATTGTTGATCCGATATACAGATATTTTGCTCCCAAACTTGATGTATCTGAGCTCCAGAAATACCCTCTTTGTCCTACAAAAGTAAAGTTACCATCACTGGAGCTTCTGTATCCTCCAGCCGGTAATTTAAGATTGCTGCTATAGGCCGTTGCCGGATTGGCAATACCTTCTGCCCCTACTAAAGCAGTCCAGTCCGCCTGAGAAGGCATTTTCCAGTCTGCACCTATTGCTTTACAAGGATCTACTCCAGCCGATGCATTAACATCTGCCGCTGATATTCCTGTCCATGTATCTCCACTTGAAAAACCAGCCCACCATGCTGGAGATCCGGCAATATAACCTCCTCCCGTAGTACTTGTTCCTTCAGGTGTATTGGGCGATGGAGCCTGTACAACCTGAGAATTTCTAAGCTGGTGCCCATCATCCCATCTTCCCCATTGGAAAAGGTCTCCATAGGCGTTCGCATCAGCTACTGAAGAAGCTACCTGCGTACTTCCCAGATTCTGTTGAAGCCATATTTTTCCGTCAGCGCCTCTTACCGTAGAATACGCTACCTGTTGACCGCGATACATAAAACTTACACAGCCTACGTCACCTACATTTACTCCTGGATCTGTATTGCTGCACGTTTGAGGATTTAATGTCAATGAAATTCTTTTAACTTTTGTGGTGTTGTCAGAATAAGCCAGAACAAGATAGTTGTGTGCTTTATCTATTGCAAGATCATTATATTTTGCTTCACCATCGGAAACGAAGTCACCACCAAATGGGATCCAGTTTTGTGAATCATCTAATTTATAAACGGTATTTCTCAGGAAATTGTCATTTTCAAAACGGCTGGCAACCACGTAAGGTTTCCCAGATTCTGTTACCGCTAAGGCAACATGCTGTACCCTTCCTTCTGAAAAGTTAGCATTTCCAACCTGTACCCATGAATTCCCATCAAATTTTTTGACATTTACCTTTTTTCCTCCTCCTGAGTTTGAAACATAGGCTACATAAATAGTATTGGATCCATCTAAAGCAATATCAGTATTATACTGTTCTCCTGAAGAAGAAGCGTCTGCCGCAGCTCCGCCTACTAAACTCCAGTTTTGTGTTGAGTTGGCACCAGTACTGTTTTGATATACTTTCAAACCTCCGGAAACATTACAGGTATACACCATATTATTGGTTCCGATGACCATTTCAGCAAATTCAGCTCCTCCTGAAAAGCCTGCATTTCCTACTTGTCCCCAAGCCCCTCCAAAGTATCTTTTAACAGTTCCTGAACCATAAGATCCATAAGTAAATATGATATTGTCAGCTGATACTGCGGAAGCCTGATAATTAACAGAGCTATCGGTAGCGTTGGGAAGCTGAGACCATAAAGATCCTGTAAACAAGCGTACTTCCATTCCGGAACCTGGATAACCAAGTTGGTTGGTATAATAAATGCTGTTCCCGTTTGGACTTATTGACAGTGAGTTGTAAGTTGCTGTTCCTGTAGTAATTCCAGGACTTCCCCCCAAGTAAGCCCATGAGGTTCCGTTAAATTTCTGAACAGAGCCTTTGGCTACTGAAACATCATAATAGGACAGATAATAATTTCCCTGATTATCAATAACCAAATTATTAAAACTGCTTCCTCCTGCAGATACATCCTGAACTCCTCCTACATTTTCCCATTGTTGGGCATACATATAGCTTCCAGCAAGGGTTAGCAGCGCTAATCCCGTTCTGATTTTCTTTATTGCAAAATGTAAATCTTTAAACATATGAAATATTATTTTTAATTATTCTAAATTTAATTTAATTTTGCGCAAAAGTACCTCACATAATTAACCCCGAGTTATCATTTTCGAACTTTTGGTTATCCTGCGAAGGACTTTTCCCTTAAGAAGTTGTACCATGGCCGTAAAAATGTGTTGTATGAGGAGTGAATCTAAAAATGGACTTTTGTTCAGATCCGAAGACATCAAAATCATTATGCAGGAAGATCTGTGTCCTGACCAAACCTTCAAGTCTCATATGCTGGAAGGGAAGTCAAGCTTTAACCTTCTGTTCTTTCTGAGTAATGCCATTAATCTGGAGGCTCATGACTGTGGAACTCAATTTTTGTTCAAGAAAAATCAATATATCCTTCATTATTCCCCTAAAGAAAATGTTGCAGAAGTATGGACTGAAAATCAGGAAATTCTGAAATATCTGCAGATTCAGATCAATTATCAATATATTTTCAACCTCATCAATCCTGAGCATAATCGTGAGAACGCAGAGATTCTTGAAAATATGATTCATAATAATTTTATATTCCTGCATAAAGAAACACCTCCGGACATGACCGTTGAAATGCATATGATTGTAAAGGAAATTTTAGGTTATACCAAGAAAGGAATCATGCAGAAATTATTCATAGAAGCAAAAATCATCAAACTTCTTATTCTGATTTTTGAACAGTTTAATGAGAAAAACACATTGGAATCTACCCCAAAGACTCCGGAAATAATCAGAAAATTCATTGATGAAAATTATCACCGGAATATAAAAGCAGAAGAGATTGGAAAATATATTGGTATGAATCAAAATATTATAAGAAAGGAATTCAAAGCTCAGTATCATACAACGATTGCTCATTATATATCGGAACTCAGAATGTTAAAAGCAAAGAAACTGATCACCAATAAAGAAATTATGATCAAAGAGATCGCCATTGAATGCGGCTATGAATATCTCCAGAACTTTACGCGGGCTTTTAAAAAAAAGTTTGGAGTCTCTCCGGAAAGCCTCAGGAATAATAAATAGAAAAACCGCCTAACGAATTAAGCGGTTTTGTATATGTTGTTTTGCTTTGATATTACTTTTTCAGAATTCAGGTGAAAAAGCAATGACAATCAATTAATGATGATGTCCGTGATCGTGAAGGAAAGGTCCGTTTCCTTTAGGCTCGCTGTAGATAACCTCTACACCTTCCTGCTCAGAAACAAGCTTTCTTCTGATATCTTCAGGGTCGAAAGGCTTTACTTTTCCGAAATACTCTTTCAAACCTTCAGTTAGCCACATTGGGATTACTAATCCGAAGAACATAAAAATACACCAGAATCCTACTAAGAACATAGTAATGAAGAATATAGTCCAAAGGAACTGGTAGAACGGCCAAAATGCTGATAATATCGTTATCATTCTCTTAAAGATTTTAGGCAAAAATAGAACTTTTTTCCTTTTTACACAAAAGATCGGCGTTCTATTTTGTTATTTATTTTAATTTTAAACTAATTAGTGAGCAAGATTTGCGAAGAAGTCGTTTCCTTTATCATCGGAAATGATGAATGCAGGGAAGTCTTTTACTTCGATTTTTCTTACTGCTTCCATTCCTAATTCCGGGAAGTCTACTATATCTACAGATACAATATTGTCTTTCGCAAGAATGGCAGCCGGCCCTCCGATAGATCCAAGATAGAAACCTCCATATTTATGACATGCATTGGTAACATCTTTACTTCTGTTTCCTTTTGCCAACATGATCATACTTCCGCCGTGGCTTTGGAATTCGTCTACATAAACGTCCATTCTTCCTGCTGTAGTAGGTCCGAAACTACCTGAAGCCATTCCTTCCGGAGTTTTTGCCGGTCCTGCATAATAGATCGGGTGGTTTTTAAAGTATTCCGGCATTGGTTTCCCACTGTCGATAATTTCTTTGATTTTTGCGTGCGCAATATCTCTTGCTACGATTAATGTTCCGTTCAGTTTTAATCTTGTTTTGATCGGATATTTAGAAAGCTCAGCAAGAATTTCCGGCATTGGCTTGTTCAGATTAACCTCAACAGCTTCTTCCAGGTGCGGAGGAGTATCAGGCAAGAATCTTTTCGGATCCTGTTCCAATTGTTCAAGGAAGATACCTTCTTTCGTAATTTTTCCTTTGATATTTCTGTCTGCAGAACAAGAAACTCCCATTCCTACCGGACAAGATGCAGCGTGTCTTGGAAGTCTGATTACCCTTACGTCGTGAGTAAGGTATTTACCCCCAAACTGTGCTCCAATTGCACTTTCCTGGCAGATTTTCTGAACTTTAGCTTCCCATTCAAGGTCTCTGAATGCCTGCCCGGCCTCATTTCCTTCTGTCGGAAGGTTGTCATAATATTTGGCTGACGCTTTTTTCACTGCAGCAAGGTTGGCTTCTGCTGAAGTTCCTCCGATTACCAATGCTAAGTGGTACGGTGGGCAAGCCGCTGTTCCAAGATCTGAAATTCTTTCTTTAACAAATTCTTCAAGAGATTTTTCGTTCAATAAAGATTTCGTTTTTTGATATAAGAATGTTTTATTAGCTGAACCTCCTCCTTTTGTTAAGAATAAAAATTCATAGTAATCTCCTTTTTTAGCATAGATATCAATCTGTGCAGGAAGGTTAGACCCGGAATTCTTCTCCTCAAACATAGTCAAAGGAACAACCTGAGAATATCTTAGATTTCTTTTTTGGTAGGTATTGAAAATTCCTTTGCTCAGGTACTCTCCATCTTCTACTCCTGTGTACACATTTTCTCCTTTTTTCCCCATTACAATGGCTGTACCGGTATCCTGACATGAAGGAAGGGCTCCTTCAACAGCCACTGCAGCATTTTGTAAAAGGTTATAAGCAACGAATCTGTCGTTATCTGTAGCTTCAGGATCATCAATAATTCTTCTAAGGCTTTCCAGGTGGGAAGAACGAAGCATGAAAGAAACATCTGCCATTGCTTCTTCGGCTAACAATTCCAATCCCTTCGGATCTACTGTTAAAATTTCTCTGTCCCCTAGTTTTTCAACCTTTACATAGTCTGATGTAAGCTTTTTGTACACCGTATCATCCTTCTGAATAGGATACGGATCCTGATATCTAAAATCCATTCAATTTTTGTTTGTACAAAAATACGCCTCCTTTAAAAAAATATGAGTAAAATCAGTCATTTATATTGATATTTATAATGATTATAAATTGTAGGATTCTGAGTTTATAAGTACCTTTATAGAAGCTAAATAAACGAAGCCAAAACATTATTTTTTCCACTAAAAATCAATAATGTTAAAAATTTTTATGGCTTTTAAACCAACAGATCATACAAATTTCAACCACTATGAATTACAGAATAGAAAAAGACACCATGGGAGAAGTGCAGGTACCTGCAGATAAATTTTGGGGTGCACAGACTGAACGTTCCAGAAATAATTTCAAAATCGGACCTGAGGGTTCAATGCCGCATGAAATCATTGAAGCTTTTGCGTATCTGAAAAAAGCAGCAGCCTATACCAATACTGATCTGGGAGTGCTTCCTGCTGAAAAAAGAGATATGATTGCTAAAGTATGTGATGAAATTCTGGAGGGAAAATTGAATGACCAGTTTCCGTTGGTGATCTGGCAGACAGGTTCCGGAACGCAATCGAACATGAATGTGAATGAAGTCGTTTCCAACAGAGCCCATGTTAATAATGGAGGAACATTGGGTGAAAAATCTGAAATTCACCCGAATGATGATGTGAATAAGTCCCAGTCTTCCAATGACACGTATCCTACTGCCATGCACATCGCTGCCTATACAAAAGTAGTGGAGGTAACCATTCCGGCAGTAGAAAAATTAAAAAATACACTGGCTGACAAATCAAAAGCCTTCAAAGATGTTGTAAAAATCGGGAGAACCCACCTGATGGATGCTACTCCGCTTACCCTCGGACAGGAATTTTCCGGCTATGTAGCTCAGCTGGAATTCGGATTGAGAGCTTTAAGAAATACATTACCTCACCTTTCTGAGCTTGCATTAGGCGGAACAGCTGTAGGAACAGGATTGAATACTCCTAACGGGTATGATGTAAAGGTGGCAGAATATATTGCTCAATTTACCAACCATCCTTTTATTACTGCAGAAAATAAATTTGAAGCCCTTGCTGCACACGATGCGATTGTTGAATCTCACGGAGCATTAAAGCAACTGGCTGTGTCTTTATATAAAATTGCTCAGGATATCAGATTACTGGCATCAGGTCCCCGTTCAGGAATCGGGGAAATTCATATTCCTGAGAATGAACCGGGATCGTCTATCATGCCTGGAAAAGTAAATCCTACTCAAAATGAGGCAATGACGATGGTTTGTGCACAGGTTTTAGGAAATGATACCACCATTTCTTTTGCCGGAACTCAAGGAAATTATGAGCTGAATGTTTTCAAACCGGTTATGGCTTACAATTTCTTACAGTCTGCCCAGTTGATTGCTGATGCATGTATTTCCTTCAATGATCATTGTGCTGTAGGTATTGAACCGAACCATGAGAGAATTAAAGAGCTTGTAGACAAATCTTTAATGCTCGTGACAGCATTAAATACTCATATCGGATATGAAAATGCAGCTAAGATTGCAAAAACCGCTCATAAGAACGGAACAACGTTAAAAGAAGAGGCTGTTAATCTTGGTTTATTAACTGCTGAACAGTTTGACGAGTGGGTGAAACCGGAAGATATGGTAGGAAGTTTAAAATAATGATTCTATAACTGATACAATGCAAAAACTCCGGGAGCTTTTCCCGGAGTTTTTCGTTTGCTATTAAAATATATTTAATCTAATCCAATGGCCAAGCCGAATATCAGTGCTTTATCATTTTTGAAGTAGCTGTCTTTAAAGAAGTTGCTGAAATCTTTTTTAACAAAGAGACTAAAGCTGTTATAGGAAACCGTAATCTGTGCTCCGTATACAAAAGGATTCACCTGATAATTTCCACGGTCTCTGGTTTCACCATCACCATCTTTTACAATATTGTTGGTTGACATTTTTACCCCTCCGTATACATTGGCTCCAATTTTAAATCCGGTGTAATAGCTGCGGTACTGGATATCCATTCCTGCATTCTTAAGCTTGGAGAAATTATATTGTACCCCCAAAGGAACCATAATATACCCAGTTCTCAGTTTACTTTTATCAAGATTTTCGTTAGCTTGAACTAAAGCAACTCCCTGATCTGCACTTATTGTAAACAGCATATTATTATCTGCTCTAAGCGTTCTCCAGGAGAATCCTAATCCGGAAATAATAGCCCAGGGGCTTGTTCTGCTAAGCTGATAGTTCAGTTTCAGACCAAACTCAAGGTTATTGGCATATCCGATATTTTTATCCAGTACGTTATCCGGAGAGCTATTCGTTAATGTCATAATTCCATAGGAGAAATATCCTGTAAAGCTTCTGCTGGGACGGAATTTTTTCAAAAGCTTTTCTTTAAGTTCTTCTTTGGACGTAACATCTGTATTCAAAAGAGAATATCTTACCTGCTTCTGAATCACATCATCCAGATCAAATCCAAGTTCCTCAATTCTTTTATCCATTTTCTCAGAATACCGATCTGCAATCAGAGCTTTTTCTCTGTCGAAATCAGATTTATTGAGATTTTTTGCCTGCAAAACGACCAATTCCTCCTCCATCAGTTTTTTTTCTTCCTGAATAATAGCGTTGATTTTAGCTGCATATTCTTCTACTTTCTCTTTTACAATCGGGCTTACCTCCGTATCTTTTTTAGAAGACAGATTAATATTGAATTTCTTTTGTGCATGGATTGACGCTGAAAAAAAGCACAGCAATCCCATTACGATTAATTTCTTGATCATAGTATTATTTTTTATTTTTTTACGGATAAATTATCTGGCATTCAAATCAATAGTAGTTGCCACGTTGCTTCCATCTTTTGTTTTTTCGATGACATCTTTATGCTCTACTGAGAAAAGAAGCGTGGAAGGATCTACATATTTTTTCTTTTTAACCGGAGTTTTTAAAGAATCGGCTTTCGCCATCAGTCTAGGATTGGAAATCTGAGGAATCTCCAGTTTCTTAATAGGAACCATTTCTTTAGGAAGAAGTTTATTTTGTCCTATTGCCACTGGAGAAATAACTTCTTTGTTATCTTCTGAAAGTGTTTTCTTCACTTCCTTTTTATCATTATTCTCAACTGCCAGCGGAATATTATTCTGAACCGGAACTTTTATAATTTCTTCTTCATTATTTTTTGCTGTTTTCTTTACAATTTCCGGTTGTGTTTCTGAAGGCCGATTAAGAAAAAAGAAAACACTCCCTAAACCAAATGTCAACAGGAAACATGCCGCTATTAATATCCAGTTCACCTGTAATCTGGTACGATTACTGCTGTTCTGAAGCTCAATTTCAGACCACAGATCGCGCGATGGGGTAATTTCTCTTTCCTCCATCTGTTTTTTGATCTGCCATTCCATATTATCTTTAGACGTTTTCATTTTTCACTTTTTTTTGTTGTTGAAAGTAGATCTTTCTTAATTTTTCTTTTGCTCTAAACAACTGGGTCTTGCTGACAGCCATTGAAATCTGCAAAGTATCAGCAATTTCCTGATGAGAATAGCCTTCCAGTACATACAGGTTAAAAACCATTCTGTAGGCATCGGGAAGCTGATCCAAAAGTTCCTGTGCATTAAAATCACAATCTATCTCCGGCTCATGGATGTCTTCGTGAAAAGACTGGTTGATTTCGTCCAGATAGAATACTGTTTTATGGCTTTTGATAAAATTCAGACATTCATTAACGACAATTCTCCTCGCCCAGCTTTCCAGGTTCGACTCTCCTCTGAAGCTTTCTATGTGCTTAAAAATTTTACAGAATGCTTTTATGAGACAATCTTCTGCCTGATACAAATCGCTCACATAGCTTTTGCTTACACTCAGGAATCTCTTCACATTCTGTTCATAGAAAATCTTCTGTGCAGCCGGATCCTGTTTTTTCAGGAGGCTCAACAAATCATTCTTTTTATTTCCGAACAAAAGTTTCATGCTTATGCTGTTTCTATCTTAAAGACACTCAAAACAAAAAAAGGTTACAATTTTTTTAAAATATTTTTATTGATATTACTTAATAAAGGAAAAAGGCTGCCTTAGAATGAGACAGCCTTTGTATTTTATCCTGAAAATTCATCAAGCATATTTCTGGTGGGAACGAAGAAAAGTGTTCCGGTAACTGCGGTACTGAAATCTAAGATTCTGTCATAATTTCCCGGAGGATCACCTATAAACATATTGGTCAACATCTTTTTTGTTGTGGTAAATGTACTTGAATAGGCAATGAAATAGGTCCCGAACTCATTCGTAGATGGGTTACCAAAAGGCATATTATCTCTGACTATTTTCAATTCCTCTCCATTCTCGCCTTCGATATTGGCTAAGGCAATGTGTGAATTCGAAGGTTTTACATCGTCAGACATTTCAATATCATTTTCCTTTGATCTTCCGATCACTTTCTCCTGATCTTCTGTGGACAGACTTTTCCAGGCATCCATATTGTGAAGGTACTTCTGAACGAAAAGATAACTTCCTCCTTTATATTGAGGATCTTCATCTCCTATTTTTCCAAAATAATCACGGTCGTCACCATGCGGATTTTCCGTTCCGTCTACAAAACCAAGAATGGAACGTGCATCCCAATATTTAAATCCGTGAATTTCCAGAATACTTTCAGCTACGGAGCTCAATAATTTGGATATTTCAATCGCCATATCGAAAATCAGGCTTTTGTTATCTGCTCTCAGATGAAAATGAAGATCTCCGGGAGTGGAAACAGCCGTATGTTTTACTCCTTTTATTTCTTCAAAATCGGTCAATTCCTTTGGCAGTGGTGTTGGAAGTTCCAGTTTCCTCCATGCTTCAGCACCAATTCCCATTACACAGCTTGCCCTGCTGTCCGGAAAACGGTTAAAAACCGAATTATTAAGATTTAAAACCAAAGCACACAGCTCCTGAAAAATATCTTTCAGCTGAGGGCTTTCATGAAGTTTCCAGACCATGAAAATAGTATTGCTATTTGGATAGTCTGTCACATTCTGTGATTCTGTCGTATTCATACCTCTATTTTTGTGGTATTAAATATCCGAAACTGACACCTGATCTGCAAAATATTGTTCCAAATCTTTCAAAGTTTCCGGATTGGTCTGAATATCTTTTACCTGAAGACCTTTGTTTACAACCACGATTCTGTTACATACTTCTGTTGTATGCGAAAGATCATGACTGGAAATAAGGAAAGTAACACCATCTTGTTTTGATAATTCTTTGATCAGATTTTTAAGTTTGATCTGGGTAGAAGGATCCAGGTTGGCAAAGGGCTCATCGAGAATAATAATCTCAGGATTTCCAATGATAGCTCCTACAATTCCTACTTTTTTCTGATTTCCTTTTGAAAGATCACGGATATATTTCCCGGATTTCAGGATCTCACCATTGAAAAAATCATGAAAAGGTTTCAGGAATTCATCTACAGATGCTTTGTTCTGACCTCTCAGCTCCCCGATGAAATAAAAATATTCCTCCGGAGTAAGATAGCCAATGAGAAAGGTATCATCTACAAATGCTGAAACTTTATTTTTCCAGGCTTCGGATTCATTGACCTTAATTCCGTCAATACTCACAAATCCTGTGCTTGCCTGAATCAAATCCAGCATCAGGCTGAAAAGGGTTGTTTTTCCAGCTCCGTTATTTCCTACAAGGCCAAATGTTTCCCCGTTTGGAATTTCAAGATTTTCAATATTAAGAACAGTTGCTGTTCCGTATGTTTTGGATAAATTTTGTATGTTGATCATGTTTTAACCTTTATTTTTAAATGCATCAAGTGCGCTGTATTTTTCTCTTTTATATTGTTTTACAATGATATCGAAGATCTTTTCTCTCATAAAAAATCCGATAACTCCAATAATAGCAATACTTATCACTCCACCTGTAATTCCTGTAAAATATTTTGCCAAAGCAAATACACCCATAGGAAGAAGCATTTTAGGAATCAATAAAAGTATAGCCACCATATTAAAACTTCCTTTCTGCCCCAGTCTTTTTTCCTTTGAGTTCAGGTCAATCTGAGTTTTGTTGAAGGCTCCCGACCATAAAGTAAATTGAGAATTCACCCCCATATTGTACAATCCTGCTGCAAAAAATGTGACATACACTTCCCAGCCAAAATAAGCATAGCAAAGTGCTACAATTATAGAAGCTCCTGTTACAATATTCATCAGCCACCATTTTGCTTTTAAATATTCTTTGTACGGAACATTCAGAGTCATCATCAGAGGATAATATGAGCTGTCAAAAGCCGGCACCCTCTGCCCAAAAAGAAACTGGAAGCCACCTGTTACAAATAATCCCATGAACATCATCATTGCAGGGGTTTTGTATAGTGAAGAAGTAAACATCAGCAATCCATAAAAAAGAAACATAACACTGCCGAGTAAAATACCTTTTGTGACCTTATTACGTCTCAACATTTTAACATCGTTATTGATAAATGTACCAATAACCCCATATTTATTCAGGAAAGCTATATTTTCTGTTTTTCCTACTGTTTTCTTGGCTTCAAGCCCCTGATCAAGATAAAACTCTTTACGCAGATAACGGAAACAAATCCACCACAGCAGGACAAACAGAATAACAGGGATCAGGGCAAAGTAAGGCTTTTCATAGAAGCTTAAAAAAACTGATTCTGAGTAAGACAAAACCGGAATGATATTGTAGTATCCCAGACTTCCGATGATCACAAAACAGATTCCTATGGCAATAGCTAAAGGCTCTTTCCCATTGAAGAAAATATTGATAAAGTTATTCAGATAGAGCAATGCTATGACTCCAATAAGCCATACCAGTATTCCTATAATGCTATATCCGTTGAATAACGCAATCAGGGAAAATGTGATAAAGAATAATGATGTCAGCCAGCTGAATGCAGAAAGAAAGGTTTTGGCCAGCATATAATTGACCAGTGTATTCTTCCTGATATTCATCGTAAGAAACGGTTTAATATTTTGTGTAGGAACTTCCTGCCATAAATATTTAATAGCCAAATCTATAATCCATGCAACGATCATGAATTTTGAAACCATCTTTAAAGGGTTCTGATGCATTTCTTCCTGAATGTAGAAAAAAGCAAGAAAGGCACCTCCAATAAGACATCCTATGAAGTAAAGAATTCCTATGAAACGGAGGATTTTCATGGTCAGGTTGATCCCTAAAGATGTACCACGAAAGAAGCTTTTGATTTCAAGCCTAAGGAACTTTAGAAACATATGTTAGTTTTTTACATTAGTAAATATAATGTAAAATATGTTACAATTTTTTAACGAAAATTAGATTTCTACAGTTATCCTATAAGCTCTTTTGCCTGTGCCAGAGCGGCTTCTGTAATTTTACTTCCGGAAAGCAATTGGGCAATTTCGTTCAGTTTTTCTTCACTGCTTAAAGGAATAATGGTGGATTGTGTTTTGCCTGAAATATCCTGCTTCACCACTTTATAATTATCATTTCCTTTGGCGGCAACCTGTGCAAGGTGAGAAATAACGATCAACTGCATGTCTTCAGACATTTCTCTCATAAGGTTTCCGATCTCTTCAGCTACTTTTCCTGAAACTCCGGTATCAATTTCATCCAGAATAAGGGTTGGAAGCTCATCACTTTCTGCAATAATCTTCTTTACAGCAAGCATTACTCTTGATCTTTCTCCTCCGGAAATAGCAGTCTGGATAGGCTTTAAAGGAAAACCGGAATTGGCCTGAAACAACAGTTGGATATTTTCTTTTCCAAACGGGTTGAATTCTTCAGCATCCTGTAATTCTATATCGACTTTTGCTTTTTCCAGCCCTAGTTTTTTCAGAAGGACTTCTGCTTTTTTGATGAAAACAGGAACATTCTTATGTCTGTTCTTTGAAAGCTTTGCAGCAAGGGTCTGAAGTGTTTTTTCTTTTTGAGAAATATTGTTTTCTGTTTCTTCAATCTGTGATTCCAGATCAGAAGCTCCTTTCTGATCTCCTGCCAGCTGATTTCTGATTTCAATCAGTTCATGAAGATCTGAAACATTGTGCTTCAGGAATAAAGCATTGATTTTGTTATTAAGATCGGTAAGGTATACCAGATTTTCCGGATTGATTTCAACTCTCTCCGCCTCATGTTCCAGTTCAGAAATGATGTCTTTAAGCTCTACAAAAGAGGTTTCAAGTCTTTCATCAAGTTCAGAAAAACTGGTAGAAACTTCGGAAATTTTCGAAAGCTTGTTTGTGGCTTCATGGAAGAAGCATAAAATACCTATTTCTTCCTGATGGAATCTTGATAAGATCTGGCCTATATTTTCTGAAATCATCCCTGCATTTTCCTGAATGGAAAGCTGATTCTGAACATCTTCATAGTCTACATCATCAAGTTTAAGCTCTTCCAGTTCGTTAAGCAGAAATTCTTTGTAATCACTTTCTTTATTAGATTCTGAAAGCTGGGTTTTCAGCTTTTTCAACAATAGTTTGAGAGTCTGAAAATCAGAAAACTCCTGTTGATAATCTTCTATAATTTTTTTATTCTCAGAAAGCCCGTCAATAATTTTAAACTGATATTCTGAGGTAAAAAGGTTAGAGGTTTCAAATTGAGAATGGATATCAATGAGTTGTGAGGAAAGTTCTTTAAGAATATCCAGCGTTACCGGTACATCATTAATGAAAGCCCGGGATTTTCCTGAAGGAAGGATTTCTCTTCGGATAATGGTCTGAAGCTCGTAATCCAGATCATTTTCAATAAAGAATTTCTTAAACTGATTGTTGAGGGAAAACTCGGTTTCCACAACGCTTTTTTCTTCAGCTTTGGCAATAGATTTTACATCTGCTCTTTCTCCTAAAATAAGTCGCAAAGCCCCTAAAATAATAGATTTACCGGCCCCGGTTTCTCCGGTAATAACCTGTAAACCATTTTTCAATGATACTTCAAGGGTATCAATCAGGGCAAAGTTTTTAATGTAAATTCTCGAAAGCATTGATAATCCGGGTTATAATCCAATTTGAGTTTGAACGGTAAAATTAAGTTTTTTTAATGAGTTAAGAAATCGTTTTTTGATTGTGCACTCATCAATCATGCTATCTGTTATTAAACGTACTCAGAAATTTTAGACTTTCCATTTATTCCACTTATCCTCTATATTCTTTGGTGAAAGGATAATCATATTCTGCTTAAGGTCATTAAGAATGAGACCTCCATTATTTCCAGAATTGAAAATATTGAAAATTTCATCACTTTTGGTATCCATGAACAGGTTGAAGAAAAATGCCTGCTGGAAATTGTTTTCGTACATTTTAAGCTGCATCAGAGCATCAAAAATCACTTTTTTCCCGGCCGTCTGATCCTGGTTGAAAAGGTTATCCAATCCTGCTCTGTGGTAAGTATAAATGGTAGAACGCAACTGACTCCAGTTTGGGTTCATGATTTCGTTGATCAAAATAGAACGGCTTCTTGGCTCGTTGATGGTATTCCAGCCCTCATAGTTTCTGTTTTGGGAATTCTGTGCAATCTGCTGTGCTTTTGCATACCATTGAGATCCTCCCATAGACTGGAAGCTATCTGCATCCAACCCTAAAATCACATAAATATAGAAACTGACCACATCCGTAAGATTCTTCCCTGAAAATTGTCTTTCATTAAAAATAAGACTCTCATTTTCAATGTATTCAAAGGCAAATCTTTGATCCTGAAGGTTCAGCAAAGGAGATTCATAGGTCGTATTATAAACAGGTCTTACTGCCTGAATAACAATAGTTCCTTTGAATTTGTTAACATCTCTTTCGCCAATGACAATGGAGAAATTACATTTTATTTTTTCAAAATTCTGAAGCTTTTTACCTGTCCAACTGGTATTATTGATAAAATCCCTGAGACTTTTCTCCAATGCTTTATAGGCCTGCTGGTTACTTCCTCCCAACTGTTTGGAGTTTACCTGCACTGTTGCCAACAGCTCCTGAGAAAAACTTTGGGTATAGAGAAAAAACAGAAAAAATAAACTTATAATTTTTTTCATTGTCTATTAAAAATTGAGAACGGAAATTTATTAAAATTATTTTAAAAATTGAGCCTCTACAAAATTGAGAATATCTTTTGCTACATCATCCTTTGATTTCAGATTGAATTCTTTTTTCTCTGTTTTCGTAAATATTTTGATTTTGTTGGTGTCATTTTTAAAACCAGCGCCTTCGTCACGAAGAGAATTCAGAACAATCATATCCAGATTTTTCTTTTCCAGTTTTCCTTTTGCATTTTCCTCTTCATTTTGGGTTTCCAGGGCAAATCCTACCAGAAACTGGTGAGTCTTCTTTTCCCCCATTGTTTTAAGGATATCAGGATTCTTAACCAATTCAATCGTTAGGTTTTCATCATTTTTTTTGATCTTTTCCTTAGCCACTTCTTTTGGAGCATAATCTGCTACTGCCGCACTGGCAATCCCGATGTCTATTCTGTCGTAAAATTCAAATACTTTGGCCAGCATTTCTTTTGCCGAAATTACTTTATGAAGTTCAACATTTGGATCATTAAGGGTCTGAAAACTTGGTCCTGAAATCAAAATCACTTTTGCGCCTCTTTTCGAAGCCTCTTCTGCGAGAGAGAAGCCCATTTTCCCAGACGAATGATTTCCGATGAATCTTACCGGATCTATGGCCTCATAAGTAGGTCCTGCAGTAATTAAAACTGTTTTCCCATCAAGACTTCCGGAATGGCTATCTGAATGAAAATAATGTTCAACTGTAGTAAAGATCGTTGCCGGTTCTGCCATTCTTCCCTGCCCGATCAGTCCGCTTGCCAATTCTCCGTTTTCCGCAGGTATGATTATATGGCCGAAGCTTTCTGCCAGCTCCAGATTCTTTTTTGTAGAAGGGTGTGCATACATATCAAGATCCATTGCAGGAGCAATGAATACCGGGCATTTTGCAGACATATACGTTGCAATAACCAGATTATCACACATTCCGTGGACCATTTTAGACAGTGTATTGGCCGTACATGGAGCGACAATCATAACATCTGCCCACAAAGCCATTTCCACATGACTGTTCCATGTTCCGTTACTGCTGTAAAAATCTGAATACACAGGTTTTTTGGATAATGTAGACAGACTTAGTTTCGTCACAAAGTTTTCAGCATCAGGAGTCATAATAACCTGTACTTCGGCTCCTTTCTTCACAAAATCTCTGATGAGAAAATGAATTTTGTAAGCCGCAATTCCTCCAGAGACAGCGATAAGTATCTTTTTACCGGAAACACTCATTTAGTTCTAATTTTTGAAATACTAAAGTACTTATTTTTTCCCACACAATGAGGCTTTAAAACAACAAAAGGTCATAAAAGAAATGAATTCCTTTATGACCTTGATTTATTAAAACACAGATGATTGATTATTTTCTTTCTTCTGTTTTTCTGAAATAAACATCTCCATTTAACCATTCTTCAATAGCAATTGAAGTTGGCTTTGGAAGCTTTTCGTAATGTTTAGAGATCTCAATTTGTTCTCTGTTTTCGAAAACCTCTTCTAATGTAGAATTATGAACAGCAAATTCATCCAACTTGTTGTGAAGTTCCGTACGGATCTCCGCATTGATCTGCTCTGCTCTCTTTCCCATGATAACAATAGCTTCATAGATTGAACCTACTTTATCTTCAATCTTATCTTTATCGTAAGTAATAGTATTTACTTCTGCTTTTGTATCTTTTACACTCATTTTGAGAAAATTATTTTATTTTAAGATGGCAAATTTACGAATTATCTTTGAATTTTGAAAGTCGCTGCCGGAGGAGGCGTCTTAAGTGCCGCACTGTCCCTCTGTAACTGGATTGCTTTCTTTTCGTTGCTGATCTGATCCTTTATTTGCTGATCAGCTTTATCTTTATCTGCCAGTTTTTCAGCTTCTTTTTTCTGTCTTGCCGTTAAAGCTGCAATTCTTGCTTCAGTTTGTTTTTTAACAACAACGAAGTTTTGTTTTTCCTTTTCCAGCTTTTCCCTAAGATCTAATGCCGTTTTAGAATATTCTGTATTAGGAAGCTCTTTCTCTACCACTTTTGTATAAGTCAGAGCACTTTCAATACGCTCATCTTTAAGATTATATACGGATTTCATCGCCAGTTCATAACGTGACTTCATGATATAATCATAAATTTTTGAACGAAGTTTTGTACTTGGGAAATCTTCTAAAACATTTTCAAATGCTACATTCGCTGCTTTATACTCTCCCATTTTATAGTATTGTCTTCCGTTTTCGTAAGCTTTAAATTCAAGCTTATAAGACAATTCATCAATAAGTTGGCTGATATTTTTAGATCTTTCAGAGTTGGGATAATTGTTCAGGAACTCCTGAAGCTCATTAATAGCCAATTCTGTACTGGACTGATCTAAGTTATAGTCCATAGATCCTTCATAATAGCACAATGCAGACATATACGCTGCTTCTTCAGCTCTTGGATCTTTTGGGAAACTCACTGCAAAGTTTTTAAACTGGTGACCTGCCAGCTTATAACTCTTGTCATAGTAGTTAGCATAAGCAGTGTTGAAACCTACATTAGGAAAATCATCCGTTCCTGCCACAAGATTTGCCAGTCTGTCGTAAAGAGCCAATGCATTTTTCCACTTTTTCTTAGCGAAATTTTCATTAGCTGCCTTTAAGATAAATTCTTTATCAGCACTCCTCATTGCTCTTTCCTGTTGGCTTACACAAGATGAAATCACCGCTACAACAAAAAGACCTAAAATATATTTTTTCATATAAAAAGTTCAACAGTTTTCGGATTATACAGCCGATTTACTAATTTGCAAAAATATAACTTTTTTGTCAATAGATTTTTTTTTATGAATATTTAACGTAATTTTAGTCTGCAGCGTATCCCAGAATCGCAAAAACACTTAATAAAAGATTCATTCTCACCTTTTTCTCAGCTTCTTTTGCATAGGTTTCCTCATTTTTGCTCGGAACATAGAGCTCATAGAAATTTTTATTCCTGATTACAAATAAGGTGGATCCGATAATCATGGTAAGAATATCTTCAGGCTTTGGGGTAAAAGTAAAAACACCTGATGCAACGCCTTTTTTAATGACTTCATCCAGTTTTTTGACAAATAACTGATAGAAATCAAGCAGTTCATCTTTCAGATTTTCTGTATGACGAAGCTCCTGAGTCACAAAACCATGGAAATAATTATACTTAAAAAGCTGAGAAACAATATATTTAATCATTTCCCGCAGCTGCATTTCCGGTTTCCCTTCTTTGATGGTATCAGCAAATTCCGAAAAGTTCTCTCTGGTTTTCAGCACCCTGTACTGATAGAGGTAAGACATCATTTTCTCTTTGGAACCAAAGTAATAAGAGATCATGGCAACATTGATATTTGCTTTAGAACAAATATCTCTTACAGAAGTTCCCTCGTATCCTTTTTTTGCAATCAGCTCTTCTGCAATATCCAGTATGTGAATCTGTTTTTCTGTAAATTTTTTTTTCATGAAGCGTACTTTGAGTAAAGTTAAGAAATTTTTAACACATTTATAAACGTACGTTTAATAATTTTAAATTAATTCTGAAAAATCCTTACTTTTGAATATGGAATTTTTTGATTTTCACCATCATAAAAAAAACATCAGAAACGGAATTTACAATCTGAACATTGAGCAAATTCCGCCTGACTCCCCTTATTCTATCGGAATTCATCCTCAGGATATTGATGTAAATAATATAGAACAGCAGTTTTTGTGGATGAAAAATATGATATTTCAGAACTGTTTTGCCATTGGTGAATGTGGCTTAGATTCTTTAGTTTCTATTGATCATAAAATTCAGGAAGAAGTGTTTTTAATGCAGATTAAGATTGCTAATGAAGTAAAAAAACCACTGATTATTCATTGTGTAAGAAAATTTTATGAGGTTATTTCATTTAAAAAGAAGGCGGAACAGCCTATGATCATTCATGGTTTTAATAAGAAACATCAAATTGCTGAAGATCTTCTTGCCAATAATTTTTACCTGAGTTTTGGAAAAGCTGTTTTGTATAATTTATCTTTGCAGGATATTTTGAAAAACACTCCATTAGACAAAATCTTTTTAGAGACTGACAATGAAGATTTTAACATCGAAGAATTGTACGTTAAAGTTTCGGAAATAAAAGAAGTTTCTTTGGAACAACTCAATGAACAAATTTTAGAAAATTTACACAGAATAAAAAATGGATAAATACTGGCTGGAAAGAACTGAACTTTTGATAAAAGAAGATGGATTAGAAAAGCTCATAAAAGCCAATGTGCTTGTAGTAGGCCTGGGCGGAGTAGGTTCTTTTGCCGCGGAATTTCTTGCAAGAGCCGGAGTGGGAAATATGACGATTGTGGATGGTGATACGGTAGATATTACCAATATCAACAGACAGCTTCCTGCTTTGCATTCTACGGTCGGAAAACATAAGGTAGAGGTGGTTGCTGAAAGGCTTCTTGACATCAATCCACAGCTTAATTTAACGAAAATCAATGAATTTCTGAATCCGGAAAGAATGGATGAAGTTTTGGATTCTGCAAAATTTGATTATGTTTTGGACTGCATCGACAGTGTTACGCCAAAGCTTTGTCTGATTATTGCAGCCAAAAGAAGAAGGATAAAAATTGTAAGTTCAATGGGAGCCGGCGGAAAAACCGATCCAAGCAAAGTATTGGTAAGAGATATTAGCAAAACTGAACATTGTCACCTTGCAAGACAGGTAAGAAAAAGACTGAAAAAAGAAAAAATTGACAAAGGAGTTCGTTGTGTTTTTGCCAATGATATCCAGGATGAAGAAAGTTTGAAAATGACTGATGGAACCAATTATAAAAGATCTTTTTACGGAACAATAAGCTATATGCCTGCTATTTTCGGGTTGTATACCGCTTCAGAAGTGATTAATCATTTATTAAACCAGGATTAAAATATTCCCCAGCCTATTTCACAGATTTACAAAACGATTTCGTATATAAATTTGTGAAATAGACGGGAGAAAAATAAAAACCCCTATTTACATTCCGTAAATGACGAATTTCCAATATCCCAGAGCGGAAAAGCTCAAAAAAAACACAGAGATCAGTTTGCTTTTTGAAAAAGGCAAATGGAGAACGAGCGGAAATCTGAGAATTATTATTCTGAAAGACAAACCCAATCTTGCTGTAGAAGATGCAAAATTTGGCGTTTCTGTTTCTAAAAGATATTTTAAAAGAGCAGTGCACAGAAACCGTATCAAAAGATTACTGAGAGAATGTTATCGTCTGAACAAAGATTTGTTTAAACAAGCGTTTGGAGAAAAAACTGTGGCAATGCTGTTTTGGGTTTCTGCTGAGATGCCTCCGAAATTTCAGGATGTAGAGGCTCAGTTTATAAAGCTTTGTGAAGCACAGAAAAAATAATTTTCCTTTAGAATAAGAGATCTGTGATGTATTTTATCCCACGGATTATGCTAACCATGCAGATTTTTTATTTTTCCACGGATCACACAGATTTATGCTGATTATTACGTAGGTATTTTTTTATTCTACAGTAAATCACAGATAGCAAAGATCGAAACTCGTATCCCGGAGCTCAAAAATCAACCATACTCTTAATTTCAGATAGTTTTTGTATTTTAGAGAAGACAATAAATCTGAAAATTAATATGTTAGACAATATTCCCTATTTTCCCTATATAATCAGTGCGTTTATCGGCATTGGATTGGCGGCAGCTACAGGTTTCCGGGTATTTCTTCCCATGTTTATAGTAAGCCTTGCCTCTTATTTCAATTGGATTCCCATGAATGAGCATTTTGAATGGCTTGCAGGTCTCCCTACGCTTATTACAACAGGAATAGCCACTATTATTGAGATTCTGGCTTATTATATCCCTTTTGTTGATCATTTACTGGACACGGTCTCTATTCCTATGGCCACAGTTGCAGGTTCCATTTTATTTGCCAGCCAGTTTGCTGAGCTTGGAACTTTTCCGCAATGGGCACTGGCATTAATTGCAGGTGGAGGCACCGCAGCAACGATCAGTTCCGGATTTGCAGGAATAAGGGCCGCTTCTACCGCAACAACAGGAGGTCTGGGAAATTCTATGGTAGGAACAACAGAGACGGCAGGAGCAGGCATAATGTCTATTCTTGCGATGGCAGCTCCAGTACTGGCCGCTATTTTTGCAATAATTACCTTAATTGTTGTTATTGTGTTCGGGCGAAAAGCCTGGAAAAAATTAAGAAGCAGTAAAAACAATCCTTAGAAATGATAAAATAAAAAAAGGTACTGTTCTAATCAGTACCTTTTTCTTTTTTAATTTTTACTTCTGAAGTCCTTAATATCCTTAATCTTGGATTCAAAATATTCCTTTTTCTCAGGACTCTTTTTAATTAATATTTCAAACGCTTTTATGGCCTTTGTATAGAGTTTCTGTTCAAAATAAAGATTGGCCAATGTCTCTGTCATCAAATGCGAGATATCGTCATTCTTTTCTTTTACAACATAGGTACTTTCTTCTTTTAACTGACTGATTCTAGGATTGTTTTCAATAAAGGTTTCAATAGCCTTATCTTTAATTTCCAACTTTTCCTTTTCATTTTCTTCTGTTCTGCCAATCTTAAGCCAGCTCTGCCAAGTATTGATAAAACCAGGGACATTACTGTCTATTGATGACTGAGCCATATTCTTCATAGTAACCTCTTCTGCTTTTTCTACAGGTTCTTCTTTCTTTTCCTTCTGCTTTTCTTCAACTTTAAGGGTAGAAATATCAGTTCCAAAGAATGAAACATTCATCACAGGAACATCTTCTTTTCCATTTTCTGTATCCGTTTTTTCTTCTTCAGTTGATTCAATTGATACAGAGTGATTCTCTTTATTTTCAGATATTTCCGACACTGGCAGAACTTCTTCCTGAACGGTTGCTATAACAGTTTCGATAGGTTGCTGTTCTTCAATGATTGCTTCAGATTCTGCAACAGGAGTTGCTTCCGCTACCGGAGTTTTGATTTCAGGCGCTGATTCTTTTTCTGATTTGCTGATTAAAGAATCTGGCATATTGGATTCCAAACTCATGGGCTTCCATACAGACTGTACTTCAGGAGTTTCTTCTTCTTTTTCTTCTGTAATTTCAACCTTAGCTTCTTCTGCAGGCAGTTGACTTTCAACAACTTCTTTAGGTAAGGATTCTTCTTTTGTTTCCTGAGGTTTATCCTCACTTGTTGACCAGAAATGAAAATTCTGGGTATCAGCAAAGCTAATTCCATGATCTTCAACCACTTCAAGCTCTACTTCCTCCTCTTGCAGAACAGGTTTCGTTTCCTTCATTTTTTTCTCAACCTCTTCAATCAGGCGTCTCATTTCCTCCTCATGTTTATTTACATTCGGTTGGGAAATCTCAACGGTTTCTACAGTTTCTTCATTATTGGCCTGAATTTTAACGTCCGGCATAAATGATTCTGTTCCATGGAAGCTTACTTCAGCATCAGATATTTCTATTGATGACTCTTCTTCATTATTATTTGCCTCTTCTTTTTCAGCAGAAATCTGATCTTCGTCGATAATGGTTTCTGGCGTAAAGTTTTCTCCAGCATTATCTTCTACTTCAGCTTGCATTTCTTGTTGAGCGATTTCTTCTTCAGAAACAGATATAGCTTCAATATCAGTTGATCCTGTATTTAAAGGCTCTTCCGTAACTTCTTCAATACTTTCCTCTGATGATAAAGGAGATACTTCATGGAAACTGATATTTTCTTCTTCGTCAACCTTTTCTTCTTCTTTTTCTGAAGAAATATGATCTTCATGAATGATCGTTTCCGGTGTAAAGTCTTCTCCTGCTTTTTCCTCTATTTCAGTTTGCTTTTCTTCCTGCTGAATAGGCTCCTCCACTACAGGTTCAGCCTTTTGGGTTACCAAAGTTCCTGATTCCAGAGTAGACTCAATATCTATTGTTTCAGAATTTTGCTCGTTCAGGAAGTTTTCTTCTCCTTCAAATAAAATTCTGTTTCGTTCCCCATTTACATAAATATGTTTAATCTCCTGTGCAGTTGGTAAGACACATGCTGACTCCTGCTCTTCTGCTGGTTTTTCTACAGAACCCTCCTCTTCTCTTTTAATAGGGAAAGACTTGGCTTTCTGGACTAATTGAGCAGGTTTTTCAATTGTTTTAGAGGCTTTCTTTTCTTCAACAATCTCTGGTTTGAGCTCTTGTTTGACCTTTCCGTTGATCAACTGATACAAAATCTTCTTATCAGTAGTATATGCCGCTGTTGTGGAAAGCTCTTTCTGATAGTTTTCTTTCTCGTACAGATGGACTCCATACAAGTGAAGTGCCCTGATATTTTGAATATAAGGAAAAGTGTGAATCTCTTCTTTCAAAAGACCAAGGTCTTCGGACTGAATATTTTTCGGATTTTTTATTAATTCTAAAACTCGTGGATTCATCTTACCAATTCGCTACAATGTCGTTAAATATCTTATTAATAATTCTATCTGTTACCAGCTTTACCTGCTGGTCTTCGATCTGACTTAGTGATACATCACTGTTGAAAGCAGCTTCATCAGAATACGTTCTGTCGAAACTTGCATCCGGATGAATTTTATTTTCATAATGTACTTTTACTGTAATCGTAAGTTTATTCTGTGCTTGCTGAATCACCCCACCAGAAGGGTTTGTCTGGGTATTGGAACTGATTGTGGTAGGCGTGATAGAGTAGTCTGTAATCTCTCCTTCAATAAGAATATCAGGATTTTCTTTTGTTCCTTTCAAAGTCGTTCTCTGAAGGAATCTGTTTTGTATTGCTGTAGAAAACTGTTGCGATAATGCAGGATTTACAAGAGGTGCATTATTGGGAAATTCATTGATCTGAACAGTCTTTTCGTCTGTAAGAGACGACCCTGTAAAGCTGTAACATGAATTTAAAACTCCCAGCAATGCAAAAAGCATTCCCGTTAACAGTGATTGTTTCAGGCTGATATTTTTAATGTTAAAATTCATTTTTAGATCCGATTTCAATAATTTCATCATACTCAATTTGTTGAATAGCGTCTTCATAAGCAAAATAGTTTGCTGTGTATAAAAATGGTAAGGTAAGAAAAATTCCTATCCCACAGGCAACAATACCAATCTGAGCTAAAATACTCACTACCAATGAGAAAAGGAAAATCGACAGGAGATTTCCTTTGGTCATTACTTTTGAAATATTCCACGCTTCTTTTATTTCTTTAACCCCTTTAAGACTGATTAACGGGATGATATAAAAGCCCTTCAATACGAAGTAATATATTGCTGCAATTAATAAGAATATATAAGGAAACACGAAAAGAGCAACCATTGGGTTAGGTTCATTACGCTCTGATATTGCTCCTGATATACCCAACACCGCAAATAAAGGAATGTAAAGCAATAACACACCACCAAAAATAATTAACTGCAACATAAAATAAGGCATGAAATCTTTAAAATCAAAGATATCTCCCGGGCTAGCCGGCTGATTTCTATTTAATCTCTGAAGATATTTGTATAAATTACCCATTGCCAACAGTCCGCAGAAAGGAATAATTGACATGATAAAGCATAGTAAAAATGCTACAAAAATATTTCCGAAATCTTTCTTTAAAAGTTCGAAACCTTTGTTAATATATTCTCCGAGTTTAAAATTGACCGGCTTGGGTGTTAAATTTACTTTCATTATCTATGTTGTGTTAATCTTCCAGGTTATATTGTTTTATTTTTCTGTATAAAGTTCTTTGTGAGATTCCCAGCTCATCTGCCGCTCTGTTCCTTCGTCCTTTATGCTTCTCCAAAGCTTTGATAATCAAATCTTTTTCATTATTCTGAAGCGAAAGTGATTCCGGTCTGTTTTCTTCAATTTCGATGTCTTCAATATCTTCATAGCTGTCATCAGGAGTCGAAATAATTGTAGGAGTCTGAACGGTCGGTGTATCGTTATTATTTTCAAAATACAACAATGATCCGGAATTCACCTGCGGCTGACTTTCGGGGGTATAAATCCTGTTGATCAGGTTTTTCTCATGATTACTAAGATCTGCTGTTCCTCTGTTTTTGATCAATTCCGAAGTTAAGGATTTTAAATCATTAATATCATTCCTCATATCAAATAGAATTTTATACATGATTTCCCTTTCACTTCCGAAATCGCTCTGCTTTGGAGTACTTTGAGTATTTACTACCATGGGAAGATGGGTTTCCATAGGAATATACTCGGCCAGTTTCTCAGCGGTAATATTTCTGTTCCTTTCCACAACAGTCATCTGTTCTACCAAGTTTCTTAGCTGACGGATATTACCTGGAAAAGAATAACTTTCAATGTAATGAACAGCGCTTGGTTCCAATTCAAGCTCCGGCATTCTGTATTTTTCTGCAAAATCTATTGCAAACTTTCTGAATAATAAATGGATATCACCTTTCCTTTCTCTCAAAGGCGGCATATCAATCTGAACGGTATTCAAACGGTAATATAAATCCTCACGGAACCTTCCGTCATGGATGGCTTTCATCATATTAACGTTGGTAGCGGCCACAATTCTTACGTTCGTTTTCTGAACCTGTGAAGAACCTACTTTCATAAATTCACCACTCTCAAGCACTCTTAAAAGACGAACCTGAGTCTGCAGCGGAAGTTCTCCTACCTCATCTAAAAATATCGTTCCGCCATCTGCTACTTCAAAATATCCTTTTCTTGTAGCTGTTGCTCCTGTAAAAGCTCCTTTTTCGTGTCCGAACAATTCAGAATCTATGGTTCCTTCCGGAATTGCACCACAGTTTACCACAATATAAGGCTGATGTTTTCTTTTTGATTCTGAATGAATGATTTTCGGAATAAATTCTTTACCTACACCACTTTCTCCAATGACCAGTACAGAAATATCTGTAGGTGCCACCTGTATAGATTTTTCCAGGGCCCGGTTGAGTGCAGGAAAGTTTCCGATAATTCCGAAACGGTTTTTTATGTTTTGTAGCTCGTTGCTCATAAGTAAATTTTTGATTATTGATTTAATGTTAATCTTCTACAGTTCTTCAATCTGTTTTCTGTAGACTTTGTTAAAAATGATGAGTGTAGACATCTTTCATGGTCTTTCCTTCATCATACGTTTGCTGGGCTAACATTTTTAAATCCAAATAATCTTTGTTTCTGATCTTAGAAACTTTACTTTTAAAGTATATGTTCTCGGCAAAGTTGTATTCTTTGCTTTGTTTTTCAAAATTTTCCAGGGCTTTGTCATACCTTCCCAGCTCGAAATAGGTCACTCCCAGCTGGTAATGATCAAACATTCCCTTCACATAACCTCTGGTAGCCAGAAGCCTTTCTATAATCCCTGCTGCTTTTCCTTTTTGTCCTAAAGCACTGTAGGACACAGCTCTTACTACATCCAGATTATAGTCTCCGTTTTGAGATCTCCCTAAGTCTCCGGGCTCATATTTTTTTAATGCATCTAAATCCTGAATAGCTCCTTTATAGTCTCTTAAAAACTGAAACTTGGTCCAGCCTCTATAGCCAAGGTGCATTTGAGGGTCTAAAGCAACGGCTTTGTCAATTAAAATTTTCCAGGTAACAAAATCTCCGTTTTTAAGATATGGAACGGCTTTTTCCATATAGGAACGGGAGAAATCGGGGCACAGTTCAATCGCTTTATCAAAGCCTTCCTGCGATGCTGCATATCCTTGTAAATCTGAAGCCCAGTTGTATAACCCACACGCTTTTTTGCAGTTCTCACCCTCTACTGCATTACAGTTAACCTGTGCAATAGTATTGGTGTAAACGATAAGTAACAAAAAGCTAAGGTAATACCTCTGAAACTTTTCCATTTTCAATTTTATAGGTTAAATACTGATAGTAATCTACTTTTAAACCTTTTATCTCTTTCGGCATCGAGCCATCGAGTGATTTTGTAAACTGCAGTACTTTATTTTCCAATTCTTCATCCAGTACAGCATCTTTCAGATCCGGGCTCATATGCTGTAATCTGAACAGGCCTGTCTTTCCTTCACAATTTACTAAAAATATTACGGTAATATAGCCGCTGATCTTCTTTTCAGAATATATATTTCTTATACTATTCCGCTGTTCTCCCTAAAAGTGTGCCTTGTGTGTTGTCATATACAAAAACATCCACAATGTCACCTATTTTCTGTCCTTCAAGCTGATCGAATACACATACTGCATTCTGAGAGTTTCTTCCTTTCCATTGATTTTTGTTCTTTTTGGAAATTCCCTCAATCAGAATTTGATGGATTCTTCCAACATAAGATTTCATTCTTTGTTTTGAAAGTTCACCCTGAAGCGCAATAACCTCAGCAAGACGTCTCTGTTTCACATCAGCAGGAATATTGTCTTCCATTTTCTTGTGAGCCGGAGTTCCCGGTCTTTCTGAGTAGGCAAACATATAACCGTAATCATATTCTACTTCTCTCATCAGGCTTAAAGTATCCTGGTGATCTTCTTCAGTTTCATTACAGAATCCAATGATCATATCCTGAGAAAAGGATACATCAGGAACAATTTCTTTCGCTTTTTTAATCAGATCCAGATATTCTTCACGGGTATGCTGTCTGTTCATTGCTTCAAGCATGTTATTGCTTCCGCTTTGTACAGGAAGGTGTACATATTTACAGATATTGTCGTGTTTTGCCATCATTCTGAATACATCCAGACTCATATCCTGTGGATTTGAAGTAGAGAATCTGATTCTCATTTCCGGAACAGCTTTAGCAACCAAATCAAGAAGCTGAGCAAAGTTTACGGCTGTTGCTTTCTGCATTTCAGATGCTTTGGCAAAATCTTTTTTAGGACCTCCTCCATACCAAAGGTAAGAGTCTACGTTTTGTCCTAAAAGGGTAATTTCTTTGTATCCGTTGTTGGCAAGATCTTTACATTCTTCTATAATGGAGTGAGGATCACGGCTTCTTTCTCTTCCTCTTGTAAAAGGAACTACACAGAATGTACACATGTTATCACAACCTCTGGTAATGGTAACAAAAGCAGTAACACCGTTTCCGCCTAAACGAACGGGATTGATATCGGCATAGGTTTCTTCTTTGGAAAGGATTACATTAATTGCATCTCTTCCATCATCAGTTTCTTTTAAAAGATTTGGCAAATCTCTATAGGCATCTGGCCCTACAACAAGATCCACCAATTGTTCTTCTTCTAAGAATTTGGTTTTTAGTCTTTCCGCCATACATCCCAAAACACCTACCGTCATATTCGGTCTTTCTTTTTTGAGGTTTTTGAACTGGGAAAGACGCATTCTTACGGTCTGTTCCGCTTTTTCACGGATGGAACAGGTATTTAAAAGAATCAGGTCGGCTTCTTCTACCTTCATTGTTGTATTATATCCCTGTTCATTAAGGATGGATGCAACAATTTCAGAGTCAGAGAAGTTCATCTGACAACCATAGCTTTCTAAAAATAGTTTTTTAGAGTTCTCCGGTCTTTCTGCAATAGCAAAAGCTTCGCCCTGTTTTGTTTCGTCTATATATTTTTCCTGCACGATAATCAATTTAAGGTTCGCAATTTTTAATTACGAAGAAATAAGTCTGCAAAGATACAAAATATTGTGACAGAATGTCAGGATTATCTTTCAGTAAATGTTATTGAAAATTGTACCGGAAATGAAATCCTCTCAACGATAGGAATATCTTTATAGAAAGCTGGTATCCAGATCTTTTTTATCCTTGCAAGAGTTCGCATAAAATCAATATTGAAATTTTTATTATCAACTTCAGGATAAATTCTGGGGTTAGTAATACGGCCGTCTTTATTGATATAAAACTCCAAATTTACTTTTCCGTTAAGCTGATAATCGGAAAAAATCGTCATAAAATTATCATGAAATAAGGTATGAAAAGCTTTCGATCCTTCAGGATATTTGGTATGCGCTACAAATTTATTGGCATCATAACCAGGCTGATAATTGCTCATCAGATCCTTTGGATATAAAATAAATTCGGTAATAGCTCCTATTTTCCATCCTTTTGCTTCGGCAGGCTTCCATTTTTTAAGATTTTTAAGAACTTCTCTGGAAAGATCATATGCACATTTGTTCCTTGCAATATTAGCCGTATCCTGATCTTTAATAAATTTAACTTCAGCTTTTTCTGTTACAATAATTCGGGGTTGATAAATTTCCTTATCACTACATTCTTTAAAGTTATTCTTGACAAGATATTCATGAACATCTTTATAAAAATTAACGATTCCTCCTTCATAAAAGCTTTGTTTTTCTGGGTATTCATCAAGTATCTGTGCCTTACAAATAGATACAAAAACCAGAAAAAACATAATAAATTTTGTTTTCATCATTGTATTTAAATTATTTAATCTATATCAACTGAAACTGAAGAAAAGTTCATTTTAACTTTGATCTGTGAAGCTACAGGCTGTCCGTTACACGACGCGGGAGTCCAGTTTTTCTTTATTCTTCTTACGACATACTGCATATCATCAAAAAAAACTTCACTGTTCTGAACTTTAGGCATTCCCTTTACATCAACAACTTTTCCTTTGTCATCAAGAACCAGAGTAAATGTAAAGTCACCAGTAAGCGCATAGAAATCCGAATTGAGATAAGCATACATATATTTGTTCAGGATATCTTTGTAAGCTGCCACTCCACCTTCATAAGCTGCAGGTTTAAAATTATTGCATTTTACAGCAACCTGCATAAAGGGTTCTTTGATATCTATTTTTAAAAGGTTTTTATTACTTTCCCTGATAAATGAATCATCTCGTTCTTCCTGATCCTGTGCCAATGAAAAATTCGCTGCACATAAGGCCAAAAATAAAAGTATCGTTCTCATAATTTTGTTTCCTAATAATAAACAAAGGTAAATATTTAGCTCATTTATAAAAAAGAAAAACTTCACACAAAGTATGAAGTTTTAAGTATGAATCCTGAATTCAAGGTAGATTTGAAATCTTTATATTCTGACCTTATAGCAGACCTTTGATGTGTTTATAATTCGTTTTCACCGTTTCAAAAACCTCATCCATTTTACCGCCAAGCATCAGTTGCGCCATTGATTTGGTCATCCCCATAATCTGGTCAAACTCAATTTTAGGAGGAAGAGCCAATGCATTAGGATTGGTAAAAATATTCAAAAGATAAGGACCGTTGTGATCCAGACATTCTTTGATGGCACTTTCCACATCTTCCGGCAGGTGTACATTTTTTCCGGGATAGCCCATCGCATGGGCTACCATCGCAAAATCCGGATTAATCATGTCTGTTTCATTATCGGGCATTCCTCCCACTTCCATTTCCAGCTTTACCATTCCCAGGGTTCTGTTATTGAATACAATCAGTTTTACCGGCAATTTATATTGAAAGATAGTCGCCATATCACCTAATAACATGGATAATCCTCCATCTCCACACATAGCAATAACCTGCTTTTCAGGATGAGCCAGGGCAGCACCAATTGCCATAGGCATTGCATTCGCCATTGATCCGTGATTAAATGATCCCAGCATTTTCCTTTCCCCTGTTCCTGTAATAAATCTGGCTCCCCAAACACAACACATTCCAGTATCTACCGTAAAAATAGCATCATGTTTAGCAAGTTTGTCTAGAGTATGTGCCACATATTCCGGCTGAATAGCATTCTCTTTCCCAAAATCTTTCACATACTCCAATTGGTTTTCTTTTACTTTATCGTAAAATGCCAGCTGCTCATTCAGAAAATGAACATCTGTCTTTTCTTGCAGTAATGGCAGTAATGCTTTAATTGTTTCTTTAACATCTCCTGCAAGCCCCAGCTCCAACTTTGCCCTTCTTCCTAATCTTTCAGGGCTTTCATCAATCTGCACTATTTTATTTTTTACAGGCATGAATTTTTGATACGGAAAATCCGTTCCCAAAAGAATCACCAGGTCGGCTTCATGCATGGCGTGATAAGCTGAAGGAAATCCTAATAATCCCGTAAGTCCCACTTCATTAGGGTTATTCGGCTGGATGGCCATTTTCCCACGAAATGAATATCCTACAGGGGCTTTCAACAGGTTAGACAATGCTATCACCTCATCACGGGCTTCAGCAGCACCTATTCCACAATAGACTGTTACTTTTTTACTATTGTTTATGAGTGTTGATAAGCTTTTTAACTCAGTATCCGAAGGCCTTATTACAGGATTTGTTTTAAAAATTTGAGTGGAAGTAGATCCTTCTTCGGCATCCAGTTCGGAAACATCTCCCGGAAGACCTATCACGGCAACTCCTTTTTTGGAAATCGCATGTTGAATAGCCGTTTGAACGGTTCTCTGCACCTGCTCCGGACGGGTAATCATCTGATTGTAGTAGCTGCAGTCATCAAAAAGTTTTATGGTATTGGTTTCCTGAAAGTAATCCATTCCCATTTCATCACTGGGAATGGTGGAAGCAATCACCAACATTGGAACATGAGAGCGATGTGCTTCGTAAACTCCATTAATCAGGTGAACGTGCCCAGGACCACAACTTCCGGCACATACGGCCAACCCATCAAGCTCTGCTTCTGCCGCCGCTGCATACGCTCCTACTTCTTCGTGTCTTACATGAATCCATTGGATACTGCTTTTTTTAACAGCAATATTCAGATGATTAAGACTATCACCGGTTACTGCATAAATTCTTTTCACATTGGCATTTTCGAGCATTTCAACAATCTGCTCTGCTATGTTTTTTGCCATAATTACTCTATTTTGGTGGTTGTTTTTTTGGTGAAAAATAGTAATTGAGAAGGACAATCGTCATCCTATCCCTATCAAATTTAGCTAATTAAATTGAAATTCCCCCGTTATTACCATGTTAAAACTTTGTGAATTTATAATGAAACTTTACAGATTGGATGTTTACTTTAAAACAAAACAGCCACCCAAAAAAGGTGGCTGTTTATATAATATGTTTCAGATTTACATCACTACTTCGATCTGATTTCTCAACAGATCTTCAAATTCATCTCTCTTACGGATAAGATGTGCTTTTCCATCCAAGAACAACACTTCAGCAGGCTTTAATCTTGAATTGAAGTTTGAACTCATTTCAAAACCATAAGCTCCTGCATTATGGAAAGCAAGGACATCTCCTTCTCTCACTTCATTAAGTTTTCTGTCCCATGCAAAAGTATCTGTTTCGCAGATATTTCCTACTACAGTATAAATTCTTTCCGCTCCTTTTGGATTGGATAAATTTTCAATCATATGGTAAGAATCGTAGAACATCGGACGGATCAGATGGTTGAATCCTGAATTCACCCCAACGAAAACAGTAGCTGTTGTTTGCTTAATCACATTAGCTTTAACCAATAAATATCCGCTTTTTCCTACTAAGAATTTTCCGGGTTCAAACCATAGCTCGAATTTTTTCCCTGTAGATTTTGAAAACTCAGAAATTACTTTTTCTACTTTTTTACCTAATGTTCTCACATCAGTTTCTTCTTCACTGTCCTGATAAGGGATTTTGAAACCACTTCCCATATCCAGATATTTCAGGTTCGGGAAATGTTCAGAAAGTTCTAACATGATTTCCAGAGCCTGTAGAAATACATCCGGATCTTTGATCTCGCTTCCTGTATGCATGTGAAGTCCTTCAACATTCAGGTTTGTGCTTTTCATCACTCTTTCAATGTGACGAACCTGGTGAATGGAAATACCGAACTTACTGTCGATATGTCCTGTTGAAATTTTATAGTTACCTCCGGCAAAAATATGCGGGTTGATTCTTACTAAAATAGGATAGGTATTTCCGTACTTATTCCCGAATTGCTCAAGAATAGAAATGTTATCAATGTTTATATGAACTCCAAAAGTCATTGCTTCCTCAATTTCAGCCAAGTCAACACAATTGGGAGTAAACAAAATCTTCTCTTTCGAAAATCCTGCCTTTAATCCAAGTTTAACTTCGTTAATCGATACACAATCCAAAGAAGCGCCCAGGTTCTTGACATACTTAAGAATATTGATGTTCGTCAAAGCCTTCGCTGCGTAGAAGAACTTCGTATGTTTTAAGAAAGAAGATGTAAGTTTTTCGTATTGAACTTTGATGGACTCAGCATCATAAACATACACCGGGGTGCCAAACTCAGTGGCAATCTTTAATAATTCTTTTGAATTCATAATTTCATTTTAACATAAAAAAAGGCAGATTCTTTCAAAAAAGAGTCTGCCGCATTGATTATTTTTTATGCAAGACAACTCTTTTAAATATTCCAAACCTTAGAGAACCTTACAGCTCCCTTTTTTCCAGTTTTAATTTGTTTAAAATTTTGCATTGCTACTATTTATTTTTTGCAAAAATACTATTTATTTTTTATTTTACGAAAATTGATTTGAAAAGCATCTTCTTTCATATCAACATATAAAGTGTTAATTCCTATATCATTTCGGTAAAGGCAGAGTTTCAAAATCGCTTCGAAGCAGTGCCAGCTGCAATTCATTATTCAAATCCGTGGAGGATAATGGAAGGTCAATTTTTAACTTCGCAAGCTTACTTAAGGTTTGAATTTGTGTAAACAATTCATAAAAACCAAAGGAAACTACTTTTCCATTTTCTATGATTAAAAATAATTTCTCACCCAATTTTCTTCCCTGTCCCAGCCAAAGTTCATTTCTTTTTCTGAATTCAATTTTCTGTTTCAAAGCAGAAAAATCTTTAAATTCTTCCTGAGAACCGATAAACTGAACCGCCTTGGTTCCTTGGGTAAATGATCTGAATTTTAAGACTGGTTTTTCAGTTTTATTGAGTGTATTTTTTTCAACTATATATTTATTATTCCTGAAATAGAGTCCGAAAGGCAGAACTTCTTTCTTTTTAATATTCTTAGAATTCAGAATCAGCTTGGCAATAGTGTCTGTTCCGGTAAGCTCAAAATTAATCTGCTCCACCTCTTTCTGGATCTGTTCCCATTTTTTTGATTTGGAATTGAAGACTTTTTTGGAAAACTTATTGATATCCTGAACATAATCCGAGAACATAATCCGTCCGGATTCATCCTGAAAATAGACAAAACCTTTATCATTAGGAAGATCCTGGGTAAGCTCTTTGATCTTATTGATATAGGTTTTTGCGTTGGACTCATCATGCTGTTTCTGAATGATCTCATTTTCGGTATCCTTCGAAATCAGAAGTTTAAAAAGCTCTAACGTAGCTCTGGCATCACCTTCTGCCCTGTGGTGGTTTGTCAAAGGAATCCCCAAAGACTTCACCAATTTTCCCAACGAGTAACTTACCTCATCAGGGATCAGTTTCTTCGCCAATGGAATTGTATCTAACGTATTGATTTTGAAATCATAGCCAAGCCTTTTGAATGACTGACGAAGCATTCTGTAATCAAAATCAATATTATGCCCTACCAACGTTGTATTTTGAGTTATTTCGATAACTCTTTTGGCAATTTCATGAAATTTCGGGGCAGTTTTGACCATTTTCGGGGTAATACTGGTCAGCTTCTGTACAAAAGGAGTAATATCACCTTCAGGATTTACCAGAGATATAAACTGATCAATAATTTTCTGACCATCATATCTGTATATGGCGATATCTATAATGCATTCATTTCTATAACCTGCACCATTACTTTCTATATCTATAATTGAATACATTTAATATTAACTGCTGTTTTTTTTTGTCATTTATATGTAAAACCGGCGTCTTTTTCCCGATAAAATCCGGCTCTATTTTTTCTTGCTAAGTAAAGATAACCCGCTAAAATAACAAAAAATATGTTAAAATATAACAGATTATTCTTCAAAATTATCTTCTTCTGCCTCCCAGACCAAACATTCCGAGAATAGCTTTTGCTCCTTCTCTCATTAATGTACTGGTAAAAGTACGGCCTGCTTTACTCTGCAATACCTGTTCAAACATTCCCGGTTCTTCTTTTACTGGTTTTGTCTTTTGTGTAGGAGCTGGATTTTGTGCAGCCTGTTCCATTCTGTTAGTCAGCATTTCATAAGCAGATTCTCTGTCAACGGCCTGCTCATACTTTGCAACGAGAGCTGATTTTGAAGTCAGATCAGAGACTTCTGCTCCACTCAAAACATCCATTCTTGATTCCGGAGAGATCAGGTAAGTATGCACTAATGGGGTAGGAATTCCTTTTTCATCCAGAGCCGTAACAAATGCTTCTCCAATTCCCAAGTTCTGAATCAGGCTGGAAGCATTGTAATATTCTGTAGTAGGATAATTTTCGACTGCTTTGGTAATTTCTTTTTTATCTTTTGCGGTAAAACCTCTTAAAGCGTGCTGTATCTTCAATCCTAATTGAGAAAGTACATTTTCAGGAACATCACCCGGAATCTGAGTAATAAAATAAATTCCTACTCCTTTGGAACGGATGAGTTTTACCATTGTTTCAATCTGTGAAAGAAGGGCTTTGGAAGCTTCATCAAAAATCAGGTGGGCTTCGTCTATGAATAATACCAGCTTTGGTTTACCACTATCTCCTTCTTCCGGAAACGTCATATAAATTTCCGCAAAAAGCGAAAGCATGAATGTTGAGAAAAGCTGTGGCTTGTTCTGAATATCTGCTACTCTTAAAATATTAACTACTCCTTTTCCGTCTCTTGTTTCCAGTAAGTCATGAACATCAAAACTCAGTTCACCGAAGAATCCTGCTGCTCCCTGTTGTTCCAGCGCAACAATAGATCTTAAAATCGCTCCGAGAGATGATGGCGCAATAGATCCGTAATTGGCTGCAAGCTCAGCTTTTCCTTGTGCATTATCCGTCACATACTGAAGTACTTTCTTCAAATCATTAAGATCAATCAATGGAAGGCCCTTATCATCACAATATTTGAAGACAATAGACATGATGCTTTGCTGCGTATCATTAAGCTCAAGGATTTTGCTGAGTAAAACAGGACCAAATTCTGTAACCGTAGCTCTCAGTTTCACTCCTTCTCCTCCGGAAATACTCATCAGTTCCACCGGAAAGCCTTGTGGGTTATAAGGAAGCTGCGTTTTGCCATATCTTTCCTCAATGATAGCATTCATCTGGCCGGCTTCTGCAATCCCGGAGAAATCTCCTTTAATATCAAGAACCAAAGAGGGAATTCCTGCATGGGAAAGCTGTTCTGCAAACACCTGTAATGTTTTTGTTTTTCCTGTTCCCGTAGCGCCGGCAATAAGACCATGGCGGTTAATCGTTTTCAGGGGAATGGTTACGTTTACCTCTGTGACCACTTCTCCATCCAGCATTCCTTTTCCTAATATTATATGCTCTCCTTTCGGAGTATATCTAGCGTTGAGTTCTTCAATAAATTGTGTTTTGTCTGCCATTTGATCGCTTTTTTAACTTATAAATATAAAATTTTTTGTAAAAATCTGAGTAATTAAAGTAATATTATATGATTAAATTTTGTTCTAAGTTCATTAAATTTACTACTCACTTAGCCATGACAACAACATATATACCACATATGATTTCATTTAAGAAAATTACATTCGTTATTCTTTCTATTTTTTCTACATTATTTTTTTCTCTAAAAAGAAATGAACCTGTCAATTTACAGATAAAAGGAGATTATACCCATACATCTAGTTCAGTAGTCTTTCCAACTTTATGGTCTGGTTTTCAAAGAGAAACGATCACCTCTTATGATATACAGAATAAACACGTTGTAGTAAGCTATGTACAGCAAAACAGTAAAAAAAGCAAAACGGTTCTTACTTTATATCTCTATCCTAAAAAATCAGTTGACAATCAGCTATTGAGGGATGAATTTGCTGTATATGAAACGGTTCTTAATCAGAATTCTAATAAAAGTGTAGATCTAAAACCTATGTTTGGAAGCTCATCCAATGATAAAGTAAAAGTACATTATCTCTATTCAATATTTGATCATGCCATGGGTGAACGTGATTTTTTAAAGGAGTAAAATATACGGATAAGAAATCTCTCCTCGCCATTTATGAATGTGGAGGATGGGGCTTTAAAATAAGGGTTTCAAGTGATGATATGACTTCTGATCAACTGGCAGAACTCAAAAATAAAACTGAAGTCTATTTTGGATTATTGGACATTGCATCTAAAAAATCTCTTCCTATCAGCAATACTCCTGATATTATTTTATCTCCCGTTATCAAAAGAGATTCTATGATGATTAATTCTGTAATTGCTGCAGCTGATGCAAAAATAGAATGGCTGGGTAAAAATTCAGAAAAAAAAGAACTTTTGACTGGGTTTAACGATATGAATATTGAATCTGAGGTATATTCCATACAGAAAATGATAGAATTCTATAAAACCCATGAAAAAGATTGGCCCATGCATGCAGACACTAAAAAATATTTTGATGAAATGATCAGGATTGCAGACCATGGGAAGATTAAAGATTATCTCTATGACAAATACAACAGGCTGATTCAATATGATGAAGGAGAAGCTAAAAAAGATGAATATCTTCAATTCAAAACTGATAAAAACATCACGGAAAATACCAATGAAATTCTTTACAAAATATACTATATCATTGAGTAAAGGAATTATGCTTCAAAAGCTAAACATGATATAAAACAGCATTTCCCAATTGTCTTTATGTAAGGCATTCTTTTTGCTGAAAAACATCTTACGTTAAACATCCGTTTAACAAAGTATTGAAAGAAACTATCAATGGGATTTAACATTTCATTTAGAATTTATCTAATACTTTGTATCTTTAACTCATTAAAAAAAGACCCAATGAAAATTGAACAAATATATACGGGCTGTCTGGCTCAGGGTGCCTATTATATTGTATCAGAGAATGAAGCTGCCATTATTGATCCTTTAAGAGAAGTAAAACCTTACCTGGATCGTCTGGAAAAAGACAATGTCACTTTAAAATATATTTTTGAAACTCACTTCCATGCTGATTTCGTATCAGGACATCTGGATTTAAGTAAAAAAACAGGTGCTCCGATTGTATATGGACCTACAGCCGCTCCGGAATTTGAAGCCATTATTGCAGAGGATAATCAGATTTTTGAAATCGGAAAAATAAAAATAAAGGTAATGCACACTCCTGGGCACACTATGGAAAGCAGCACTTACCTTTTAGTAGACGAAAATGGTGTTGAAACTGCGATCTTTACAGGTGACACTTTATTTTTAGGAGACGTTGGAAGGCCAGATCTTGCGCAGAAGGCAACGAATCTTACTCAGGAAGACCTTGCAGGAATTCTCTACGACAGTCTTCAGAACAAAATCATGCCATTGGATGACAGCATTACGGTTTATCCTGCTCACGGTGCCGGATCTGCCTGTGGAAAAAATATGCAGAAGGAAACGGTAGATATTTTAGGAAATCAAAAGAAGACAAACTATGCTCTTAATCAACCAGATAAAGAATCTTTTATCAGAGAAGTACTTGACGGTTTGACCGCTCCACCGAAATATTTCGGAATGAATGTCGCTTTAAATAAAGGCGGTTATGAAAGTCTGGATGTTGTGATGAACAAAGGGATGCAACCTGTTGCTCCGCAAGATTTCGAAGCATTGGCCGAAGAAACCGGAGCATTAATTTTAGATACCAGAGGACCTGCAGATTTCCATAAAGGATTTGTTCCTAACTCTATCAATATAGGTCTGAAAGGTGATTTCGCACCATGGGTAGGAACGCTTATTGTGGATGTAAAACACCCTTTATTATTGGTAACTGATGAAGGTACTGAAGAGGAAGTAATCACCAGACTGAGCAGAGTAGGCTTTGATAATGTAATAGGATATCTGAAAGGCAGTTTTGAAGCCTGGAAAAATGCAGGTAATGAAATTGACGAGATCAAAAGAATCACTCCAGCCGAATTCGCAGAACAGTTTACAGAAGACTCTACAGTAGTGGATGTAAGAAAACTGACTGAATATTCTGCCGAGCATATAGACAATGCTTACAACAAGCCATTGGATGCCATCAGTGACTGGGCTCGTACGATTGATGATTCTGAACATTTCTTTCTGCACTGTGCCGGGGGATACAGAAGCATGATCGCAGCAAGTATTCTTAACTCACACGGAATCAGAAACTTTACTGAAATAGAAGGAGGTTTTAACGGCATCAAAAAGACGGAAAAATTCCCGACTACAGATTTTGTCTGCCAATCCAAAACATCGTAAGATCATGAAGATTCAGTTTTTTGGACTTGTTTTAGCAACGGCTTTTACGCTAAGTGCCTGTAAAACAAATCATACGACTGTCACCCCCAAAGCAAACATCAAAGAAGTGGTCAACAGTTCTGATGTCACATTGGTGGATGTCAGAATTCCGGAACAGTATTCGGCAGGAACGGCAAAAAATGCCATCAATATTCCATTAGCGGAGATTCAAAGCAATATAGAACCCCTGAAGGGCAAAAAAGTTGTTGTGTTCTGCAATAAAGGAGTTCAGGCAGATCAGGCTATGGAAATACTGAAGAAAAATGGAGTTGAAGCCTATGATGGTACAAGTTGGAAAAATGTAAAAGCGATCCAGGACGAAACAAACAAAAAAGCAAACTAATAAAACCCAAACTATGTCACAAAAATTTCAGGAAATTATTGATTCTGAAAGACCGGTACTTATTGACTTTTTCGCAACATGGTGCCAACCTTGTAAAGTACAGTCTTCAGTATTAAATACGGTAAAGGAAAATATTGGTGAAGGAGCCAGAATCATAAAGGTAGATGTAGACCAATATCCTGCACTGGCAGCTCAATACGGAGTGCGTGGAGTCCCTACACTGGCCATTTTCAAAAAAGGAGAAATGCTATGGAAGGAAAGTGGTGTTCATGATGTGAATACCCTCACACAACTTTTACAAGAATATGCTTAAAACTGTAATTTTTCACAGTTTTTGCTTTTTATAATTCCCGCAGATCGCACAGATTTCCACAGATAATTATGTTTATTTTTCTTTATATAGAAATTAAAAATCTGTGAAGATCTGCGAAATCTGTGGGAAAATCCTAAAATTCAATAGAAAAGGAATCTCTATCATTCAAAAACTGGAAATGCTTTCTAAAATCGTTCAATTCTTCCATATATAGTTCTGCAGATACAAGATTTCCCTGTTTCTGAGAAATTTCTTTTCCATCCCCAAAGAAGCAGTGAGAGCTCTCCTGATAAAAGAGATTATTCCCATCCGTTCCTATTCTATTTAAACCAAATACGAAAGATAAATTTTCAATGGCTCTGGCCTTTAACAAATGTTCCCACGCTCCTACTCTTTTCTCCGGCCAGTTTGCAACATATAAAACAGCATCATAATCATCATTATTTCTTGCAAAAACAGGAAAACGCAGATCATAGCAGACCTGAAGCAGGAAACGTATCCCTTTATATTCAACGATTACCCTTTCTTTCCCTGGTGTATAAACTTTATCTTCACCCGAAAAGGAAAACAAATGCCTTTTGTCATAGAAAGCCGTTTCACCATCCGGTTGTATAAAATACATTCTGTTGTAAAAATTTCCGTTTTGCTCTACGGGAGCACTTCCACAGAAAGCTGCATTTTTTTCTTTTGACATTCTTTTCAAAAACTCCAGTGATTCATTATTCCGATCCGAAACTTCAGAAGCATCCATACAGAAACCCGTTGAAAACATTTCAGGAAGGAGAAACAGATCTGCTTCCACATTTTGCAGTTCGTTTTCTATGAGTTTAAAATTGTCAGTTTTATTTTTCCAGATGATATCTAAATTAAGCCCTACAACTTTCATCTTTTATTCTTTTTTTAAATTATTCGAAATCTGATGTATAAAAATACAGTTTTTATGATTACAAAAGAGGAATTAAAACTGCTGAAAAGACGATTTTATCCACAAAAACTGAATCCTTTTTCATAATAATTTATTAAAGTCACCCATTTTCATAGGACTGACATTCTTTCGGTTTCATTTTTGATAGAAGTATTTTTTATTAATATCCTTAAAAATTAAAAATTTATGAAGAAATTGTTTTTTATGGTGACGATCTTATTTTTTGGTGCAATGGCCAATGCTCAGGCCTGGACAGGAAAAGGAGATCAGAAAATACAACTGGGGCTGAGTGCCTGGGGATATGGAACCGGAATAACGGGAACTTATGACTACGGACTCAATCAACTTATTTCAGTAGGAGCTGGTATCAACGGCTATTTTGACAATTATAAAAACAACGATAAGGATAATCGTGTTTTTGTTTTCGGGAGACTGAACTTTCATTTACAGGAAGCACTGAACCTGCCTTCAAAATGGGACATCTACCCAGGAGTGGACCTTGGCGTTCTGGGAAAAGACTTTGGAGTGGGTGCTCACATCGGAGCCCGCTATTTCTTCACAGAGAAAATAGGAGTCTTTGCAGAGGTTGGTAATAATGGCAGTCTTGGGGTTTCTTTCAATTTATAAACAAATCGTCTTTAAATATGACAAAGCTTCTCGTTTCGGGGAGCTTTTTTATTTGGCATAGTTTTGATAATTGTTACCTTTGCAAATTAAAATCTAAAATTTATTAATGGAAATAGCAATCAAACTTTTTCAGTTCATTCTGAGCATCTCTATACTAGTGCTTCTTCATGAGCTTGGGCATTTTTTACCCGCAATATGGTTCAAGACAAGAGCAGAGAAGTTTTTCCTGTTTTTTGATCCTTACTTCTCCATATTCTCCATGAAGAAAATCAATGGAAAATGGCAGTACAAATTTTTATCAAAGAACCTGCCGGATTCTGAAGTAATAGAGGTAAACGGAAAGAAGGAAGAAGTTCCTATCGATATATCAAAACTTCCGGACAACGACTGGAGAAAACATCCTGAACAAACCAAATACGGAATCGGATGGCTGCCTTTCGGAGGGTATGTGAAGATTGCAGGAATGGTAGATGAAAGTATGGATACTGCCCAAATGAAAAAACCGGCAGAACCATGGGAATTCAGATCAAAACCGGCTTGGCAGAGACTTATTATTATGCTGGGAGGGGTTACTGTTAACTTTTTCCTTGCATGGTTAATCTACAGTTCTCTATCTTTCTTCAATGGAGAAACGTATACAGATATCACGAAATTCAATAACGGTATTGAAGCTACTTCAGCTGGAAAGAAAATGGGATTCCAGAATGGTGACAAAATCATCAGCGTAGATGGAAAACCGGCAGAAAGACTTGAAAACACTTCAATCAATATTCTTTTAGGAGACAATGTTACTGTAAACAGAAACGGACAGGAAGTCACTTTCCCGGTAAATGCTGACGGTGTTGCGGATGTTCTTAAACAGAGAGAAGCGAAACTATACATTACACCGAGAGTTTCTATGGTTATTGATTCATTAGCCACTCCTTCTTCTCAGGCATCTGGTCTTGCGAAAGGTGATAAAATTGTGGGAATCAACGGTAAGAAAGCAGCATTCTTTGATGAAGTAAGTGCTCTTTTAGCTGAAAATAAAGGAAAAACAATTACTGTAGACGTTGAAAGAAACGGAGCTGTACAAACCTTACCTTCAGTTTCTGTTGATAAAAACGGAAAATTAGGAATAGCTATTGATACAAAAAGCATTGCAAAAGAAATTGTAACCAATAAACAATATTCTTTCGGAGAAGCTATTCCAAGAGGATTTACAAGAACTATCGAGGCGTTGACCACTCAGGTTAAGCAGTTCAAAATTATGTTCAACTCTAAAGTTCAGGGGTATAAAAATGTAGGAGGTCCTATTGCGATTGTAAAGAATATGCCTGTAGATAAAGATGCTGACGGAAGCTTTAAAATCAACTGGGTTGCTTTCTGGAGTTTTACAGCGATGTTCTCCGTATGGTTGGCATTCCTGAACCTTATTCCTATTCCGGGACTTGATGGTGGACACGTTTTATTTACTTTATATGAAATTATTGTAGGAAAACCGGTTCCACAGAAAGTTTTAGAGAATGCTCAGATGATTGGAGTTATCTTCCTGTTAGGCTTAATGTTACTCATCTTCGGAAGCGACATCTTCAAGGTATTAACAGGGAAATTATAATTTTTTTAAAATTTTTCTTAAAAATATTTGTAGGGTATAAATATTCGTCCTATATTTGCACCACTTAAAACAAAGGACATTCCTCCTTAGCTCAGTTGGTTAGAGCATCTGACTGTTAATCAGAGGGTCGCTGGTTCGAGCCCAGCAGGAGGAGCAAGAAGACTTACAGAAATGTAAGTCTTTTTTTGTGTCTTACTATGAACTATTTCATAGTAAGGACTCCAAATCTGAGAAATTACACACTTGTAATTTAAATATAACGCAAAGGATTAGTAGCTGGTACTTCATTTTTAAGGAATCAAAGGCGGAATCAACTTTGTTGATTCTTTCTAAGCGCAAACATAACCATTCAGATTCATCAGCGACTCTGTCGCCTTCTTAGCTATCTTAAAATAAGATGAATGAAAATAATCTTTGCGTTTTGTAGAACCAATGAGTCCAACACAAAAAATAAATATTTGTAATTTTTCTTCAGTTTTCCAAAAACACACCTCTTTTTTATTGGATTTTATCAGCCTTTAAAGCATTTTACCTGTAACTATTTCGTTAATCATCCGACTATTCTTTTTTAGAGTAATCCGGATTGAGAAAATTTTTCACAAATAAACATTTTTCTAAAAAGGCAAAAAAATAACAATACCCAATTGTACCATGAAGAAAACTATTATTTCGTTACTAACAGTATTTTCTATTATAGGAATTGCAGCGCAGGAAAAGTCATATTTTTTATCAAGTCCCTCATTAAGCCCTGATGGAAAAACAGCTTATTTCGCTTACGATGGTGATATCTGGAAATCAGATTCCAATGGTGGAAATGCTTCAAGAATTACTGCACTGGACGGAGAGGAGATCAATCCCCGTCTTTCTCCTGATGGAAAATGGCTTGCCTTCAGTTCCAACCAATATGGAAATTATGATGTGTATATAATGCCTGCAGGAGGAGGGACAATAAAGCAGCTAACCTTTCATACCGGAAGAGATGAAATGGAAAGCTGGGCATGGGACAGTAAAACCATTTATTTTACGTCCAGCAGAAATAATAACTTCGGCAGTTTTAAAACAACCATTGAAGGGAAAACACCACAAAAACTATTCAACAATTATTTTAACAATACCAACGGTCTTGTAGAAACACCTGCAGGAGAATATCTTTTCACGAGTTCTTCGGAAAGCGCTCATCAGGTACAGAGAAAGCGTTATAAAGGAGAAAACAATCCTGATATTCTTGGATACAACTCAAAAAGCAATTCTTTCAAACAGTACACCCATTACGAAGGAAAGGACTTCAACCCAAGTGTAGATAAAAATGGTATTATTTACTTTATTTCTGATGAGAACAACGGGGAATACAATCTTTACAAACTTGAAAATGGTAAAAAGACTGCTTTAACCCAATTTGATACTTCTATTAAAAAACCGTATGTTTCAGCGGATGGATCTAAAGTTATTTTTGAAAAGGATTATCAGCTTTTCACTTATGATGTAGCCTCAAAAAATACCACACCTCTTACCATCAGTCTGAATGCCAACAAAACACTGGAAAAAGCACAGAATTTCAATGTTGAAAATAATATTTCCTATTACGATGTATCGCCCGATGGTAAAAAGATGGCATTCATAAGCCGTGGAATCATATTCGTTTCAGATATTGAGGGAAAATTTTCCCAGCAGGTTTCTGATGGGAAAGAACGGGCAATGGAAGTAAAATGGCTGAAAGACAACAGAACGCTCCTTTATAATCAAACATATAACGGCTATCAAAACTGGTTTACGATTCCTGCAGACGGGAAAGGTCAACCAAAGCAATTAACGGAAGATTTACGCAACAACCGCAATATCACCCTGAATAACGACCTTTCAAAAGCAGTTTATTTAAGCGGTCGTGATGAAGTAAGATTGCTGGATTTAAAAAGCTTCAAATCTACAACCATTGTAAAGGATGAAATATGGGCTTTCCAAAACTCCAGACCTTCTTTTTCTCCTAACGATGAATATGTATTGTTTTCAGCAAAGAGAAACTTTGAACTTGATATTTTCATCTACAATATTAAAAAAGCACAGACCCTGAACCTTACCAACACAGGTGTTTCAGAGGAAGATCCTGTATGGTCACCGAATGGGAAGTATATTTATTTCGCCAGCGACAGAACCAATCCGTCCTATCCTTTAGGCATGCAGAAGTCTAACATTTACCGCATGGCGCTGGACTGGTTTGATGAACCTTTTAAATCTGAAAAATTCGATAATCTTTTTACTGAAGAAAAGAAGGAAACAAAATCTTCAGATAAAGCAAAAGATAAAGACAAGAAGGATAAAAAAGACGACGAAAAGGAAAAAGAGAAAAAAGAAGAAAAAGAACCGGCTATCAAAGAACTGAAAGTAAATCCTGAAGATACGCTGGACAGAATCGAGCTGGTTACGGACCGATATGGATATCAGGACGATCCTGCCGTTTTTGCTGACGACAAGAAAGAAATCCTCCTTTTCAATTCTAATCAGGATAACGGAAAAAGACAACTGTTCAAAAAAGTTTTCACAGATTTTGAACCTGCCAAATCAGAAAAAGTTTTCGATAAAGCAGCTTATTACCTTACTAAAAACGAGAAAAACCTCTTCGCTCTAATAGAAGGTAATATTTATAAAACAACGGTTGCCGCATTAAAACCTGAGAAAATAAACATTCAATATAGTTTTGACAAGGATCTGGCGTCAGAATTTACCCAGATGTATGCTGAAGCCTGGACGGGTGTAGAAGAAAACTTCTATGATGAAAAGTTCCATGGCATTGACTGGAAAGCAAAAAAAGAACAGTACGCCAAATATCTGCCGTATGTGCATAACAGAAATGATCTGCGAATTTTACTAAATGATCTTTTAGGTGAGCTTAATTCTTCTCACACAGGATTTTCTTCTACAGGGAAAGAAGAAACCATGTTCCTGAGCTATTTCACCAACGAAACAGGAATTACCTTCAAAAAAGACCAGCCTTACACCGTAGAAAGCATTTTGAGAAAATCTCCGGCTTACCGCTCAGGAGTTGATATTAAACCTGGCGACCAGCTGATTTCTGTAAACGGAAAAAAAATTGATCCAAACGAAAATATCGAAACGTATTTTACAAGCCCTAAAAAACAGGATGAGCTTGTACTCACGTTCAACCGTGATGGTAAAAATGTAACCGCCAAAGTGCATCCGATTTCTAATGGAGAATTAAAAGGATTACTTTACGATGAGTGGATCTACAATAATCACCAGCGTGTTGATAAGCTTAGCAACAACAGAATCGCTTATTCATGCATGAAAAACATGTCTACTGATGAGCTGGACCGTTTTCTTTTGGATATGGTAGAGCAGGAAAACAGAAAAGATGCTGTTATTCTTGACCTTCGTTATAATACCGGAGGAAATGTTCATGACAAAGTATTGAATTTCCTTTCTCAAAAACCTTATCTGCAATGGAAATACCGTGAAGGAAAAATAACGACACAACCTAATTTTGCCCCTTCCGGAAAACCAATTGTCCTTTTGATTAATGAAGCTTCTTTAAGTGATGCAGAAATGACTGCAGCCGGATTTAAAGCATTGAAACTGGGTAAAATCATTGGCCAGGATACGTATCGCTGGATTATTTTTACTTCAGCAAAAGGTCTTGTAGACGGTTCTTCTTATAGATTGCCTTCATGGGGTACTTATACGCTGGACGGACAAAATCTTGAAAAAACAGGAGTAAAACCTGACATTTACGTTAAAAACACCTTTATGGACCGTCTTCAGGATAATGATCCTCAGCTGGAAAGAGCTGTTCAGGAAATACTTAAGGATTTGAAGAAATAAGGATTACCTCTTATTTTTTGCACATATTTTGCTTGATAAGAGGTAATCATTTTTATCAAGCAAAATGCCTTATTTATCCAGGATTTATTTAAAAGATAATTGTCCACAAGACTTCCCCTTCACCCTGCCTTTTTTGCGCAAGGGTCTAGATATAAGACTAAAAAGCAATGTTACCTTTTTTGTTGGCGAAAATGGAATTGGAAAATCCACTCTGCTTGAAGCTATTGCAGACAAGTGTAATTTCAATGTTGCCGGAGGAAATCGCAATCATAATTACAACTTTCATAAAACAGAATCGACGCTGTCGGAATATCTTACTCTTTCCTGGCATCATAAAACTTCTCAAGGTTTTTTCATGAGGGCTGAAAGCTTTTTCAACTTTGCGACCTATATTGACGAAGTTGCTGAAGAGGATCAAAGAGTTCTGGAAGCCTATGGAGGGAAATCTTTACACCAGCAGTCCCATGGTGAAGCATTTTTATCATTATTCCATAACCATTTTCAACACGGAATTTATCTTCTTGATGAACCGGAAGCTGCTTTATCACCACAAAGGCAACTTTCCTTACTCTCTATTATTCACAAATTAGAAAAAACAGGGAAGGCTCAGTTTATAATTTCAAGCCATTCTCCGATCTTAATGAGTTATCCGACTGCAGAAATTTATCTGCTTGATGATAAAATTCAAAAAATACACTATAAAGAAACAGAGCATTATCAGCTCACAAAGAATTTTTTGGAATCACCAGAACGCTATTTTCAACATTTATTTGAAGACATCTAACTTTACCTGAAATTTTCTGAAAATATTTCTTATTGAATTTCAATACATTTAGTTAAAAACTATTAAGAATAAAGGATAAAACTTGCTTGGTACGGATATTCATATTATATTTGCAGCACCTAAAACAAGGGAAATTCCTCCTTAGCTCAGTTGGTTAGAGCATCTGACTGTTAATCAGAGGGTCGCTGGTTCGAGCCCAGCAGGAGGAGCAAAAAGACTTACAGAAATGTAGGTCTTTTTTCATTTATAATCATAATGAAAAAGAATGGGAATCACTCCAACAGGGAAAGACTTTTTACCGACTATTAATCCTCTGATTCTTATCCTTTAAGCATCAAAATTTCCTTTTTAATTTTCACAAACGCATATATAATTTTCGCTACATTTGTCGTTTTATATTATAGAATAAAAATATTTTACTTTTTCACCTATTTTTTTAATAAACTGCATGCTTTTTGTTTATGATAATTGCCTGAAGAAACGAATGATGTTAAACAATAACTCCCAAAAACACTATCTTTTATTTTTTTTTCTGATTCTCTCCAGTTCCGTATGCGCTCAAAACAGGGCCAGCGGTAAGGTGGTTGACGAAAAGAACAATAAAGAACTGAATAAAGTTGATATTTTTATCAACAATGATAAGAATCCTTCCCTGACGACAACTTCAGGTAGTTTCATCGTTCAGTCAGACAGCATCATTCATCAGTTAAGATTTTCCAGAAAAAATTATACTACAGAAACCCTTGATATTACTCCCGAAAATGCTGAAAATATTTTCGTACAGCTTTCACAGGCTAAAGTAAGTGATATTCAGGAGATTGTTCTTCAAAGTGGTAAAACAAAATACAAGAACAAGAAAGAAAACCCGGCTTATGCGATTATGCAGAAAGTCTGGGCTCAAAAAAGAAATAACGGACTGGAGAAGTTCGATACCTATTCGTATAAGGAGTACGAAAAAACACAGTTTGATCTGAACAATCTAGACAGTGCGTTCATGAAGAAAAAGATTTTCAACAAACTGGATTTTATTTTTGACTATGCAGATTCCACAGCAAGCGGAAGATTAGGCCTCCCTATTTTCATCAATGAAGCCGTTTATGAGAACTTTGGTAAAAACAGACCTGATAAGGACAGCAAAAGAACATTAGTTGCCCAAAAGACTTCAGGTTTTCAGGACAATCAGGTGATTACGGTTTCTGCTAAAAACTTATATCGTGATATTAATATCTACGACAATACTTTAAATTATTTTGATATTGGCTTCCAAAGTCCCGTGGGAACAGATGGCTTCAGCACCTATGATTATAGTCTTATGGACACCATTACTATTCGTGGGGAAAAAGCCTTCCAGATAAGGTATCAGCCTAAGAGAAAAGACATCCTTGCATTCCAGGGAAATCTTTATATTGATACAGATACCTATGCTGTTTTAGGAGCAACATTGAAGTCAACACAGAAAATCAATGTCAACTTTGTCAACAGTGTGTATACTCAGGTGGAATATGACAACCCTGATGACGCTACATTTCTTCCTAAAAAACTGATCACGGAATTTGAAATGAGCCCTTTTTCAAAAAAGAAAGGCGCCAAGAGTATCATAGCCAAAAGGTCAGTAGATTATTCCGATTATCAATTCAACAAACCTCTTGATCCTAAAGTATTCAAACGCACCGAAGAAGAATACGAAGACAAGTTTACCAATAAAGATGAAGCCTACTGGACTAAAGCCAGACCTGATACTTTATCTAAAGCTGAGCAGGGTGTTTATAATATGCTTGATCAGCTTCAGCAGACTCCTAAATTCAACCGAATGGTAAAACTGTTTGAAACGCTTGGTTCAAGATATTATAATGCATTTAAAGGAATAGATATTGGTCCTATCTTTTCAATTTACGGAAGAAATGAGGTAGAAGGAGACAGAATAAGATTAGGAGCAAGAACCTATTTTGGATTGAACGATACCTGGAGAGCTCAGTTTTATACAGCCTACGGATTCAAAGATCAACAGTTCAAATATGGAGTTGAGGCAAGATATATGTTCAATAAGCTTAACCGCTTTATGATTGGGGCAGGAACCAGCAGAGATATTGTTCAGCTTGGAGGACAGCTTACTTCCGGTGATGGGGTTACCCCACAATCTTCATCTTCCAGTACATTTTTTGCAAGAGGAGAAAACATTTCTTTAAGTTCTGTAAACAAAACAAGTGTCTTTGCTGCTATTGAACCCTGGAAAAACTTCCAGATCCGAATAGACGGAGTAATGCAGAGTATTAAGTCTGCTATTCCGGAGAAATTCAACCTGATGTATTATAAAGACGGTCGCCTAAGACAAACAGTGAATGACTCACATGTTACCATCAGTTTAATTGCAAAACCCGGTGCAAAATTCTCACAAACCGGAATTGACCGTTACCAGGCCAGAAACTTAGCTCCAACTATTGTTTTAAGATATACAAGAGGTATTGAAGGGCTATTTAATGCAGATTTCAACTATGACAAATTGCAGTTTATGCTTTATAAACCTTTCCTGATTGGAAGTGTGGGAAAACTAGTGGTTAATTTTGAGGCCGGAAAGAACTTTAATACAGTTCCTTTGGCACTACAGAATATCATTCCTGCCAACCTTTCCTATGGTTTGGTACCCAATACATTCTCTCAGCTTAACTATTATGAATTTGTAGCTGATGCCTATACCACCCTTCAGCTGGAGCACCATTTTAACGGTAAGATACTTTCTTATATTCCGTTGATTAAAAAACTGAAACTTAGAGAGGTTGCCTTCATCAGAGGAGCGTATGGAACATTAAGTGATGCAGCCAAGGCAATCAATGTGGAAGGCTTCAGATATTCAGCGCCCAGCGAACATATTTATTATGAATACGGATTCGGGATTGAAAATATAGGAATCGGAAACCTTAGAATCTTCAGAGTTGATTTCAACTGGAGAGGCAATTACCTTGACAGACCAGATATCTCAAAATTCGGCGTTAAAGCTGGTTTCCAGGTAGGATTCTAAATTGAAAATAAGATAAAAACAACTCCGGCGGCTTCTTTGAAGCCGCCGGAGTTTATTTTTTAAACTTTATATAAAGTCAGTGATGCTTAAAAGCACTCACAAAGTTCTTCCACGTCAAGCAGACAACGCATTTTCTGCTCCTTTGTCAGTCCGCACCACGTACTACATGAAGTAATTGGTTTTGGTGGACACCATACTGTACCCGCTCCTCCGTTGATTTCTTTAAGGTTCTTCTTCGTTAATTTCTTTAAATTTTTCATGATTATAATTAGTTTTATTTGCTGCCTACTCTCTCTGCTTTTCGGCTTCCGCAATGATTTTTTTATTTGATTTCGGACAAATATATCAATATTTCACAACCATGAGATATTATTTAACTTTTTTTAATATTTAAAAAAGGCCGAACACATTAAAGGTTCAGCTCTCTTGTTATTTTCAAGAATAATACAATCTGTGCTTGTATGTCTTATTCAAAACATTCTGTACATGGCTGAGAAAGCATGCAGTGTGATTTCTGCCACGGAGACCATCTGCACCATTCGTCACAGGACTGAAACATGGAAGGACATACTGCTGCCACACCTCCGGTTACTCCTTTTAAATTCGTTCTGGTTAATTTTCTTACATTTTTCATAGATATTTTGTTTTTAATATTGCCTACTCTTTATGCTTTTCGGCTTTCGCAACTGACTCAAAACTGGGCAGTTAACAAATATAAAATATTTCACGAATAAATGAATGCTTTGAAAACCAGTAAATAAAAAACCTCAGTAAAAACTGAGGTTTTAATTTTTATAAAACGCTTAAAAATTATGCGTTTGGTTCTACAGATACGAAAGATCTGTTGTTTGCTTTCTTTCTGAAAACTACTTTACCATCTACTAATGCAAACAAAGTGTGATCTTTACCGATTCCCACGTTATCACCTGGGTGGTGTTGAGTACCTCTTTGTCTAACAATAATATTTCCGGCAATAGCTTCTTGTCCTCCGAAAATCTTCACACCTAATCTTTTAGAGTGAGACTCTCTACCGTTCTTGGAACTACCGACTCCTTTCTTGTGTGCCATTTTATTACTGGATTATTTATTAAGTGCTTTAAATTGATCGATATTCTTAATGATAGCAGCATCTACTTCTTCATGAGTAAGAATATTCTTTTCTAATTCAACTTTAACTGCTTTACCTAAAGTAATTAAAGTTTCTCTGTTCTCTTTAGACTGAGACAAGTTGTTTTTCTTTAAGTGATAGTTCAACTCGTGATCTTCACCAAAGTTAACAGTTGCGTTGTCAGAAAGAACTTCACCTTTCACAGTTTCTTTTTTAGCAGCAGCTTTTTTAGCTCCACCTTCAAATCCTGTAATACCAGTGATTACGATTTGAGTTAAAGATTGTCTGTGACCGTTTTTCACTTTGTAACCTTTTCTTCTTTTCTTTTTGAAAACGATTACTTTATCAGCTTTTACGTGGTCAAGGATCTCTGCTTCTACAGTGATTCCGTTTACAGCTGGGGCGCCTACAGTGATTGCACCGTTTACAGTAAGAAGAACTTTATCGAAAGAAACTTTTCCTCCTTTATCTCCTTTTAAACGGTTTACAAACAACTTCTGGTCTTGCTCAACTTTGTATTGAAGCCCTGCTATTTCTACAATTGCAAACATTGTTTATAAATTTTTAGTTATTTCGAGGTGCAAATATACATATAATTTTCTAATTAGCTTACAATCAAAGCAATGTTTTTTTAATTAAAATCCTATTCACTATGTTTTGAATAATTTTTTTAAATAATGTACTCACACTTAAGAGATAATTTCATACCTTCGTTTTACCAAATTGAATTTATATATGAAAAGAAACTTTAATCTCTGCTTACTAGCAGGCGCCATTGCTGTTACTTCATTAACAGCATGTAGTGATGACCAAATGGACAACAATGTTCAACCTCAACAAGAAGCACAGAGTGCAAAAATTGATCAGCCAGGAACTACCGAAAAAGGGTGTTCTTATGTTGACAACAACTGGAGTTCCAATTCAGTTTTACTGACCGGGCTTCAAAACACCACAGACACCAATTTTATGAACGGTCAGATGACTAAAATTGCAAGCATGTGGGGAAGAAGCAATCCTACGCTGCGTTTTGTAAACGATCCATCCAATTTCAATTCAACCTATAATGCGATTTCCTACTCTACAGGAAAGATCTATTATGGATATGCAATCTATTATGATGCAAAATCAAAAGGGGGTGATATTGTAAACGCAATGATTCTTGCTCATGAATATGGACATCAGCTGCAGTACATCTTCAATCTTCCTTCTGTATCAGAGTCAACATACAGACCGAACGAACTTGAAGCGGATGGCTTTGCAGGATATTATCTGAGAAGACCTAACGGGTACAATAAAACCAGTTTCCCGGAAATTGCAGCAGCCTATGAATTTGCTCAAAGTATTGGGGACTATCAGACAACGAGTGTTAACCATCACGGAACACCTGCACAAAGAAGATCAGCAGTTCGTTTAGGATTCCTTTTAGGACAGTATGATCTTAATGCTTCCAATTTCGATTATAACTTCTTCTATTATTATCAGGGAGTATTAAACGGAACTTATAAGATGGCTAAGAACACTGTAAATCCTGAAATTGACGCGTATATGAGTCAATATATTGATGAACTTAGAAAAATTCAGTCAGGAGAAATTTCTGCGGAAGAATTTAAACATCTTCAATAAACGAGAACATTCATTTTTAGCATATTTAAGAAAGGAGGCGGACAGTATGTTCCGCCCCTTTTTATTTTAACATTTTTTTTCTCTTTTATAAAATCAATTTGTTTGTATTTTTGAAAAATAAAAAAGAATATCCAAGCAACTACAATGAACAGAGATCTCTACATTGATTTCGCCAAAGGACTGGCCACACTTTCCATCATATTTATCCATACCGCTTTCTGGTCTGGGCAGTTTTATATTCCCACAGAAGTAAGGGTGTTCTCTCTGGTCTTTGATGTCGCACTTTTTTATGCGTTGAGTGGTATTACTTCGGGAGCAAATATTGAAAAAACATTATACCGTCTTCTGAAACTGCAGATCACTTATATGATTTTTGTAACCTTCCTGTTCTTTTTAGATTACTTCTTTAAAGTATTTGGATTGAGTTTCTTTTCTATGGAATGGCTCCAGAGTTTTTACTCCACCTTTGGCTCCAAATATTCAACAACCAGTATTTCAGTCTATCCCCAATGGGAAAATCTTGGAAACTGGTATCTTCATCAGTACACCAACGCCGATACCTTTCCTGTGGTAATGGGAAGCTTCTGGTATCTAAAAGTATATTATATACTCACCGTTTTCGGGGTATTAATTTTAAGGTTTTTCCCAAAACATATCCATTGGTTCATCGGGCTTTGTATAGGTTTAACACTGCTATTCAACATCTTTCCGGAATATTATCCAACGGGACAGGTGGGATATGTCGCTTTCTACCTTGCTGTCTTTTTAATTGGCCACACCATGCGTGGAAAAAAGATTCCTTCCAAAGCAATTCCTGTATTATATGCACTTGTGACCGCAGCACTTATAGGGATGTTCTGGTACTATGGAGGTGATATCTTCTATAAAATCAATAAGAATAAGTTTCCTCCAAAAATCCCTTATATCATCTGGGCATTATTCTCTCTGGTAACTTTATTTGTCCTTTATAACCGACTGAAGATTACAAAAGAAAACTTCATCACCTATATCGGGAAGAATGCCATTTTCTTCTATTTTGCACAGGGAATCAGTTCTTCACTGGTTTATTTCCTTGTAGTTCCATTAAAAGAAAACATGCCGTGGTGGCTTTTGATGATCATTATTTATGGTATTAATATCGTTTTGGCCTTCATTATTTCGGCAGGATTGAAAAAAGTAGATACATCAGGTTGGAATATTCTGGAATTCTTAAGAAGAAAGACCGCATCTTAAGACTTTAATGATCAAATTGAAATAAAGTCACATTCCTTACCTCAATTTGTTTAAATTTACAAAAATTTTACAACATGTTTAAGTTGAAACTACCTACCGATCCAAGGTGGGCAAATATTGCAGAAGGAAACATTGGAGAAATTTTAACGGATCATGCCTGGTGTGAGCAAAAAGCAGCTACCAATGCCATAGGCCTGATTACAATGCTTCCGGAATATCCTGAGATTGTGACCGAACTTCTTGCCATTGCACAGGAAGAATTGGATCATTTTAATCAGGTGCATGAAATCATTAAGAAAAGAGGTTTTACTTTTGGAAGAGCCAGAAAAGATGATTATGTCAATGAACTGGCAAAATTTATTGTGCAGGGAAGCAGAGAAGACCTCATCGTGGACAAAATGCTTTTTGCGGCTATGATTGAAGCCAGAAGCTGCGAAAGATTTAAGGTTCTTACCGAAAACATCAAAGACGAAGAGCTTAAGGTTTTCTACAAAGAACTGATGATTTCTGAAGCCAATCATTATACAACTTTCATAGGATTTGCAAGACAGCTTGGAGATCCTGAAAAAGTAAACAAACGTTGGGAAGAATGGCTGGAATATGAAGCCAATATCATTAAATCCTACGGAAACAAAGAAACCATCCACGGTTAAAATAAAAATAGTAAAGAGTATCCATTGAAGAAGCCAAGCTTTGAAAATATCGCCAATCTATTCCTGAAAAATTTTTTCCAGGGGCTCGTGATCATTGGTCCTATCGGGCTTACCATTTTTGTCATCTGGTATATCGTAAGTGCGATTGACAATCTTGTTCCTTCTCTTGCCAAGCAGATTCCGGGGCTCGTATTTGTATCCATCATTCTGTTTACGGCTATTTTAGGATATTTAGGAAATAAATTCGTTGTCGGAAGATTCTTTTTCGATACGATGGACAGCTTACTGGAGAAAACTCCGGGAGTAAAACATATCTATACTCCCACGAAAGACGTGATGTCTTCATTCGTGGGCGACAAGAAAAAATTCAACGATCCTGTATGGGTAAAAACCAATGAGAATCCGGAAATCTGGAGAATCGGCTTTTTAACTCAAAAAGAAATGTCGGACGTTGACAAGCATAATTACGTTGCGGTATATCTTCCCCACTCGTACGCCATCTCGGGCTGGGTAATTGTTACTGAAGAAAAAAACATCAAACCTGTAGTGGGAATGACAGCAGCTTCTGCCATGAAGTTTGCAGTGAGTGGCGGTGTAGCCGGATTCCATTCTGATGAAAATATATTTAAGGCTCCGGAATAATTTCTTTTTCCGCCTTATTTATACATTGATGAAATTTGAAAAATTATTTTCAAGCACATTTTCTTTACAAACAATTTAAAACATATTTAACTCATGAATTTACCGTACGCGGAACCTTTCCGCATTAAAATGGTGGAGGAAATCTACCAATCTACAAGAGAAGAAAGAGAGCAATGGCTTAAAGAAGCTAATTACAATCTTTTCAATTTAAGATCTTCACATGTTTACATTGACCTGCTTACGGATTCCGGAACCGGAGCAATGTCTGACAGACAATGGTCAGCTTTGATGACAGGAGATGAAAGCTATGCAGGATCCCGTTCTTTCGAACAATTACAGAAAACCGTTGAAAGTATCACAGGATTCAAATATTTATTGCCAACACACCAGGGAAGAGCAGCAGAAAATGTTCTTTTTTCAGTATTGGTAAAAGAAGGTGATGTAGTTCCCGGGAACTCTCATTTTGATACCACAAAAGGACATATCGAAATCAGAAAAGCTCATGCCATCGACTGTACAATTGATGAAGCTTTTGATATTAATGATCTTCACCCTTTCAAAGGAAACATCAACCTTGAAAAACTGGAAGAAGTTTATAAAAGCCATCCTAAAGAAAACATTCCTTTCTGTTTAATTACCATTACCTGTAACTCTTCCGGAGGACAGCCTGTTTCTTTGGAGAACATGAAGGCGGTAAAAGCTCTTTCTGACCAATATGGAATCCCTGTATTCTTTGATTCAGCAAGATTTGCAGAGAATGCTTATTTCATCAAAAAAAGAGAAGCAGGACAGGAAAACAGAAGCATTAAGGATATCTGTAAAGAGATTTTCTCTTATGGAGACGGGATGACAATGAGTTCCAAAAAAGACGGCTTAGTAAATATAGGAGGCTTCATTGCATTGAATAATGAGGAAGTTTTCAGAAAGGCATCCAATTTTACCATTATCTACGAAGGGTTTATTACCTATGGAGGAATGGCCGGAAGAGATATGGCAGCATTGGCAGTAGGTCTTGATGAAGCTACTGAATTTGCTTACCTTGAAAGCAGAATTTCTCAGGTTGAATATCTGGGGAATAAATTAATAGAATATGGAATTCCTGTTCAGAAACCTATTGGAGGACATGCTGTATTCATTGATTCTTTAAATTTCCTTCCGAATGTTTCCCGTGAAGAATATCCGGCACAGACCTTAGGACTTGAAATTTATAAGGAAGCAGGGATAAGAACTGTAGAAATCGGAACTTTGTTAGCCGACAGAGATCCTGCAACAAGAGAAAACCGCTATCCGAAGTTAGAATTGGTACGTCTGGCAATTCCTAGAAGAACTTATACCAACAACCATATGGATTATATTGCTGCTGCTATCAAAAACGTATATGAAAGACGTGAAGAAATAGCAAAAGGATACAAGATCACCTGGGAACCGGAAATCTTAAGACACTTTACTGTTCAGCTTGAAAAAGCGTAATGATAGAACCGGAAATTTTTTCCGGTTTTTTTATGCATTCATTTTGAGAATTCATCAAACAGGAAGAAGTTTACCTGTTTTTGTTTTCGCTGTCATCACTAACCCAACAACCTTATAATCATTTAGATATTATAAACAAAATAAATCAATCATATTTTTTTATTGCTAATAATACATCATGCTTTTCATTCTATTTTTTATAAAACAAAAATCAAATTGACCATTTTTTGAGATAGTGAAGGTTTTTAATTTTAATTTTGTATTTATCTAAAGGAGATAAAAAAAATACTTAAAAAACCAACCTGAAAAATACATTATTCCGCAAATGAAGAAAATTGCTGTCGTGGGCGCCGGTATTTCCGGCTTAAGCATGGCGAATTACTTAGAAAAATACAAGATTGATTATCACATTTATGAAAGAAGAAAAAAGAAAGATCTGGCAGGTCACGGCTTTCTCATTCCGAAGGAAGGGATGGACTATCTTTATCAAATCATTACCCCTGATCTTCTTCTCAAAAATGGAAATTTCCTGAAAAAATATGTACAGTATTCTCACACCGGAAAATTTCTGGCAGAAAAAGATCTGGATAATGTTTTTGCAATTTCGAGACACGCATTGATTAATCTGTTAGCCCAAAACATTTCTGCTGAAAAGATATCATACGAAGAAACCATATTTTACGATGATCAGCAAAGTGACAACCTTAAGTTTTCTGACGGAACCAATGTTGGTGCAGATATTATTGTTATTTCTGACGGATCCAGAAGCCGCATCAGGAAGAATCTTTTTAAAGATGAAATAATGAGAATGGTAAGAGAAAGTGAGGTCGTTAATATCATTCAGAATAAAGAAATTGCAGATTCTATTGAAAATGACTTTATGAAATTTCATCATGAAGAAGGCGGTCTGACATTCGGGATTCTTAAGCTGTCTGATGATACGATTCTTTGGTATTCACAGTTTGATAACCAAAAATACACAATCAATGAGTGTTCTGCAGAGAACCTAAGAAAATATATGCTTGAAGTTTTTGAAAACTGGCATCCTATAGTTCCGGAAATCATACGAAAATCAGACTATAAAAATGTACATTTATGGAATGTTTATGAACTGGAAGAACTCAATCCATTTTACAAAGAAAACACCGTATTTATCGGTGACGCAGCACATCCACTGATTCCATTTACAAGCCAGGGAGTTACTTCTGCTTTGAAAGATTCTTTTTTACTAACGAAATATCTAGTTGAAGAAAATTCCATAGAGTATGCTTTCAGTAAATATGAGTCTGAGAGAAAACCTGAAATCGAGTTTCACATCAGCAATGGGAGGATATTACTCAATCAGTTTTTACTCCCTCTCAACCAACAAACAGAAAATATTTTACCCATATCTTATAAATAAATATGTTCACCAATAACGATATCAACTTTGAAGCGCTAAAAAGAAAGGCCTACAACGGAAGATGGGCAACCCTGGAAGACGGAATTATCCCTCTTACAGCTGCAGATCCCGACTTCAGAACGGCTCCCGAAATAGAACAGGGAATTATTGAATACCTGAAAGATGGCTACTTAAGTTACGGCCCGTTTTCGGGACTTCCGGAATTCAAAAAAAGTGTTGCAGATCATTTTAATGCTGAAAAACACGGAAATTTATCTCCTGAAAATGTACTGGCAGTCAATAGTGCTGCACAGGGAATGTTTCTGGTCGCGTCCTATGTTCTTACCCCCGGAGATGAAGCCATAATTCTGGATCCGGTAGATTTTCTTTTCAAAAAATCGGTAGAAACGGCAGGAGGAAAAGTAATATTATGTCCCGTGGATACAGTGACGGGAGAAATTGATTTTGAAAGGCTGGTTTCTTTAGTCAGTCCTAAAACCAAGCTTATCAGCATATGCAATCCTCATAATCCACTTGGAAAAGTTTATTCTAAAGAAATATTGATTAAAGTAGCAGAGATTGCTTCAGCCCATGATCTTTGGGTCATGAGTGATGAAATCTGGAGTGATATTATTTATGACAATAAAAGCTTTCATACCTATTCTTCAGTATCTGAGAAGGCCAAGAAAAAGAGCTTTACAGTATATGGATTTTCAAAATCATTCGGAATAGCAGGATTGAGAATCGGAGCTGTACTGTGCAATGATCAGGAGATCCTTGAAGATTTCACAGAGAAATCCAATTTCAATTCAACGATAGAAGGCGTTTCTACTTTGTCACAGATCGCCGGAAGTGTAGCTTTGGAAAAAGCAAAACCCTGGTATAAGGAATTTTTAGCGCATTTACAGAGTAACAGGAATCTTGCGTTTACATTATTAAGCCGTTCAGAAATTCTAACTCCTAATCTGCCTGAGGCAACTTTTGTACTGTTTCCAAAGATAGAAAACGGAATGTCCAGTGATGAATTTGCCCAGCACGTTTTAAAGCACGGAAAAGTAGCGATTGTTCCCGGATCAGAAAGATGGTTCGGAAAAGGCGCTGAAGGCCATATCAGAATTTGCTTTTCTACCTCACAGGAAATTTTAGAAGAAGGAATTAACAGAATCATTACCAGCTTTTAACATTAAAATTTTTAATTAAATTTGGATAACACATTATTATTTTTCCGAATTTAACCCAAATCAACATTAAATTAAGATATTCATACTAAATATTTTATTTTAATGTTGATTTAAAAATAAATATTGATAATTTTGATTGAATCACCACTTAAAATTATTAATATGAAAATAAAATACATCAGCATTATTTTCCTTGGAGTTTCTACTCTCTCCTATGCCCAGCAAATAAAAGACACTCTGAAAGAATCAAAGATTGACGAAGTAGCCATTACCGGAAGCCGAAACAAAAAAAGGACTGTAGTCAATACGCCTGTACCTATCGATATTATAGACATTAAACAGGTAAGCCAGTCCACAGGACAGGTAGAAATTAACCAGCTTTTGCAATTTTCTGCTCCATCTTTCAACTCCAATAAACAATCAGGATCTGACGGTGCTGATGCTGTAGATCCGGCTACTTTAAGAGGTCTTGGCCCTGATCAGACTTTACTTCTTTTAAATGGAAAAAGATACCATCAGTCTTCACTGATTAATCTTTTCGGAACCAAGGGAAGAGGAAACACCGGATATGATATGAATACCATTCCGATTGGCGCGATAAAAAGAGTGGAAGTTCTACGTGACGGAGCATCAGCTCAGTACGGTTCGGATGCTATTGCAGGAGTAATTAATGTTATTCTGAATGACAGAGATAAAGGTTTTGAAGGAAATCTATTCACAGGAATGAACCTTTTTAAAAGCCCCGGAAACAATGATGTGGTCTCTGATCATAAAATAGACGGAACTACTTTTGATTTCAGTGGAAATTTAGGAACTAAAATAGGTTCAAAAGGAGGTTTTGGAAACTTTACCGTAGAGTTTATCAATAAAGATTATGCGATACGAAATGCGAATCCGGATGTGTACACATCACCAAGACAGCGTTTCGGGGATGCAAAAGCGCAAAACATTTACTTTTTTGGAAATATTGAGGTGCCCTTAACTGATGGTCTGAAATTCTATTCCCGTCAGGGCTTTTCACATAGAAATACAAAGGCTTATGCCTGGACCAGAACACCTGATGCAGACGGAAATATTCCTGAAGTTTATCCTAACGGATTCAACCCGATTGAAAACACCAGCATTACAGATTTTACTTTTGACAATGGCCTAAGATTCAAAGTTGCAAACTGGGATGTAGATTTCTATAATGCTTTTGGTAACAATAGATTTACTTACCAAATAGACAATACAATTAATGCCACTTTGGGAGTTAAATCTCCTACAAGTTTTAATGCAGGAGGACATTCTCTACTTCAGAATACCACTGGGTTTAATGCTGTGAAACAGTTTAAAGTACTGGAAGGGCTTAATATCGCTTTCGGATCAGAGTTCAGATATGAAAAATTTGACATCATCAAAGGAGAAGAAGCCTCATATGCCATGTATGATATTAATGGAAATGTAGTTACAAAAGATACTCCTCAAAATTTATTGGTCACCAATCCTTCGAGTGGCAATGTAAGGCCTGGCGGTTCTCAGGGATTCCCGGGATATTCTACTGATACCGGTAAAAGCAGAAATAACTTTGCGGCGTATGTAGACACTGAACTGGATGTAACCAAAAACTGGATGATAAGTATTGCCGGAAGATTTGAAAATTATAATGATTTCGGAAGTACCCTGAATGGTAAGTTTGCTACAAGATACGCTATCACTCCACAGTTTGCGTTCCGTGGGTCTGTTTCTACAGGATTCAGAGCTCCTTCTCTGGCTCAGAAATACTACAGCCAACAGTTTACCAACTTCCAGGGAGGGCAGTTGGTTACAATTCAGCTGGCATCTAACGACAGCAAGCTGGCAAGCAGCCTTGGAATCCCTCAACTGAAACAGGAAACCTCTGTGAACGGAAGTGCCGGATTTACTTTCAATACAGGAAAATTCACGGCAACAATAGATGGCTACTATATTCGTGTAAAGGACAGAATCGTTTTGACGGGATATTTTGCACAAGCAGACTTGCCGGCAGATGTTCAGGCAGAGAATCCATTCATCGATCAGGTACAATTCTTTTCCAATGCTATTGATACCAAAACAAAAGGGGTTGACCTTATCTTAAGTTATACTGAAAACATTGGTTCCGGAAAACTGACTGCTACTTTAGCCGGAAACTATAATGATATGGAAATCACCAAAGTAAATACTTCAGAACAGCTGGCGGGAAAAGAAGACATTTACCTGAGTGCAAGAGAAAAGGCTTTTATCCTTGCTTCAGCTCCGAAGACCAAGGTTAATTTAAATCTTAATTATAGACTCAACAAATTTAATGTAAACTTACAGATGGTAAGGTTCGATAAAGTAACCCTGATTGGCTATGACGACTCAGAACAGGTCTATAACCCAAAAGTTACCACCGATCTTTCTTTCGGATATGAATTCTGCAAGAATCTGAATCTGACTTTAGGAAGTAAAAATCTGTTCAACAGATATCCTACTTTACAGACCTCTCATGTATCCAGCGGAAATACAGAAGCCGGAGGTATTTTTGATCCTGTACAGATGGGATTTGCCGGAAGACAGGTTTTTGCCAGACTCAACTTTAAGTTTTAATTGAAAATAAAAACTCCTGAAGATTCTCAGGAGTTTTTTTATGTTATTTTTTTGAAATTTTATAAAGCTTACCACTGTCTGTTACAGCATACAGATTTCCGTCCATTCCATTCAATACATCACGGAAACGTTCTTTCTGATCTGCAAGAAGGCGTTCTTCTCCCACTACTTTATTATCTTTCATTACGATTCTGTTGATATGCTCGCCACTCAGACATCCGATAATGAGATTTCCTTTCCATTCATCAATATTCCCCGTGTAAAAAGTAATACCACTTGGTGAAATCACAGGATCCCAATAATAAACCGGTTGTTCTGTTCCTTCTCTTTGGGTTATTCCCTTTCCTACCTTGTCCCCGGAATATTCAATCCCATAGGTTACATCTCCCCATCCATAATTTTTTCCCGGTTGAATCAGATTAATCTCATCTCCTCCTCTCGGTCCCATTTCCACATCCCATAAATTTCCATTGGAATCGATTGCCATACCTTGAGGATTACGGATACCATAGGCATAGATCTCAGGCTTAAAGCCTTGCTTACCAATAAAAGGATTTCCCGGAGCAGGCTTACCTTCTTTTGTAATCTTTAGAATTTTTCCAAGATAATTATCTGTTTTCTGAGCGTATACGCGGGTTACTTTATCTGATCTTTCTCCGGTACTGACAAATAAATTTCCATCTTTATCAAAAGCCAGACGGCTTCCATAATGCTTATCTCCGTCATAAGAAGGTTCGGCACGGAAAATAACTTTCACCTCTGAAATATTTTTGAGATCTGCAGACAACTTCCCTTTCGCAACAGACGTTAAGTTTCCTTTTCCAAATGGTTCAGAAAAACTGAAGTAAATAATACCATTGGTTTTAAAATCAGGATCAAGGGCTACATCAAGCATTCCTCCCTGCCCTTTAGAATCCACTTTTGGAAAGCCTTCAATTTTTGACACCTGTTTTCCATCTGTTGAAACAACATTCATATGACCTTTTTTATCCGTAATGAGAAACCTCCCGTCAGGCAAATTGATAATTCCCCAGGGCCTTCCCAAATCTTTATTCAATATTTCTACATTATAGGCGGTTGTTGTCTTCACAGCCTTGATTCTTGTCTGTCCTTTAAATGCCGGCTTATAATCAGAATTCGGATTTTCCGTTTCCACACTTCCGTCATTTCCTGTCTTCTGAGCATTGGTATGATTCTCTTTACATGAAGATAAAAAAAGAAAAAGGCTTACTACAGGGATGTAAAATTGATTGATTTTCATAGCATTACGATTAGGTGATTGTAGGCTATGAATGGAAAAATAATGCCATAAAACATTATCCTGCCTAATAATTTCTTTTGTATTTTTGTTGTATACATTCTTTTCTATGGATTTTAAGCTTCAATCAGAATATAAACCTACAGGAGATCAGCCTCAAGCTATTGAAAAACTTACCGAAGGAATAGAGATCGGTGAAAAATATCAGACGCTTCTTGGGGTAACAGGTTCCGGAAAAACCTTTACGGTTGCAAATGTTGTACAAAATGTTCAGCGTCCGACATTAGTCCTGGCACACAATAAAACACTGGCAGCACAGCTTTTTATGGAATTTAAAGAATTCTTCCCGGAAAATGCGGTGGAATACTTTGTCAGTTACTATGATTACTACCAGCCAGAGGCCTATATTGCCACAACAGGAACTTACATTGAAAAAGATTTGAGTATCAATGAAGAGGTAGAAAAATTACGTCTTTCCGCTACGGCCAGTCTTCTTTCAGGGAGAAGAGACGTTTTGATTGTAGCCTCCGTTTCATGTATTTATGGTATCGGAAATCCCACAGAATTTCATAAATCTTTAATTTCCATAGCGATTGGTGAGAAGGTCACAAGAACCGCACTTCTTCACTCATTAGTAAACGCACTCTATGCCAGAACATTAAACGAGTTCCAAAGAGGGACATTCCGAGTGAAGGGAGATGTAATTGATGTTTTTCCTGCCTATACTGATAATGCCATCAGAATTCAGTTTTTTGGAGATGAAATTGAAAAAATCCAAAGCTTTGATCCTGTAACGGGGAATGTAGAAGACAATTTTGATCAGATACAAATTTACCCTGCCAATCTTTTTGTAACCTCAAAGGAGACCTTAAACGGCGCCATTAAAGACATTCAGGATGATATGGTAAAACAGGTTGATTTCTTTAGCTCTGTTGGAAAACCATTAGAAGCCAAGCGACTTCAGGAAAGAACCGAATTGGATCTTGAAATGATTAAAGAGCTGGGCTATTGTTCAGGAATTGAGAACTATTCGAGATACCTGGATGGCCGTCTTCCGGGAACAAGACCTTTCTGCCTGATTGACTATTTTCCTAAAGACTTTTTGATGGTTATTGATGAGAGCCACGTCACAGTTCCACAGGTTCATGCCATGTATGGTGGTGACCGAAGCAGAAAAGAAGCATTAGTGGAATATGGTTTCAGACTTCCGGCTGCTATGGACAACAGACCTTTAAAATTTGAAGAATTTGAGGCCATTCAGAATCAGGTAATATATGTATCTGCAACTCCTGCAGATTATGAGCTTGAGAGAACCGGAGGCGCTTATATAGAGCAGATTATCCGTCCAACAGGACTTCTTGACCCTATTATTGAAGTAAGACCTACCATCAACCAGATTGATGATCTGATGGAAGAAATCCATAAAAGATCTGATGCTGATGAAAGAGTACTGGTAACCACTTTAACGAAGAAAATGGCTGAAGAACTTACGAAATACTTTACCAAATTCGGGATCAGAACACGATATATTCACTCTGATGTTGAAACACTGGAACGTATTCAGATCATGCAGGATCTTCGTTTAGGGCTTTTTGATGTATTAATTGGAGTCAATCTATTAAGAGAAGGACTGGATCTACCAGAAGTTTCATTAGTAGCCATTCTTGACGCGGATAAAGAGGGAATGCTCAGAAGCAGAAGATCAATGATACAAACCGTAGGGCGTGCCGCAAGGAATGTAAACGGAAAAGCGATCATGTATGCAGACAAAATCACCAAATCAATGCAGGCTACATTGGATGAAACCGAATACCGTCGTGCAAAACAAATGAAGTACAATGACGATCACGGCCTGAAGCCAAAAGCATTAAATAAAAAGATTTCTGAGAACCTGGTAGGGAGAAGCAAAGATTTCCCCGATGAAAAATATACCCAAAAAGAAATTCTTCAGAAAGTTGCTGAAACAAAAGCCAGTTACGCAAGTGAAGATATTGAGAAAATGATTGCCCAGAAACAGAAAGAGATGGAAGCTGCCGCAAAAAATCTTGATTTTATAAAAGCAGCCAAACTGAGAGATGAAATTGCAGCCTTAAAAGCTTAAACAACTGATAATAAAAAATTTCGGCGGCATCTTCAATGCCGCCGAAACTATATAAAATAGTATATTTTAATTTTTATAATCCATTCCTTACCCGTTACTCTGATGAGAGTCAAAAGATCCATCAATCCGTTTAATTTTATTTAATACGAGATTGAGAACTAAAATAATACGACACGTTTTGTCGCTCCACATATATAAATTTACGGAAAGATATTTCAAAATATAGGGAAAACTACATGTTATCAAATGAAGAATATTTATATATTAGCCAACTTAAAAAATTAAAACAAATCGATGAACAAAAAATTTATTTTGCGGTTACTGTTACGAGTAACAGTGTCTCTGTTTTTTTTCAATTCTTGTAGAACCGATGAAGCTATACAGGAAGAAAAAAGAACTGAAAGAGAAAAAATCGAAGCATTTAGTAGGTTTGAGAGCAATCTAGACTCTCAAAAACACACACAAAAGAACTCTGAATACATCAGTTATCATGAGCCATTTAAGGAAATTATTCAGACATTCATGAACAATAATCCTGTTTTCACTCAGAAATTCCAGAATGAAGTAGGAGAAATCTATTTTAATCTTAGAAGTATTACTTACGGAGAAACAACAAAAGGAATTGCCTACCCAATCATAAAAGACGGCTCAGTTAATGCAGTATTGGTAGGATTGGTGACTCCCAAAAGAGATTGGGTTAATTTTATAGTATTGAAAAATAATTCACCCGAAGTACAGAGTATGATTTCAAATTTTCAAAACGTTTATCATTCACCTTCAATAGTATCAAGAGGTGGACAGCCTGAGCAAACAGAAGATATACTACCCGTCATAATTACTGTTTATGGAGACATTACTGGACCTGTTAATCATTATTACCAACCTTATGTAGATTACGGAAGCAATGGTGGCGGAATGAGCGGCGGATCTGAGACCTATGGAGGTTCAGGTGGTGGAAGCCAAACACAAAACCCTCAGGACCCTAAGAATCCTTGTGAAAAGACTACTGGTATAATAACCAATACTACTGTCAAAGCAAAAATTGATGAACTTAAAGCACAATCTACTTTAGGTGGTGAAAAAGGAGTAAAATTTAAAGTAGACGGAACACCTTCTGAGATAATACCTGGCCTGGCACACAGTGTAAATTTCAAGGATAAAACAGGTTATGCAGGAGGTTATCATAATCATACTCCAACAGGAATACCTATGTTATCGCCAAATGATATTGACCAGCTTTTAGGCTTTGCAAGAGCACAACCAACTTCCAATCCTGCAAATGTAAATAATGCATATGTTGGAATGGTTGCTCCAAATGGTATGCATTATGTTATTTGGTTTAATGGAACTTATGAGAATGCTGTAACAAATTTTTCCCAGGAAGATTTGAATAAATATAAAAAAAAATATATAGAATTGGAGTCTAATTTAACAGATGAAGCAAAAAATGGAATGACTTATATGAATGGTGATGGGACAATTAATAATTTAGGAGTAGAAAAACTTTTTTTTGAAACATTAAAGGATATGGGATTGGAAGGAAAAGTTAATTTACAAAGAATAGAAAATGATGGTACTGTAAAAAATATTAATCTGAATGCCAATAATCAGCCAATCTCAAGTACTTGCTAATAGTAAATCAAATATAGAATATGAAAACAAATATCAAAGCCACAATACTTTTTAGTTTTTTTATAAGCCTTTTATCTTGTAAAGCACAAATACTACCGTTGAATACAAGTATTACAGATATCCCTCTCAATTCCCATGTAAAAGATACTAATAATGAACTTACTCCATACATAGGAATTTATAGAACTAATTTTCAGGGAAATGAAATTACTCTTTATATAACAAAGGAAGAAAGCAAGTTGATGGATTACGGTAACCAAAAATTTTATAGAGATGCTTTAGTAATAAAATATATTGTTAAAAACTCAACAGGTACAATTTTACAGGATACAAAAAATAATAATATTCCCAATATCGAATTGTATAGTATTGGCACAAAATCCTATCAAAATTCCGTTATAATGAGCTATAGCGGTACTAATTGTGGTGTCGGATGGGGGAAAATAATTCTAAAAAAGATAAATTCTACACAGCTTTCATGGGAATATCGACCTAATGATATTATCCTTGATGATAGTAAGTGTCCTCCTGGAACAGATATTAATATTTATCTTCCTGAAACAAAAGGTTTAATTTTTACGAAACAGTAATCACGCTTAATACCTTTAAATAAAAAATGATTGGCTTTACCGCAGATAGGTAAAGCCAATCATTTACATTTTATAGCTAATTCAACAGTTTGCTATGCGAGCTAATTCCGATAAGTTATGTCTAATTCAATTAAATATATGCCGTTTCATCTTCAATACGCCAAAAACTAAGATTGATATATTTTAATTTTTACAATCCATTCCTTACTGCTGCTCTGATAGGAACCAACAAATCCATAAGTCCATTTAGTTTGATCTCATAAACCGTTGAAAGCTGCATTCCCAGTTTTCCCTTTGGCATTCCGTTTTTATTGAACCATTCCAGGTAGCTGATCGGAAGATCAATAAGAACCGTTCCTTCATACTTACCAAAAGGCATTTTCATTACACAGATTTCTTTTAATATTTCGGGATTCAGTCCTTCCACTTTTATATAATTAAATTAATTTTTCTTTAATATCATCCTCACCGGGTAATTCAAGATCCGGAGGGGTTTCTTCATCCGAAAATTCATTTCTGTATACCTGAACCAGGAGAAGTGTCAATGAGATCAGAATAGGTCCGAAAATAAGCCCCATGAAGCCAAACAGATTCATTCCCATGATGATTCCGAATACGGTATTCAGTGGGTGAATATTCTCAAGTTTCTTTAAAAGGGTAAAACGAAGCAGATTATCAGTAAGCCCTACCACCACAAGACAATAGACTGCCAAACCAATTCCTTGCCCGGTATTGCCTTCTGCAATCATAAAGATACACACCGGAACATAGATAATAGCCGTTCCTACTACAGGAATCACAGAAGCAGCAGCAGTTAATGCAAAAAGCAATATTGCTCCCGGTGCTCCAAAAATAAGATATCCTATAAGGGCAACTATTCCCTGGCCTACTGCCACTACCGGAATTCCGATAGCATTTGCCATGATCAACTTTCTCATTTTATCGCCAATTAAAGAAATGTTGGATCTCTTCAACGGTGCGGAAGAAGTCAGGATCTTTTCAAAGAGTCTCGGCCTTTCCAGCATAAAATAAAGAATGAAATACATGGACATCACTACGGTAAGGGTATTGAATGTACCACTGACTGCTGATGTAGAAAATTTTCCTACATTATCTTTAAGCTTTGCCATATTCTCCTTACTCAGAATATCAAATCCTGTTTTAGAGAAAATATAAGAATGGATTTTATCCAGGAAAATATTGAACTTGGCCATATAAGCCTGAGCATTTCCCAGTTTATCAATAATCAGATCAGCAATAAAATAGATAGGAAGAATAAGAACAATAAGACTCGCCAACATAAGCACAAAAGCGGCCAGTGACGGTTTCCATTTTTTTTCTTCCTGCAGATAAAAATTATACTTTCTGCAGACTACATAAATGGTAATTGCTCCCAGAACTGAGGGAATAAACAATGCCAGATTGAAACAGATCAACCCTGCCAATACCAGAATAATGGCCAGCAATGACATCTGCTTTATTGCAACACTGCTTATTTGTTTGTCCTTATTCATCATGTATTTTTATATTTTTATTTGCTGAACATAATTTGTCTTGGTTTTCCTAAGAAAGCACAATAGGTGGAGTACATTACAATCATAATAAACGGAGCCGTCAGAATCACTCCTATTCCACAAAGGATCACTCCGGCGATAGAAATCAGAAATCCTAAAAATCCTGTTAATAAGAAAATTCCATAGTTTTCTTTAGCAATATTGAAAGACTTCGATAAAGCGTCTGTAGCTGAAGCATTCTCGAATAACAGAATCGGATATCCTATCAAAAGGAAAGGATACACAAAAATGATAGGTAAAACACACAATGCCAATGCAATTGAGGAAATAATACCGGAAAGAAGACTGTAGATCAGTATATTTACAAAATTCTGACGGTATCCGATGAAAAGGTCGGAAAACTCAATTGGATTTTTGGTATTGTATTTATTCACCATGTAGATCAGTCCTACATATAAAGGAGATAACAAAAGTCCGAAAAGGCTGGAAGCTCCCATATACAAAGGAAGTCCCGGAGCACTCCAATAATTAAAATCGCCATCTGAGGATTTCATTTCTTCAACCATTGAAGCAGAATCAAATCCGGTAAGCATTTGAATAAGAGATCCTCCAATCAGGTAAATGATCATTGCTACGATTCCGTAACCGAAAACACCTTTATACATTTCAAAGGCATGAGAAATAATTGATCCCGTATCTCTGTTAGGCACAGAGCCTTGCTGATCAAATTCGTTAAATTCAGACATAGTTTAAATATTTAATGATTTTACCAAATTTACTTTTTTTTAGTAAAAAATCATATTAAACACGAATGAATTTTAACTTTTCTCAGAAAAGACAGTTTTATACAATGAATAAATCATGGCATTCCAAAAAGGAAAAGTAAATAATCCTCCAACAAAAAACAGGGCAAAGCCTAAATACTTAAATATAAAAGCAACGATTACACATACTGTTATTTCCAGAAAATACATTCTGAGTGCTTTAAAATTAAGAGAAATCGATTCAAAGATTCTTTTATTGGTAAAAAACATCAATGGAGCAACAAACACAGTTACCATCACCCAAACGATTCCAAGAATAATGGTCTGGGCAGCATTGATATAAATGAAAAACCAGAAAATATAATATCCTATGTACTTAAAAAAGTTAAGTCCATTGTATCCTACCAGTAAATCTCTCAGTTCCAGCTTTTCCTTAAGATCAATTTTTCTGTAAATCTGATAAAACCCGATATTGAGAGGATAAAGAAAAATCATAGTTCCCACAATCATCAGAGAAAAATTCTGAAATTCCGGAGTAGAAACCATTTTACTATATTGTGTGGCATAAGCCTGCATCCCATCTTTAAGATACTTGCTGGTTTCCATATACTGGCTCAAAATATTATATTTCAGATCTGCAGCGAAAAACACCGTCAGGAAAATTCCAAAATAAAAAATGGAAAACATCAACTGAAAAACGAGTGTTTTATTCCAATAAAAAAATGCCTGCTTCAATATAAAATCTAGTCCCGGTTTCTGAGGATATTTATTCTGCATCATAAAAAATTTATGCAAAAGTAAACATCAATAAGTATTTTTGCAGAATGTTTTCAGTGAATCATCAAAAATTTATGGAAATGGACGAGCTTTCCCTTCAGAAGGTTCCCTATTTTTTCGTCATCGACTTTCTCGCAGAGAATGTTGAAATATACCAGGAACATGAAATTGAAAAAGAGGGTTTAATTATTGATTTCAAAGAACTTACAGAACCAAAAGAACCCCATACACTAGACAAAAACGTAATATGGAAGTCATTTCCTGAGACACTGGAAAGCTTTAAAATAGGCTTTAACAAGGTTCAGAAAAATATTCGTTTAGGAAACTCTTATTTAGTAAATTATACTAGAAAAACAAAGATAGAGACCAATTTAACCTTAGAAGAAATTTTTTACCATTCAAATGCGAAGTACAAAGTTTTTTATAAAGATTTTTTTGTATTTTTTTCTCCTGAAACTTTTGTAAAGATTATTGATGGTAAAATTCTAACTTATCCCATGAAAGGTACAATTGATGCTTCTATTGAAAATGCAGCAGAAATTCTAAAAAATGATAAGAAAGAAAAGGCAGAACATTACACGGTAGTAGATTTGCTCCGAAATGATCTGAGCATGGTAGCTGATGATGTAAAGGTAGATCAGTTTCAGCATATTGATTTTATCAAAACCCAGCAGAAGGATCTGTATGCCATGAGTTCTGAGATTTCAGGAACAATAAAGCCTGAATTTGACGGAAAAGTAGGAAGTATTATGCAGAAGCTTCTTCCTGCGGGCTCTATTTTAGGAGCTCCAAAACCTAAAACACTGGAAATAATTCTGGATGCGGAAGGATATGACAGAGGGTATTACACAGGAGTTTGTGGCTGGTTTGACGGTCAAAATGTTGACAGCTGTGTAATGATACGCTTTATTGAAAAAGAAGGAGATCAACTTTATTTCAAAAGCGGAGGCGGTATAACGCACATGAGTAAGTTAGAAGACGAGTATCAGGAAATGAAAAATAAAATCTATGTCCCAATTCATTGAAAGCATTAAAGTAGAAGATCAGGAGGTTTTTCTATTGGATCTACATCAGAAACGTGTCAATCAAACATTTTCCCATTTCGGGAAGGAAGACTCTATCGATCTGGCCAAGATCTATAAAAACCTGCAGCATGATGAGGATGGTCTTTTCAAACTAAGAATTGCCTATGACCTTGATAAAAGAATCAGGACACAGATGATTCCTTATGCTATTCCTGAAATACAGGATTTCAAGCTGGTAGAAAACAACAGCTTTGATTATTCATTTAAATTTGAAGACCGAAAAGAGTTGGATAAGATGAAAATGAAAGCAAAAGCTGAAGAAATCATCATTGTCAAAAACAATCATATCACTGACACCTCTTTTTCCAACCTCTTGTTTTTAAAAGGAAAAGATTGGTTTACCCCTTCTACCTATCTGTTGAACGGAGTACAGAGACAGCATCTTTTAAAGCATAAAAAGATCAAAGAAACGGAGATTACTTTACAGAATATAAAGCAATTCACCCATTTCCAGATCATTAATGCGTTGAATGATTTTGATGATATGTTTATCTACCCTATCGACAGGATTATCAACCTGCCGGGGAATGAGGAATATCTTGATCTTTAACCTTATTTCATAAATTCAAAATACGACTTCAGTACATCTGCGCTATTCTTCCCGTGAGTATTTACTTCCAGGATTTTTGGCTGTGCATCAGGTTTGAAGAAATTCTCAAGAACCCTGTCCAGCGTAAGCTCGTCCTCTACCCGAATATAGGAGAATCCGAAATGTTTCGCCAGATATTCTGCATTCTTACGGTGTTTTGTAGCAATAAATTCATCCAGCGTATTCGGGTTGGCATTACCAGGCCCCGGAATGATTTTAAAGATGTTTCCTTCACCGTTATTGAAGATCATAATTCTTACAAATGGTGGAATATATTGATTCCAAAGACCATTGATGTCATAAAAGAAACTTAAATCTCCTGTGATCAGCAACGTAGGATTTTCATTTTTGATAGCAAATCCCATTGCCGTAGAAGTAGAACCGTCAATACCGCTTGTTCCTCTGTTACAATATATTTTTCTCTTTCCAAAATCAAACAGCTGTGCATATCTGATTCCGGAGGAGTTGCTGATATGAATATTATAGTTTTCAGGAATCGTTTGTGATGCCTTATTGAAGAAATAAAAATCTGAAAAATCAATTGTATTCAAAAACTGTTCATGCTTGGCATCTTTTTTATCCCTTAAAACATCCCAAAGATTAAAATAAGGTCTCGGCTCCAGATTGATAAATTTCAGCAGTTTTGAGAAGAATACTTCAGGCTTAACTTCTATCTTTTCTGTGAGGGAGAAATAAGTATCAGGCTGCCACACTTCATCCAGATGCCAATGTTGCTTCGGGTGGGCTTTTCTCAGGAATTGTTTTACCTTTTTGGAAACCACATTCTGTCCTATCGTAATCAACAGATCAGGGGCATAGGTTTTATAATCTTCTTCCGTAAAATTGAAAATATAACGGTCTATATGTTTGAAGAACTTCTCGTGATGTAAATTTGAGTTGGCTTCACTTAATACAACAACAGAATGATTTTTTACCAATTGAGTCAACTGATTTTCCAATTCCGGACTGTAATCTCTCGTTCCCACCAACAGTAAAATTCTTTGTGAGGTATGCCATTCTGCAATCAGATTGGATGGAATTTCATACTCTCTATGTTTGATTGTTTTTTCAACAGTAGGAAAAGTAGGAAGCTCAGATACCAGCTCATATAAAGGTTCTTCTAAAGGAATATTAATATGTACCGGGCCTTGTTTCTCAAAACAAAGCTCAATTGCTTTTTTAATGATATCGAAATTAATATCTTCTGCATTTTCTTTGCTGTCTTCCAAAAGCTGAAAGTCACCATAGGAATGCTGATGAAAAACATCCTTCTGTCTAATCGTCTGCCCATCAAAAATATCAACAAAATCAGTAGGTCGGTCTGCCGTCAATACCAAAAGGGGAACATTCTGGTAAAAAGCTTCAGTCACTGCAGGATAGTAATTAACTACTGCTGATCCGCTGGTACAGGTAATCGCTACAGGTTTTTTCTCGCTTTTTGCCATTCCCATTGCCACGAAAGCAGCACTTCTTTCGTCTACAATACTGTAACAGTTGAAACTATCTACCTCTGAAAAATGAATGGCCAAAGGAGCATTTCTTGACCCCGGAGAAATTACGATATCTGCAATTCCGTACTGCTGAAGAAGATGTGCAAGTATTTGGATACTTCTCTTAGAAGAATATTTTTTCATACAGCAAATTTAACTTATAAATAATGATTTTAAAATCATTTAATTTAAAAAAAATGTAATTTTGCTGTTCGTAAATTTCTAAAAATGGATAAAATACCTAGTGTAGACCTGCGTGATTTCCTTTCGGACAACCCGGAACGCAAACAGAAATTTGTAAATGAAATCGGAAAAGCTTATGAAGAAATTGGTTTTGTAGCCTTAAAAGGCCACTTTCTTGATGACAACCTAGTGGATGATTTGTATGGAGAGGTAAAAAACTTTTTTGAACAACCAGTGGAAACGAAACAGAAGTATGAGATTCCAGGAATTGGTGGACAGAGAGGTTATGTAGGATTCGGTAAAGAAACTGCAAAAGGTTTCAAAAAAGGAGACTTAAAAGAATTTTGGCATTTCGGACAGTATCTGTCTGAGGATTCAAAATACAAAACTGAGTATCCAGACAATGTAATCGTTGATGAACTTCCAAAATTCAACGAAGTAGGTAAAGAGGCATTCCAGATGCTTGAGAAAACAGGGCAGTATGTGTTAAGAGCTTTAGCATTACACCTTGGGTTAAATGAGTTTTATTTTGATGATAAAATCGCAGAAGGAAATTCTATTTTAAGACCTATTCACTATCCGCCAATCACCGAAGAACCAGATGATGCGGTAAGAGCTGCTGCTCATGGAGACATTAACCTTATTACCCTTTTAATGGGAGCACAAGGTAAAGGTCTTCAGGTTCAGAACCACAACGGAGAATGGATTGATGCCATTGCAGAGCCAGATGAACTGATGATCAATGTTGGTGATATGCTTTCAAGACACACGAACAACAAATTGAAATCTACCATCCACAGAGTGGTAAACCCGCCAAGAGAAATGTGGAGTACTTCAAGATATTCAATTCCTTTCTTTATGCATCCTATCAGTGCAATGTCTTTAAATGCACTTGAGAACTGTGTAGATGAAAACAATCCAAAATTATACGAAGATACAACTGCCGGAGAATTCCTGCATGAAAGATTGATCGAACTGGGATTGATTAAAAAATAAGAAAAGAATGGGCTGTTTCAAAATTGAGACAGCCCATTTTATTTAAATCTGAACTGGCCTTTTTGCCCTATTTTATTACACTATAAAATTCAGTAGTTTCTTAGGCTGCCTGAAACTATTCAAAAACAGATATAAGCATCACAACAATCTCCTTTCAGTCTATTTCTTCAACAATACGTATTTTCTATTCAAACTTTTATTAGATGTTTCATCACCCAGATCTTTAGTTTTTTCTCGCGCTGTAAGCTTTTCGGGTTGTATTATTTTAAACTACATTAAATTTTTATTTTCATAAACACTATTTAATTAAAAATATTTTAGCTAATTTTACTTTAACTACAAATTTTTAATTAAAACGATATGAAAAATTTAAAAAAACTACAAAAAGGCCAATTAAAAAACATTTCTGGAGGTGCTAATCTTCCTGAAACAGATTTCTGTATGTACTATTGCAATGGAACCATTGTATGTGCTACCTGCAGTGATGATTTTAAATGCCCGGACACAAACAGTGATATGTAAGATTGAAAGTCCCAATATCATAAATAAGAACCGTTTCTTTACGAAGCGGTTTTTTTATTTCTTCTGGATTAAGATAAGGCAGGTTCTGAGGATTTATATATATTTTCCATACCAGATAAGCTTCCAAGGATAATAAGCCTTATATGAGCGTAAATAATCAGCGTATAAATAATGAACACTTCCTCTTGATTAAATAAAGAAGTTTAATAAATTTAAGTCGTGATATTTCAGGAGCTGTATCCCGCTATTCATTCATACTCCTCGCGCCTGCACACTCCCACGCTCAGACCGACCCACTCGCCAATCCAAGCTGCGGGGTAACCATTGCTATCGGGGCTAGGAGGACATTAATGATGAATGATAAGTTAAATTATGAGTTGTGGGATCCGATTTAAGAATGATCAGTTTTATATCGTGAGATTTAATAGTTCCAATTATGTCATTCCGTAGGAATCTAGCCAGATTTATTAGAGTCTAAAGAATTCAAAGGACAAACTACAGAATTTTAAATGGATTGTTTAGGCTCCTACGGAGTGACAATAGTGTTGGGTAGAGATGAGTAATAGGTAATAATAGCATACGTTGGATATTACTTATTACTCATTGCTGATTACTCATTATTGATTATTTATGTTGGGTTGGGATTTGTCAGGGTAAGCAGGTAGCTATGGGTATAGTATATAACA
>NZ_JAZHQU010000009.1:0-236996 GCF_036543225.1 Chryseobacterium sp. CFS2
AAGTTAAGATGGAAAACTTGAATACAATGTTTTCTTTAATGAATTGTTCATTAAATTTTTACTATAGAATAGATTCCTACGGAATCACAACCATGCATTTTATTCATTCCTTATAAAAAAGTCTGTGCAAATCTGTGCAATCTGTGGGCTAACCTATTACATTTAATCCATAAGAATTCAATAGGAACGGGCTTTAGCCCGTTTAATAAAAATAAAATACTCAATTGGCTTTAGCCAAAACCTAAAATAAGCAGAAAATATTTTAATTCATCTTTTTCAAAACCTTCTCAAACGTATTCACATTCCTGCTGGTAAACTGATCTTTAAGACTTTTTTTACCCAGTACTTTTCCAAAGGTAGAATCTAAGGTATTGCCCTTCGGCACCTGCCAGTAAAATATATCATTGATAATCTCTGCCTTTTCATTTTCTGCCTGTGCAGCTTTCTGAAACTCCTCCATCAGAACTTTTTCCACCCCTGGAATTCCTACAAAACCATAAATATGAAGTTCATCATTCTTTTCAAAAGGAATACTGTTCCAGAACACCTCAGTTTCTTCCTGAGATTTTACAAACAAAAAGGCTTCATAAGAAAAATGTTCTGACATTGCCTTTTCCAGAATCACTTTTAAATCCTGAGTCTTTTTATCGGAAGAAAATACAATATTTCCGGAAGCCAGTATTGAACTCACGTCTTTCATTCCGGCATCTTTAAAAACCTGGCAGACATCAGCCATTTTCATATTGGTTCCTTTTACGTTGACGCCGCGGAGAAAAGCACAGTATTTCATTTTTTTCAGGGATTAGGTTTTAGGTAATAGGTTGTCAGTTTGAGAGTTTGAGAGTTTGAGAGTTTGAGAGTGAAAAAGTTATAAGAACTTCTTATTTTTTTATCTTTAAATGCTTAAATTTTTCAATCTTTTAATCAATTCTAATGTACAAATTATAGTCTGTTCCTGAAGGTTTCAGGTGGTAAATTTTTTCTAAAATCTTATTGTCACTTTTCAGATGATCTTTCACTCTGAATTCTTTCAAAAGCCTATAATGGGTTTTATAATATTCTGAATTTGCCGTATTTCCTTCGTACAGATTCTGGTAAGAAAGAAGATATTTAGGCTTTCTTGTCTTTACGGTATTGATCCAGTAATTTACTTTGTCCTTTTTAATCTCTTCCTGAATTTGCTTATCTACCAATCCAACCTCATCAATCGTTTTTAATCCTGAAAAATAAGGAACATAACCAGCTGGTTCAAGCAAGATCCATTGATTTTTATCTTTTTCATATTGATGTAAAAATGTACCAATTGTTCTGCGGTAGTTCCATTCCCCGTTTCCTGTTGCAATACAGTGAACAGTCTGGAAAACAAGCATTGGGAAAATATAAAATATAATCAGTAATGACAGCCATAGATTTCTCTTTTCTTTCTGTTCCAATACAAAAATAAGAATAGGAACAAAAAGCAAAAGCTGCGGCACCCAGTAATACCAGTCGAACAAGCTTTTCTGAGAAATAAAGATCATTTGTTTTGCCCATCCGAAAAGAAAAATAATCCACAAAAAGTAGTTTCGCTTCTCTCGTTGTCTGATGAGATAAATAAAGCAAAGCAGTTCAAAAATCAAGACTACAATGGTGAGAGGATTAAAATCTCCCGGAACTTTCAGCATTCCCCAGAAGTTTCCGAAGCTTTTGAAAAAATATCCGATATGCTGCTGGATCGTAAAGTTCTCGCTATAAAGAAGTTTTTTTGCTGTAATGGTATTATTAACCAGTTCGCCAAAGTAAAACCAGTTGAAAGCAACCGTAGCTAAGACTCCAAGAGCTCCCCCAAAAATATAATTCCAACTGATCTTTTTATTCCAGAACAGATCTACAAGAAAGACAATTCCCAGGAATATTACCGTATCAATTCTTGTAAACATGATTAAAACGGGAAGAAGTGTCAGTACCCATTTTTTTCCTTTATGGAAACCATAATACAACAATGCCATCTCGAGGAAAAACAGAATTCCGTACTCCATTCCGAGAATTGAAATCTTAATAGATGGCGGCAAAATACCGATCAGAAATATAAAGATAGCTTTATGCCAGGGATTTTTAAGAACCAGATGAGAAAGCAATAAAGTTCCTATCGTAAACAGGATGGAATTGAAAATCAAAAGAGGTTCAATAAAGTTTTCTTTTCCAAAAACAAGGTTGAAAATATAAGATACAAAGACATACAGATGGGTTGTAGAAGCAGAAATCTTAGTATCTCCGTTGAAGCCGATTACTCCATAGTCCAACAGGTTCTGGGCAACCCTCCAGGTAATAAATGCATCTTCCTGAATATAGTGCGTTAATAAAAAAAGAAGTTTAAAAAGAACCGTAGCTATTACGGCATAGATTGGGAATTTGCTATTTTGTGTTTCGGACATTATGTATTTTTACTTTCACAAATATAACCTTAAAATTCAGGATTCCCAATAATAAAAAAACGGAACCGAAGTTCCGTTTTAAAGTATTTTATTTTGTTGCTTTGATAATCGCAGTGGTAATTTGATTTTCCTTTTCTTTTGAATAAGTGGAATCATAAGGCTCCATGACATCAAATAAGTACTGGTAGAATGGCGTGATCTGCTGAACATTTTCAGACTCTTTCATCGCCTTATCTCTGCCCATTTCCTGAAGATCTTTGATAAATACATTGAACTTCTTATCAATCGGCTCTATGGATTTTACCAGATAAGCATACGCTTTTTCTTTCTGTCCGATCTTAGTATAAGCATCTGTTACTGCTGAAACAACAAGAGAATATTCCATAGGTTTTGTTCTCATTTGTCTTCTCAGGTAGCTTTGGTCTGCTTTGGAAAGGCTTAAATAATAATCATACTCTTCAAAGATTCCTTTTTTAAGTACTTCAGCAATCTGAAGACCTTTCTGCTCCTGGCCTGCAATAATGTATCCCGATACAATTGAACTTAACGAACGAGGATCATTATATTTCTCTGCAGGAATTTCTTTTGCCGCAAGATCCAGAATTTCTATTGCTTTAGCTTTCTGTCCGCTTAATGCAAGTGCGGAAGCCGCTCTGCTTGCTGACATTCTGTAGCTGATGATATTGGAAGTAGCCGTTTCATCAAAATGGGCATTTAAGTTTTTGAAGTTCCCCCATCTGAAGCTTTTCACTACATTATAAAGAGAATTAGCATCTACTCTTCCCATATCACCATCTGCCGTTGGAGGCGTTTGGATAGGGATTAATCTGTAACTGAATCCGTCAAACTGAAGGTAATCGTTCAGATAGAAAATATTTTCGCTGTCATAAATACCTCCTGATGAGAAGTTGATTGGACGCTTCCAGTCGAAGTTCGCCAAAAGATCCATCAGGATAAGGTTGTTCTTATAAAGTGTGTTTCCTTTGTAAGTAATCATAATCTGATTGGCTACGTTTGGAAGATCTTCTTTATTGATGATTCCTGCTTTTAGAGCATTTTCTTTATTGACAGGAAGAATGAATTTGTTTACCGGAAGGATATTATATTTTTCAAATTTCTCTTCCCCGAAGTACATTTTTAATAATTCGTCTTTTTCAGGAGATTTGAATTTAATGAATTCGATCGCTTGTTTCAATGTTAAAGAATCCTGAGTAAGATATTTTCTGAAAGACTGGAATTCTGTTTCCGGAGCTCCCTGTTCTTTCAACATAGAGAAAACACCTTCCCAATCTTCCTTCTTCATCATATAGATCTGGTCATTTACTCCATCTCTGTAATCATCGTGTGTCAACTGACTAGGTATACCCATAGCGTTGTAAGTTCTTCTTTTTACCTGATCCAGATTCCATGGTGTTGAAGCAAGGGTAAAGTTTACCACTTTCACATCATCTCTGAACTGCTCTGTTTCCTGAATAGCCCAAACCGGATAAGTATCATTATCTCCGTACACGAAAAGGATATCGTTTTTCGGTAATGATTTTAAAACGGAATATGCATAATCGTAAGCTGTATATCTATTGCTTCTGTCATGAACATTGTAGTTCTGGAAGCCCATCATGAAAGGAACACCTAATAAAACCACTCCTAAAGCGATGTTCGCTCCGTTTGATTTTATTTTAGACTGTAAGAACCACAAGATTGCTCCGGCTCCCAAACCAATCCAGATGGCAAATGCATAGAATGAACCTACCATTGCATAATCTCTTTCTCTCGGTTCAAAAGGTTTTACCCCTGTATAGAAAACAATTCCTACACTTGTTAAAATAAATAAAGATAATAGTGCATAGAATCTTCCGAAGTCTCTGTTTAACTGGAAAAAGAATCCAATCAAACCTAGGATTAACGGAAGGAAGAAGAATTTTACAGTACTTTCATTCTTGAATTTAGCAGGCATTTTATCCTGATTTCCAACTACAGCATTATCGATGAAAGGAATTCCGGAAATCCAGTTTCCTTTTGTGCTCTCCATATTTCCTTCAAGATCATTCTGTCTTCCTACGAAGTTCCACATCAGATATCTTACAAAGTAGTATCCGTTCTGGAAAGTAATAAAGTAATCCATATTCTGAAGTAATGAAGGCTTCTGAACATTGATTAAGTTATAAGGTTTTACTTTCAGATAATCTGAAGCTGTAATGGATTTGTCTTCATATTTTGCTCTCAGCTCATCAAAGATCTGCTTAGCCTGTGGATTGTCTGCCACATCTTCGTTAGCATAATTGAAGGTAAAATCAGGAGCCCCATACATAGAAATATAGTTCGCCATTACATCCTTATCCTCATTAAACATTCTTGGCATTAAGCTTACCTGAGACTTATTGAATACGTAATTGAAGCGGTCTCCGGTTTTTCTGTACGTTCCGGTTTTTTCATCTTTTTCGTAGATCTCTCCGGTTTTTTGTGTTCTAAAACTTCCGTCTTCATTCTTTTCAATTCCGTTAGCATCAAGGAATGCCGTATAGTTTTGCCCGTAGATTGTAGGCCAGTCACCATACTGCTCTCTGTTATAATAATCCAGCATACCAATAGCCGTATCCGGATCATTAAGGTTCATCGGTGGATTTGCATTGGCTCTGATAGGAATAACCATCCAGCAAGAGAATCCGATCATCATGAAAACTACAGATAATGCAGCGGTCTGATAAATGTTTCTTTTGGCTTTTCTTGCATACTTAATTAAGAAATAGCAGATGGCTACCATCAGCACAAAAGCTACAATCGTTCCGGAGTGGAAAGGAAGTCCAAGACCATTCACGAAGAAAATTTCAAGTCTTCCGAACATGGTCATAATTAAAGGGAAGATAATTTTGAAAACAATAATCAAAATCCCCAGTGTAATAAGGTTTGCCCAGATAAAGTTTTTCCAGGTAAATTTGTAATTTCTTGCATAGTAAACCAAACACACTGCAGGAATCGCCAGCATACACATCATATGCACTCCCACAGAAAGTCCTAAAACAAAGAAAATAAGAATAATCCATCTTTCACTGTCTCCCGCTTTATACTCATTCTCCCATTTGGTAATCAACCAGACCAAAAGCGCGATAAACATTGAAGCCATAGAGTAAACCTCTCCTTCTACTGCCGAAAACCAGAATGTATCTGAGAACGTAAAGCAAAGTGCTCCTATTGCTCCGGCAAATAAAATAGAGATTTCCTGATGTTTTGTAATTTCTTCAAAATCTTTGTTTAGAAGTCTTCTCACAAAGTGTGTGATCGTCCAGAACAAAAATAAAATAGTCAGCGCACTGAACAATGCAGACATCGCATTGATCACGATAGAATAGTTTTCGCCTTTCCCTAATGCAAAAATGGCTGCCACGGCACCCACTATCTGGAATAAAGCAGCTCCGGGAGCGTGCGTTACTTCAAGTTTTACTGCAGAAGAAATGTACTCGCCACAATCCCAAAAACTGAAATTGGGTTCTATGGTGGACAAGTACGTGAAAAAAGCAATAACGAAAACCACCCATCCTGAAACGGTGTTCCATTGCCTAAAAGTCCAATTTTTCATAGTATTAAATCAATTATGCGAAAATAAGGCTTTTATCTTATTTTATGCGGGTTTTAACAAAATTTAAAAATTTTGGCGTAGTATTTGCGATTATACTGCTGTCAAAACTGAAAATACTAAAATTTTTTTTTACAAACTATGCCCTAGAAATCAAACAAAAGTTTAGTAATTATTTATTTTTTTGTATTTTTGCAGTCAGATTTTTATTGAAAATAACAAATAATGAGTAATGTTTACGATAATATTCTTGGCCTGATAGGACACACTCCGATGGTGAAGCTAAATACTGTTACAAAAGATATTCCAGCAACCGTTTACGCCAAGTTAGAATCATATAATCCTGGACATTCCACTAAAGACCGAATTGCACTTCATATTATAGAGAACGCAGAAAAGAAAGGCCTTTTAAAAGAAGATTCTGTAGTTGTAGAAACTACTTCCGGTAATACGGGGTTTTCTATTGCGATGGTATGTATCATTAAGGGATATAAATGTATTCTTGCAGTAAGTGATAAAACAAAACCGGAAAAAATTGCTTATCTGAAAGCGTTGGGTGCTGTAGTGTATATATGCCCGGCCAATGTACCGGCTGATGATCCGAGATCATACTATGAAGTAGCTAAAAGAATCGCTCAGGAAACTCCTAATTCTATTTACATCAATCAATATTTTAACGAGCTTAATATTGATGCACACTATCAGACAACAGGTCCTGAGATCTGGGAACAGACGAAAGGTAAGATCACTCACCTTTTTGCCTGCACCGGAACAGGGGGTACGCTGTCTGGTTCTGCCAAGTTTTTAAAAGAAAAGAACCCCGATATCAAAATCATCGGTGTAGATGCAGATGGTTCTATCCTTAAAAGCTATCATGAAACAGGAGAAATACACAAAGAAGATGTACATCCTTATCAGATTGAAGGAATGGGTAAAAACCTGATCCCTTCTGCCCTGCTTTTTGACAAGGTGGATGAGTTTGTAAGGGTAAATGATGAAATGTCCGCGTACAGAACCCGCGAAATTGCTTTGAAAGAAGCTATTATGGGTGGTTATACTACCGGAGCTGTAACACAGGGATTAATGCAGTATGCCCAGTCTCATGAGCTTACAGAAAATGACGTGGTTGTTTTAATATATCCTGACCATGGCTCCCGATACATCACTAAAGTGTACAGTGATAAATGGATGGCCGAACAGGGATTTGTCAACAACTGTGTTCACAACTATGACGAAGTTTTCAAAACTGAGTTTATCAAATAAGAACGAATAAAATCACGATACAAATAAAGCCTTTTGCGTATTCTGACAAAAAAGGCTTTTTTACTTAAAAATTACGATACAATGTTGGATATTTTTGAAAGAATAAAAGAAAATCCAGGACCACTTGGACAATTTGCAGATTATGGTGAAGGCTATTTTATTTTCCCAAGATTAGAGGGACCCATCGGCCCTAGAATGCAGTTTCAGGGTAGAGAAGTAATTTTCTGGAGTGCTAATGACTATTTAGGGCTGTGTAATCATCCTGAAGTTATTGAAGCAGATGCAAAAGCGGCTGCAGAATACGGAATGTTCTATCCAATGGGAGCAAGAGCAATGTCTGGAGAAACAGATCAGCACCTTCAGCTGGAAAGAGAATTGGCAGACTTCATACAAAAAGAATCAGCATACTTATTGAATTTCGGTTACCAGGGAATGGTTTCTACCATTGATGCGTTGGTAAGCAGAAATGATGTTATTGTTTATGATATGGATTCTCATGCCTGCATCGTAGATGGGGTAAGACTTCATGCCGGTAAAAGATTTACCTACAAGCATAACGATATGGAAAGTCTTGAGAAAAACCTTCAGAGAGCAACTAAGGTAGCTGAAGAAACCGGAGGAGGTATTCTTGTGATTACGGAAGGAGTTTTCGGAATGAGAGGTCAGCAGGGAAAAATCAAAGAAATTTGTGATCTTAAATCAAAATACCAGTTCAGATTATTGGTAGATGATGCTCATGGTTTCGGGACACTTGGTAAAACAGGTGCCGGTGTAGGTGAAGAGCAGGATTGTAACGATCAGATTGATGTATATTTCTCTACTTTTGCTAAATCAATGGCAGGTTTCGGAGCATTCCTTGCGGGTGACAAAGAAATCATCAGATATCTGAAATTCAACCTGAGATCACAAATCTTCGCAAAATCTCTTACAATGCCAATGGTAATCGGAGGATTGAAAAGACTGGAGCTATTGAGAACAAGACCTGAGATCAAAGCTAAACTTTGGGAGAATGTTTACAAACTTCAAAACGGACTTAAAGAAAGAGGATTCAACATTGGAGATACAAATACTTGTGTAACTCCGGTAATGATGCAGGGAACTCCGGTAGAGGCTACTCTATTGGTAAAAGATTTAAGAGAGAATTACGGTATTTTCACTTCTGTAGTGGTATATCCGGTCATTCCGAAGGGGATGATTCTTTTAAGACTGATTCCTACCGCTTCCCATACGGATTCAGAGATCAACGAAACTCTGGCAGCGTTTGAAGCAATTCATGACAAATTAGTAGGTGGCTACTACAAAGAGCAGGAACAAAAATTACTGCAGGAACAAGGATTAAGTTTTAAACCAATTTAATCTTAAAAATAAAAAAAAGCCACTGATTGATTCAGTGGCTTTTTTGTTTAATAACTATAAAGCAAATGAAACTTAGAGGTTACACGTTGGGAATTCTGTCGGCTGTTTCTTATGGTCTGATTCCGATTTTTATTCTGCCTGTCAAACAGGCGCACTTTTCTATGGATATAACCTTGTTTTACAGGTTTTTCTTTTCAGCTTTAATGGTGGGTGGTTATCTGATTTATTCCCGACAAAATTTCAGGCTCAATAAAAAGGAAACCCTTATATTGGCTATTCTGGGAATATGCTATGCGCTTTCTTCAGAATTTCTGTTTCTGGGTTATGATTTTCTGACTCCAGGGATAGCATCTACCGTACTGTTTATATATCCAGTCATTGTAGCCCTGATTATGTTTTTCTTTTATAAGGAAAGGCTTACCCGGCTCTCAGTATTTTCATTACTTCTTGCCTTTGCAGGAGTTATTGTTTTATGCTTAAAAGGAAACGGATTAGAAATTAATTTTGCAGGTTTAGGAATTGTAATGCTAAGTTCTCTTTTTTATGCACTTTATATGGTTATCGTGAATAAGTCAAATCTGAAAGTATCAGGATTTAAGCTTACTTTTTTTTCCATGTTTTTCACTTCCATGTTTTTCATGACAAAAGCAATGATCGGACACGAATCATTTGCTATTCCTTCAATGTCTGTCTTTTTAAGTTTCCTTATTTTTGCATTTCTCACTACAGTTATCTCCAGTCTTTGTCTGGTGTATGCCATTAAATATATAGGTTCTACACCTGTTGCAATCCTGGGTGCTTTGGAACCGGTAGTAGCAGTATTAATCAGTGTCTTGATATTTCATGAAAAATTCACCAATAACTTATTGATCGGGATAACACTAATCCTATTGGGAGTGACTTTAAATGTAATTACGGATCGTAAAAACCTGAACCACGCATAAATTATACTCCGGAATTCTTTAGTACCAGCATTTTTTTACTCGGCAGGAAATTTCAAAAATGATATAAATAAGATCATACAATCTGATTAAAAAGTAACCATTCATATCTATTGGTGTGATTGAAAAAAATATTCAATAATCCCTTCCGGCCTCTGGTATAACAAAATTTATCTGACTATATTGTAGCTGTCTATTGATAGGTGTTCCCCTTCTATAACAGATATATACATTTATTATAAAAGCCTATGAAAGAATTACAGAAACTTACTAAAGATCAATTATATAATAGAATTAAAGAGAAATCAGAAAACTTATACAACATCACCCATGAAGCTCTGGAAAATAATTTTTTCAATGAAAGCGCTTTAGATGAAGAAAGTCTTGCCGAATTTCTCGAAATGCTGGATGATGAAACCGCTGAAAAGTTAAAGGACGCTTCCCTTCACATCAATAATGAAGATGATGCTCCTGAAATTATTCTTATAGAGAATGAGAACAACCCATCTCTTGAACTGGTTACCCGTGAAGATGAAGGTTATAAAATCATTCTTATAGAAGGTAACCTTCACTTATCCAAAAAATTGTTTGTTGAAGATTACATTGTCCTTATTGTTACAGGGAATATACAGGCAGAAAATATTATTGTGAACGGTTCACTGTACTGTTCCGGAAATGTTACCTCCAAAGTAGTATTCGGAGCATCGGGCAATGATAATGAAACCTATATTGGAGGAAGTATTATGACCTCACTCATTGCTGAAAACGGGCATTATACAGTGGCTGAAGGAAATATATATTCCAGATACTTAATCAGTTTTCATAATGAGATAATCGGAAAGACCGGAAAATTTATCGAAAATATAAGTCTTGAGAAACCCAGCGAAATTGGATTATTAAAAGACGAAATCCTTGATGAAGACGGATATTTTGATGAAGATTCTTTTTTAAATTTTATTGACGGAAATTCTCCGGATGCTTTGTTTAATAAACCGACTCATTTGTTTTAGCAGAAACTCTTTGTCATTGAGAGGGTCATAAAGCAGAATCCTAAAGACTTTTTCTTCACTGTTTATAATCAGGAGAAAAAATTTTTTTCTAAAAAAACTTTAGAATAACTTTGCAAAAAATTTCTGTTGAAAGACCTGCTTCTTATTACTCCGCCTTTTACCCAACTTAATACTCCTTATCCTGCAACGGCTTATATTAAAGGATTTTTAAATACCAAAAATATTTCCAGCTATCAGGTAGATTTGGGGATCGATGTTATTTTGGATTTATTTTCAAAAGAAGGAATTCAGAAGGTTTTTAATAAAGAAATTGATCTTCAGAACACCTCTGAAAATTCTCAGAGAATCTATGCCCTAAGGGAAGAATATTTAAAGACTATTGATCAGGTCATCCCTTTTTTACAAGGAAAAACACCTACACTGGCAAGGCAGATCTGCAGCATGAACTTCCTTCCCGAAGCTTCCCGCTTCAACCAACTGGATGATATGGAGTTTGCTTTTGGAAATATGGGTCTTCAGGATAAAGCCAAACATCTGGCGACTTTGTATTTAGAAGATATTTCCGATTATATTGTAGAAAATATTGATGCTGATTTTGGTTTCAGCAGATATGCAGAACGCCTTGGAAAAAGTGCCAATTCTTTTGATGAATTATATTCAAAATTATCTGGTGAACCTACATTTATCGATGCATTTACCTTAAAAATTCTTCAGGAAAAAATAGAAACGGTTCAGCCAAAGCTGGTGTGTTTTTCAATACCATTTCCTGGTAATCTGTATGCCGGTTTCAAATGTGCCCAATGGATCAAAAAACATTATCCCCATATTAAAACGGCTATGGGAGGCGGATTTCCCAATACGGAATTAAGAGAAGTTAAAGATCAGAGAGTATTTGAGTTTTTTGACTTTATTACCTTAGACGATGGTGAACTTCCATTGGAACTTCTTTATCAAAATTTAGAAATTTCCGCTGAGAAAGGAGAATTTAAAAGAACTTTTCTTATCGAAAATAATGAAGTTGTTTATAAGAATAATTCCAAAAGGCACGATTTCAAACAATCTGAAATAGGAACGCCTGATTATACAAATTTAAAACTGGATCAATATATTTCTGTTATCGAAATCGCCAATCCCATGCATAGTTTATGGAGTGATGGCAGATGGAATAAACTGACAATGGCGCATGGATGCTATTGGGGAAAATGTACATTCTGTGATATTTCTTTAGACTATATCAAGATCTACGAACCTATTTCTGCTAAAATTCTGGTAGACAGAATTGAAGAATTGATCCGTACAACAGGGGAAACAGGATTCCATTTTGTGGATGAAGCAGCACCACCAGCTTTAATGAGAGAAGTAGCGCTGGAAATTCTCAGAAGAAATCTTGTTGTTACCTGGTGGACTAATATTCGTTTTGAAAAAAGTTTCACCCGTGATTTATGTTATCTTCTGAAGCTTTCGGGGTGCGTTGCTGTTTCCGGAGGACTTGAAGTGGCCAGTGACCGATTGCTGAAATTAATTGACAAAGGAGTTTCTGTGGAACAGGTTGCCAACGTAACAAGAAATTTTACAGAAGCCGGTGTTATGGTTCACGCTTATCTGATGTATGGCTACCCTACCCAAACGGTTCAGGAAACTATTGATTCTCTGGAAATGGTTCGGCAGATGTTTGAGATGGGAATTCTTCAAAGTGGTTTCTGGCATCAGTTTGCCATGACAGCCCATTCACCTGTTGGAATAAACCCGGAAGATTTTGGAGTGGTTCCGGTGAAGCAGGAAATTTTGTTTGCCAATAACGACATCGACTTTAAAGATAAAACAGGAATTGATCATAACAAATTTAGTTTCGGATTAAAAAAATCTCTGTTCAATTATATGCATGGAGTAAATTTTGAACTCCCTCTTCAGGAATGGTTTGATTTTAAAATTCCAAGAACATCTATCCATCCGGATTACATTCATGACTGTCTTTTGGAAGATGGGCAGTTTAGTCTGAAAGGAAATTCAAAAGTGGTCTTTTTAACCAAAAATGTAATCGCTGAGAATCGCGTAAAAAATAAAAAGAAATACTCTGGTACATATACGTTACTTACATTCCACTTAAAAACCAATATTGTGAAGGTTGAACTGGAACAGGAAAAGGCAGAATGGCTCATGAATGTGCTGGAAGAAAACGCTATTGAAAATTCAAAAAAACCTACTATTCAACAACTTAAGAATCAATTTGAGGAAAGTTTTGAAGATTTTGAGTTATTCTGGTTTTCAAAACCGATGCAGCAATTGAAGGAAAATGGAGTCATTTTAAGTTTATAAAAATTTTCATTTTTTTCTCAGGGATTTTTAAAATTGGTGAATTTTCCATGAATTCTTATTTTTCTGAATAAATAAGACGTGTTTTGATTACCCTATAATCTCTCACAGAGTTCACGGATTACACAGATCTTTGTTTTGATTTAAGAAAATAAAATCTTCTATTTTTCATACTGAAAGAATCAAATCCATATTTCTAACTACTATATATAAACCGACAAAATATTCCCCTCCTCCGGAGGGGTGGCGAAAATTCAAAGAATTTTTGACGGGGTGGTTTGTAAAGACTAAAGTGATATCTATAAGTTTTGGCTAAAACCCGTTTCTATTGATAATAAGCTATTCCTTTTTATCAGATAAACTAATTAGGCGTTTCTTTTGTTACAATACCTACAGATACTTTTTCCTGTATCTTAATAAAGTTTGGATCCATAATCGCCATACGTTCTGCCAATGCTTTATAGGTTGGAAATTTTAGAATAGAAGCTCTTCCTGACATTTCCTTGTAGAGGGTAAAAGATTTTCCTCCAGCTGTTTTCAGCTGTTTTGTAGTCGTGATATATCTTCCGATAAGCTTGCTTTTGGCATCATAGATCTCAATATCTATTGGAGTTTTATCCATGATCGTCTCTTCTGAACCGAAACTTACAGGTAAATTGGTAAAATATCCTACCGGAACACCATTACTAAGGATCTCTCCCACTTTATTAACCTCAATATTCATCTTATCGATCTTCTTTCGGATAGTATAAGCATCTTTCGTTTTAGAATCCAGCTTTCTCTTGGGTACATTCGAAAAAAGCTCATCAAGGTTTTTGACATTGATTCCTTTATTATCAATGATCTTAAGATCCTTCACTGACGTAAATACCGCAGATCTCTCTTCCCCGGAAAATGCAGAAGGTGATGAATAATCAATTTCGATGGTTTTGTCCCTGTTATATACCCTGTTGACACTGATATAGCTGTCGCGAACAGAATCAACGATACTTTTATCAATGAATTTTATAGTATACATCGGAGTTTCCTTCAGATCCATAAAAGTATATTCACTGGATTTGTTGGAAAGCTTAGCTACCGGAATACCGTCAAGATTAATAATTCCTCTCTTGGTTTTGATATTCTGGGCATGGAGGAAAACACCCAGAACTGTAAATAATATGATTATGCCTTTCTTCATACAATCAGACTTTTACAAATAAAAAAAAGTGTAACACAAAGTTACACTTTCTTGAAAATATATTTAGCTTTTCATTTAATTATTCACAAAGGATAATGCCTTTATTATGATTAAATTCTACAACACCGCTTTTGATAGCATAAGCAAAAACAGAGTCTTTTCCAGCTTCTTTAGTGAAATTTTTAGCAAAAGCCTCATCAATAGAATTAGCAAAAAGCTTTACATCACCTCCGATTAAAGAAGAAACAATTCCTGCGTGGTTTTTCATGATGTGAAATTCACCATTTTTTCCAGGCAATAATACTGAGTCTACTTCTCCTTCAAAAACTACGTATTCTGGTGTTAAAATTTTTATATTCATTTTAATTTAGATTTGAAGATTTCAGATTTCAGATTTCAGACAACCTTAAAGTCTCATGTCTGGTATCTTTTATCTTTATGTCTAATTATTAAGCGTTTTCAGCTAACATTTTTTGTCCTGCTTCGATAGCTTCCTCGATGGTTCCTTTCAAGTTGAAAGCTGCTTCTGGTAAGTGATCTAATTCACCATCCATAATCATGTTGAATCCTTTGATAGTATCTTTGATGTCTACCAATGATCCTGGGATACCTGTAAACTGTTCTGCTACGTGGAAAGGCTGAGATAAGAATCTCTGAACTTTTCTTGCACGGTAAACCACTGATTTATCTTCCTCAGAAAGTTCTTCCATACCAAGGATTGCGATGATATCCTGAAGTGCTTTATATCTTTGAAGGATTTCTTTTACTCTTTGAGCACAGTTGTAGTGATCGTGACCGATAACTTCCGGAGCAAGGATTCTTGAAGTAGAAGCTAATGGATCTACCGCTGGATAGATACCTAATGAAGCAATCTTTCTGTCAAGTACCGTAGTTGCATCCAAGTGAGCAAACGTAGTTGCAGGAGCCGGGTCAGTTAAGTCATCTGCAGGTACGTATACCGCTTGTACTGAAGTAATTGAACCATTTTTAGTTGAAGTAATTCTTTCCTGCATCGCACCCATTTCAGAAGCAAGAGTTGGTTGGTAACCTACCGCTGATGGCATACGACCAAGAAGTGCAGATACCTCAGAACCAGCCTGTGTAAAACGGAAGATGTTGTCTACGAAGAAAAGTACATCTCTACCTTGTCCGCTTTCTCCACCATCTCTGTAGTACTCAGCTAATGTAAGACCAGAAAGTGCTACTCTAGCTCTTGCACCTGGCGGCTCGTTCATCTGTCCGAAAACGAATGCAGCTTTTGAATCTTTCATAGCTTCTAAGTCTACTTTAGAAAGATCCCAACCTCCGTTTTCCATAGAGTGCATGAAATCATCACCATACTTGATAATACCTGATTCCAACATCTCTCTCAAAAGGTCATTTCCTTCTCTCGTTCTTTCACCTACTCCGGCGAATACAGAAAGACCTCCGTGTCCTTTTGCAATATTGTTAATCAACTCCTGGATCAATACTGTTTTACCTACTCCAGCACCACCGAACAATCCAATTTTACCTCCTTTTGCATAAGGCTCAACTAGATCGATTACTTTAATACCTGTAAATAAAACTTCTGCAGAAGTTGAAAGTTGATCAAATTTTGGAGCTGGTCTGTGAATTGGAAGACCACCATCCTTAGAAATATTTTGAAGTCCGTCGATAGCATCACCAACAACGTTGAATAGTCTTCCGTTTACAGCCTCTCCGATTGGCATCATAATAGGATTTCCATATCCAATTACGTCTTGACCTCTCTTAAGACCATCAGTAGCGTCCATTGCAATACATCTTACTGTATCTTCGCCAATATGTTGTTCTACCTCTAAAACTACTTTTTCACCGTTTTCTTTTGTAATTTCTAACGCGTCATAGATTGCTGGAACAGCTTCCACATCTGTGAAGACAACGTCGATTACCGGACCAATAATTTGAGAAATTTTACCTTTAATTTGGTTTGCCATTGCTAAATTTTTTCTTGGTGCAAATATAGTGATTCTTCATAAACCCGCAATTGGTAAAAAAAAGATTTTTATCATGCTTTTTAAGAGATGAATGAGTTTACGCTATACGATGTAAAATTCAATATTTATCATTATATTTAACAGCAAATTTGTAATTCAGCCGTTTGTCATTATTATAGTATAATATAATGTAGGATATTTTTCAAAATTTTTCATTTTCAAATTTTCAGATTCCCTCGGTTACATTAAAAATAAAGGTTTTATATTTGCAATCAAAATTTTTCCGTTTTGAAAGTTTTCAAGAATTTTACAGATTACTCCTCACAGAAGCCTCTAGCATTGTCTTTAGGTATGTTTGACGGGGTGCATCTAGGGCACAAGAGTATTATCGATGAACTGACTAAAATAGGTACAGAAAACAATCTGGAAACTGCTATCCTTACTTTTTGGCCGCATCCAAGATTTGTTTTTAATCCAAATGAAGATTTAAAGCTTCTGAATACGCTGGAAGAAAAAAAACAGCTGGTTGAGAAATATGGCATTGATAATTTGTTCCTGAAAGAATTTGATGAAGAATTCAGAAATCTTACCGGAGAAGAATTTGTACGTCAGATTTTAATTGATAAACTCAATGTAAAATACCTTATTATAGGATATGACCATTCTTTTGGAAAAAACAAAAGTGGAAATTTTGAGCTTCTTCAAAAACTGTCGAAAGAACTTGGTTTTGAGGTAGAACAAATGGAGGCAATCAATATTCATGAAAATAATATCAGTTCTACGAAAGTGCGTAATGCGCTTTTAACAGGAAATATTAAAGAGGCCAACGAAATGCTGGGGTACACCTACTCTGTTTCCGGAACTGTGGTTCACGGGAAGAAAATCGGAAGAACCATCGGATATCCAACCGCTAATATTGAAACAGAATCCATCAAGCTTTTACCTAAGAAAGGAGCTTATATTGTAGAAGTATTCGTAAAAGGCAACCAATATAAAGGAATGCTGAGTGTAGGAACCAATCCAACCGTAAACGGAGAAAAACTCACTGTGGAAGTTTATATCCTTGATTTTGATGATGATATCTATGATGAAAAGATTACAGTAAGCTTCAGAGATTTTCTTCATGATGAAATCAAATTCGAAGGTCTTGACAAGTTGATTGAAAGGCTGGATGAGGATAAAAGAATAACAGAGAAATTTAATTTTTAAGATATAAAAAAGGCTATTCAGTGATGAATAGCCTTTTTGCTTATTTTAATACTTTTAAGTAGATTTTCTGAGTCTCATTATTCAGTTTTACATTCGGGAACTGTTTGTCGTAATCAATAAAGATATCTCCTTTTTCATCTGCTTTTCCGTTTCCGTCAGAGTCCCAGCTTATAGTTACATAATATTTTGCAGGACCGGCAGGTTTTGGATTGATCTTGCTTTCAGCATCTTTTGGTACCGGAAGATCAATGGTAAATGGCACTGATTTCTGCTCAAATTCTTTTTCCGTAATTAAGCTGGCAGGTGCGTCAGCCAGTTTTTCATCCATTCCGTATAAACTTACTTTAAGTTTTGGATTTTTAATGGTAAAATTCTCTGTACCGGAAAATTCCAGTTTAATATTTTCGGAAGAAGTTTCAGAAGCTGAGACAGCCGAAGTTGGGTTGTCAGTAGTGCTTTTACTTTGTGGCTTGGTGCAGCTTGACAAGATTAATGTTCCTGCTGCGGCGAATAATAAAAGGTGATTTCTCATTTGTTCTTTATTTTATTACTATTAAATGTATATTTCACTGATAACAGATAACAAATTTCGTACCTCAATCTTTTTTATTTTTTATAAAGAATTCACTTCATTCTGAGCTTTCTTGGTCAGGGATTTAAAAACCAGATCATACGAGTGGTCAATCAGTTTAAAGATCAAATCTCTTTTTAATCCATCAACAGTTACAGAATTCCAGTGGGTCTTATTCATGTGATAAGCGCCTGTAATCTGAGGATATTGCTCACGAAGCTCTGCGCTCCACTCCGGATCTGTTTTTACATTAACACCTAACGGCTGTCTTTCAAGCCCCATCAGTAAAAACATTTTGGTGTCTACTTTCATCACAAGAGTTTCATTATCAAACGGAAAACTTTCCGTAACTCCTTTTTTGGCAAGACAGTAATCTAAAATTTCGTTGGCATCCATATTCAATATGAGTAATGAGTGGTAAATAATTAGTAATGATTAAATGATATAATTCTTTAATCTTTAATTCAAATTTAGTAAATTTAAGAAAGAAATAATCTCACAAAATCACAATTATTATGAAAGCTCTGGTAATAGGTGCTACAGGCGCTACAGGAAAAGATCTGGTGAATCAACTATTGAATGACAAAGAGTTTGATGAAGTGGATATTTTTGTCAGAAAACCTATCGATATTCAGAATGATAAGCTTAAAGTTCATGTTGTGAATTTTGAAAAACCCGAAGAATGGAAAGATATGGTGAAGGGAGATGTTGCATTTTCGTGTCTGGGAACTACTTTAAAGGATGCCGGAAGTAAGGAAGCTCAGAAGAAAGTAGATTTTGACTATCAGTATGAATTTGCGAAAGCAGCGAAAGAGAATGAAGTAGAAGATTATATTCTGGTATCAGCTTATGGAGCCAATCCACAATCCAAAATTTTCTATTCCAGGATGAAAGGTGAGCTGGAAGAAGCTGTAAAACAACTGCATTTCAATAAGATTACTATTTTTAAGCCAGGAATGCTTGAACGAAAAGACTCTGAAAGAACCGGAGAAGTATTGGGAAGCCGCATTATTAAATTTGCGAATAAATTGGGATTATTGGAAAGTCAGAAGCCTCTGCCGACTGATATTCTGGCAAAGGCCATGATTAATTCTTCGAAAATAAAAAGCAATGGTTATTCCAGCATCAAACTGGGAAATATTTTCTGTTTTGCTGAGAAAAGCAATGAATAATATTTTAACTGATTTTCTGTTTTGTTGTATCAATAACCTGCTTAATCCATTGGTAATCCGGTAATTTTTTTAGTTTCGAAATTAATTCATGAGGAATATTTTTAGTTCCAATCAATGTTCCCGCAATTTGTCCGGCAATTGAAGCATTGGTATCTGTATCTCCTCCAGAACTGATAATTTGTTTAAACATTTCTTCCATACCTAAATCAATAATTTTGGTTGAACAGTAAATTGCGAAAGGAACTGAATTAACAACATAACCATTATTGCCCAATTTTGATATTTCTGAAATTGAAGAATTATTTCCTACTGAATTAATTTCGATTAATCTGTCTTTTATATTTGTATCAGGAATTTCCGGAATAATAATATCAAAAAGATTATTGTTTCCATTCCAATCAGAATTTAGGATTGCTTTTATAGAAAGAAAAACAGCTAAAGCTCCAGAAAAGGCTTCATCATTTCTATGTGTAACCTTACATGCTTCGTAAATATTTTGTCTTGTAATATCTGAGAAAAAAGCAAAAGGAGCAATTCTCATTGCTCCTCCGTTTCCTGCGGCAAATTCTCCAATTCGTCCAGCCTGACTCCAATGAATACCAGCTTCAGTATCTAAAATTGCCTTAAGTGTGGAGGCGCCAATTCCTGTTAATTTACGGCTTCTATAATATTCTATAAATTTATTGATAAGATTTTCAGGGGTAAAGCTATTCTCAGACAAAACTTCACAAGTTGCCAAAGTCATTTGTGTATCATCCGTAATACTCCAGACTCTTTGCTTTATGCTCCTTTTTCCTAAATAATAAATATGTGAATCATCAGTTTCTACTTCATTTTCATAGCTGCTTCCCCATGCATCTCCAATTGCTCCGCTAATGATGCAAGCTTCAAACTGATCCAAAGAATCCATGTAATAATCTATTATTTCAGATACTTTGTAATCGCCACATCAGTAGGCTTTGTAGTACTAACAAAAGAATCAATCAGTTTTCCGTTTTCATCCACCAGAAATTTAGTGAAGTTCCAAAGGATACTTGTATTCTTTACACCGTTTAATTCCTGTTCTGTTAAATATTTAAAGATAGGCGCAGTATCATCTCCTTTTACAGAAACTTTAGCAGCCATTGGGAATGTTACTCCATAGTTTTTCTGGCAGAAAGTTCCGATTTCGGTGTTGGTTCCAGGCTCCTGTCCTCCGAAGTTATTAGCAGGGAAACCTACCACTACCAGTTTATCTTTATATTCTTCATACACCTTTTCAAGATCTGCATACTGTGGTGTAAATCCACATTCTGAAGCGGTATTGACGATCAGGATTTTCTTTCCTTTAAAATCTGCAAAATTGATCTCTTTACCATCAAGACTTTCTACTTTGAAGTCGTAAATTGTTTTTCCCATAAGTTCGTTGGTTTTGGCTTTTGAAATTTCACTTTTTTGATTGGTGCAGCTTTGCAGGCAAGCCATGAAAGAAAGCAGCATTAAAAAAATATTTTTCATTTTTTATTATTTTGTACCGCGAACTGCAGTTGTATTAAAACTTGAAAATATTAGCCGGAAATACTTTGTTGATGTCTATTCTGTTTAATAACATCACATAATCTCCGTCTTTTTTAGTACTGGAAGATTCTATTCTGAAAGGCATTGTAAGGCTTCCTACTTTTTTAAAATCAGAATAGACAAGCGTTTCATCTTTTTTCACTTCTTTTATCAGCATATAAGTCTTTGTATCAAAGTAATACATATTCTTATTAACATTCTTGGTAAGTTCCACTTTATGGCAGTAGATCTCTCCTACTTTTTCTTTTCCAAGGTATTTGGCATCAAATCCTTTATTTTCCCAGTCTATGAAGTCATTATCAAAACTTTCCGGCACATATTCAGGATATTCCTGAAGTTTGTTGGCAGCATAGTTCATGGCATATCCTTTGGAACCGTCAAAACCTTCAATAGCAGTTTCTTTTCCTCCGGTAGTAATCAATGTTTTAGTAAGATTTGGACGCTGTTGAAAAATTCTTATCGGATATTCATCTTTGATTCCCAATACTACTTTTCCCTGAAGCAATACTGAATTCAATAGTTTCCAATTGGTTAACCCTCCGGATAATTCAATGTTTTTATCTATAATTTCCTTTGCGGTCTGTCCGAATATCACATGTGAAAATATCAGTCCAAATACTAATAGTAACTTCTTCATTAATTTTATTTATAAATTCAAATATAGGGGGATTTATGTAAAATTGCAAAAAAGGCTGATGAGCAAATTTGCTCTGGTGCCTCTGATGGTTTTAAATTAACTTTCGGGCTTTTTCCAGATCTTCAGGGGTATCAATCCCTACTCCTACGAAATTGGTTTCTATCATTTTGATTTTCATTCCATATTCAAGATAGCGGATACATTCAATCTTTTCGGATATTTCCAAGGGTTTCATAGCCAGTTTTGAAAACTGCAGCAATGCTTCTTTTCTGAAAGCATATACTCCAATATGTTTAAAATAACTTACATCATAAGAAACCTCTCGGTGAAAAGGAATTACGGAGCGGCTGAAATACAAAGCGAAACCATTATTATCTGTAATAACTTTTACATTATTAGGGTTTTCAATTTCTTCTTTTTCATGCAGCTGTATTTTTAAAGAAGCTAAGGATATTTCCTGCTGAACATCATGTTTAAAAACTTCAATCAGCTGATGTAAAGGTTCCAGTTTAAGGAAAGGTTCATCTCCCTGAACATTGATCACGATATCACAGTCAATATGCTGTACTGCTTCAGCAATACGGTCACTTCCTGTTTCGTGCTGCCCTGTCATTACGGCTTTTCCTCCGTTTTTTACAATTTCATCAAAAATAATTTCGGAGTCTGTGGCCACAAATACCTCATCAAACAGCCCGGTTTCCACTACATTCTGATAGGTTGTGGTGATAACGGTTTTTTCTCCTAAAATCTGCATTAATTTACCCGGAAAACGGCTTGCTTCGTAACGGGCAGGGATAACAGCGATTATTTTCATTCAATACAATATTAAGTAATTCTTTTTAAATCAGCAGGTTTCATTCCGGCATGTACAAAAAGCCTGAATAATCCTTTTATCTTGAGATCAAATGTAGTGAAAAGTATCTTATTTAGTATACAAAACAGAGAGTTCAGCAGTTTAAAAAGAGAGTTTTACCCCTACCATATTGTATTCCCATTGCCGGGATGCGATAAAATTGAGATTATACTTGGTCTTACCTATAGTTCCTTCTGACGAAGTATATCTGCTTTTTGAGATTGTTTTACCAATAAAATATCCCATTAATAAGGCTAACGGATAGTCTGATGCCCAGTGAACCTTACTTTGCATCATTTGAAAGCATAATGCTCCGGCTAATGTATATCCTACCGGTTTGATCCATTTGGCATCCGGATAATTATCTGCTATCACAGTGATACCAGCCATAAAGGTTGTCAGGTGACCGGATGGCATTGCATCGTAATTCGAGGTATTTTTGCTGAATGCTGAAAAGCTTGGAAACGGATTCCATGCTCCTCCTTTATGTCCGTATTCTTCGGCAATAAATGGGCTTTCTCTTCCGGTGATTCTTTTAAGGGTCTGGGTGAACACTCCGGAAAGAATTAAACTTTCCATCAAACCGCTGGCGGTAGCCTGTGCTCTGTAATCATTTTTAATCAATCCATAGGTTCCGAAACCAATGCCTAACAATACTAATGTGGAACCGTTTCCGATCAGGTAGAGGGTAGATCCCACATCTTTTGGAATTTTAAATACTCCACCCACCTTGTTGTAGTTATTATCTTTATCCATTCCCCATTTTTCTGCCAGCTCCCTTGAATTATCAATCAGTTTCTGGTCAAACGGCAGGAGAATCACGGTAGCTGCTACTGCTCCTCCCAGATAATAAGCATGATCTTTGGCAACAAAATCTTTATTGGTATCGATAAAGTTTCTGGGTAGTTTGGTTACAAAATCTAATAATTTAGGTTTGGGATAGGTTCTGACAGATCCGTCTTTTAGGGTGTAAGTTTGTACTTTTGGCAATCCGAGTTCCTCTGGGAGTCCTTTTACCTTCAATGTATCAATCTCTTGTGAGCATACCAATATTGAAACTGGTAAGAGTAGAAATCTCAGTTTTTTCATCGTGTAATTTTCGACTTTATTATATTTAGGTGTGTAAAAGCCCCAAAGGTAATTCCTAGTTGAGTGTAGACAAAGTTATTATTTAACTTTTAATATTTATTTAATTTTTTATCGTTGTATTTTTATCAGTTTAAATATTTGATCAAAAAAATAATTCCGTACATCCAGGAAATATACAGAAAAGAATAAAAAAGTCCGAATCCAAGACTTTTTAATAAAGTCTCTTTACACTTTCCGGAATTTTTAAATATTAGGTAAAATCTTGTTTGATTGGTGAAATATAACTGATAAAAAATAAAGCTGTCTTTTTGGGGACAGCTTAACTTTTAATTTTCGATTGAATTATTATCTTTTTTAAAAGCTTCAATCATTTGATCTCTTCTTTCCTTTGTAAGCGTTTTACTTTGTGGATACGGATTATTTTTAAATTCTTCTCTTTTTTTAATATACTGTTCCTTTGTTACCGGAATTCCTTTCTGTAAAGGTTCAATTTCAACCGCTTTTTTTACAATTCCAACTGCTGTAAACGAATGAAATTTATTTTTATCACTAACTTCTAAAACCAAGCCTGTCAAACCTTTAAATCTATAGGGTCCCTCAGAAATTGGAATATCTTTTGTGTACCAAGCTGTGAAAACTCTATTACCGAATTTTGTGATAGCTTTATTACACTTATATCCAAGAATGGTTTTTACGTCTTTATAGTTAGTGTTCCAAGTCAAATAAGTATTTTCAAATGTAAAGAAATCGCGATTTATATTAGAAGTAAAATAAATTTTCGAATCTTCCCTATATACAGAATATCCAACTTTATATTTTGGTAATTCAGCAGCTTTAATTTCAACGTTACTTGATGTTTGGGCAGCAGCAGTTGCTTTTTTTACCGCCTCTCTCGCAGCTGCATATTGTTGGCTATAAAAAATAGAAGACTTGGAATTAAAATCTAAAAGCATGAGCTCTTTAAACCGATGATTTGGGTCTGTGTCTGTTGTGTCCCTTACAAAAGAATATTCATACTGAACTTCGAGTTCTGAAACAGACTTATTACTTTTTTCCTGGGAAAACAAACAAGTAAAAGAAAGTAGTACTATTATTAAAAAGTATTTACGCATCCTAAAGTTTAAATTATTCTATTACCACATTCCTGCCATAATAGGGTTAGTAAAAGGAGCAGAACATTCATCTTCCATTTGTTGCAAATCGGTCAAGTAACAATCTGGTGCGTCGTTTGCACCGACTTCAACAGTTTGTGTATATCCACAAGATGATGTAAGGGTAATTGGATGATAGAAAAACATTGCAGCAGAAGAAGCATTTACTTCTTTAGTTTCTGTTCTAACTTCGGTGCTCTTTGCACTTACTAATCCTGCAACACAAATTGTTGCTAATAAAATCATTTTTTTCATAATTGTTTTTTTAATGATTAGTTATTAATTAAAAAATCGACTTAAAAGTAAAAAAATAAATCAAACGACAAAGGATTTATTTTTTATGTTAAATCGCTAAACATCAATTACTTTCAACAATTATAAATAGTGATTTATTTTCGTTTACGTTAACCCTAAGGTTATAATAAAAGATTTTTTTAAAGTGTTTTCATCTGGGATTAAAACGTCATTACACTAAAAGAAACAGCCTAAGTGGATGCTTTATATGATTGTTTTAAAACTCATTTTTACAACTTTCGATTTTCGTGATCATCATTTAATAAAAAACGCTTCGACTCCGCTCAGCGTGACACCGTTAATACTATTGTTTATTTTAACGATGCCATGCCGGACAGAGTCGAAGCCTATATTTTTATTTAAAGATTACTTTAAATTATTCAAAGCACTTTCCAGTTTTGGAAGCATTACTTTGATCTCATCTACTGCTAATCCTCCTACAGAAGCACGGAACCAAGGTTCTGATTTTTCTTCTCCGAAGGCTGAGAATGGTACTAAAGCCACTCCTGCATCATTGATCAGGTAGAATACAAGGTCTGAAGAGTTTTCAATAACAGATCCGTCTAGTTTTGTTTTTCCGATATAGTCTAATTTAATGGTAAGATAAAGAGCTCCCATTGGTTCAATGCTGTCAACAGCAAGCCCTTTTGCTTTTAAATCCTGAACTCCGTTGTGAAGAACTTTTAAGCTCTCTTCAAGTTTAGCTTTAAAATCATCAACGAAAACATCTACATTCTCTGGATTTTCATAGAATTTAGCGGTTGCTTCCTGCTCCGGTTTTGGTGCCCATGCTCCAACGTGGGTAAGAAGCGCCTTCATTTTATCAAGGATATGAGCCGTACCAAATCCCCATCCAACACGTACTCCTGTTGCAGCAAGGCATTTTGAAATACCATCGATGTAGATCGTATAGTCTTTCAATTCAGGGAAAAGAGAAACCGGATCTACGTGCTCAGCACCGAAAGTAAGGTTAGAATAGATCTGATCATACATCAGGTACAATGGTTTTTCGTCTGCTCCTCTTTTTTTATTTTCAGCGATTACCAATTCACAGATTTCTGAAAGCTGCTCTTTTGTAAACATTGTTCCTGTAGGATTCAATGGTGAACAAAGTGCCAATAATACTGCTCCATCCAAATGAGGTCTTAAATCATCTGCAGTAGGAAGGAAATTGGTTTCTGGTTTTGTTTTTACTTCTACAGCGTTGGCTGAAGTAAGGTAAGCATAATGGTTATTATTCCATGATGGTGTAGGGTAAACTACTTTATCTCCTTCGTCTACGATGGTTTTGTATACGGCATAGATCAAAGGTCTTGATCCTGCTGTGATCAAAATATCCTCTGGAGAATAATCAAGATTCCATCTTTTTTTAAGGTCTTTGGAAACTTCTTTTCTTAAAGATAAAAGTCCGTTTGCAGGCGGATAGTTCGTCAGATTATTCTGATATGCTTTCTGAATCTCTTCCTTCAGCAATGCCGGAATAGGATAGATATTAGAATTCAGATCACCAATAGTAAGATTGGCAATTTCCGCTCCTTTTGCTTTTAGATCATTTACTTCGTTACCAATTTTTACAATTTCAGAACCGATCAGGTTCGCTGCTAATTTTGAAACTTTCACTTTTTCTTATTTTAAATTTATATTATCGTTCTCCATTGATCTTCTCATCTATCTGATCTACGGGCGTTTGCGCATCAAAAAGAAGGATTATTTCTTTTGCTTTTTTTGCCGTACCGGAATTTGGATATTTTTTGATAATCCTGTTGAATTCCGCTCTGTTTTCATCGTTTAGTTTTCCTGTTCCTTTGTCGTGATCTCTTTCATAAGTAGGAGTATTATCCATTCCTAAAAGATAATCAGACAGATAGTATTGATAATCCTGTTTTACCGTTTTTATCAGCTTGCTGCCAGGATATTTGTTCATAAAATTTTCCCAGAACATCAGTCTGTCGCCCAATTGTTCCCAGGTAATTATCAATCCTGCATCTGCGGCATAATTGGTTTCACTTTCTTTGTCAGTTTGTAAAATATAGGCCTCGTAATCCGGAGTCACTTTATTCTTAAAAAGGGAGGAATAGTATCCGGGAACCGTCCATATTTCGGTCATCCCTTCTCCAACTTCCCTGAATTCAAGATTTGCTTTCTTGAGTTCTGAGGCTATTTTTTTAACGTTATCCGGAAGATTATACTGATCCTTATCATAGTTATAATAATTCACGTATTTATCTAAAACATCAGCATGCAGGCTCATCAGACATTCTGTATACTTTCCTCTTATTTTTAAATAATCTTCGTATACTTTGTCGTTCTGTTCCGGACTGTTTCCAGCCATTTCTTTTTCGATTTTTGTCCGGTACCATTGAAGGGATGTGATGTAATCCTCAGTTTTATAAGAGGGAGAACATGCTGTATCTATCGGTTTGTACTGATCTTCTTTGGTTCCTGTTACCGCAATCGAGTCATTTTCCGGCTTTGTATCCGAAACTGCAGTTTCCTTTTTACAGGAAACTACGGCTGCAGACAGTAAGCAAACTGCTATTATTTTTTTAATCATCAGCTGTTTCAGAGAATTAATCCAGTTTCAAATCTGTTTTAACGGCTCCAATTTTAGCTTCCAATGATTTTAATTTGTCTCTGAAATCCGCTTCTGAAGTAATGGAATCTTTCACTGAAACATAGAACTTGATTTTTGGTTCTGTTCCTGAAGGTCTTACGCATACTTTTGTTCCATCCTGTGTGTAATAGATCAATACATTAGACTTTGGAATATCATTCATTACTTTTTTCTCATTGGTAGAAATGGTAAGGCTTGTCTGCTCTTTAAAGTCCTTAACTTCTTCCACCAGTGAACCTGCCAGTTCTTTTGGAGGGTTTTCACGGAAGTTTTTCATCATATCCTGAATCTCCTCAGCGCCTTCTTTCCCTTTTCTTACAATGTTGATCAATCCTTCATAATACATTCCAAGATCTTCATAAATCTCGATCATGTACTGATACATTGTTTTTCCGTTCGCTTTACACCACGCAGCAATTTCGCAGGCTACAAGAATACTTCCACAAGAGTCTTTATCACGAACGAAGTCTCCGGTCATAAATCCGAAACTTTCTTCACCACCACATACAAATTTCTGTGTTCCTTCTGCTTCACGGATCATTTTTCCGATCCATTTGAATCCGGTAAGACCTACTTTACATTCTACTCCAAACTTCTGTGCAATATCAAAGAAGATATCTGAAGTTACGATCGTAGAACCAATAAATTCTTTTCCGGTAATTCTTCCCTGCTTTCTCCATTCATTCAGGATGTAGTAAGTAAGGATGGTATTGGTTTGGTTACCGTTCAGTAATTGCATTTCACCCTCAAGGTTTCTTACTGCAATACCTAATCTATCCCCATCCGGATCTGTTCCGATAACGATATCAGCATTGGTAATTCTTGCCAGATCCAGTGCCATTTCCAGTGCAGCCGGCTCTTCAGGGTTTGGAGAATCTACGGTAGGGAAATTTCCGCTTGGGATCATCTGTTCTCTTACGAGATCTATTTTTTTGAATCCTGCTTTTTCTAACGCTTTAGGAATCGTAGTATAGGTAGTTCCGTGGATAGAGGTGAAAACAATATTTAAATTTTCTTTTCCAACATTCTGATACGTAGAGTTTTCAATACATGCATCGATATATACATCATCCTGCTCCTCTCCGATCCACTCGATCAGATCATCATTTCCATTGAATTTAATTTCTTCGAATTTTACTGAATAAACTTCGTTGATAATTGCTTCATCATTCGGTGGAACAATCTGTGCTCCGTCATTCCAGTATACTTTATAACCGTTATATTCCGGCGGGTTGTGAGAAGCTGTCAGTACTATTCCTCCGTTACATTTTTTATCACGAACGGTGAAAGACAATTCCGGAGTGGGTCTGTGATCTTTGAAAAGCAATACTTTAATTCCGTTGGCTGTCAGAACATCTGCTACCAGTTTTCCGAATTCTTTTGAGTTATTACGAACATCATAAGCAATGGCCACTTTAATTTCTTCTCCTTTGAACTGCTGCAGCATATAATTTGCCAGTCCCTGAGTAGCCTGTCCTAATGTATATTTATTCAAGCGGTTGGTTCCTACTCCCATTATCCCACGCATTCCTCCGGTTCCGAATTCCAGTTCTCTGTAGAAAGAATCTTCAAGATCAGGGGAATTGCTGTCGATTAATGCCTGTACAGCATCTCTCGTTTCTTTATCGAAGGTGTCACTTAACCAAAGTTTCGCTTTTTCTAGTGTATTCATAATTTATGTGTAAGTTTTTTAAGCTGGAAGAAGGAAGCTGGAAGTTATATCCTGCTTAGTTTCAAAATTCCTGCTTTGTTTTATTTATTTTATTTTTTATGTTTAAAACTGAGAAGAAAATATTCAATCTGGAAAACAAGAAGTATGAAAAACTAATATTACTCCCTGCTTCCAGCCTCCCACTTCCAGCTAAAATTACTCTAATTTCTTATTTTCAACCTTAGTCGTTTTATCAATTTTGAACGCTCTGATTGGGTCATTATAATAGATAAATTTTGCCGTGTTCTGAATATGCCCTTTCAACGAATCTTTTACATTTACTTCTGCATAATTTCCGTTTTTAGAATCGATATTCAGGTTCGTAATTTTCCAGTAAGGAGCAATTAAACTTGCTGTATCTGAAATCTTTATCACAGCATCTTTAGACAATCCAAGAAAATTTGCACGGCTTCTGTTATGCATTTCCACCTCTGCTCTTCTGGTGTTTACAGATCCCATAAAGCTTGCGTTATTTTTCATATTAAGTCTGAAATTGTCAGTTTTGATTTCACTTGAAATATTAACTTCAACAGAATCAGAAATAGCCACTTTTTCCAGATTATATTTTGAATAAATTGTCACATTATAGAAATCAACTCCCTTTGTTCCTCTTTTTTCTTTGATGAAAAGTGTTTTATCTTTTACATCCACATCCAGGTTACTGGCTACATTTGGATAGGTTTCAATTTCTACAAAATTTTTCGGGCCTTTGGCATAAAATACACGGAATTTCCCTTCCAGATCAAGGTTCACGAATTCCGATACATCCACATCTTTCTTTTCAATATTTCCTTTTGGAGAAACTTTTCCACAGGAAACTACTGCCATCAGCATCAATGTGTATACAACTTTTTTCATATTTAATTTAAAATATTCTATATTACAATCGCAACGATCTTTACTGAAAATCTCTGAAAGCTTTTTTCATGTCTCTCACAGGACTTTCAATATTATTTTGAACAAAAATAGGATTAAAATTTCTAAAAAACTTTGTCTTTTGACAATAAAATACCTGATAATTTTCAATTTTTTGCTTTTCAGGAAAAGACTATTTCTTATTCTCTCTTTCTTTTACTTTCTTGTAAAACCATGTTTTAGGACTACCGGCCATTGAAAATAGAAGCAGATTATCTTTACTGACTTTGGAAATTTTCATTAGGGTTACTTTTTCATCACCATTGTACTTCATTTTCAACAGATTTTTTTCGAGCTGATAAGTCCCGCTATTTCCCATGGAACTGAAAGTTTTATTTTGATTAAATGTGAGAATTCCTGTTCCGTATCTGGAATTGTTGGTCTTGGTTTTTAATGTATCTGTATTACGGATTTCTCCCTCATAGATATCTATAAATTCCCAGGAACCTGAAAGTTTATTGGATGAGCAGGAGGCTGTAAAAAGTAAAAGAAAATAAAAAAGAATAGGTTTGAGTTTAAACATTTAGGTTAAAAGTTTTTATAAAATTACAAAAAGCACCCTGCTGTAGAGTGCTTTTATTTATTAAGATGAAGTTATTATTAATTGTGTCTACTATCATTGAGCTTAAAAACCACTAAGTACACAAATTTTATACACTAATATCACAAATACCAATAGTGTCATTTGTGAAACATTAGTGCTATTAGTGTTTAAACTAAAACCACTAAGTATACTAAATTTTATCTACCAAATCACAAGCATAAATAGTGCTATTTGTGAAACATTCATGCCATTAGTGTTTAAAAATTATATCACTTCGTCAATATTATAATTCTTGTGTTCGCGGTTTGTTCTGATAATCATTTCTCCCAGGAATCCTGCTACAAACAGAAGACTTCCTAAAATCATCATGGTCAAAGCAATAAAGAACCAAGGATTATTGGTAATTAAATGGCCGTAAATTCCTCTTGCAACATCAATAAGTTTAGAAATTCCTAACCAAAGTGCAGAAAGAAAACCCACAATAAACATTAAAGTACCCACAGCTCCGAAGAAATGCATTGGTCTTCCTCCAAAACGGCTTACAAACCAAAGGGTAATCAAATCCAGAAATCCTCTGACAAATCTTTCGGTTCCGAATTTTGAAGTTCCGTAAGGTCTAGCCTGGTGCTGCACTTCTTTTTCCGTGATTCTTCTGAAACCCGCATTGGCAGCCAGTACCGGAATATAACGGTGCATATCTCCATACACATCAACCGATTTTACCACCTGTTTTTTATACGCTTTCAAACCACAGTTGAAATCGTGAAGATAAACTCCTGAAACTTTTCTAGCTGCTGCATTGAATAGTTTTGACGGAATATTTTTCGTCATTACATTATCAAAACGCTTCTTTTTCCAACCGGAAACGATATCATAATTATCATGAATCACCATATTATACAGTTCCGGAATTTCTTCAGGGAAATCCTGCAAATCGGCATCCATGGTAATCACTACCTCTCCGTTTGTTCTTTCAAAAGCAGCATGAAGCGCCTGTGATTTTCCATAATTTCTGGAAAATTTAATAGCGTGGATCTGAGGATGCTGTACTTTCATATTCTCAATAATGCTCCACGACAAATCCGTACTTCCATCGTCTACAAACCAGATTTCATAAGATAAACTGCTGGTTGTGCATACTTTATCAATTCTTGAAAAAAGCTCTTCCAGAGAGTCTTCTTCGTTCAGTAACGGAATAACTATAGATAAATTCATTTAATTTTAATAAAAATTAGGCTTGGTTTGTTTCTTCGGGCTGATGTATTGTTCTTGTTCTGAAAAACGCTCCGAAAAACACCGACAAAACTACGTAAAATATAAGAATTGCTGCAAAATATCCTGAAAAATGGCTTGCGGTAAGCATATCTTTTCCTTTAACCGCTTCAGGAGTGAAGCTTTGCAATCTTTCTTTGTACTTCTGATCCAGCTCGTCAATATCTTTCTGATGCTTCATGATTTTTCTTGCAGAAGTATATTCTGTATCCAGTTCTGATTTTTGTCTCTGAACATATTGGTAGTTCAACAGGCTTTTAGCAGCCGGATCTACAAAGGTTAAAAAAGCATAAATACTGAAGATGGAAAGAATTCCTCCGATAAACATCGGAACGAATGCTCTTTTGAAAGCGTCTTTGAATTTTACTACTCTATGGTTGTTCCAATAAGATTTTACAGACCAGAAAGCAGCTCCGGCATACAAAATAGGTAAAACAAAGGCATTGGCTTTCAAAGAGATATCAAAATAATTGATTCCTGAGAAAAAAGTATATACTACAAAGAAAACGATCATTGTAGCGATAAAAAGTATAATTCCTAGTGTTGATGGACTTTTCGTCATATTTAAATTTTTAAAAAAAAGTTGAAAATTTTTCCCTCTAAATGTCAGGCGTTTAGCTTTACCACTGCATTTTTTCAACTAATTTTCTTTGATAAAGTTTTGAAGTTTATAAAATATTCCTACCTTTGCAACGGCAAGTCCTAAACAACCAGCTCCTGAGAATCCTCCAGGGTGGGAACGCAGCAAAGGTAATCGGTCGTAGCGGTGTGATTTAGGTAGCTTGCCATTTTTTTTTGGTTTAAAGTAAGAAGAGAGGTAATTTGATAATTATCTTTTTTTGTTTTTAATACCTTATGCATCATTTTCATTTTTCTAATTTTCAGATTACCTCCGGGTTCGTTATTGATTAAAATTCGAATGTCTCACCTAGTTTTGGTAAAACAAGTTCTACATTTTTATCTGCAAAATGTTGCAATGCACTTTCATGATTGATTTCAATGGCAGGGAAAGTATCAAAGTGACATCCGATTACTTTCGGTGTTTTTAATAGCTCTGCTGCTGCAAAAGAAGCTTTTCTAGGACACATTGTATAATGGCTTCCGATGGGAAGGATAGATAGATCGATGTTTCCGTATAATCTTGGAAACAGCTCCATATCTGCCATTACTCCTGTATCACCTGCCAAATAGATGTTCTTACCTTCAGGAAGTCTGAAGATATACCCTACAGGAACGCCTCCATAGCTTCCATCCGGGAAAGAACTTGTATGGTGAGCCGGAACCATGGAAATTTTAAGATCGTCGATTTTTACCGACCCTCCTAAGTTCACATCGTCTTTATTTTTTGCCTGCTGGAAGTAACTGCATACTTCAGGAACTCCAATGATGGTAGCTTCGGGATAATGCTGCAATACTTCTGCTACATCCGCAATGTGATCACCATGTGCATGGGTCAACAGGATATAGTCGATTTTTTGAGCAGAAATCTCAAAACCTGATTCTGCTTTTTTGTAGTTGTAAAAAGGGTCACTCAAAATTGTTATGTCCTTGTAGGTAAACAGGAAACAATTTTGCCCTAAGAATTGTATTTTCATTTTAAATTTAGTTTCAATTATTATTTAAACACAAATGACTCAAATAATTTTACAGACATCACAATGAGATTAGTGACATCCGTGCAAACATTCGTGTCATCCGTGTTTTTTTAATCTATTATTTCGATGGGAATTTATCTTCGATAAGCCCAAGATTAATTCCATGTTCCAGATACGCTTTACAACCGTCTAAAACTGTTGTAAAACCTCCTGTATTGTCATTAATTACTTTTAACAGATCTTCGCCTGTCTGGCTGAATCCGTAGCTTTTAATCACAACAAGAGTTCCTTTTTCCATGGTCTTGAATTCATAGTCTACATTTGTTGAAGGATCTCCCCACTCTGTTCTGATCAGCTGGTTGGGAATGATCTGATGTACATTGACTACGTTTTTCACGTCATACATTTCCCATTCCCAGGTAACAGTCTTACCTTCTTCCAACTTTCCGGTAGATTTTGTAAACCAGAAATTGGTAGTCACTTCCGGATTGATGAACGCTTCGAAAACATCTTCAACCGGCTTTCTGATGAGCATTTGAGCTTCAACATAGATCGTAGAACTCATGATATAATATTTTGGATTTAGTTAAATAAATTAAGTCCGGCTGCCGTAAGAATTGCCATTACAAACGTCATGATTCCAACCTGCTTTAAATATTGGTCTAATTCTTTCGGTTCTTTTACGGATAAAATCTTTCTTCTTAGTTTTGATAGTGGAATCAACAGGATCATTACAATGAAAACGTAATAGTTTTGCTGCTGCATAAATCCGTTTACTCCCAAAAATGCAAGAATAAGCAATAATGGAAGCTGTAACAGCACCATTTCATAGATCATTGCATTTCTGAATCCGATTCTCAATGCAAAGCTGTTTTTCCCTGATAGTTTATCGCTTTCAATATCTCTCATGTTGTTTAGGTTAAGAACTGCCATACTCATCATTCCAACAGCTGTTCCGGGTAATAACATATCCCAGCTGAAAGTTTTTGTAAACAGAAAATAACTTCCACATACGGAAACAAGCCCAAAGAAGATAAAAACAAAAATATCTCCCAGTCCCATATATCCGTAAGGTTTTTTACCTACTGTATATCCAATTGCTGCAAGAATACATGCCACTCCTAATCCTATGAAGATATAAAATTCATTCATGTAGTTTGGAATGAAAGCCACGTACAACAACGCAATGGTAGCAATAAAAGACAATGCAGCGAAAAGTATTACTGCATTTTTCATCTGTTTTGCTGTAATTTTTCCTGATGCCACTGCTCTGGCTTCTGCCTCATTCATTCTTTTGGCATCGGTTCCTTTTACCCCATCTCCATAATCATTGGCATAATTTGATAAAATCTGGTATAAAAGCGTCACCAAAAGAGCAAGGGCAAGGATTTTCCAATCCCAGGTTCCGCCTTCTCCGTAAAGTCTCCATTTTGCAATGAAAGCCCCCATAATAATTCCGCTTAAGGAAAGCGGTAAAGTTCTTAGCCTTGCGGCTTTTATCCAATCAGTCATAATTTGTATAATGTACAGTGTATCATGTACAATGTAAACTGATTAATGGATATCATTAATACATTTTACATTGTACTTTTTACAATTTTAAGATATCCATTGATCTTCTCCGAAGTTGGGTTTTCTTTTTTCAAGGAAAGCATTTCTTCCTTCTTTAGCTTCTTCAGTCATGTAGGCTAAACGAGTTGCTTCTCCTGCAAAAACCTGCTGTCCTACCATGCCGTCATCTGTAAGATTCATGGCGAATTTCAGCATTCTGATAGACATTGGAGATTTAGCTAATATTTCCTGAGCCCACTCATAAGCTGTATCTTCTAATTCAGCATGAGGAACTACTTTATTTACCATTCCCATTTCAAAAGCTTCCTGAGCGGAATAATTTCTTCCTAAAAAGAAGATTTCACGGGCTTTTTTCTGTCCTACCATTTTAGCAAGGTAAGCAGAGCCATAACCCCCATCGAAACTTGTAACATCAGCATCAGTCTGTTTGAAAATAGCATGTTCTTCACTTGCTAAAGTCAAATCACATACTACATGAAGTGAGTGTCCTCCACCAACTGCCCATCCCGGAACCACTGCGATCACCACTTTCGGCATGAAACGGATCAAACGCTGAACTTCAAGAATATTTAAACGGTGTCTTCCGTCTTCTCCTACATACCCCTGATCTCCTCTTGCTTTTTGATCTCCTCCACTACAGAAAGCCCAACCTCCGTCTTTAGAACTTGGTCCTTCTCCTGAAAGTAAAACAACACCTATTGAGGGGTCTTCAGAAGCGTCATAAAAAGCATCGTATAATTCTGAAGTTGTCTTTGGTCTGAACGCATTACGTACTTCCGGTCTGTTGAAAGCAATTCTTGCTACTCCGTTAGATTTTTTATAGGTAATATCTTCGTATTCCTTGGCGGTTTTCCACTCGATCATCTTATAAAAATTTTTCTCAAAGATACGGAATTACAGAGAATTTATGAGGGTGAAATTTACTGATCATTACTATTGAGAAGAGAAATTTTGAATGATGAATTTCCGGCTATACATATTCAGCAGCAACTGCTTTTAGAATAAGCAATAGAGAATTATTGATTATAAAACAAAAGCCGGAGCATTTCTGTTCCGGCTTTTTATGATTGTGTTATTTAATGATTACTTTGCAGCTGCACTTAGTTCAACTTCTTTAGCTTTCATTTCTTTAACTTTTTCAATGTTTTTAGTTACTACATAAATTTCTTTTAATGCAGTAACAGCGTCAAGACTCTTTGGATTTGCTTTATACCATCCTTCAGCATATGGCAATGCTTTTCCGAATCTCTCTCTTCTTGCATCAATCAGCTTAGAAGCTTCGTCCGGCTTGTCTTTTCTCAGTGCATTAATTTCTCCTACCACCTTAGCATCATCTCCGATAGTAGTATAAACCAGGTTTTGGTATGCATCAGAGAAGTCTGGCTTAAGTTCAATTGCTTTTTTGAATGCCTCTATAGCATCATTAGCAGTAGCAGGGTTTTTAGCCTGCATTACTCCAAGATTATACCAGTTTGTTGCATCGTTAGGATTTTTTGCTAGCTGCTCTTTCAATCCGGCAACAAATTTATCCGTGTTTCCTGACTGAAGATATGCTGTAGTCTGAGCTTCTTTAAGTTTTGCACTGTTTGGGAATTTAGCTAATCCTTTTTCAATAACCGCAAGAGCTTCAGGTGCTTTTTTAGCATTAAGAAGTAATGAAGTTAAAGTTTCATATAAATCAGATTCTATACTTTTTGACTGTTCTGTTTTGAAATCAGTATAGTCTGCGTTCTTCTTCATAAGCTCCCAAGTTGCTTTATCAAGATTTACCACCTGACCTGTTTTCTTTTCTTTTGCAGTATAAGTAGTTTCCACACCTGTAAATCCTGAATTTACAAGGTCTGTATATATTTTGATAGACTGGTCACTGTTATTCGCTAACGCGTGGCTAAGTCCGGCATAATACATATATATTTTATTGTCCTGACCACTAGATTTTAATAAGTCATAAACTTCAATAAACTTAGGTGCTGCCACTGCATAATTTTTTGCATTATATGCATCCATAGCTGCTTTGTTGGCTTCCTGAAGCTTTGCATTCAGGGCATTCGCATCTTTTTGTCCGAAAACAAAAGCAGACGCTACGATAGCCATTCCTAAAATTAGTTTCTTCATAATAACTATTTTATATTTAATTGTACAATTTATTCTTCTGAATCAGAATTCTCATTTTCTGCCTGAGGTTCTGCATTGTCTTCCTGGTTATCAAATAGTGATCCTACTCCTTCTTCTACTTCTCCAATCTCTTCAGTTTCTTCAGAATCTTCTTCTACATCTTTATCCATTGCTACTTTTGCAATGGCTGCAATTTCGTCATTTTTCTTAAGGTTGATCAGTTTTACCCCCTGAGTATTTCTACCCATTACTCTCATTTCATCCATTCCCATTCTGATGGCAACACCGGATTTGTTGATAATCATCAATCCGTCTTCGTCTGTTACGTTTTGAATAGCAATCAGATTTCCTGTTTTTTCAGTAATGTTCAGCGTGATTACTCCTTTTCCTCCTCTGTTCGTAATTCTGTAGTCTTCTACTGCAGTTCTTTTTCCATATCCTTTTTCAGATACTACAAGTACTGTTTCGTTCTCTACATCGTTCACAACAATCATACCAATAGCTTCATCACCATCTTCAAGCAAGATACCTCTTACCCCGATAGATCCTCTACCTACTTCTCTTACTTTTTCTTCAGGGAAACGGATACATTTACCATTTTTAGTAGCAATCATGATCTGAGAAGTTCCGTTCGTCAGATAAGCTCCTAATAACTGGTCATTATCTCTAATCTCAATGGCATTCACCCCATTTACTCTTGGTCTTGAATATGCTTCTAATGATGTTTTCTTGATGGTACCGTTTTTAGTTACCATCACAACGCTCATTTGATTTACATATTCGGAATCTTTAAGGTTATTGGTTCTGATATAAGCTTTGATCTTATCATCCGGTTCGATATTGATAAGGTTTTGCACCGCTCTTCCTTTTGCTGTTTTGGAGCCTTCAGGAATTTCAAATACTCTTAACCAGTAACATCTTCCTTTTTCTGTAAAGAACAGCATGTACTGGTGGTTGGTTGCAGAAACAATATACTCAAGGAAGTCGGAATCCCTTGTTGTTGCTGCTTTATTTCCTACACCTCCTCTACTTTGAATTTTATACTCTGAAAGTGAAGTTCTCTTGATATATCCTGCGTGAGAGATGGTAAGAACTACAGATTCGTTCGGGATAATATCTTCGATAGACATTTCTCCTCCAGAATAATCAATTTCAGTTCTTCTTTCGTCTCCGTATTTTTCTTTGATTTCGATCAATTCGTCTTTGATGATCTGGAATCTTCTTGGCTCATTGGCTAAGATATCTTCCAAATTTTCAATTTCTTTCATGATGGCATCATATTCATCACGGATCTTATCAAGCTCCATTCCTGTAAGACGAGCTAATCTAAGATCAAGGATTGCCTGAGCCTGGATGTCTGAAAGTTCAAACGCCTCGATTAAGCCTTCTTTTGCAGCCTGAGGGTTGGCACTGTGACGGATAATAGAAATTGCTCTGTCTAGAGAATCCTGCGTTCCGATTACTTTCATGAATCCTTCAAGGATATGCGCCCTTTCTTTTGCTTTCTTAAGCTCAAACTGAGTTCTTCTTATGATTACTTCATGTCTGTGCTCTACAAAGTGATGAATGATATCTTTAAGATTCAATTGCTCTGGTCTTCCGTGTACCAATGCAATATTGTTTACACTGAAAGAAGTCTGAAGTGCTGTATATTTATATAATAGGTTAAGAACAACATTCGGAATGGCATCGTTTTTCAGTTCGTACACCACACGAAGTCCTTTTCTATCCGATTCATCTCTGATCTCGTGGATACCAGGAATTTTTTCGTCTTTTACAAGCTCTGCTGTTCTGGCAATCATTTCAGCTTTGTTCACCTGATAAGGGATTTCAGTAACGATAATAGCGTTTCTGTTTCCGATTTCGTCAAAGTTAACTTTAGCTCTTAAAACCACTCTTCCTCTTCCTGTATGGAAAGCATCTCTTACACCGTCATAGCCGTAGATGATCCCTCCTGTAGGGAAATCCGGAGCAATGATGTGCTGCATTAATTCATCGATGGTAATTTCTTTGTTATCGATATAAGCGCAGATGGCATCTACAGACTCAGATAAGTTATGGGGCGCCATATTGGTAGCCATCCCTACTGCAATACCAGAAGTACCGTTTACCAAAAGGTTAGGAACTTTCGTTGGCATTACTGTTGGTTCCTGCAAACTATCATCGAAGTTATTCTGGAAATCAACTGTTTCTTTGTCTAAGTCTGAAAGAACCTCATCAGAGATTTTTTTCAATCTTGCCTCAGTATAACGCATTGCTGCAGGCGGGTCACCATCCATAGAACCAAAGTTACCCTGCCCGTCTACCTGCGGATAACGCAAGCTCCAGTCCTGGGCCATTCTTACCATAGCATCATATACAGAGGAATCTCCGTGCGGGTGATATTTACCCAAAACATCCCCAACAATTCTCGCAGATTTTAAATATTTTCTATTAGAAAACACCCCTAGTCCATACATACCATACAGTACTCTTCTATGAACGGGTTTCAAGCCGTCTCTTACATCCGGTAACGCTCTTGAAACGATAACGGACATCGAATAATCGATATAAGACGACTTCATTTCATCAACAATGTTGATAGGAATCAGTCTTTCTCCTTCTTTTTGCATAAACAAATTTTATTATAATGATAGTCAGACCTTTAGCTGTAAGTCTGAAAATTATTTATTTCCAATTTTTATTAACGGGCTAATTTACGAAAAAAATGCCGATTTTTGCTGTAGAATTTATCCAAAAAATCTTAAAAATTCATAAAAAATGAGCGTATTAAGTATAACTTTCCACTGTACGAAAGATAACTTAGAAGAATGGGAAAATTATATTGATGAAACCCTGGTTTTAATGACTGAAAACCTGATGGATGTAGAAAAGTATATTCTTTCTGAGGTACACAGTGATTTTATTGAGGAAGGTAAAAATTATAATCTGCTATTAATCTTCGATAATGATGGATTACGTGAAGATTTTATAAAAAGCGAACTTTTGAATATTTCTGAAAGGATTGAGAAAAAGTTTGGACAGGAAGTTATGATTTTTAATACTTTCCTAAATCCGAAAAAATCGAGATTATAACTGATCATAAAAAAGCACTGAATTTCTTCAGTGCTTTTCTTTTTTATCTGTGATGTCCATGACCACGGCCTTTGTGATGATGGCCACGATCGTCATAAATATACACTTTCTTAACCTGACCCGGTGCATAATATCTTGCGCTTCCGCCATAATACCTTTTTGCATGCCCCGGTGGCATTCTTCTTCCATGTGGCTCGTGTACTATGCAAGAGGACAATAGTAACAGTACAGCGCCTGCCCCAACAATTTTAAACATACTTTTCATTATTTTCACTTTTTCAATTTCGATAGCGAAATATATCAATGTTAATGCCAAAAGAAATTGAAATTAAGCTAATGTATGTTAAAACCGACTGTTAATATTTTTATTTTACGTTGCTATTAATAGCCACTTCTCTTTTTCACCTGTCCCGGAGCATAGTCTTTTGCACTTCCTCCAAACACTTTTTTAGCCTGTCCCGGAGGGATTGTATTTCCTCTGGCTCCATTATCATGCACTACACATGATGACAACATCAGCATCACGATAAGCACACCTGTAATTTTAATCAAATTTTTCATTATTTCTATTTTTTCAACTTGATTTAATATAACAATGGTAATGCCAAAAGTTCAAAATTCAAGGTTCAAGGTTCAAGGTTTAAGGTTTAAGGTTTAAGGTTGGAATATAAAGCCTTTTATTGTGAATGGTCAATTTTGCTTCGCAAGTCAATGGTCAATTTGGTTAGGGAGGTCATGTGTTTACTGAATAAATTCATCATTCATCATTCATCATTCATCATTCATCATTCATCATTCATCATTTATAATTCTCTAAATGATTTCGCTTCTTTTTTCCATCAATATAAGATCTTTCCACTCCCCATTGAGCTTTCCAATTTTTTTACGGACTCCAACCATTCTGAACCCGTTTTTCTGATGAGACTTGATGGCCATTTCATTTTCGGAGAAGAGATTGGTCTGTAATGTCCAGAATCCGTGATCCTCACTATCCAAAATTATCTTTTTAAGCAATATAGAACCCAAACCCTTCCCCTGGTATTCTTTATCAAAATAAATGCCCACTTCTGCAACTCCTTTAAAGCTTTCCCTTTTGCTGACAGGTTTTAAAGCGCACCATCCTACGACTTCATTGTTTTCATTTTCCAGCACCCAGCGGCAGTCATTGAAATATTCCATGCTCCAGGCTTCAGCGGTAGGAACTTCTGTTTCCAAAGTGGCAATTCCACCCTCTACTCCCTGCCGGAAGATCTCCAGCACACGGTTTTCGTCACTGGGAAGCATTTCTCTTAATTCGTAATTCATTGTATTTAATGGTATTTTCTTTTGAGTTTTCTTTTAATTCTTGAATAGTGGGTTTGTTTGCTTTTTTCGTCCTGAGAAACAACACTGATGTTTCCATCCACTTCCAGAACGGAAAGCTTTACATTGTGTATGTTTTCAATTCCATGTTCTCTTATGGCTTCTTCCAATTCGCTTTCTGTAATTTTAACACGATTCAGAGCGGCCTGATCTGCTACTCCATCTCTGATAAGAATTACCGGTTCATCTTCCATAAAAGTCTGAAAGGAGCGACTGGAAAACATGATCCTTTTCAAGATAAAATTAGCAACAAACAAAACCAATGCCGCAATAATTCCTCCCTGAAGAGAAGTATCCGGGCCTACCATTGCATTCTGAACGGCATTTGAAATCAATAGCAGTAATACAACATCTCCCGCATTGAGCTGGGAAAGCTGATTTTTACCAAACAAACGGATAGCGATCACCATAAAAAGGTAAACGCAAAGGGAACGAACAGCGACGTTAAGTATAGGATCCACAATTTTTTATCTACTCAAATGTATTGATTTTTGTGATTCGTAAAAAATATTTTATTAACAGATTTTGGTATAAATTTTGACCTTGGGATTCTCATTACACCACAAAAAATAAACTTACATGAAAAAATTATTTCTCTATTTAGGAATCTTTCTGTTCTTTTTATCCTGCAAAAAACAAGAAACGCAACCCACTTTGTCTCCTGATGCTGTCATCCATGAAAAAGTAAACGAACTTTACACTCAGTATGGCAAGTCCAATGAGGCCATTTACAACCAGCCGATTTCTGAGGATTTGTTTTCCAAGGATTTAAAAAAAGTATTGGAAGAGGCTATCAATGCTTCAAAAGCGGATATTGAAAAAGTTAAAAAAAGTGATCATCCTGATGAAAAACCTTTAATTTTCGAAGGCGCTATTTTCTCCAGTTTGTATGAAGGATTTACCAGTTATAAAATTAAATCTGTCAAGATACAGGATAAAACTGCTGAAGCACTGGTAGCATTTGAATATAATTCCGCTACTCCTAAAGAAACCTGGATGGATACCGTACATCTGATCAATACGGAGAAAGGTTGGAAAATAGATAATATTACTTTTGATAAGATAGGAAATTCTAAAAATCTTAAAACAAGATTAACCGAATTTGTGCAAAGTGCACAGCAATAGAAAAGCCGCTTATAAAAGCGGCTTTATTTTTTTTTACGGACATTGAACGATTGGAATATCACTGCAAATTACTTTATTTGCCCATTCGCAAAATGTACAGTATTTTCTTGGCTCTCCTCCGTACACTGACTTCAAATCTGACTTTGTCAGTTTCTTTAAATTTTTCATATAGTTCTAATTTTTATGGTAGCCCAAAATTAAAACCTTGTCCTTTATTCTTTATTACAACTTAATCTGATAAGTTTTCATTATTCACACTTTCATGAATAATATGCAATCAATACTATCTGTTGTGAATCTCTACAGTCACAGGCATTACGTAAGTATAAGCAACCATATTTTCAGTCAGTTTTTTACGATCTACTTTATAATCAAGGTCGCTTAATACCATTTCAATTTCTTTGCTTACAGTTTTGCAGTCTCCTGTGGAGTGAACATTTACAATTTTACCATTTTTTGCAATATCAAACTTCACCACTGAGTTTACGGTTCCCTGCTTGTAATCAGGATTGGTAAGATCAAAGTTGGCTTCTAATTTATTTCTGATATCATTAAATGTTTCACTTCTATTCAACTGAATTTCCTGAATGGTATTATGATCTGTTGTCTGGGCTTTGGCAGTGTTCAAAACAGCAGCAAATCCACAAACGAAAAGTGAAGCCATCAATATTTGAATTCTATTTTTCATAACTAACTGGTTTTAAATGTTATACTAACCTATTTTTGTATCTCTTACCCAAAGTTATTAAAAATAATTCATATTAATTTTACATTCAGTTAACATTGAGTTAACATTAAAACTTAATCAATTGATTATCAACGTAATAAATTTTAAAAATAATTAAAAATTTAATATTGGGAGGTAAATTATAGTATATAAAATCAGGTTTTCCTTTTATAACCAATATCATCAATTAACAATATCTTGTCAATAATATCTTTTTTAAACTTGCTAAAGGGTCGTTTATGATAATTTTCTTCCTCTATTTCTATCCCAAAAACTAATCTATAAATTTCATCTTTACTAATTCTAAGTCCCATAAAAGCACTTTCTGATAAAATCTTGATATAATTACTAGAATACTTATATCTTAAATCTAATAAATCTCTTAATTCTTTTTCTGCATTAGCATTATACTTTTCTTTAATTTTATTAAACTCAAGAGTTTCTCCTGTTTTAATACTTTTTTTATATGCTTTCGCTTCGATTTTTAATGAATCTAATTTTTGATTATAAAAAAAATCAAAACTAAATCCTTCATCAGCTTCTTTGAAATAAGGATGAACAAATTTTTCTAAAGCTTTTGACCAATCTCCGGCTTTTCCTTTTATGTGATTGCAAGAATGACAACTAGGAATTAAATTGTGAAAGGATAATGCTAATAATGGAAACTCATTCTTCGGATACCAATGATCCAACTCTGCTCTTGCATGACTTTTACTGATATTTAAAGTATAATTTTTATTACAATAAATACATGTATCTATTCCTATAAAATTTAAAAAATCTTTCGAATGTTTTTTTTGAAAATTTTTATACCCTGTTTCTAATAAAAAACTTTTAATATTTTTATTCTCATCATTATTAAGTGTTAGCTTTTTAAATTCTTCATGTAAATTAAATAATTTAGTTGGAAGACCACCAATTAATTCGTCTTTATTTTCATTTAAAAAATCTAAAAAATCTGTATTTATATAAACTTTATTTCTATGCGTTCTATCTCCTCTCTCTATGTATTTTTTTGTTATGATATTATTAAAAATATCTTTTACAATTTTATTATGAAAATCAAAAGCTTTTTTCTTAAAATCTATATAAATCATGATCTTTCAATTTTATATCCCAATTCTTTCGCTAACTTCTTAAAAATTTTTTCTTTTTGATCTTCTTCAAAATCTTCCGGAAATAACTCGAAATATTTTTCTCTTAATTTGTAATAGATAATTTGTTCATCTATCATTTCAATAATTCTTTTATAACCATCTCTAGTTGAAGATTCTAGTTCTAAGTTGTTATTTTTTTTATATTCTTGATCATTTAACCATATTATTACTTCTTCTATTTTAGATTTAGCAAAACTTCCAGTCAACCCACTTAAAAAAAAACTATCCTCCAAGAGTTCAGAAATGTTGCCTGCAAAAGTATTTTTTTTACTAAAATCTTTAGAAATTGAAATATTATTTTCTACTTGAAGAAAAAGAACATTTTGTTTGGGAATATCAGATAAAATAAAAGGAGAATGAGTTATTAAAAGAACATTTAAAAATTCATATCGCAAATCAATAGCATTTAAACTATCTAGAAATCTTTTAATAAGTTCTTTTTGAAATTGAGGATGAGCATAAATTTCAATCTCGTCAAAAATTAAGTTTATATTTTTATAATAAACAAGCTTTTTAATTTCCTTTGGCTCGCTTTCCAAATCACCGTGTAAAGTTGTTACAGATTTTATATTCCTTAAATGATATAATACAGAATGAATTGAAAAAATAATTTGTTTTTCCCCAGAACTAAAATTTGAAAAATTATTTTCAGAATATTCTTTATTAAATAAATATTCTAAATTAAAAAATGAAGGCAAAATGTGTCTAATATTATAATTAAAATTAATTCCCAAACTTTCATTTTGGAACTTCTCTATATTTTTATAGGCAACTTTACCACTTTCTACAATCAGATTTGCCAAATCATCTATTTCTAAAATCAAGCTGTCTTCATTTATATAATGAGTCTTAATAAAAAAAAGTGCTTGATTAAACTTATCTGTATTATGGCTATTATCTCTATATAAAGCATTGATATATCTTTTAAACTTATTTCTTTTAAAATTTATTTTGAATGTTACAATTTCATTGCTATTGTTTTCTATAAATAAATCATTAAAGTCAGCATATACTAGATAATTTGTCATTTTTTTTAACTTTAGCAATATATAGTCTAAATTATAAGCAAAAAACTTTTTATCCTGAATTTCTAAAATATTATTATCCTCATCTTGAAAGAATACATCTAAAATTATTTTTAAGATTTCTATTTTCTCTAAATAAGGGATATCAATTCTTAAATCTCCTAACCTCTGATCATTCAATAAAAATTTATCCTTATTAAACTCTATATAGACATGAGAAATTTCTTTTACATCATTGACCTTTCTTAATACTTTTTCCTTTAATATATTTATTAAAAAACGTGATTTTGATAAATTTTTCTCAATATTAATATCAATATTTCCATTATTTCTATAAGGATTAATTACAACTGGAAGTTGATATCCATCATTTTTATGAAATACCCCTTTTATCCATTCGCCTATTTCGCTATTATTGAAACTATAATGTGAATAATTAATAACTAATGAATAAACAAAGTCTTCTAGAAAATTATATTTCGTATAATTATTTTCATATTCATCATCAGTTAATAAATCTATTTTGAATTCATTTACTTTTAAAAATTTTTGATCAAAATTTTCTTTATAGTCTGTGAAAGAAAATATATTATTTTTTATTTTCATTTGTCTAATAACCTCTACTCGTTCTTGAAATTTTATTTTTTTATTCTCTTCATAAAGATTATTACTATTAGTCAAAATATAAAACTCAATATTTATTTTTTCTAAATCTTTTTTAAGGCTATTTGTAATTTTACTAACATTGTCATGATAATTGGAGTTCTCTTTATCATACAAGTCCCCCGGAATGATGAAATCTTTTTTTATTTTTAATGAAAAACTTACAATCGAAGCTATTAAAATTTCTATCAAAGTGCTTTTTCCACTTCCATTTCTTCCAACAATAGCTGAGATATTAATATTCTTTCCAAAAAAGTCTTTTGGTAATGTTTCATCTATTTCAATTCGCTCAACATCTCTAATTGAATTAATATCTATTTCATAATCGAAATCATCAATCCTCTCTTTTCCATTATAAAATTTATAATCATTATAAAACTTATAAATTCTTCCTTCTTCTAAATTCTTAAGAAATTTTGGATTACAACCTTTCAATGGTCTAATCGCTAAAAGTTTAAAGCTCATGTATTATCGTTTTCTCCAAAAGTAAATAAAAAAACCACAATTTTCATTGTGGTTTTCCGTAATATATTTCTATCATTCTATTCCAATTCCCTCTTCAAGAACTTCCCAGTCAAGCTCTTCTTAGACTTCACAATTTCCTCAGGAGTTCCTTGTGCTACAATTTGTCCACCATATTTTCCTCCTTCCGGTCCAACATCAATAATATGGTCTGCTAATTTGATGACATCCATATTATGTTCGATGATGATGAACGAGTTTCCAAGTTCTACCAATTGGTTAATGGCATCCATCAGGATTTTCACATCTTCAAAATGGAGTCCTGTAGTGGGTTCATCAAGGATGTAAAGGGTATTTCCGGTTTGTCTTTTTGACAGTTCGGTTGCTAACTTGATACGCTGAGCTTCACCTCCGGAAAGCGTCGTTGATTGCTGTCCCAGGGTAATATATCCTAATCCAACGTCCTGTAATGTTTTCACTTTTGCAAAAATCTTAGGAATCGGCTGGAAGAAATCTACTGCTTCATCAATCGTCATATCCAGAACATCAGAGATGGATTTTCCTTTGTAACGCACTTCCAGGGTTTCTCTGTTGAAACGTTTTCCGTTGCAGGTTTCACAATGTACGTATACATCCGGAAGGAAATTCATTTCAATCACTTTCAATCCTCCTCCCTGACAGGTTTCGCATCTTCCGCCTTTTACATTGAAAGAGAATCTTCCGGGCTTATACCCACGGATTTTACTTTCCGGCAGTTCTGCAAAAAGGTTTCTGATATCGGTAAACATTCCGGTATAAGTAGCAGGATTCGAACGTGGTGTCCTTCCGATTGGTGTTTGATCTACATCTACAATTTTATCAATATTATCCAGCCCTTCGATCTTTTTGTAAGGTAAAGGTTCCTGAACCGCTCTGTAGAAATGTTTGTTAAGGATAGGATATAATGTTCCGTTAATCAAAGAAGATTTTCCACTTCCTGAAATTCCGGTTACTACTACTAACTTCCCAAGAGGAACATCCAGGGTAACATTTTTAAGGTTATTTCCTGTAGCGCCTTTTAATACAATATTTTTACCGCTTCCTGCTCTTCTTTCTTCAGGAATTGCAATCTTTCTTTTACCATTGATGTATTGAGCAGTGATGGTATCTGCTTTCAATAAATCTTTCGGTTTTCCCTGCCAAAGGATCTCTCCGCCGAACTTTCCGGCTCTTGGACCAATATCCAATACCTCATCGGCTTCCAGAATCATGTCTTTATCATGCTCTACCACCAATACAGAGTTTCCGATATCTCTAAGGTTTTTCAGAGAATGGATCAGCCTTTCGTTATCTCTCTGGTGAAGTCCGATACTTGGTTCATCAAGGATATACAATACATTCACCAATTGAGACCCGATTTGAGTCGCCAGACGAATCCTTTGTGATTCTCCTCCTGAAAGTGTTTTTGAACTTCTGCTCAGACTTAAATAATCCAATCCTACATCCAGTAAAAACTGAAGTCTGGTTTCAATCTCTTTTAAGATTTCATGAGCAATGATTTTATTTTTTTCTGAAAATTTATCTTTAACATCAGCTAACCAGTCTTTTAAATCTGCTAAGCTTAATCCATTAACCTCAGCAATATTTTTTCCGTCAATTTTAAAACTTAAACTTGAAGGCTGAAGACGGGTACCATGACACTCCGGGCAGGTTTCTTCTGTGGTGAAATGTCTTTCCAGCAAAATGGCTTCATAAGATTCTCTCTCATCGATAATTTCTTCCATGAAAGCAATAAGCCCGTCAAAACCAATTTTTATTTTCTTGGTAATTCCTGCGTATTTCAGGTCTTTATTAAATTCTTTGTGACAACCGTTGTAGATATAATCCAATGCTTCTTCCGGAATATCCTGAAGCGGAGTTGTTAATCCCAATCCGAAGATTTCAAGAATATTTTTGATCTGCGATAGAATCCATTTGTTGGACTTGATATCTTCCAACGGTAATAATCCTCCCTGATTGATGGATAATTTTGGATTGTCTATGAAATAATCCGTATTGATCTTTTTGATGGTTCCCAATCCTTTACAGTTCGGGCAGCTTCCTTTGGGTGAATTGAATGAGAATGTATTGGGTTCAGGCAAAGCCAGAGAATGTCCCGTTTCTGCATCCATCAGGTTTTTGGAAAAGTATTCGATGTTTGTACTTCCCAGTTTCTGAATTCCAATAATACCTTCTCCCATTTCCATTGCAGTACGCAATGATTTTTCCATTCTGCTTTCCGAAGCATTTTCACCGATAATCCAACGATCGATAACGATGTCAATATCGTGGGTTTTATAACGGTCAAGTTTTAAATCATATTCAATATCCTGTAATTCACCATCAATTCTTGCCTGTCCGTAGCCCTTTTTAGCCATCTGTACAAAAAGTTCATGATAATGCCCTTTTCTGGAACGCACCACTGGCGCCAAAAGCATGATCTTTTCTTTTTTATAGTTTTCTTTGATGGTTTCAAGAATCTGATCTTCGGTATAGCTTACCAATTTTTGTCCGGTAGACAAAGAGTACGCATCTGAAACTCTTGCATACAAAAGACGCAGAAAGTCGTACAGCTCGGTAACTGTCCCCACAGTAGAACGTGGATTTTTATTGGTCGTTTTCTGCTCAATAGCAATTACCGGAGAAAGTCCTTCAATTTTATCTACATCAGGACGCTCCAGCCCGCCTAAAAACTGACGCGCATAGGCAGAGAATGTTTCAATATAACGGCGCTGGCCTTCTGCAAAAATAGTATCAAAAGCCAATGACGATTTTCCACTTCCGGAAAGGCCTGTAATAACGACCAATTCGTTGCGTGGAATTTTAACATTAATATTTTTAAGGTTGTGTTCACGTGCTCCGTAAACTTCTATATATTCTGTTGATTTGCTCATAATCCGGAATGATTTTGCCTGAAAATCACAACGTGCAAAAATACGGAATTTTATGCAATTTTTTTGAATTTAAAAGGCATAAAAGTTTTATAAAAAAAACCTAATGTATGTTGGGAATGAATATTTTTTTATTCCATATTGAAATTAACAGGATTGAATTTTTCCGAAAATGATTTGATATTTCCGGGTAATTATGATTGGGTTAAAGCTTATGCGAAATCTTATGTAATAAAAAACGGGCTAAAGCCCGTTCCTATAGATATAATTCAATATTACATTAAAAATGCCGTATCTGTTACGGCATTTATATTTTAAACGAATGGTGTGTTCCCAAAAGGTTTACATATCCTGGAAATCAACATCTTCATTATTTATTCTTACAATATATTCAATTCCGTCAATGGCTTTGGCAATGATCTGGTTTCTGATAATGTTGGCCATATTTTCCCAATAGGCTCTTCCATAGAAAGAATAGTTCTGCGGAATAATCTCTACTTCTACTGTTCTTACAAAACCTTCTTTAGGCTTGTTGCTGATCATTGTTCCTCTTCTTACTCTTACTTCTCTTACCTCATCTTTCAGAATCATGCGGCAATAGTTTTTAACGTCTTCCAAAGAAATGATTTTATCCCTGGTTGTCAGTGCGTATTTGTAAGCCTGAATACTGTCTGTTCCCTTCTGTTCTTCAGCTCCTCCCAATGTCTCGGTAAGCAGTACCACAGTTTGTGACTTTAATTGATTGGAAAGTTCAGTTCCCGGACGCATATGATTGGCAAGCGTACAGTGCGTTATCCAAAAAGCAGCATAGGTATGGTCTGTTTTTTCTACAGGTTCCATGATCACATAATTCAATTCCTGCCTGATATTCCTTTTGGCATTGTTCACTTTCTGAACCATGGTTTTCATTTTGTCAGACATTTCGCTGAGAACTCCTTTTACATTATCTCTGTTCAAAAGGGAAAATGCGGCAATTTCATCTCTTGTCAATTCCAGAACATTGGCAATCATATCCACAGCATTTCTGCTTGTGAAACGTTCCATGCCTCCTTTTCTTACGGTATACAAACCTTTTTTAAGATCATCAGCCGGAGTAAAAGGAATTTCGGTATACTTTCTTCCGTCACCATCCTGTACCTCATCTACATAAAGAAAATGTTCACCCTCATCGGTTACCAAAGGAATATTATTTCCCATGATATCAAGGCTGTATTCTGTTTTTTTCCAACCTCTGTTGTATACCGGAAAAGCATTCAGAACAAAGGAAAAATTGTCAAGTATTTCTGCCGAAAATTGTGGTGGAAACTCAAAGGTAAGCCACAGATAGCTCTTATTATCCAGGAATTTGGTAATTTCTTCTTTTCCTGCAAGAAAATCAAGATTCTGAGGAAGCTGTCCCGGTTCTGAAAAAAGACTTTGAGAAATTCCTGTTACCTCAATAAATTTATGACGATAGATACTTTTAATATCTTCAATCACTTTATTCCGGATGGATTGCTCTTTGAACATCTGTTCGTAGCCATCATTTTGGTTTTCTGTTAAATAACTCAGTCCTTCTCTCACAAATAAAGGATTACCATTGCTTGACACCGTGATATACGGCAATAATTTATAAACAAAATCAAGGTGTTCAAAAGCAGGATTAGAGCAGAAAATGCTCAGATATTTTGGAAAGTTTTCACTTACATATTTGCTTACATCCACTCCTATTGTGATTTTTCTGTAATCTTCAGGCCTTCCCTGAAATCTTGCAATAGGAATTTTATTGAATCTGTCATCAATACTGTAGCAGGTATTTCCTACAAACATGATGGACGTGTGAACTTTATTAATTCTTACATTTCCTACCGGAGTAAAAGGAATATTCAGCTGTTTATCTGATTCTGATTTTATCGTAGAAGTCATCTGCTTACGGAAGAAAAACTCCGTGTGTTCCAATAAAACTTCGGAAGACTCATAAGGCTGTGTAAAAGCCACGGAATGAGCCGGAATAGGATGGGTATAAATAGACGGGGTAAGAAGTTTTGCCAGTTTTTCCAATATACGGGCATTTACTGTCTGTATTTCATTATTCGCTTTGAAAACTTCTGTACTGAAAGCATCTATCAACAGTTTTACAAAAGGATCTAAAGACTGCGGACTTCTCAATCCCCATACTTTAGTTGCATTCTGCAGCATTCTTGCTTTTACAGATTCTTTGGAATAAATATTCTGATCTAAATTCATAATTTTCTTTCGCTGTTAAAAATATTAATCAATAGACATTGGACTTAGAAACAACTCTGTTGAAAAACTGAAACGTTCCCCTGATTCTTCCATTTTTGCATTGATGGCAATTCTTACTTTCTTTTTAATTTCGGTGTGTTCTTTAGTATCGTAGCTGTGCTCTACAAATTGTATATGAGCATCAATCTGCGGGTTGACGATTCTGGGTTCATATTCCTGAATCTGCCTCCTTAAGCTTTTGATAAAAACGCTTTCCCAGATGGCACTTGTGACTCCATTATCGAATTCAAGGTTCCAAACATCGTTTCCATAGTTTTCATCATATCTGTTCTCCCCTTTTTTGGTGGTGATCAGCAGCATAATATTGTGGGCAATACTTTCCCCCATATCGCAGGTATCGATACTTCCGCCTTCGGTCATTAAAGTAGACGGTACGAAAGGCATTCTGTAATTTGGTGTATCCATAACTTATTGTTTTTACTTCATGGTTTCCGCTTATCTAAAAACGGAATACCAAAATACGCATTTTCACCAAATAATGATGACAATACTTTAAAATATTATTCAAAAAAAGAGCCTTCAAACTGAATTGAAAGCCCTGTAATCTTTTATATTTTTATTTTACTTTAAGCATCCGCTTTTTTCCGGTTGATAAAATAGTATACCGGAAGTCCCAGCAGTACCAAAATAAAACCAGGCCATGTATATTGTTGTTTATAGATTAACAGTAAAATACAGAAACAGGTTCCTATTAAAAGGTAGATAACAGGTGTTACCGGATAAAGCCATGTCTTATAAGGTCTTTCCAGTTCTGGCTGTTTCATTCTTAAATAAATAACTCCAAATACGGTAATCATGTAGAACAGAACAATTACGAAAGAAATCATATCCAATAAATTCCCGTACTGCCCACTCAGACAAAGAATTGAAGCCCACACACCCTGCATCCAAAGTGCATTTTCCGGAACTTCATTTTTATTATTTTTTTCGGCAGATTTAAAGAACATTCCGTCTTTTGCCATAGTCTGAAAAACTCTTGCTCCCGCCAAAATCAATCCGTTATTACATCCAAATGTGGAAATCATTACTAATAGAGCAATGATAATAGTACCAGCACTTCCAAAAATATTCTGTGAAGCCGCTACTGCTACTCTGTCATTCGCTGCAAAAGCAATTCCGTCTCTGTCCAATGCATTTAGGTATACATAGTTTACCGCTATATAAAGGATCATAACAGCGGAAGTACCATAAATCATTGATTTTACTACATTCTTTTTAGGGTTTTCAATTTCCCCGGAAACAAATGTTACACTTTCCCAGGCAACAGAACTGAAAACAGAACCTACCATCGCAGCTGCAATTCCACCTAAAAGAGTCATTCCACCAATGGGTTCCCAGCCTTCTTTGAGAAAATTACCACTTATATCTTTTTTCAGATTATTAAAAGAATCTGTACCCCAGCTAAAGTTTTCTGCTAAATGAGAGATATCTACCAATATAAAACCGGCAGCAATCAAACCTATTAATGCAATAATTTTGGATCCGGTAAAGATGTTCTGAAGGATTTTACCACTCTCTACTCCTCTGGTATTAATATAGGTAAGCAGCAGAATTACACCAATGGCCAGAATCTGTATCCAAGTAATTTTAAATTCACCGCTTTGAAAAATAGGTGCAGCATCGTTAAGTGAAGGAATCAGATACGCTGTAAATTTTCCAAAAGCCATTGCCACTGCAGCAATTGTTCCGGTTTGTATTACCGTAAACAATCCCCATCCGTAAAGGAATCCCATTCTTTTACCAAAAATTTCCTTGAGATAGGTATATTGCCCTCCGGCTTTCGGAAATAATGCGGACAATTCTCCATAGCTTATGGCTGCGGCTACCGTCATTATTCCTGTAATGATCCACACCACAATCAGCCAGTATCCGGATCCCAGATTCCTCATCATGTCAGCACTTACAATAAAGATCCCGCTTCCGATCATGGATCCCATCACAAGCATAATGGCATCCCATAGTTTCAGTTTTTTTTGCATAGTCAAGTATAGGAGTCAAATATAATCAAATCTGTCTTTGATTTTGAATTTTATTGAAAATTCCTTAAAACAGCTGTTTTTTGTCATTTTTTATTCCGTTATGATTCAATTTTAATTAGTATTTTTGGAAAAAATATTAAACATGAAATTTAAAGCGATATTATTTGCAGCAGCTTTAACAGCTTCTTCGTTAGCATTTGCCCAATCTGGTCCACCGGAAGGAAAAGCCCTGGTAGGTGATACATACGGAGATCAGGTTAATTCTTCTGCTGAATCCAAAGCAATCACAGTAGAAAAACTGAATAAGCAGCTTAAAAAAGATAACAAAAAAGTTGAAAATGTATCTGTTAAAGGAAAAGTAACCGATGTTTGTGATAAAAAAGGATGCTGGCTTACCATCCAGACAGAAGACAATTCTAAGTTTTTTGTAAAAATGAAAGACTATGCTTTCTTTGTACCTACAGCCTTAAAAGGGAAAAACGTTGTGTTAGAAGGAAATGCAGAAAGAAAAGTAACTTCTGTGAATGAGCAGAAACATTATGCAGAAGATGCTAAGAAGCCACAAGCTGAAATTGATGCGATTACACAGCCTAAGGAAGAGATCAGGTTTGTTGCTAATGGAATTAAAGTTGTGAACTAAGCTTTAATCATTGAATAAAATCTAAATTTTATATTTCCAAAGTTAGGTTTTGGCTAAAGCCATATGAATTTTCATTTAAATTAAATGGGCTAAAGCCCATTCCTATTGAATATAAACTTTTAGAAATTAGATAAAAAAATAAAATCGGCTGTCCTTCGGGGCAGCCGATTTTATTAGTCTTCTATTTTAAAATCCACAACAGTATCCAGTTTCGGATATTTAGTTGCAGAAATAAATTTCTTTCCGGTACAGTCTATTTCCAGCCAGCCTTTTCTCTGCTTTACATCTCCTGCTTCCATTACGAAAGGAATAAATGAGATTTCACCTTTTCCTTCTTCTTTTATTTCTCTAAACTGAACCGCTATATCCAAAATACATTCATGTTCTGTGTTTAGTTTTACATTTCTGTAAATAATATCATAATGCGTTTCTTTATTCTCGGGAATTTCAAGATAATTTTCCCATCCAGTAATATCAGAGTTCAGTTCACTGATTGCTTTCAAGGCATAATAAAGAGCAATTGTATAATACTTTCTTGTTCCTGTTCTGGTATAATCATCCACAAAATGTCCGCCTTCAAATAGAATTGTCGGCATTCCGGCTTTTATAAAGTTATCTCCTGTAGAAGTCGGATAGAATTCATCAGAATATCTTCCAATCTGATGAGGGATCATTTCCTTTAAATGGTTGTATACACTTCCGATCACAGCCATACATTTCTTTCTATTTTCTGTAACGGTACGTTCTACATTTTCAGAAGGTGCCAGAAAGGAAAGAGTGGCAGGATGAATACCATCGGTTGTAAAAATGGTTCTCTGCTCATGAAGATTTAATGCATAATCGTACTTTTTAGAAGCAGCAGCTTTTTTCAGAAATTTAATCTCCTTACTAGCCTCATTATGAAAATCTCTGTTAAGATCAATATCGGCTGCATTCAGTCTGGTCCATCTCTCCGATCCGTCCGGATTCAGCATGAATATAAAATCCAGTTTTATTTTACCGAATAAATCCTCTTTCATTTCAGGAGCTTTATCAAGACTCACCAAAAGATCAAGCATGGCATGCGTAGCATTGGATTCATTGCCGTGCATTTGTGACCAGGCCAATACATTAATGTTTCCGGTTCCGATGCTTAACTGATAAATAGGTTTATCTAAATAGGATCTTCCGATCTCCTGAATATAATCGCTGAGATTGTTCTGTAGGTAAGAAAATAATTTTTCAGGGGAAATATAGCGATTTGAGAAATCGGGGTTTTGAGAATAGATCTGTTCAAAATTCATTTTGGGAATTGTTTACAAGATTCAAATTTAGCCATTTTTGGGCAAAAATTTAAATTAACATTTGTAAATATTGTGAAAATACAAAAATTTACATTTGACATCTGTTTTGAAATTTGTTTACAAGATTTAAATCCTATTCTTTTAGAGGTTTAGAAATCAATTAACACCTGTAACATTATTAAACACCCTCAAAAGACAAATTGTCTGTGGATAAAATTGTGGATTGCGAATAATTTAATATCATATATTTAAATAATTAAAAGTCAGCAAGTTACGAAATTTATCTAAATACTATTTGCAATAGTACTTTAAGGCTTAAAATTGCTGTTTTTTACCCTTTGAGGGGTATTTTATTAAACATAAAAATTGTGGAAAGCTTAGATATTTAACGTTGTATACATTTGTAAAGTGCATAATGAATCAGATTGGAACCTCAATTTTTAATCCATTCGCTTAATTTTGACCATTTTTGTTCACCATAAAAATAGTTGCTTAACAGAAATACTAATTCTCTCCTATTACTCCATTATATTGGCTTAAAATAGTGTATTTACATCAGTAATTTACCTATGTAACATCTTTAAAATAGCCTTTACATGGCTTTAATTTGATATTTATTGGAATAAATCATTCAGGAAACAGATTTAAAGAGATTAATAATGTAAATAGTGAAAAGGAAGTGGTTTAAGGGACAAAATAAGCTGTGAAAAAGCCTAAATTTACATTATTAAACTAATATTTTAGGAAAAAGAAAGTCAAATAATAAGGTCTGGATGCATATTACTAAATCTTATAGCAGCCTCAGATAATTATTAAATACAATTGTAATTTAACTATAATACATTGATTAATAATATTTTATTTTCTTGTTACAAATGTATATTAAAAATATTTATATTTATTTACATTTGTGTTTTGCATTTGTAAATTATATATGTTACATTTGTAAAATAATTAAAGGCTTATTTTTATGAGTTTAAATGAAAGAATTTCCAAAATTATTGAGTATTCCAATCTGACCCCTTCTGAGTTTGCTGATGAGATTGACGTACAGCGTTCATCCATTTCGCATATTACTTCAGGAAGAAACAAGCCGTCTCTTGAGTTTATCATAAAAATAAAATCCCGTTTCCCGGAACTTCTTTGGGACTGGCTGGTTACTGGAGAAGGTGAGATGCTGAAATCCCAACTGCCAGAAATCGAAATTAGTGAAGATCAAATAGAAGAAGAGAAAATAAAAACAACTCCACTCCCCGACCTTTTCACCATGATGAATGATGATGATGAATTTGGAAGTGATGAAACGGAAATGGAAACTCCAAAACCAAGTCCTGGAGAATCGTTTATACCAACCCAAGATAAAGCACCAGAAAAAATATCAGATTCTCAGCGATTAGAAAATAACAGCGATCAATTGTTAGGTCAACTATTTGGTAATCAACAAAGTAAGATAAAGCGTATTGTCTTGTTCTACGAAAACGGAAAATTCGAAAGTTTTGAGCCTTAAAAAAACCTGATCAAAGAAAATGATCAGGTTAAAAAAATATTTGAAGAAGAAAACTAAAGCTATTGCTTTATTTTATTTTTAAAAATTTTGACGGGTATAAGCTGATGCAATTTTATCTTATTATAATCATCTGCTCCCATGCTATATTTTTATAATTTCGGTTATTTATAAGGGTGATATTATTGATTATCGTATTGATGAAGTTCTCTCTTATGGCGGAGTTATAACAGTAAATGAAAATATTATTATACGTTAGTTTTTATGGCTCTATCAAATATAATTATTTAAAATCAAATCAGCAATAAAAATCAGATTATTTTAACATATGATTAACCCATAATATAATTGTGTTGATTATTGTTAATTTCCCATAAAATTCCCCCCTATTAATTCCAACAAAAAGACCTGCAAAATTGCAGGCCTGATATATTTATTGAAAACAATATTATTATTTCTTTCTTCTTTCAAGTTCTTTTTTAATCAGTCCAAGCTCTCTTCCGGTTTGTCCGGCCACAGAGGTATTTTCCTGAGCTCTTCTCGTCAAATAAGGAACAACATCCTTTACAGGTCCATATGGAAGATATTTAGCTACGTTATAGCCTTTATCTGACAAATAGAAGGTAATATTATCACTCATTCCGTAAAGCTGTCCGAAATAAACATGCGGATTCCCGTTTTCAAGAGATTTTGCTTTCATTTTATCCATAATCAATTCAGAAGAGATTTCGTTATGGGTTCCGAAAAATGCTGAAACCTTATCCAAATGATCCATTACAAAGTCAATTCCTGCATTGTAGTTTTTATCTGAAGCCTCTTTAGTGGGTTGGATAGGATCTGCATATCCTTTTTCCGCAGCTCTTGCTCTTTCTTTCTCCATGTAAGCACCACGCACGATTTTGTAACCGATGTAGTAGTTCTTCTCTCTTGCTCTCTGAAGATTAGCTTCCATATATTCCAGCCTGCCGGTTCTGTACATCTGGATGGTATTCCAAACGATAGGCTTTTGCTGGTTATATTTCTCCATCATCTCTTCGCAAAGGTGGTCTGCCGCATCCTGCATCCAGGTTTCTTCAGCATCTACCATTACTTTTTTATCATGCTCGTGGCAAAGACTGCAAACTTCATCAAATCTTTTCACTACTCTTTCCCATTCTTCTTTCTGGCTTGTAGTAAGCTCTGCACCTTTTCCAACAGCTTCATACAAATCAATTCTTCCGAAGGCAGTAGGTTTAAATACAATAAAAGGGATTGCCGGATTTCCTACTGAGAATCTTACAATATCCTTAATTTCTTTGCAAACAGCATCAAAAGTTTCCTCATCTTCTTTCCCTTCGATAGAATAATCGAAAATACTTCCAACTCCTCTTTTAAACAGCTGCTTCACAACTTTCATACTTTCTTCACGGGTTTCTCCACCACAGAACTGTGCAAATAAGGTATTTTTTACAATTCCGGTAACGAAAGGAAAATTGTTGTGTACTGTGAAATTCAGAACAGATGTTCCAAGGCTTGTAAGAGCGGGCTGTTCAATCATTTTAAACATCCAGTAAGCCTTTCTCAATTGTGCATCAGACTTGTCTGCAAATGCAATTTTAGTATCATTAAAAATGGGCATTCCTATTTATTAAATTTAGTTATGCAAAGGTAATAATAACCACAGTTTATTTAAAGAATTTTTTTTACAATTTATGTTCTATCCCGTTTAAAAGCATTGCTATGATTCCAACGAAAACCCAAAACCGTAATATATTCAATGTAAAGAAGTTAGTTCTTCTTGATGCGTTTAAAAGAAGGTAAATACAGACTATCATTACAAAAAGTCCTCCTGCAAAATAGTAAGCCATGAACCCGGTAATACCAGTTTTTGTAATGATATTCATAGAAACTGCCATGGTAACAGCTAATAAAGAAGTCAGAATTATCTTTGTATTCCGGCTTTTAAAATAATTGGGAATTGTAGTATATCCAAATGCTTTGTCTACACTTCTGGTAAGGGTATCTTTCACAATATCAATACACAAAAGGATAAGAAATAGAAAAACAGCCATCAGGAAAACCTTTTTTGAAAAGGTTTCATAGTATACCATCATTCCAAAGAACGGATACAGGGTGAGGCTGACAAAAGTAAGATTATTTAAGATCAGTATTCTGCTCAGTTTATGACTATAAAACCACATAAAGAACTGATATACAACAAAAAAAACAAATACATTATGAGAAATCATCCAGGCTACTCCTAAAGAAATAACACTGAGTGCCAGATAGGCATATAAAAAATATTTCTGTTTGATGAAGCTCTGAACTCTGGTTCTGAAAGGTTTTACTACATGATCTTTCTCCAGGTCATAAAATTGGTTGATAATGCCGCCCGCAAGAATGGTAAGGACGGTGCAAAAAATAATACCGTGTACTTTGAAATCGAATACGAATTTTCTGAAAGATTCATCCTGATTGAACAGGAAAAAAGTAGAAACATAGAGCGCAAATGTCAACAAAGCAGCCACAAAAAAGCGTGCTCCGAGTAAAAACCCCACGAATTGCGAAAATCTGTAAAATAGAGATTTTGAGATATAGTTTTTAGATTGGAAAGTTTCTTTTTCAGAATTCATTCCAATCTATTTAAAATCTGTAAATCACTTCTTTTTGGAAGCCTTCAAGCATTTTTTCTGCTTTTGCGTAGTCTTTGGTAAATCCTAAGATGTAACCGCCTCCACCGCTTCCACACAGTTTCAGATAGTAGGCATTAGAATCCAGTCCTTTTTTCCAGATATTAAAAATACTTTCAGGAATCATAGGGCGGAAATGTTCATAAGCCCAGTGAGAAAGCTTTTTAAGATTTCTGAAGAATGGATTCATGTCTTTTTTAAGGAAAGATTCAATACACGCATTATTGTAGCGGATGAACTCTTCCTTCAGGGTTTTACGGAAACCTTCTGTTTTCATTTTCTCAAAGAAAATCTGAATCATGGGTCCGGTTTCACCCGTCATTCCTGAATCAATCAGAAAAATTGCCCCTTTTCCTTCTTCTCCTTCGGGAATATTTACCCTGTCTAGATTTTCTTTATTTTCAATGAGAATGGGAAGATTCATGTAACAGATCAATGGATCCATTCCTGAACTTTTCCCATGGAAATAGCTTTCCATTTCTCCAAAAACAGCTTTTAATTTCTTAAGATTATCTTTTGAGATATTCTCAGGATTAAGTTTGCTGACTGAATATTTTTCGAAAATAGCAGCTACCAAAGCACCGGAACTTCCTACTCCATATCCTTGAGGAATATTGGAATCAAAGAAAAGTCCGTTTGAAATATCATTTTTGAAGCTCTCAATATCCAACTTAAAATCATCGGAAAGATCAAGGGCTGTAAGAAAGTCTGAATATTTCTGCAGATGTCTGTTGGAATTACGTTCAAAATCAGAACTTAAATCTGAAAATTTTAAAGTTCCCTTATAGAAACTGTAAGGTACTACAAGTCCCTGGGAATCTTCAATCATTCCATATTCTCCAAACAGAATTATTTTTGCATAAAATAAAGGGTTGGTCATATTGACAATAAATCTTTTTGCAAAGTTAAAAATTATTCCGCTGAATATAAGCAAAACTCAGACCGAAATATGAGTTATTTAGGTTTACAGCATTCTTTTACCGATTAAAAATAAGAAAAAAGCCTGAGAATATCAGGCTTTTATAATAAATTTATTGAGAAATTACTGTTTGATCAATTTTTTGTTGACCGTCTGCTTCTCTGTTTCAATGCTAATGACATAATTTCCTGTTTGTATGGAAGATAGATTGATCTCTGTTTTACTTCCTTTCAGAGAAGAAGCTGATGTCACCAATCTCCCTGCTTCATCAAATATTTTATAGGATTTTAAATTTTCTTTTGATGAAATGATGATCATTGTTTTTGCCGGATTCGGGTAAATTGAAACGGTATTGTTATTTGTTTCAATATCTTCAACTCCTAAAAACTTGCATAAAAATCCTGCATTCCATCCATTTGCCGTACCTGATTCATTGGAAAAAAACTCAACGGTAATAGCTCCGGTAGGATCTGTAGATACAAATGGGCCGGGAACCAAAGAACCCGTAAGGTTATTTCCATTCGGAAACAATGGAGATCCGGCTGTAGGTCCATTATATACATACATATAGTCTTTAAAACTTTCTAAATTAAATTCACTGAAATACAATGTCAGTTTGGAATTGGAAAGTGGATAAAAAGTTTTGGTTAACTTTTCGTTATTACTATATCCTCCGGAAAGACCTCCGGAATCTGTAAACCGTGCTCCTGAGCACCAGTTTCCATCTGTTAAAAATGTTCTGTGTTTCTGAAATGCCAATGGACCTGAGCATTCGCTTCCTACAAATAAATTGTAATAGGTGTTCGCTTCAAGGTTGTTTATTATAAAGCTATTAGAATTAGTAGTTCCTGATTGTACAACTGTGCCGTCAATTTTACAAAGTCTGTATCTCCAGGATGACAGACTTCCATCCATAATAAAAATATCTGCTGAGTTTTGAGTTACGTCAGAAACACTGACATCTAGGACGGTGATCTCACATGAAGAAGTACAGTTTGTTCCAAGACAGGATTTAGAATTAATGATACTTCTTATAAGTTCTGCAGGTTGCGCCCCAAAACCATTACTAAAATTGACTCCAGTTCCGGAAACCAAATGACAATAGCTCATTATGGTTCCTCCTGAGCTTCCCGGAATTGGTCCGGGGCATGTACTTCCTTGAGATCCGGCCTGAGCTCCACATCCATCAATAGCAGTATTATTACCATTCCACGCACAGGCGTGAGTATGGGGAGATCCTAAGCCATGTCCCATTTCATGGGCAATTATAAAAATATTCCAGGAAAACAATGGAAACTGTTCATAATAGGAACGAACGGGAGAAAAACAATATTTCAAATCTGAGCAAAGAGAATTAAGATAGGCTACTCCTCCACTTGAAGGTGAAATTATTAAACTGGCAATATCTCCGTTAAACAGAGGCCTGTTATTGCTAAACATTGCTAAATTCGCATCAGCTCCTCCTGTATATGGATCAGGTGTTGTCCAGACATAAATTTCACTTAATGATATCCGGATATCATCATTAAAATATAATGTTTCGACATTATTATGCATAGCAGTCATCCAATTAACGGTGGATGTGATATTAAAACCATTATTTTCGTAAGGTTTATATCCTACTTCATAATAAGTTCTTACACAATTATCAGTTATTGTCTTTTGGGTAAGCTGATCAGGCTGAAGAGAGTTTTTTTGCCCTTTGTTTCCCATCATTTCATCTGCCTCGCAAACAAAACTGTTTTGTACTGTTAGTTTATTTTCTGAATAACTTACAAAATCTTCGGAGTTTTTAAGCTTTCCTACAACAACATTCCCCAGAGCAGGAGTTGAAATAACTCCGACAACATCATTGTCAAAAAAACTAAAAGCTGCAAGAGATTCATCATTCCCTTTCACAATACCCCGATAATAGATTCCCGGCTTGTAAGGAACCCGTTCATCTTTTTTCGTTTTTACATTAAAGCCTTCGGCAAAGATTGATTTTTTATATAACTGAACTGTTATTTCTTTATTTCCATCAAAGGGAAAAGATACTTCAAGAAACTCGGGGTTCTCAAGAATTAGTTTTTTAAGCTGAGCTTGATCAAGTTTAAAAACAGCTGCATCGGTTGCTATCCTCCTAAGATCAGACAAATCGCCCGTATTTTTTAGATTAAATAAGTCATAGGTATGGTTACGAACCTTTAATTTTTCATACTCATGGATTTTCCGGGCTAAAGGTTTTACATTTTGGGCAATACAAAAGATGCCCCATAAAAAGGAGCTGAATAAAAGGAGTTTTCGCATTATTAATTTTTCATTAAAAATACTACAAATACTTTAATTTCCACCAAACAACCATGAAACATAAAAAACCACAACAGAATATCTGCTATGGCTTAAATATGTATTATTTTTTTTTATTATTACTGTTTAATCAGCTTTTTGTTGATCGTCTGCTTCTCTGTTTCAATACTAATGACATAATTTCCTGTTTGTATGGAAGATAGATTGATCTCTGTTTTACTTCCTTTCAAAGAAGAAGCTGATGTCACCAATCTCCCTGCTTCATCAAATATTTTAAAGGATTTTAAATTTTCTTTTGATGAAATGATGATCATTGTTTTTGCCGGATTCGGGTAAATTGAAACGGTATTGTTATTTGTTTCAATATCTTCAACCCCTAAAAACTTGCATAAAAATCCGGCATTCCATCCATTTGCTGTACCATATTCATTGGAGAAAAACTCAACAGTAATAGCTCCGGTAGGATCTGTAGAAACAAATGGCCCGGGAAGTAAAGTTCCAGTAAGGTTATTTCCATTTGGAAATAAAGGAGATCCGGCTGAAGGCCCGTTATATACATACATATAGTCTTTAAAATTCTCTAAATTAAATTCACTGAAATATAATGTCAGTTTGGAATTAGAAAGTGGATAAAAGGTTTTGGTTAACTTTTCATTGTTACTATATCCTCCGGAAAGACCTCCGGAATCTGTAAACCGTGCTCCTGAGCACCAATCTCCATCTGTTAAAAATGTTCGGTGTTTCTGATAAGCTAAAGAACCTGAACATTCACTTCCAATAAATAAGTTATAATAAGTGTTTGGATCCAGATTATTTAAACTAAAACTGTTGGTATTCGTTGTTCCTGACTGTACAATTGTTCCATTTATTTTGGAGAGTGTATATTTCCATGCTTGTGAAGCTCCATCTATAATAAAGACACTTGCTGAGTTTTGTGTAATATTATCAATACTGAGATCCATTACCGTTACTTCACAGGAGGAAATACAATTAGTGCCCAGACAAGCTTTTAAATTAATGGTTTTTCTAATCAATTCGGCGGGTTGTGGACCAAATCCGTTACTGAAATTGATTCCAACTCCGGAAATTAAGTGACAATAACTCATTATAGTACCTCCGCCATTACCAGGAATTGGCCCGCTACATGCATTTCCCTGATTTCCACTTTGGGCACCACATCCATCAATAGCGGTATTATTACCATTCCACGCACAGGCATGGGTATGCTGAGAGCCTAGATTATGTCCCAATTCATGGGCTGTAACATTGACTGTCCAGGAATACATAGGAAATTGCTGGTAGGTTACCGTAACGGGTGAGTAACAGTATCTCACATCTGTACAGAGTGAGTTAATATTAGAATAACCGGTACCAGTAGGCGAGATCACTAAGTGGGCAATATCCCCATTAAATATAGGCCTGCTATTGCTAAATACCCCTAAGTCCGGATTATAGTTACCTGTATAAGGATCTGGTGTAGTCCATACATACATTTCACTTAAAGCTATCTTAATATCATCATTAAAATATATTGTTTCAACACTGTTATGGATAGCGGTCATCCAGTTAACAGTAGCAGCCACATTATAACCATTCCCCTGATAGGGTTTATAACCTACTTCATAAAATACCCTTACACAATTTTCAGTCATGGTTTTATTGGTAAGCTGTCCCGGATCAGGTGGTGGTAATTGAGTTTTGTTTTCTTTCAATTCATCTACACTACAAATGAAACTATTTTTTACCGTCAGCTTAGACTCTGAATAACTTATAAAATCACTCGAATTCTTTATTTTTCCCAGTATAATATTTCCCAAAGCTGGTGTTGAAATAATTCCTACCACATCATTATCAAAAAAACTAAATGCTACTATAGACTGATCATCTCCTTTAACAATTCCGCGATAGTAAATCCCGGGATTATAGGATACAACTTCATCTTTTTTCGTTTTTACTTTGAAATCATCAGTGAAAATTTGCTTTTTAAAAAGTTGAACAGTGATTTCTTTATTGCCATCAAAAGGAAAGGATACTTCAAGAAATTCAGGGCTTTCAGCAAGTAATCTCATGAGTTTGGGGATATCCAGACTTAAAGCAGTAGCATCAGTTGCTGTTTTTCTTAAATCAGAGATATTATCCGTGCTTTTCACATCAAATAAATCATACTTAGGAGCACGGTAGTTTAGCTTTTCATATTCATGGATTTTTTGGGCTACAGGTTTTAGATTTTGCCCAAAACAAAAGATGCCCCATATCAATGAGCCAAATAGTAAGAGTTTTCGCATTATTAATTTTTAATAAAAGTAATACAAATACTTTAAGTTTTTACAAAACAATCATAAAATATAAAAAAAACCATAACAGAAAGTCTGCTATGGTTTAAATAAATATATGTTATTTTTAATTATTAATTACTGTTTGATCAGCTTCTTGCTGATGGTCTGCTTTTCTGTTTCTATGGTAATTACGTAGTTTCCTGTCTGAATTGAGGAAAGATTTATTTCCTGTTTATTTCCTTTTAAAGAAGAATTAGCAATCACCAGTCTTCCGGCTTCGTCATAGATTTTATACCCTTTTAGTCTTTCTTTTGAAGAGAGCATTATCATATTTTTGGCAGGATTCGGATATATATCTATTGAGTTATTTTTTATGTTGATGTCTTCTACTGCTAAAACATTGCAAGAGAAATTCACATTCCATCCATTCCCTGTAGCGGCTCCATCTGAAACAAATTTTACTGTTATTGCCCCTGAAGGATCTGTGGATGTAAATGGACCTGGCACTGTATTTCCACTCAGATTATTTCCGTTGGCAAATAATGGTGAAGCTGTAGATGGACCATTATACACATACATAAAGTCATAACCCTGTTCGAGATCGAATGCTGTAAATGTCATTGTCATAGCGGAACCAGGAGTAGGATAAAATGTTTTTACAATTTCTTCATTATCTCCATATTGACCTGTTGAACCTCCTGTATCTAAAAACTGAATTCCGTCACACCAAGCTCCATCAGTTAAAAAGATTTGTGATAGCTGGAATGCATTGGGTCCGCTACAATCTGTTCCTACACTTAATCTGTAATAAGTGGCTGGCTGAAGGTTGGTAAAGTTAACAGATGGCGTAGTTGTATTTCCTGATGATACTGCTGCTCCATTAGCAGTAGTTAATTTATACTTCCATGAAGTTGAGGATGCATCTGTAAAATTAGCATTTGCCGAAGTCTGTGTGATGTTGTTAACTTTAAAGTTGGTGATGGATGTAGCACAAGATGCTGTACAGTTGGTACCAAGACACCCTTTTGAATCTACTGTATTTTTGATTAATGTTCCTGGCTGTACACCAAAACCATTCGCAAAATTAATCCCTACACTGCTTACCAAATGGCAGTAGCTCATAATCGTACCACCACCTGCCGGAGGAAGGGCCGCTGTACATCCTTCATTATTTCCTGAAGCAGGGCCGCAGCCGTCAATAGCTGTATTATTACCATTCCAGAAACAAGAGTGAGTATGTGGTGACCCTAAATTATGCCCAAGTTCATGGGTCATAACTTCTATATTCCAGGAATAGGTAGGTACATTTTGATAGTTTAAATTCATCCCACAATAAGAATACTTATAACTGGTGCATAATGAATTAACATACGCAATACTTGTTGTAGCCGGATTTCTTAATAACTGTGCCACATCCCCATTAAAAGTAGTTCTGGTAGTTCTAAACTGATTTAAAATTGCACTTGGTGAACCTGAATAAGGATCAGTAGTTGTCCAGACAAAAACTTCACTTAATGCTACATTCACATTCTCATTGGCATATAAAGTGGTAACATTATTATGCATAGCAGTCACCCAATTGGTGGTAGTTGTAGTATTGCTTCCGTTTTGGGTATAAGGCCCAACCCCTACTTCATAGTATATTCTTACGCAGTTATCCGTTTTTTTACTGGTAGTATTATTAGGATTAAAAACAGGTCTCTGAGTCTGGTTTTCTTTCAATCCGTCTACCCCACAGGCAAATGGATTGGCACCTGTTAATTTAGCATCTGAATAGTTTACAAAATCTTCAGAATTTTTAGCTTTTCCCAGTACTATATTTCCTAATTCAGGGGTAGAAGCAACTCCTACGATATCATTGTTAAAAAAGCTAAAAGCAGCAATAGATGCATTATCACCTTTTACAATACCCTGATAATAAACTCCCGGTGTATAGTCTACTGCTTTACCTTTCTCTGTAACTACTTTAAAATCGTTGGTCAAGATCTGATGTCTGTACATTTCAACGGTGATCTGCCTGCCTCCGTCAAAAGGAAAAGATATTTCAAGAAACTCAGGTTTTTCGGTGATTAATCTTTTCAGTTCTGCAGGCTTTAGAGACATAACCGTGATATCTGTTGCAGCCCTTTTATATTCGGCTAATTTATCTGCATTTTTATCTATCTCAAATAAATCATAGCTTTTAAGCTCCGATTTTCCATTATGATATTCCGAAACTTTTTGCGCAACCGGTTTTAATTTTTGAGAAAAACCCATAACACAACATTGTAAAAAACAAACTAATAGAAACTTTTTCATGATTTTGACAATTTATCATTTTTACAAATAAACAAAAAAAATCAAAACATAGTGAAAAATCCTTATTGTATTCTATTATTTATGGAAACCATAAAAATAAATTTAACCAAATCACTAAATAAATGTTTTTAATTCATTAAAATAAAAAAAGACGTTAAAAATAACGTCTTTTAATTTTTATAAAGTTTCTCTATCGGTTCTCATTTTGACCTTCAGGAATCGTATTAAAACTAATCCTGCAGCAAAAAATATGGTCATTGATAAGGCCGCGATACGCATATTATTGAAATGTTCAATTAATGTTGCAAAGATGAACGTTCCGATGATAATGGCAATTTTCTCCAATACGTCATAGAAACTGAAGTACGTTGTATTTTCCATGGAGTTTTCCGGAAGAAGTTTTGAGTAGGTAGATCTTGACATTGCCTGAAGACCTCCCATTACCAAACCAACTACGGCAGCTACTCCATAAAACTGGTATTCTACTGTAGGATTTTCTTTGTTCAGGAAATAAGCCCAAAGACAAGCTACAATCCAAAGGATGATGGCAATTGAAATCACATTTTTATTACCGATTCTCTTGGATAATCTTGAGAAAATAACCGCTCCGATGATCGCCTCGATCTGAATCACCAAAAGGGTTCCTATCAGTTTATCCTGAGCAAGATTGATCTCACTCTTTCCGAATAAAGTTGCCATAAGGAAGATTGTCTGCATTCCTACACTGTAAAAGAAGAAACTTGACAGGAAGAATTTCAGATTTTTATCTTTGAAAAGCTCTCCTCCTACTTTAAACAGTTCATGAAAACTTTCTTTTGCAATATCTTTATAGAAGCTCAGATTATCTTTAAACACCTCAAAGAATCCTCCCTGCTCTTCATGTTTTTTGAAGATATTCTTATAATTAAGTAATACTAAGTCTTTAGGAAGTTTATCTTTCACATCCCCAAATTGAGGAAGGTGTTTGAATGTGTATTGAGAGAACCCAAACCACCATGCTCCCGTTAACAGGAAACTGATTCTTGTAAACAATAGCTGCTGGGCTGCTCCTTTGGCAAAAACCTGAATTAAAACCAAACAGATTACCACTAAAACTACGGAACCAATATATCCGTACACATATCCTCTTGCAGAGAGCGCATCCTGCCTGTCCGGTGTGGCAATATCAGGAAGAAAAGAATTATAAAATACCAAACTTCCCCAAAAACCTACACTGGCCGTGATACTGAATAAAAGCCCCAGAAATACGTTATGCATCCCTGTAAACATAGCTAATCCCATACATGATGTTGCACCAAGATAGCAGAAGAACTGCAGGAAAGATTTTTTGTTTCCAATGGTATCAGCCAAAGAAGATAAAAACGGTGACAGTAATACTACAATAAAGAATGATATGGTAAGTGAGTATCCATATACAGCATCCGGCTGATATTCTTCCCCGAAAATTTTGATCATATGTCTTACCGGAACATCTATCCATGTTTTTGTTTCCGCCACATATTCTTTTTTCTCGTAAGCAGTGGTAAGGATGGAGTAATAAATGGGAAAAATGGTAGAGGTAATAACCAGGGAATAAACGGAGTTTGCCCAGTCATATACAGCCCAGGCTTTCATAATCTTAGGATTATTCTTTATGTTTTTAGGCTGTCGATTCTCAGTTTCAGACATTTCAAATATATATTAGTAGCACAAAAATAGAAAAACTACGGAATATTCGACGGTTTTTAATTTTATTTTGAAAATAATAATTGTAAGCCATTGAAATAATTCAGCAAAGTTTTCCTCTTATTCCGTTTAATTATACTGAACAAAAACCTCCAATAACAAGATTCTGTATTATTTTTTTTCAATAGACTCTCTTTTTGGGCAGCATTCATAATCAGAAAAAGCTTTTCTGCTATAAGAGATATCTGACCGGAAATTTTATATCATCAACCTGAAGACATCGTTGGAAGACAGCAACGTACTATTTTATAACCAAAAAATCGGGGTCCAAGAACCCCGATTTTTATATCTGAAACCACAAAATATGGCTGTATATGTCAATTATAAGTTTTCAATTACAATTGCAGAAGCTCCACCACCACCGTTACAGATAGCAGCAGCCCCATATTTTGCATTATTTTGCTTCAATACGTTGATTAATGTAACGATGATTCTTGAACCCGAACTTCCCAGTGGGTGTCCTAATGCTACAGCACCTCCGTTTACGTTTACTTTAGCAGCATCTAATCCTAAGATTTTGTTGTTTGCCAATCCTACTACTGAGAAAGCTTCGTTGAATTCGAAGAAATCGATATCAGAAATCTCTAATCCTGCTTTTTTAAGAGCGATAGGTAAAGCTTTTGCCGGAGCCGTTGTAAAGTTTTCAGGCTCATGAGCTGCATCAGCATAAGAAACGATTTTAGCAAGAGGTTTTAATCCCAATTCTTCCATTTTTTCTTTGGAAACAAGGATCAATGCAGAAGCACCATCGTTCAGTGTAGAAGCGTTTGCTGCTGTTACTGTACCTTCCTCTTTTTTGAAAACGGTAGGAAGTGTTGAAATTCTGTCAAAGTTTACTGCTTTATACTCTTCATCTTCAGCAAAGATTACAGGCTCTCCTTTTCTCTGAGGAATAGAAACCGGTACAATTTCTTCGCTGAATTTACCTTCGCTCCAAGCTTTTGCTGATCTTTTGTAAGATTCTACAGCGAAGTTATCCTGATCTTCTCTTGTGATGTTATAATCTACGGCACATTTTTCTGCGCATACTCCCATATGTACTTTGTTGTATACGTCTGTAAGACCGTCAAGCACCATACCGTCAAGCATTTTGATGTCACCTAATTTTGTAGCTACTCTTGCATTGTAATAATGAGGAACTAAAGACATATTCTCCATACCTCCTGCCACAATTACTTCTGCATCACCAGCTTTAATTGCCTGAGCCGCCATTGTTACAGCCTTCATTCCTGAAGCACAAACTTTATTTACGGTAGTAGATGGCGTATTGATTGAAAGACCTGCTCCTAAAGCAACCTGACGAGCCGGCGCCTGGCCTTCTCCTGCCTGAAGAACATTTCCCATATAGATTTCCTGAACATTATTAGGATCCATACCGATTTTATCTAATGCACCTTTTACAGCAGTTGCTCCCAATTTTGTAGCCGGAACTGTTGATAAGCTTCCCATAAAACTTCCCATTGGTGTTCTTACTGCGGAAACAATGAATACTTCTTTCATGTATATAATTTTTATTTTAAGCTAAAACGGAACAGATGCTCCCTTTTTATAATTAGAATTTATTTCACTTTTACGTATACTATATCAAATTGGGTTCCTTCAATTTTAGTATTTACTTTCAGAAGATTATCCTGGGTAGCTACTATTTTATTGTTGAAGACATCCCCTATTTGTGCGGGATCATTTTTATCGGATTTCTCCATGACGATTGCTTTGTAGTTACAATCATCTATAAAAACCAATGTGGATTTGATATAATCTTTTCCATTATTAAAATATTCAGTCTGAACATTATCTTTAATGGTCATATGCCATATTGCTTCCGGGTAATTGGGTCTTAGGAACTTTCCTTCTTTTATATTAGCACATTTCGGCGGATTATCCGGTTTTTTCTGTTCTGTTGCCTGGGCATGAACCTGCGTGGCTGCCATCAACAAAATTCCTATTGAAAATATTTTTAAGGAGTTCATTTTTATATTTGTGTTCTATTGTTTATTTTTTTGTTTCCTCCTGCAATTACCATTAGAAAAGCGCCTAAAAACTCTACGGCCCAGCCCCATTTCAATTTGACGATTCCTGCAAAAGTTTCCTGCCATGATTTGAATGGTAAAAAGCTAAAATATTGGAGCGACTGCATTTTCACAGCAACCAAGGTAAATCCGAATAAAAGAATAAGCAGAATACCAAAAAATCTAACGATTCTGACACTGTTATTTACAATTCCAAAAACGGCACATGCTGAAAAAATCCAGCAGGCAATAGCCAGATAATGATCAAGCTTCCAATAGTTCCAGTTCCCGATGACAGGCACATGTACCAAGGGTAAAAAGCTGCCTACAATGACTAACAGCAAACCTAATAACTGAATATTTTTCATATTTACTAAAGTGCCAAAATACAAAAAAAAACACACTTTTAAATAGTGTGTTTTAAAAATAGGAATTCCGCACCCGAACACTTGTTAGCTATAAAAAAGCTTCGATATTTTTAATTATTACACAAAGAAAAAAGGAATTTATTATCAAATTAAAAATGAGTATTTGTTATTTCTATATCGATCTGAAGTCCAAATTTTTCTTCAGTTAACCTTTATTTTATAAAAGGATATCTGAAAAATAAAAAATTGCATCTTTTTTCAAAAATGCAATTTAATATCTTAAGAATGTTAGTTTTAATTAATGTTTAACTGATGAAACATCTTCCGGGTTGTGTTTATGTTTAAACAAAACAGCAAAGAAAATCGCCAGTATTAATGAATAGATTGCAAAAGAAAGCCATATCTGCTGCCAGTCTTTCACCATCACTATAGAGGAAAGGGTTCCGTCTGAGTTCACCGCTGCATTGAAACTATTCTTTAAAATGCCCAGGAAAGTAGGATTATCAGGTGTTGTTTGCAGATAAGCAGACAGATCTGAAGCCGTTGTAAACTTATGGGTAAAGAATTTATCAATAGCCCATCCTGCGGCATAACTTCCGAAAACTGCCCCAAACCCGTTAGTCATCATCATGAATAATCCCTGAGCCGAAGAACGTATCTTTTTATCGGTAGTCGTTTCTACGAAAAGTGACCCTGATATATTAAAGAAATCGAAAGCCATTCCGTATACGATACATGAAAGAATGATTAATGAAAGTCCGAATCCGTCCGGAACACCATACGCAAAGAATCCGAATCTTAAAACCCATGCTAACATAGACATCAGCATTACTTTTTTAATTCCAAATTTCTTAAGGAAAAAAGGAATTGCCAAAATAAACAGGGTTTCTGAAACCTGAGAAATTGACATAATGATGGTAGATCTCTGTACTACAAACGAGTCTGCATATTTAGGAAAATGAGCAAATTCACTTAAGAAAACATCTCCGTATGCATTGGTAAGCTGAAGTGCAGCTCCCAAAAGCATTGAGAATAGAAAGAACAATGCCATTTTATAGTTTCCAAACAGTTTGAATGCATTCAAACCTAATTGCTCGGATAATGGGGAGTCTTTATCAATTAGTTTTTGAGGCGGACATTTAGGTAATGTAAGCGCATAAATTCCTAAGAAAATCGCTACAGCACCTCCAATATAAAACTGTCCTTCTGTTGCTTTGTTTCCACTAAGGTTTGTGATCCACATGGCAACAATAAAACCAATAGTTCCCCATACACGAATCGGTGGAAAGTCTTTCACCACATCCAGATTATTATTTTTCAGGATTGTATAAGAAATTGAATTAGCAAGTGCAATAGTAGGCATGTAGAAACACATGGCCACAAGCATTACTGAAAAGAAGGAATTTGGATCTGCAGAATGAGGCAATATGAAAAGAATGACCCCATAAAGAATGTGTAATACTGAAAATATACGTTCCGCATTTACCCAGCGGTCAGCAATAATTCCAGTAATGGTTGGCATAAAGATAGAAGCAATTCCCATTGTTCCGAACACAGCTCCAAACTGAGTTCCTTCCCAATGTTTTGTGCCAAACCAGAAGTTTGCCATCGTAATCAGCCATGCACCCCAAACAAAAAACTGGAGAAAACTGAGGATGGTCAGTCGTAATTTTAAATTCATAGTTTATATAAAAAGTATCTCTTTAATCAATTTTCTTTTTCCTCCTCTTGATTTCTTCCTGGATTTCAAGAGCGGTATCATAGTCTTCTTCTTTAACGGCTTCATCTAATAATTTCTGAAGCTCTTCCATAGAAAGAGATTTCAAGTTATCTTCTGTCTGTACAGTTTCTGAGAACGATTGATCTTCTTTGGCAACATCTTCCAGTTCCAATAAAATCCCGGCTTCATTCAAAACCTGTTGTGTTGTAAATATAGGCGCGTCAAATCTTACGGCCATCGCAACAGCATCGGAAGTTCTGGCATCAAGGATCAGTTCTTCTTCCGTTACTTTATTTTTAAAGTTGATATTTGAAAAGAAAACTCCGTCTACAATCTGATAGATAATGACAGAAATTAGCTCATAATTGGCAGAAACTATAAACTTAGTAAATAAATCATGAGTAAGAGGACGCGGTGGATGAATATCTTTTTCCAGCCCAAGAGAGATAGACTGGGCTTCGAAATTTCCTATAACAACAGGTAATTTTATGTGTGTTTCTTCATGCTCCAGTAACAATGCGTACGCCCCTGATTGAGTCTGGCTGTACGATATTCCGCGAATAATTAGCTGTTTATAATCCATAGCTACAAATATAGATTAATTTTTTATTGTGTTTTCACTTTTTTACGCAAAAATAAAAGCCCGGAAAGCCGAGCTTTTATCTGTATTATTGATGATTGTCAAACGTCAATAGTGAATTTTGCTTCGCAAGTGAATTATTTACTTAAAAATTGACGAGCAAAGCGAATTGACTATTCACAATTCACTTTCTTATCCTTTTATTGCTTTAATTTTCTCTGTTAATGCAGGAATAATCTGGAAAGCATCTCCTACTACTCCGTAATCAGCAGACTTGAAGAATGGTGCTTCAGGATCACTGTTGATAACAACAATCGTTTTTGAAGAGTTTACTCCAGCAAGGTGCTGAATTGCTCCTGAAATCCCTACAGCAATGTAAAGGTTGGGTGCAATTGCTTTACCAGTTTGTCCTACGTGCTCTGTGTGAGGTCTCCATCCGATATCAGAAACTGGCTTAGAACATGCTGTAGCCGCTCCTAAAACGTTTGCTAAATCTTCAATCATTCCCCAGTTTTCAGGACCTTTCATCCCTCTACCAGCAGAAACAACAACTTCAGCTTCTTTAAGGTCTAGTTTACCTGAACTTTGCTCGTGAGAAATCACTTTAGTATCTTCATTTGCAACCGATAAATTTTTCACTTCTTCTGAACCTGATACTGCATTTTCTTTAACACCAAAAGCGTTTTGAGAAACCGTAACAATTACTCCGTTTCCTTCAGCTTTTGCATGCATGAAACCTTTTCCTGAGAATGCTCTTCTCTTTACCTGGAAAGGAGAAAGGCTTTCAGGAGCTTCCAATGCGTTTGTAATTAAAGAGTAATTCTTCATTACAGCAAGCATAGGAGCAATTGAAGAAGCATCAGTAGTGTGAGGGAAGACAATAGTATTTCCGTCTGCTACTTCATTTACAGCCTGAGCAAATGCTTTTGCAGAGAAGTTTTTAAGACCTTCGTCTTTGATATTGATAACGTTTGATGCTCCATATTTGTATAATAAATCTGAAGAATCTGTTGGGTTTACAGAGATTGCCGTAACGGTATCTCCCGCTTTATCAGCGATAGCTTTAGCGTAAGAAACTGCTTCAAAAGCTGCTTTTTTGTAAACTCCGTTTATATTTTCTGCGTATACGAATACTGCCATTGTTTTAAATTTAAAAATTAAAAGATTGAAAAATTTAAAGATTAGATTACTTTAGCTTCTTCGTGAAGTAATCTTACCAATTCATCCAGGTTGTCAGGAGAAACCATTTTCACAGCAGCTCTTGGAGGAACGCTGTCATAAGATACTCCCTGAACTTTTACTTCTGAAGAAGAAGGCTCTACTACCTGCAGAGGTTTTGTTCTTGCAGACATAATTCCTCTCATATTCGGGATGATAAGGTCTTTTTCATCTACTAATCCTTTCTGACCTGCAATAACTGCCGGTAATTTCACAGAAATAGTTTCTTTCCCTCCTTCAATTTCTCTTACTGCCGTAGCTTCGCTTCCGCTTACGTCTAATCCTACTGAAGCGTTTACGAAAGGCTGGTTCAATAACTGAGCCACCATTCCCGGAACTGAACCTCCGTTATAATCAATAGATTCTTTTCCACAAAGGATAAGATCATATCCTCCGTTTTGCGCTACTGCTGCAATTTCTTTTGCTGTAGCATAGCTGTCTTTCGGATCAAGATTTACTCTTACTGCATCGTTAGCACCAATAGCTAAAGCTTTTCTGATTACAGGTTCTGTAGCAGCATCACCTACGTTGATTACTGTAACTGTTGCTCCCTGAGATTCCTGAAGTTTAACCGCTTTTGTCAACGCAAATTCGTCTAGAGGGTTGATTACCCACTGAATTCCGTTCTTGTCGAAAGCAGATTTATCTGCTGTAAAGTTAATTTTGGAAGTAGTATCCGGAACACTACTAATACAAACTAATATTTTCATGTGTACTATTTTATTTTTTCCCTTTAATGCATAAAATCATGACAGTTTATGCAGAGATTTTGTTTGAATTAATTTTTGCTAATATAAATAAAAAATATATTATGCATGCATAATACTTATTAAATTATTATTCAATACATTAGATGTAGTTACTTAGCTGGTTTCGTTGCCCTAAACTCTATTTTACTTGGTAAAACTCTTGGATTCATCTTTAAAATATCCAATATAAGATTCCCCATATCTTCCGGCTGAATCTTCCAGCTGTCTTTTTCGGATGGAATATTTCCATTAAAATGAGTGGCCACCGATCCAGGCATAATCACTGCAGATTTAATATTGTATTTTCTTAAATCAATCATGGCAGCCTGTGTGAAACCTACTACTCCAAATTTGGAAGCGTTGTAACCTGTTCCGTTTTCAAAGAAATTAGCTCCTGCCAGGCTGGAAATTGTAATATAGTAACCTTCCGTCTTTTTCAGTTCTTCTACGGATGCTTTTAACGTATAAAAAACACCTGTCAGATTTGTTTCTATCATATCATTCCATTCTTCTGCAGTAAGTTCATCTACAGGCTTAAAAATCCCTAATCCTGCGTTCGCAATGATATAATCTAATCTTCCGAATTTTTCAACGGTATATTTTATCGCTTCCTGCTCGCTTTCAAGGTTTCTTACATCGGAAACAATTCCCAATACGTTTTCTGAATATTGTTTAAGCTCTGCTTCTGCCTTCATGACATCTTCTCTTTTTCTTCCAGAAAATGCTACAGAAATCCCATTCTCTAGTAAAATTTTCGCAATTCCGAAACCTATTCCTTTGGTTCCTCCTGTTATATAAGCGGTTTTATGATCTGACATATGATTGAAATTTTAATGCTCTAAAATAACAAAAACGCTCCAATTGGAGCGTTTTGCTAATCCTAAGATTTATCAGGATTTATTTTTTAATGAACTTCTCTGTAAAGTTTCTTCCTTCTGTTTCCACATTCAGTAAATAAGCTCCGGAAGATAGGTTTCTTACATTTACCTGATCTCCGTTCAGGGTTACATCTACTCTTTTTCCTGACATATCATATACTTCAACGTGCTTGATTTTGTTAGGCGTTGTGATTTTTATCACTTCGGTAGCCGGGTTTGGATAAATAGATAGTTTCACATCATTCTTTATCGCATCTTTTGTAGATAATGCCGCTTCATTATTGATTTTGATATTATCGATATAGGCAGAGCCTCCATAATTATCATGCACAAAATCCATCCTGTTGATATTATTGTTACTGAACGGCTGTCCGGTGTAGATCAGAGCATCATTCAGGAAATACTGAATTCCTGTAGCCGTAGAAACTATTTTTACTCTGTACCACGTATTGGCATTCCAGGTTTGATTGGTATTTACTAAATTATTTGAACCGGCTGTTGCAAGTAAAATTGTACCATCGTAAGAAAAATCAATATAAGTAACGATTCCTCCAGCTCCTGTAGTACTCACTGTTCTAAAAACAAAATCTGAGCTTGATGAACTTTTTTGTGTAAGTCTTACATCGAATGACTGTGTGAAGCTATTATATGTTAGCGGTGTTGCAAAAGTATAAAACCCTCCCATAACAGGGCTTTGCTGCGGCCCATAAGGCACATCTGGTGTTATTTTAAGACTGTTTGAACCTTGAGTTGCCATTTCAGCTGAAACCAATTGAGTGGTCAAATATACTGGCGGCGTAGCCCCATTACTTGTAGAAATCCAACCCTGCTGGCCATTAATATTTCCTGTTGTAAATCCTTCACTGGCTTCAAAAGAAATAGTCTGCTGGGCAAAAGATGTTATGGAAATCAACGAAATTGCGAAAATGTAAAGTTTCTTCATGATATTTTTTAGTTTTGAGCAAATATATAATTTTTAAATCTAAAAAGCAAAATGAGTGAATATTTTACACATATTAACCAAGTAACATAATATATTTTAACCAAATTAAATAAAGATATTAAATCTAAAGAAAGCAGTATTCCCAAAAATTCATCCTTACCTACAGCAGCAGACTAAAAAAAACACAAGTTTTACAATGAATAAAATAATTTATCTGATGATCACTTTTTCAGTAAAATTTCTAGCTTCCGTTTTTATATTGACCATATATACTCCTTCGGACAAACCTTTTACCTCTATTTTATTATTGTTTACTTCCGTCTTTATGAGCTTTCCTGTCTCATCATAGAGCTGTATACTTTTCACTTTGGCAGCAGAATTGACAGTAAGGAAATCAGTAGCAGGATTAGGATAAAGCGATATTTCTTTAGAAGTTGCTTTGGAATCTTTAACGCTCATTACCCATAGCTCGCTATTAATTTTAATATTATCAATGTAAGCTGATCCCACTGAATTATTATGTACGAAACGAAGCTGATTTATATTCAGAGAGCTTGTAGCTGCTCCTGTATAGATCAGCACATTATTGAGGTAATATCTGATCTCTGTGGCGCTTCCTACTACTTTTAACCGATACCAGGTATTGGGCAGCCAGGTGGAAGGTGTAGAAATAAGTTCCTGTATACTAGAGGCTAAATTAAGAATCTTCACTAATCCGGTTTTTTCAAAATCCAGTCTCACAACAAACTGATCATCAATACTGTTTATTGCCTGAAAACCAAAATCAGAGCCGTTGAGCTGTGATATATTGATGTCGAATGATACAGAGAAATTAGTGTTGGCGAGCGGTGCTGACAGGTTATAAAATCCTCCGATAACAGGGTCAGTCTGGGTTCCGTAAGTATTTTCTTTTACAATTTTCAGGGCACTGCTTCCATCACTGGCTTTATCTGTACTGATCATCTGATGGGTTACATTTTCAGGAAATCCACCTGTAGGCGTACTGATCCACCCCGCTTGTCCATTGATATCTCCAACACTGAATCCTTCGGTGGATTCAAAGGAGATGGCTTGCTGGGCAAAAACACACATTGATAATAGTAAAAATGCAATTGAGTAGTATTTTTTCATGGTAAATCAAGTTTTGTATTAAAAATATAAACTTTCCATGAATGGTGAAATAATTTATTGCAAATAAAAAATAACACTTTTATTTTCAGTTAATTTAATTTTAAAATTGTTTAAAAAGCCTTCTGAAAAATGACAATGGTACGATATAAAACAAAAAAATAAGGTATCTCTTTTGCAGAAATACCTTATTGTCTATTATTTTCGTAATTATTTTGAATAATTTTCAAAAAACAACGGGATACTCTCAATTCCTTTATAGAAATTGAACAATCCGTAATGCTCGTTTGGAGAGTGGATTGCATCAGAATCCAATCCGAAGCCCATCAATACAGATTTAGCTCCTAAAACCTGCTCAAACATCGCTGTAATAGGAATACTTCCTCCTCCTCTGTATGGAAGAACTTCTTTTCCGAATGCTGATTCCATTGCCTGTTTTGCGGCAGCAAATTCTTTTGTATCTGTTGGTAAAACATAAGGCATACCTCCGTGATGAGGGGTAACTTTAATTTTTACTGTATCCGGAGCGATCTTTTCGAAATATTTCGTGAATTTTTCTGTGATCTCCTGAGGAGTCTGGTAAGGAACCAGACGCATTGAAATTTTAGCAAAAGCTTTTGAAGGAATTACCGTTTTAGCCCCTTCTCCTGTATAGCCACCCCAGATTCCGTTGCAGTCTAATGTAGGACGAATAGAGGTTCTTTCTAAAGTTGTATATCCTTTTTCACCTTCGATATTGCTTAATCCGATTGATTTTTTGAATTCTTCAGGATTGTCTTTCAATTTGTTCATGTCTGCTCTGTCTGCATCAGAAACGGTTTCTACATTATCATAGAATCCGTCAATGGTAATATGACCGTTTTCGTCAATAAGATTTGCGATCATTCTTGAAAGAACGTGAATAGGGTTCGGCACAGCTCCACCATAAAGTCCTGAGTGCAGGTCTCTGTTTGGACCTTCCACCTCTACTTCTACATAGCTTAAACCTCTTAATCCTGTTGTAACAGTAGGTTGTTCGTTACTGTAGATATGAGTATCGGAAATTAAGATACAATCACAAGCTAATTTCTCTTTATTTTCATTTACCCAGTCTCCTAAGCTTACAGATCCTACTTCTTCTTCTCCTTCTAAGATAAATTTAACATTGCAAGGAAGAGCATTGGTTTTCATCATAGCCTCAAAAGCCTTCAGGTGCATGAAAAACTGTCCTTTATCATCAGCAGACCCTCTTGCGAAGATTGCTCCTTCAGGATGAAGTTCCGTTTTCTCAATATAAGGCTCAAAAGGCGGCTTTGTCCATAATTCCAACGGATCAGCCGGCTGAACATCATAGTGTCCATATACCAATACTGTAGGTAAGTTTTTATCTAAAATTTTCTCCCCGAAAACAATTGGATATCCTTTGGTCTGGCAAACTTCAACATTATCAGCGCCTGCATTTTTAAGGTGTGCTGCCACTACATCTGCACATTTCAAAACGTCTTCTTTATACGCGGGATCTGCAGAAATAGAAGGAATTCTCAATAACTCAAATAATTCATCCACGAAACGCTGCTTGTTTTCGTTAATGTAATTTAATGTCTCTTGCATTGTAAAAATTTATTTTGTTAAAATTAAAAAAAATGCCTGGCAGGGGCAAACAAAAAGAAAGGATTTTCCCAATGTTATGCTAATGAGCTCTATAGCGATCTTTTTTAATAAAAAATGCCCTGCAGAAACAGGGCACTTATATATTTTGTACTTCTAATTAGTGTTCAGCTTTTGGAGCCTTTTCAGTTTCAGCAGGTTTTGCCGCCGCAGTACTGTCTGTTTTTGGAGCAGCAGCTTCTGGTTTTGCGTGAGCTTCTTCCTTGTGCTCTGTAGCAGCAGCTTCATGTCCGTGAGCTTCTCCCTGAGAATCATCAGAATATCTTTCTACTCCTTCTTCAAGTTTCAAAGTACCTTTGTTTCCTCCTTGCGGAACTTTCTTACAGCTTACCGCAACCGTTGCAATCGCTAAACATATAACTAATTTTTTCATATGTAAAATTATTTTTTTTAAAAGGTAATATGAAGCCGCCCTATTTTTAGTCTATTCCGATCATCCAAACAGTAAGCGATTTCATGCTTAAATTTTTGATTGCCCAAAAGTAAGAAATCCTGCTTTTTTCGGCAACATTTTTATACTGATTTTAATATTATTTTCCCTTTTTTGGATTGGGTAAAAATAAGATACTGGTCGCCTCCGTCTTTTAAACCATATTTCTTTTTGATTTCTTCAGGTTTTAGAGGGTAATTTTTTGAAATGATATTATACTGTTCTTTTTTCTTAATATTTTTAGAGTCAACGAGTTCCACTTCCAGAATTCTCCCGGGAAAGTCTCCTTTCTTTTGATTGGAGGTATAAAAATGACTGTTAGGGTGAAGCTTTTTTAACCCGAATTTCTGTGAAATCAAATTAAAAACTCCTGCTTTCAAAATAGAGTTATTGGGAATGTAAATGTATTTTTCAGGCTCAGAATATTCAGACTCGGCATTTTCTTCTTCCCCAAATCTGAAAGTAAAGGCAGATTCGACACTCTCAAGGTTCACACAGTGGCAAATAATCTTCTCTGTATTTTCGTTGGAAAGAAATACTACAACTTCTTTAACATCATTTTTCAGGGCAATAATATCAATCCTTGAAATCCCATCTAATACTGAAACCAGATATTTAAGATCAATAAGTGGAGATAGCTTAATCACTACCTGATCGGAAATAGATCTTAATTTCGTCTGAATCTCAAGAATGTCTGGAGACAAATCTTCTAACAGAAATACTTTATTTTTTTGCTGGTCTCTTCTTGCAGGATCCAGATAGATAACATCAAAATGTTCCTTATTTTCCTCCAGAAAATCTTCGAGTTTTTTATTAATAAATCTTGCCTGGTGACCCAAAGTATTCCAATTATGGGTGACAATCTCCAGGAGCTCTGTATTTTGCTCTATTAATGTAACATCGTTAAAGTTTTGAGATAGATAATAGGCATCAATACCAAAACCGCTTGTCAGGTCAATGAATGTATTACCTTTTAAAATTCCGGATTTATAAAGGGCTGTTTTTTCAGATGACGACTGCTCCAGATTAAGCTGTGGCGGAAAAAGGATGCCTTCTTTTAAGAGAAATGGAAATTTTCTTTCTGCAACCTGTTTTCCTTTGATCTGCTGTACAATTTCATGCATGGAAACCTCCGGAAATGGAGATTTTTTCAACAGTAAGGTGTGTAAATCTGTATTCAGATTTGCATTGATGTAGTTTTGGATTTCTTTATTTGATAGTTTATTTCCCACAGATTTCACAAATTGCACAGATTATGATGCTTATTAAATGTTTCCGTTTATTTTTCGAATAATACTTTTATCAATATAATCAGTATTGAAATTAACCAGTATTCCTAATTTCAGTTTGGTTAATTTTAAATAAGTTAACAGTTGCTTGTGATGAACATTGATTATTTCAGGAATTGATTTTATTTCGATGATCACTTTGTCTTCAACAATGATATCCGCAATAAAGCTTGAGTCAATAGAAACTCCTTTAAATGTTATGGGAATTGGAACTTGGGTTTTAACGCATAAACCGTTATTTTTTAATTCAAGTGCCAAGACTTTCTCATAAACTTTTTCCAATAAACCTGGTCCCAACTCATTATATACAGAAAAAATAGATTTCCTGATATAAAAACTTATCTCATTTTCTTTCATTTGTGTATAATTTAGTTTCTACAGTTCACCTGTAAAAATCTGTGTCATCTGAGAAATCTGAGGGAACAATACAGTTTATTCAAACATTTCAGCCCAACGAACCGCTTTTATCTCTTTTTCGGTGTAAAGATCTCCAATAGACTTTTTAACGTCTAATTTAGGGTATAAATTGACTCCGATAAGCTTTATTTTCCCTTCTTCGATCCATTGCTGCTCTTCAATGGCGTGATCATAAATCTTTTTCTGAACAACTCCTTGTTTCAACAGCTCAAGATAGCCTCCTGCTTCTTCTATTTCAACAAATAAAGCCCATGCTTTTTCAGCAAACTGCCGGGTAATATCTTCAACATAATAACTTCCATTAGAAGCATCTTCAAATACATTGATAATACTTTCATAAGCTAAAACAATCTGTTGCTTGAAAGAGATTTCCTCCGAGTTATCCGTACTTCTGGCTACAAGATAATTATTGGAGAAAACAGCGTCTGCCCCACCGATCATTGCAGAAGCAAGCTCCAGTGTAGAGCGGATCAGGTTGTTTTCATTATCAGAAACGGCTTTATTTCTCAGCGAAGTCTCCGCGAAGATGTAAGGAACTTCATCCAGTCCGTACTCTTTTGAAAACTGATTAAAAATGATTTTAAAAGCTCTCAGTTTGGCCATTTCAAAGAAATAGCTTCCTCCTACTGCTATTCTGAAGATCAGTTTATTTAAAATTTCAGCTCCGTAAGCTTCCACTAATTCCTTAGCTTTTGCAAGGGCAATACCAAGCTGCTGATAGATAGCAGCTCCGGCATTCTGATGCAGAGAAATATCAACACAGATGTTTCTTTTAAAGTCTTTTGACAGTAATTCTTTAACCAGCTGATCATCAATACTTCCTTCTTTTTCATTAAAAACATCAATCAATGAAAAATACTGATCTTCTTCTTTAGGACTGATGTGTCCTGCAAGATCTTTATTATTAACAAAAAGAGTTTTCTGATCAAGGTTTTCTACATTCTGATCCAGAATAAATGCAAATACTTCATCTTCTAAACTTTCATGGTATTTTGCTACCAAATGGGTACTTTCTTCCACTCTGGGCAGGTTTACCAAAGGCTTCCGAACCTCCGTATAAAAAGGCTTTACCTCTACTCCTTCCAGATTCTGTTTTTCTAAAACGGGGTAAATATCCTCTGTTTTAAGCTGTTTTTTGACTAAATTTTCCCAGTTTGAAAGTATATCTGTATTTGACATTAGTTTTAGTTTAAATTGTGAATTGTCAATGGTGAATTTTGTTTCACAAGTGAATAGTACTATCAAACAAGCTGAATTACCTATTCATTATTGACGCTTAGCATGCTCTTATTTCTTAGCAACTTTTGTACTGTCTACGACCAGAATGAAGATCTCTTCATTTGGTTTTTTCATAAAATAATTTTCTCTTGCATACTTTTCTTTTTCTGATTTGTTGTTCATCAGTTTTTTATAAAAAGCATCATTTTTCTCATATTCTTTTTTATAATAATCCAGCTGGTCTTCATATTTATGAATCTCACCATTCAGTTCATTAATTACAAGAAATGAGGTTTTATCGAAAAAAATCATCCATACCAAAAACAGACAGATCGTAATGGTATACTTATTCAAAACATATTTCTGGATAAGTTTGAATGTTTCAGATTTCGGCTGAATGTCTTTGATAAGGTTGTTTTCTTCCATTTTTTTAATGTTTTTTCAACGAATTTTTAATAACAGTAGTTAAAAAATCAATCGCTACGGAATTCTGCTTCATGTTGGGAATAATAAGATCCGCATCATTTTTAGAAGGTTCAATGAATTCCTGGTGCATTGGTTTCAATGTGGTCTGATAACGGTGCAATACTTCGCTCAGATCTCTTCCTCTTTCCTGGGTATCTCTTCTGATCCTCCTGATCAGTCTTTCGTCAGAATCTGCATGAACAAATACTTTCAGATCAAATTCTTTCAGTAATTCTTTGTTGGTAAGAACAAGAATTCCTTCTACTACCAATACATTTTTAGGTTCTACAGTGACATGATCTCCTGTTCTGGAATGTGTAACAAAGCTATAAATCGGCTGTTCAATAGACTCATTGTTTTTTAAAGCTTTTACATGTTTTATCAGTAAGTCAAAGTCTATAGATTTCGGATGGTCATAGTTTAGAGCTTCTCTTTCCGTCAATGTAAGACCTTGGTTGTCATGATAATAATTATCCTGAGAGAGGATATTCATTCCCTCAATATCAAGCTGCTGAAGTATTTTATCAACAACTGTAGTTTTGCCGGATCCTGTACCACCGGCAATTCCTATTACAAGCATTGTTTTTTTGTTTCTTTATAGTTGGTACAAATATACTATTTTAGATAAAATGTGACAATGTAAGAATATTGAGAAATTAAAAGATTAAAGCATTTAAAGATTAAAAGATTTCCCGGAATGCGACGGTTCTTTGTGATCTATTGTTATTCCTCGATTTTCACCTCCGGATTTAATAAAAAAATCCGACAATAATTTGTCGGATTTTATTTTATACGATTTCGCTTGTTAATTCGCGTGAAATTAATTTTTCATGCATAGGCTTCAATACATCCATTGAGCCTGTTTTTACGGTACATTTGCCTTTGTAGTGAACAAGTATTGTACATTGCTCTGCCTGTTCAAGGCTATGTTTACAGATTTCGATCAGGCAGTCTATTACATAATCAAATGTATGAATATCATCATTATGCAGTACCAGTTTATATACATCATCCGTATCATCCAGAACGAGGACTTCTTCCTCATACTGACGTTTTGGATTTTCGTAGTCTTTTATGCTGTTGTAAAAATTCATTCTAACTCTTTTAAACTTCTCCGATTTTATCTGCTAAATGATCAATTGCATTAGGTTCCTGATAAACCAGTTCTACCAATTCTACACTTTTATTATTCATTTTCAGAATTTTAAAGTGATAGTCCTCAAGAACAAACTCCTGGTTTTCTTCAGGGATTTCTTCCAGTTCATAAAGGATAAATCCGGCTAATGAGTTGTACTCACTTTCTTCGGAAAGAGGAAGTTTTTTAGGTAAGAACTCATTGATTTCGTCCAGTGGCTGTGTAGCCTGTACCCAATAGGTATTATCTGCTATTTTATCAACGATTTTCTCTTCATCATCTTCTTCATCCTGAATTTCTCCTACCAGTTCTTCCAGAATATCTTCCAGGGTAATAATTCCTTCTGTTCCTCCAAATTCGTCAATAACGATGGCGATATGTTGTTTTTTCAGCTGGAACGTTTTCAGTAAGTCTGAAACTTTTTTACTTTCTACTACGAAAAAGGCATCACGCATTAGATCTTTAAGGTCTTCATGATCCAGATCTCCTTTTCTCTTCACAAATTCTCTTATAATTTCCTTTGTGTAGAAAATTCCGATTATGTTGTCAATAGAATCAATATAAACAGGAATACGGGAATAACCGCTGTCCATAATTTTATTGATGATATCGTTAACATCTTCTTCAAAGTCTATGGAAGTAATATTTTGTCTTGGAACCATGATCTGCTTGGCAGAGTGATCGGTAAAATCAAATGCATTTTTGATGATCTCATAGTTTTCTTCCTCAATTTCTCCACTATCAGCACTTTGTTTTACCAAAAGCTGAAGTTCTTCCGTAGAGTGAATTTCCTGCTCGGAAGCCGGGTGAATTTTAACCAATCTAAGGAATCCATTTGACATTGAGTTCATCAACCAGATAAACGGTTTGAAAACCGTGTAAAAAACTCTCAACGGAACTGCTGTTGCCATTGTAGTTGCTTCAGATTTTCTGATTGCGATTGATTTTGGAATAAGCTCACCAAATACAATATGCATAATGGTAATCAGGACAAAACTTGTAACCACCGAAATTGTGGTAATGGTTGTCTGAGTCAAATCAATACTCAAAGAGGTGAAAATATTTTCAACAATATGATGCAGGGCACTTTCTCCTACCCAACCAAGGGCAAGGGATGCCAATGTAATACCTAACTGTGTAGCGGAAAGATATTCATCAAGATGTTTGATGATATGTTCTGCCTGTTTAGCCATAGAGTTTCCTTCTGCGGCTTTTAACTGAATTTGTGAGTAACGAACTTTAACAATTGAAAATTCTGCGGCTACGAAAAAGCCATTTAGTAAAACAAGAAATAAGGCCAGCAAAAGCCTGACTATGTCCGAGTCCATTTAGAAGTTGTAAATTTTATTAGCTACAAAGATAGGCAAAATAAAAATAACCTGAATCGGGATAGATTATTTCAATGGAGGATTTTTTCAAAGAAAAAAATGAAGGGATAAGACATGGCTATTTTTGAATAAAAAAAATAACCGAAGGGTATTCTCAAATTTCTAGACAAAAGAGAATTTTGAGCAACTAACAGCGGTTTTACCCTTATGTAAATAAAAAGCACCGATAAATTCGGTGCTTTAATGGTATGTTAAAATAATTCTTTATGAATTTTTCAAAGCTTCTGCTCCAGAAACAATTTCCAGGATTTCGTTGGTAATTGCTGCCTGTCTTGCTTTGTTATAGAAAATCTTAAGATCATTTCTCAAAGCTTCTGCATTATCTGTTGCTTTGTGCATTGCTGTCATTCTCGCTCCGTGCTCAGATGCTACTGAATCAAGGATTGATTTGAAAACCTGCGTTTTGATAGACTTTGGAATCAAGTTATCCAAAATCTCAGCCCTGTTTGGTTCAAAGATATAATCTGTTTCTACCTGTGGCTCTGTATTCTCAGGCATTGAGATGGGAAGAAGTTGTTCTGTTGTTACTTCCTGAGTCGCTGCATTAACGAATTTATTATAAATAACATATACTTCGTCAAATTTACCTTCTCTGAAACTTGTCATTACCCCTTCAGTGATATGAGCAACAGCATCAAAGTTCAGATTATCATAAACAGAGCTTCCATTAGCATATACTGAACGGTTTCTTCTTACAGCATCAAATGCTTTTTTACCTACAGGAAGAACTTCGATCTCATATTGAGACTTGTTCTGGAACTGAAGATTAAGCTCTTTTACAATTGAAGAGTTAAAAGCTCCCGCAAGACCTCTGTTTGAAGTAACAGCGATGAAAAGTATTCTTTTAACCTCTCTTTTCTGAGCATATACAGAAATCTGATCAGGATCTGAACTAGAATTTACATTCTGGATAAGTTCCTGTAATTTTTCAGAATATGGTCTTAGCATTACAATTGCATCCTGTGCTTTTTTAAGTTTCGCAGCGGAAACCATTTTCATAGCACGGGTAATCTGCATCGTAGATGAAATTGACGTAATTCTGCCTCGTATTTCTTTTAAGTTTGCCATTAATTTGGGTTCAAAGTTTAAGGTCTAAAGTTTAAGGCTTAAAACATTATATTTTAAACCTTAAACATTGAATTTTTTAGTTGTATTTAGAAGCTAAATCATTAGCAGCCTGCTTAAGAACACTTGTAATATCGTTATCGATTTTTCCAGCCTTAATAGCAGCCATAGTATCAGGGTGCTTAGATCTTAGGAACTCGATATATTCGTTTTGGAATTCTTTGATTTTTCTGATAGGAACGTTTCTCATTAAGTTTTCTGTTCCAGCATATACGATCGCTACCTGACTGTCTACAGGAAGTGGTGCATTTACCGGCTGCTTAAGGATTTCTACGTTTCTTTCTCCTTTAGAGATCACTGCTAAAGTAGAAGCATCAAGGTCAGAACCGAATTTAGCAAATGCTTCCAGTTCTTTATATTGAGCCTGGTCTAATTTAAGAGTACCAGAAACTTTTTTCATTGATTTGATCTGAGCATTACCTCCTACTCTCGATACAGAGATACCTACGTTGATTGCAGGACGAACCCCTGAGTTGAATAGATCAGACTCCAAGAAGATCTGTCCGTCTGTAATAGAGATTACGTTTGTAGGGATATATGCAGAAACGTCACCCGCCTGAGTTTCAATGATTGGAAGGGCAGTTAATGAACCACCTCCTTTCACGATTGGTCTAAGAGACTCTGGCAAATCGTTCATTTGCTTAGCAATGTTATCATCAGCGATTACTTTTGCTGCTCTTTCCAATAGTCTTGAGTGAAGATAGAAAACGTCTCCAGGGTAAGCTTCACGGCCCGGTGGTCTTCTCAATAGTAGAGAAAGCTCACGGTAAGCAACAGCTTGTTTAGATAAATCATCATAAACGATAAGCGCTGGTCTACCAGTGTCTCTGAAGAACTCACCGATAGAAGCTCCTGCCATTGCAGAATATACCTGCATTGGAACTGGATCTGATGCGTTAGCTGCAACGATTACCGTATAAGCTAAAGCTCCTTTATCAGAAAGTGTTTTAACGATTTGTGCAACGGTAGATGCTTTCTGACCGATTGCAACATATATACAATATACAGGGTTACCTGCATCAAAAAATTCTCTTTGGTTGATGATCGTATCAATCGCAACAGTAGTTTTACCTGTTTGTCTGTCACCAATGATAAGCTCTCTCTGACCTCTTCCTACAGGAATCATCGCATCAATTGCAACGATACCAGATTGTAAAGGCTCGGTTACAGGCTGTCTGAAGATAACTCCAGGAGCTTTTCTTTCCAATGGCATTTCGTATAAATCCCCAGTAATAGGACCTTTACCATCGATAGGGTTACCAAGAGTATCAACTACTCTTCCTAACATTCCTTCTCCTACTTTGATAGAAGAGATTCTGTTTGTTCTTCTTACTGTATCACCTTCTTTTACTAATTTACTTTCACCAAGTAGAGCAACACCCACGTTGTCTTCTTCAAGGTTAAGTACAATACCTTCTACATCACTAGAAAATTTCACCAACTCTCCGTATTGTACGTTTTCTAACCCGTATACACGAGCAATACCATCACCGATGGTTAAAACTGTACCTACTTCCTCAACGTTTGATTGAGTATCGAAGTTGGCCAATTGCTGTTTTAAGATCGCAGATACTTCTGCCGGATTTATTTCTGCCATTGTATGGTTGTTTTTCTTAATTTAATTGGAAATCTTTTTTAACTTGGTTCAATTTTGTCTTCACAGACGCGTCTACCTGCTGGTCACCTACTCTTAGAACATATCCTCCAAGAATTTCAGGCTTCACATTTACTTTCAGATCAAAGTTCGAATCAGCATTTACAAGATTTGTAGATCTTAAAATCTGGTCAAGGTTCTCTTTTGAAAGCGGAGTTGCTGTAGTAAGTGTTACTCTCTGTACACCACTAAGGTCTTCAACTTTGTTGATGAATTCCTGAGCGATATTTTTCAATTGGGTTTCACGTCCGTGTTTAATCACCAATCTGATCAGATTTTGAGAAGAAACAGATAAACCTTTGAAAATTTCGTTTGCTACTTCTATTTTCTTTTTTGAATCGATATAAGGAGTCATGAAAAATTTATTTAAGTCCGCAGACTCTTTCATGATCTTCACTACATCTTTCATTTCAGAAAATACAGTAGCCGTTTGACCTGATTCATTGGTAAAATCAAGTAAACCTTGTGCGTATCTTTTAGCTACTTTAGATGTAAGCATTCTTAGTTAAGGTTTGATTTGTTTAAATAATTTTGAACTAATTCGTTTTGAGCTTCGCTGTTGTCTAATTTTTGTTTCAAAATAGACTCAGCAATGTTTACAGATAAAGTACCGATTTGAGTTTTGATGTCTGCCATAGCAGCATTCTTCTCAGCATTGATAGTCTGTTTAGCAGCTTCGATCATTTTGTCTCCTTCAGCTTTAGCAACATCTTTAGCTTCTCCTACGATTCTGTCTTTAATTTCTCTAGCTTCTTTAAGGATAGCATCTCTTTCGATTTTAGCTTCACGAATGATTCTTTCGTTATCCTCTTTTAAAGTTTCCATTTCTTTTCTTGCTAATTTAGCTTGATTAAGAGCGTCAACAATAGATGTTTCTCTGTCATTGATAGACTTTAAAATAGGTTTCCAAGCGAATTTACCTAACAAAAATAATAATGCTAGAAAAATAACAGACTGGATAATAAATAATCCTGATGAAAACTGATGAATTAATTCCATTATATAAATGTATAAATAATTATTACTTTTTTTAAAGAACCATTACCTGTAACCAACCGTCACAGATAATGGTCTGATTTTAATTAGTTTACCGCGAATAGAGCAGCAAACGCAACACCTTCTACAAGTGCAGCTGCGATAAGCATAGCTGTTTGGATTTTTCCAGATTGCTCAGGTTGTCTAGCGATAGCTTCAAGAGCAGCAGCTCCGATTTTACCAAGACCGATACCTACACCTAGTACTACGATACCAGCACCTACAATTTTAGGGATTTCCATAATATATAATTTTAAAAAATTTGTTTTACTTTAATTTATAATTTCAATTAGTGAGCAGCATGATGTTCGTGCTCGTGCTCTTCTACCGCCATTCCGATAAACAGAGCTGATAACATCGTAAAGATATAAGCCTGTAGGAATGCTACCAATACTTCCAGTAAATAAATTACCAATGTAAGGAACGGGAATGCAACCCCTGCAATAAAATTCTTAAATACATAGATCAATCCGATCAAACTCATTACTACGATGTGACCTGCCGTCATGTTGGCAAAAAGTCGGATCATCAAAGCGAATGGCTTAGTGATTGTTCCTAACAATTCAATAGGAAGCATAATCAACTTCATTGGAACTGGTACTCCCGGCATCCAGAAGATATGTTTCCAGTAATCTTTATTTGCTGAGAACGTTGTAATCAAATAAGTAAGGATAGCAAGGAAGAATGTCATGGTAATATTACCTGTAACATTGATTCCGAAAGGCATTAATCCAAGAACGTTAAGGAAAAGAATAAAGAAGAATACAGTTAATAAATAACCCATAAATCTTTTATACTTATGTCCGATGTTCGGAATAGCAACCTCGTCTCTTACAAAGATGATTAGGGGCTCTAAGAATCTTGCAACACCTGTAGGAACTGCTGATTTCTTATAAGATTTAGCCATTCCAACAAATAATACAAACATAAAGATTGACACTAATAAAATGATCAATACACTTTTTGTAATAGAAAGATCTAAAGGCTTTACATTTGTAGGATGACCATCTTCACCAAGTGTTAAAGTTCCGGCAGCATCAGTCTTATAGATTTTCTCATGGTGCAATACATAAAAAGAACCGTCTACTTCAGTAGGCTCTCCGTGCATGAACCCTTCTTTGTTACTCATGAAAGAGTGGAAACCGTTATCATAGATAATAACAGGAAGAGGGAAACCAATGTGATGACCTTCTTTATCAACCATCAATGTGAAATCATGTGCATCCAACAAGTGATGATCGATGAACTCTTTGTTTTCTTTGCTTACTTTGTCTTTCTCTGAAAGCTCTTGAGCAGGAGCTGCCCCAGCAGGAGCTTCACCGTGCTGTGCAGACACTAAGTTTAATACAAAAATACTGTAGAATAAAACTGCGAATTTCTTAAACATTGATAGGTTTTTTTCGTTGTGCAAAAATATGATATTTTTTCTAGTTTCAATAAATTATTTTACTGTTTTTTATCATGATTAATCAGCTTGATCGCATAGTATGTAAGCAGTGCTGTCAGGACAAAATAGGGAATAATAAAATGAAATTTATAGCCAGGAATCACTTCAAAGTTCAGTTTTTTTCTGATTAAGTACATTAAACCGAATTTTAAAAGAATCAAACCAATAACAGACAATCCTAAAAATTCCGGTGCTACTCTATTGATTAAGATGATCAGCGTAATCATCATCATAAACATGACACTCAGAAAAAGGTAAAATTTTATGATCACAATTTCATCCAGGTGAAAAACAAATTTCCAAAGAGAAAAATGTACAAGGAATGTCAGAAAGAATAAAATGACAACAAGAATATTGGGATTGATTTTCATTCTATATTTTAATTGATCGCAAAAATAGACTTTTTCTATCGGATTATACCATGATTTGATATTTATCATTTTTCTTGTCTATAATAATATTACGTATATATATAATATTACGTGTTCAAACACTTTGGATATGCTAAAAATTCCTTATTTTTGCAAACCTATAATTTACAATAAATATGTTTAATAGTTTACAGGATAAATTAGACAAGGCATTACATAATATTTCCGGTAGAGGAAAAATTACTGAAATCAATGTAGCGGAAACCGTTAAGGAGATCCGTAGAGCATTGGTGGATGCCGACGTTAACTATAAAGTTGCAAAAGATCTTACAAAAAGAGTTCAGGATAAAGCATTAGGAGAAAACGTTCTTACTTCCCTTACTCCGGGACAATTGATGACAAAAATTGTTCATGATGAATTGGTAGACCTGATGGGAGGTTCTCAGGAAGGAATTAATCTTTCAGGAAAACCTACTGTAATCCTTATTGCGGGTCTTCAGGGTTCTGGTAAGACTACTTTCTCAGGAAAGCTTGCTAATTATTTACAGACAAAAAGAAATAAAAAACCTTTATTGGTAGCATGTGACGTTTACCGTCCTGCAGCAATTGACCAGCTGAAAGTGTTGGGAGGACAGATCAAAGTTCCTGTTTACACTGAAGAAGGATCTAACAATCCGTCTACCATTGCTGAAAATGCAATCAATTTTGCAAAAGCCAACAACCATGATGTTGTCATCGTGGATACAGCAGGTCGTTTAGCAATTGATGAGCAGATGATGAACGAGATCAAATCCGTACATTATTTCATCAAGCCGGAGGAAACTCTTTTCGTAGTAGACTCTATGACTGGTCAGGACGCGGTGAATACTGCAAAAGCATTCAACGATGCTTTGAACTTTGACGGAGTTGTTTTAACGAAATTAGATGGTGATACAAGAGGAGGAGCTGCATTGACAATCCGTTCTGTTGTTGAAAAGCCAATCAAATTTATCTCTACAGGAGAAAAAATGGAAGCTTTAGATCTTTTCTACCCGGAAAGGATGGCAGACAGAATCCTGGGAATGGGAGACGTTGTTTCCCTGGTAGAAAGAGCTCAGGAGCAGTTTGACGAAGAGGAAGCTAAAAAACTTCACAAAAAAATCGCTAAAAACGAATTCGGTTTTGATGATTTCCTTAAGCAGATCAACCAGATCAAGAAGATGGGTAATATGAAGGATTTGATGGGAATGATTCCGGGAGTAGGAAAAGCCATCAAAGACGTAGAAATCAGTGATGATGCATTCAAACACATTGAAGCCATCATTTATTCTATGACTCCTGAAGAAAGAAGAAGACCTTCTATCATCAATACACAGAGAAAAGGCAGAATTGCTAAAGGTGCCGGAAGAAAAGTGGAAGATGTGAATCAACTGATGAAACAATTCGAGCAGATGGGTAAAATGATGAAGATGATGCAGGGACCGCAAGGAAAGCAAATGATGCAGATGATGAGCAAAATGCCAAATATGCCTGGAATGGGTGGAATGTTTGGAAAATAAGAAAGAAAAAATCATTCATAAAAAAACTCTCAGGAATTCTGAGAGTTTTTTGTTTTTATGATGATCTGTTTATTTAAACTTATACCCTAGTCCAAGCTGGAAGAAATTCATTTTTAAAGTCTCTCCATCTACAGGATTTTTGATCATATTGGTAAGACCAAAACTATAGCGTGCATCTACAAATAACCCTTTATGAATAGTGTAATCAGCACCTAAGAATAAACCGAAATCAGTGGATTTTAAAGTATCATTCAAATATCTTTCTACATAACGTTCTCCCTCTCTGATTCCTGAAAGATCCGCCATCCCTGCATTCGGACCGCTCATTTCAAACTTCACTTTATTATTCGTCTTAAAACTTACATAAGGACCTGCATAAATACCGAGTTCCGGAGTTACATAATATCTTGCAGAAACAGGGATTACGATTCTGTTAAGATTCATCTTTTCAGTTACTGTAATGCCAGGCATTGAAACTTCTGCTTTTCCTCCAAGATTGGCATATTCAAGCTCTCCCTGAATAGCAAACTTGTTATTGAATTTATGCTCAACCAAGCCCCCAACATAAAACCCCGATTTAGATTTCATACCGCCTTCAATTCCGCCAAACTCAAAGTCTCCTTCACTGGTATTCAGTTTTGATAAAGCATAGCCTGCTTTTAACCCGAATGTAGTTTGTGCGTTTAAACCTGCAAATAAAGCGATTGCAGACGCTAATAAGATTTTTTTCATGATTATTAAATAGTTTTATAATAAAGAAGTCCTAAGACAATTATCTCAGGACTAATGTATATATTTTATCTATTATTTTGCAAATACATATTTAACTCCAAAAGTCACGGAAGTTAAACTGATGCCAAATTTGTAATCATCAGCTCTTCTTGCTCCGTCAATATCTCTTTTGTAAGTATTGTATCCAAACTCTCCTATTGTTGCTTCAATTGACCAGTTTTTCGTCAGGAAATAATCCAGTCCTGGTTTGATATTCACTCCAATGTTCGTATAGTTATTTTTTTGTGCAAATGGAGCGGAAAGTATAGGATCTCCACCATCACCTTCACTGTTAAAATCCACTTTTTCCTTTCCAAACTCTAACGGAACCTGTAATTGTCCAAAGATGTATAATTTATCGGATAAAGTCCAATATTTCCTCACGAATGGAGCAACAACAAATGCATTATCCGTATCTTTAATCTCAACGGTATTAAAGAATCCAGGACTACTTACTTCATATTTTGTAACGGCATTTTTATAGCCTATACCAAGTCCTAATGCTAAGTTGTTATTAACGAAATAACCCACCGTAGGAAGGATTCTGATCACATCATCCTTTCTCTTGGTTTCAAATTCATTTTTCTCACTGTGATAATATCCTACCTGACCTGAAAGATAAGAAGTTCCTTTTGCAATCTGTGCATTTGACAAACCGAAAAGCGCAACAGCGCCCATCAATACGATTCTTTTCATGATTATATTAGTTTTCTATAAAAAAAAGCCCTAAGAGTTTCTCAGGGCTTTCTTGCTATATGCTTTGTTTATTATTTTGCAAATACATATTTAACTCCGAAAGTTACAGAAGATAAATTCAATCCGAAGTTATAGTTGTTTGTAGCATCACCATCTTTTGGCTTGTAGTTGCTATAACCGAACTCACCGATAGTAGCTTCGATAGACCAGTTTTTGTTTAAGAAATAATCTAAACCTGGCTTCACAGTAACACCGATTTTAGTGTATTTAGCTTCAGTAGAAGTAGAGTTTGTAACCACTGTATTTCCAGAAGTAGCTACAGAGTTAGTTTCAGTTTCAGTTTTTCCAAACTGCATTGGCACTGCTAATTGTCCGAAGAAATATAACTTGTCAGATAAAGTCCAGTATTTTCTTACGAATGGAGCAACAACAAAAGCTGGAGTTTTAACGATGCTTTCGTTTACAACTGTAGTGTTTCCTAAAGTTGCAGTAGTAGTTGCTGTATTTTTTTCAGTTTGGTAACCAATTCCTAATCCAACTGCTAAGTTAGTGTTTACGAAATATCCAACTGTAGGTAATACGTTGAAGTTTTCTTTTTTAAGATTACCGTTGTTAGATTCTTCTTGAGAATAACCAACAGATCCTGATAAATATGTAGTTCCTTTAGCAATCTGAGCATTTGATAAACCGAAAAGTGCAACAGCACCCGCTAATAATATTTTTTTCATTTTAAAAAATTTTAATACTTTCTGAGGGCAAATTTACAGTGGTCCCCACTAATATTAAAATTTGTTAATGTGATTAATATCATTGTTAAAATTTAGAGTTTTGTAAAAATAAATCCTAGTTCAGAGAAGTTGTTAAGTTTTTCACAAAATTATGAATAAAAAAATCATTTTTTTTCAACAGGAGACAAATATATTTGACTTTTTAAATTTTGTGTTTTTTTGCAAAACCCCATGAATTCTGGAAGAATGCTAAAATAAATTAACCTAAACCATTAATTTTAAAGTTATTAACTCTTAAAATTCAAACAAATGTTTATTATTTAAGGTTATTTTTCCTTATTTCTAATCGTTATAGATCTACTCTATTAAAAATTCCTGATCAGGAATCCATACAGTCTATATATAACTAATCAAAAAACTCCGGCCTTCGGCCGGAGTTTCATATGCAATTGCTTTTCTTATTTCAAAAAGAAATTATAACCAATGTTAACCGCTCCTACATTCCAGCTATAGCTTCCCCATCCTGGAAGGTCACGCTTGTTGCTGATAGATTGATATCCGATGTACAACTCTCCTTTAGACATTTGATATCCAAATTTAGGCTGTGCATAGAAACCACCATCTACACCATCTTTTGTAGAAATACCGTATCCAAGGTCTAATCCTACAAAGATAGGAGCTCCTTTAAATCTATATTTCCCTGAAACAGCTACAGGAACAAATCCAAAATCATCAAAGTGATCTTTTCCGAAGAAATGAGAATATCCTGTGGTTACCCCAAGGTCAAGACCTTTAGCAATATTCCACATATAAGCTGCATCTACCCCTAATGTAAACGAAGATACATCACTTGCATCAGATACAGGAACACCAATGTGTCCACCAATTTTAAAACCTTCCTGCGCTTGAGCAGCACCTCCTAAAAGTGCAAAAGCACCTAGTAATAATAGTTTTTTCATTTTTTTAGTAGCTTTGAATTACCCTGCAAAAATACTAATTATTTTTCATCATAAAGAGAGTTTAAATGAATGAGCTATGGTACAACAAAAAATCAGGACAAAAATTGCCCTGATTTTTTATTATTTCTTTATAAAATTTTCAGAATTAGTTTCCTCCGAATTTGAAACCTACTCCCACCTGAGCAAAGCTGTTTTTCACAGAACCTCCGCTGTTGTCGTTAGATAGGTTGGATACTCCTAAACTGTATCTTGCATCAAAGAAAAGTCCGTTTTCCAACATATATTCCACTCCTAAGAAAGGAGCAAGGTTAAGGGATTTGATATCTTTTTTAATATCTACATCACCACCTTCGCCTTCCACTTCTACATCAAGGAAGTCTGATCCGATCACCGTCTTTTGCTTAGCAGTAAGGATAAGCCCTACGTTAACACCTGCCGCTAATGAGAAGCCTTCTGTAATGAAATATTTTGCAGAAACAGGAATTAAAAGCGTTCCAAAAGTAATCTTAGTCGACTCACCAAAATACATTCCTCCGGCATTTACTCCATCAATTTTTTCTTTAGCCCCAAGTGGTGAGTATAAAACCTCTACCTGAACAGCAAAGTTATCATTGAATTTGTACTCAGCCATTCCTCCGATATAGAAGGTATATTTAGCAGACATTTTTCTTCCGTCAAGATCGTCTTGCTTATCATCCAGTTTAATAGTTGACATTGCGAAACCAGCTTTTGGACCAAATCGAAATTCCTGTGCATTTGCGGAAATTCCCATAACAGCAACTGCTGCCATAAGTAAAAGTTTTTTCATGTTTAATTAGTTTTTACATTTAAGGTCTGCAAAACTAATTATTTTTTTCAAATTAACAAATTTTAACTAACCAATTTAAGGTTAATAAAAGGTTAATAGAAACTTTTACTCATCCAACCTTAGTCGTTTCTTAGTCTTTTCTCTTCATCATTATAAGCAAGAATAATTTTTCTTACCACAGGATGTCTTACTACATCCTCTTCTGTAAGATGCACAAACCCGATCTCCTTCACTCCATGTAAAATCCTCATTGCTTCTTTCAACCCGGATTGCTGTTTTGGTGGTAAATCGACCTGGGTAGGATCTCCTGTGATAATAAATTTAGCATTCATACCCATTCTGGTAAGAAACATTTTCATCTGTGCATGGGTAGTATTCTGCGCTTCATCAAGAATCACAAAAGCATCATCAAGCGTACGTCCTCTCATGAAAGCCAATGGTGCTACCTCAATTACTTTTTTCTCCATGAAACCTTCCAGTTTTTCATGCGGAATCATATCACGAAGTGCATCGTATAAAGGCTGTAAATACGGATCCAGCTTTTCTTTAAGGTCACCCGGCAGAAATCCTAAACTCTCTCCTGCTTCTACAGCTGGTCTTGTCAAGATAATTCTTTTTACTTCCTTATCCCTTAAAGCTCTTGCTGCCAATGCCACACTGGTATATGTTTTTCCGGTTCCGGCAGGGCCAATAGCAAAAACCATGTCCTTTTTCTCTGTTTCCTTTACCAGCTTTTTAAGATTGGTCGTCTTGGCCTTAATCACTTTTCCATTGACACCTTTTACAATAATATCCTGGTCAAATACCAGTTGTTTCTCATTTTCGTCTTTAATATTCAATATATTTTCAACGTCTTTCAGTCCTATTGAATTGTTTTTAGAGATAAAACTGACAATATCATCCAGTTTTTGTTTCAGTATGTCTAAAGCTTCCTGATTTCCCATGGCAAAGACGAAATGATCTCTTCCTGTAATTTTAATGGTGGGAAAGCTTGATTTTATTAAGTTGAAATATTGGTTATTAACTCCATAGAAGATTTTCGCATCGATATCTTCCAAATCATATGTTAATTCAAACATGCAGTATTTTTATTTTTAGATTTTAAAATTAAAGCTTTTTTTCAAATTTATATCAAATTCTTTTCAACAATCTTTCGGGCTTTCTTTTTATTTTAAATAACTTTGCAATACTACACTATTCTATAAATTGCTCATGTCAATTATTACCCTTACTTCGGATTTCGGAAATTTAGATTACAGAGTTGCCGCTGTGAAAGGCAAAATTCTGTCTCTAAACCCTGAGGTTAATATTATTGATATAACCCACGACATCCAGGCATTCAACCTTATACAAACTTCGTATATTGTAAGAAATGCCTATAAATATTTTCCAAAAGGAAGCATTCACATTCTTTCTGTAGACAGTTTTTATAACAAATCCAGAAAGAATATCATTTATAAAGCTGACGGATCCTACTTCCTAGCTGCAGACAACGGCCTTTTAAGCCTTATATTTTTTGATATTAAGCCTGAGGCAATCTATGAGCTTACATTGAACAACCGTTTTGATGACATCATCGACTTTACCTCTACAGACATTTTTGTTCCTGCTGCAGTGCATCTTGCCAACGGCGGACTTCCGGAGGTGATAGGAAGAAAAATACAATCAGCAAAACAATTAATGTTCCCAAGAGCGGTTTATAACGAATCGGAAGGAATGATCATTGGAGAAGTCACGTATATTGATAATTTCGGAAATATAATATCAAATATCAACAAAGATTTTTTTGAAAACATCAGTAAAGGCTATACCGGTTTTACCATAAAATTCAGAAATCTAAGCCTTTCACGAGTATTTTCCAGCCATACGGAAGTGGTTTCAGACTGGGAAAGGGAGACAGAATTCCATGGACAGTCTGCTGCAATCTTCAATGATAGTCAGTTATTGGAGCTTACCATTTATAAAGGAAGCAAGAAAAACGGTGCTAAAAGCCTGTTTGGATTGAATGTAGGTGAAAATATTTATATCGAATTCAGCTAAGATTATATATTTCTTAAAAAAACCGATTTTTTTTATATATTTGTCAAAATCTAAAAATCAAAAATGGCAGAATACAAATTATTGCTTCCTTCCATGGGAGAAGGTGTTATGGAAGCGACAATTATCACTTGGTTATTCAATGAAGGTGATAACGTAAAGGAGGATGACTCCGTAGTAGAAATTGCAACAGATAAAGTAGATTCAGACGTACCGACACCAGTTTCGGGGAAAATTGTAAAAATTTTAAAGCAAAAAGATGAAGTTGCAAAAGTAGGTGAAGCCATTGCTATTTTAGAAATTGAAGGAGAAGGCACAGCTTCAGAAGAAGTAAAAACTGAAACTCCGGCGGCTACTCCGGATGCTGACACTTTAAAAGCGATTGAAGAGCCTTTACAAACAGTGGCTGCTTCAAACGTAGAATTCTCAGGAGATCTTTATTTATCTCCACTTGTAAAATCTATCGCACAACAGGAAAAAATTTCTGAAACTGAACTGAAATCTATCAAAGGAAGCGGTTTGGAAGGAAGAATTACCAAAGAAGATATATTAGCTTATGTTGCTAACAGAGGAAGTCAGCCGGCTCAGCAGGCAGCACCTGTACAAGCAGCTTCTGCACCAAAACCAGCAGTATCTGCACCAGCAGCTACGATTCCGGTAAATGCAGGTGATGAGATCATTCCAATGGACAGAATGAGAAAGATCATCGCTGAAAACATGGTAAAAGCAAAACAAATTGCTCCACACGTAACATCTTTCATTGAAACAGACGTTACCAACGTTGTAAAATGGAGAAATAAAAACAAAGCGGTATTCGAAAAACGTGAGGGTGAAAAACTGACTTTCATGCCGATTTTCGTAAAAGCTGTAGTGAAAGCAATCCAGGATTTCCCAATGATCAATGTTTCTGTAAATGGTGAAAACATCATCAAAAAGAAAAACATCAACATCGGTATGGCTACTGCCCTTCCGGACGGAAACCTTATTGTTCCTGTAATTAAAAATGCCGATCAGTTATCACTTTCTGGTCTTGCAAAAGCCATCAACGATTTAGCTTACAGAGCAAGAAACAAAAAATTAAGACCTGAAGATACTCAGGGAGCAACTTATACAATTTCTAACGTTGGAAGTTTCGGAAACCTTATGGGTACCCCAATCATTCCTCAGCCTCAGGTAGCTATTTTAGCGATCGGAGCTATCGTTAAGAAGCCTGCAGTTCTTGAAACAGCGGACGGTGATGTAATCGCTATCAGAAACCTAATGTTCATGTCTCACTCTTATGACCACAGAGTGGTAGATGGTTCCCTAGGTGGAATGATGCTGAAACATGTTCACGACTACCTTGAAAACTGGGATCTGAACACAGAAATATAAGTAATGAGCAATAAATAATTTTGCTGACTTTACATACTAAACCTCCGATTTTTGGAGGTTTTTTTTATTTTTCAATCGTTAAATTATACAAAATTTCAAAAGCACAAACATCACATGAAATAAATTATAAATACGCAATAAAAATACAAATTAATTATCAAATATTTAATTAAACAAACCTAGTATTTTATTATCAAAACTTTTTTGGAAGTTCTATTTATTAGCATTATTTTTAAACAAATAATACTCAATAATGGATTTGGATTACAGAAAGTATGACATGACAAAATTTTCTGCCTTCACTGAGCAGGATGAAAAACTCATTACTGAAGTTTACGATCAGCTTTCTATAGATTATGATATTTCAGTGATTGATATTGAAGACTCTCCCTATGAACAATTCAGTTCGCATGATATATATCCATTATTCATCCCCCAAATTTGTTACCGGGTAAAGGACATAAATAATAACAGTTCTTTCTACCTTTTTGTTGTCAGTAAAGTTGGGGTTACATCTAGAGGTGGTCGCTTAGGCCGTAAATTTGATACCATTCAACTTTGGGGATTAAAAAAACTTGAAGAAGATTTTGGGTATATTTCCATTAACAAGAAAAGATTGATGGATAAGATTGCAGGAATTTTCAGTAGTTTTAATGTCAATTTTAAAGATCATGATTTCAAAGATTTTTATGTTTTGGGAAGTGATCAATATAAAGTCATGAATTTTTTAACCCCAAAGAGAAAAGAAACAGTAAAAAATTTTCCTAATGAAGATTTTAAACTTGAAGTCAGAAATTCTATTTTGAGTTTCGGAATCCCGGAATCCCTTACCGTTGAAAACGCTGAAATGATCTCAAAGTTTTTAGAAAAAATATAAAATCTGCAAAAAACACGTATTTTTACTCCTCTAAATTAATAAATGCTGAAAATTTTCATCCTTATTAAAAAATCCATTAAAAATTCCTTCGACAATATCAGGAATGAGCAGCTGAAGCACAATCTCCTTCAAGCCATTCCTTTTTGGATAGGATCTGTGATTACAGGTTTCTTTGCCGTTATGTATGCGCAGATATTTGCCTGGGGTGAACATTTGATGAATTTTATTTTTGACTGGCATGCATGGATGATTTTCATTATTGCTCCTGTCGGATTTGTACTATCCTGGTGGCTGGTGAAAGAATTTGCACCCAATGCTAAAGGAAGTGGTATTCCACAGGTGATGGCAGCTGTAGAACTTGCTAATCCGAAAGAACACCGTAAAATCAGAAATCTTTTAAGCATCAAAATCATTTTTTTCAAAATCCTTTCCTCTGTCATTCTGGTCATCGGTGGAGGCGCTGTGGGACGTGAAGGACCTACCATTCAGATTGCAGGCTCTGTTTTCAGAAAAGTCAATGAATATCTTCCGGAGTGGTGGCCGAAAATTTCCAAAAAAAATATGATTATGACAGGAGCAGCAGCCGGGCTCGCAGCTGCGTTCAACACTCCGCTTGGTGGAATTGTTTTCGCTGTGGAAGAACTGTCAAAAACCCATATCAATTATTTTAAAACAGCTTTATTTACGGCTGTAATTATTGCCGGCCTTACCGCACAAACCTTGGCGGGATCTTATTTATATCTGGGATATCCTAAAACCAATGATGTTTCCTTAATGGTTATGCTTCCCATTATACTTGTTGCAGCCACTGCCGGTATCCTTGCCAGTCAGCTCTCTGTGGTTATGCTTACACTCAATAGCTGGAAAAAGAAAAAACTGAAAACAGATAAATCGAATGTGATATTCCTGATTATTTGCGCATTGATTATTGCTTCAATCGCTTATTTCATCAACAGGGAAATTTTGGGTTCGGGAAAAGAAATCATGGAACGGGTTCTTTTTACCAAAGACAAGCATGAAGACTGGTACGTGCCTATCTTAAGAATGCTTGGCCCTGCCCTTTCATTCACTTCGGGAGGTGCTGGCGGAATTTTCGCTCCGGCTCTTTCTGCGGGTGCCAGTATAGGTTCTGTTATTTCGGGAGCAATTCATTTAACCCCTAACGAAACGAATGTTGTCGTTCTGGCCGGAATGGTGGCTTTTCTTACCGGAATTACCAGAGCCCCGTTTACTTCAGCAATTATTGTTCTGGAAATGACGGACAGGCATTCATTAATTTTCCATCTGATGCTTGCAGGAATGGTCTCTTCTATTGCTTCTATTCTGGTGAGCAGACATTCTCTGTATGATGTATTGAAGGTGAATTTTTTAACAGAATTAAGGGGAAAAGATTCATAATAAGATCGCCTGTCTTAAAAAGCATTCCTATCAATTGTTGGATGAGAAGATATTTTCGCTCAATTTTCGCGAGTACTCTTGCATATAAGAAATATATTTTCTACTTTTGCACCTCGAAATAATTAACAAATTCATTTAACATTATGAACAATTACGAAACTGTTTTCATTTTAACTCCCGTTCTATCTGAGTCGCAGGTAGAGGAAGCAGTGAACAAGTATGTAGATCTTATCAAAGAAAAGAACTGCGAAATCGTTGCTAAAGAAAACTGGGGATTAAAAAAATTAGCTTACCCAATCCAATTGAAAAAGAATGGGTTCTATACTTTAATCGAATTTAAAGGAGAAGGTACTGTAGTAGCTGACTTAGAATTAGCATTCAAACGTGACGAGAGAGTAATCCGTTACCTTACTACAAAACTTGACAAGCATGCTATTGAGTACGCTGTAACAAGAAGAGCTAAAGTAAAAGCAGCTAAAGCTTAATTATTAACCCTATTTTTTAAAAAAGACAAGACATGGCAATAGATGAAATGGCTAAACAAGCCTCTGCAGGAGGAGAATCAGAAGTAAAATTCCTTACTCCACTTGATATCAATACAAAATCTGAAAAGAAATATTGTAGATTCAAAAAATACGGAATTAAGCACGTTGACTACAAAGATGCTGACTTCTTATTACAATTTGTAAACGAGCAAGGTAAAATCTTACCAAGAAGATACACTGGAACTTCTTTAAAATACCAAAGAAAAGTTTCTGCTGCTATCAAAAGAGCAAGACACCTTTCTTTACTACCTTACGTAGCTGACTTATTGAAATAAGACAAAAAATAAATAAAAGAAGAGAGCAATCTCTTCTTTTGTTGCTGAATAAATAATTAATTCTAACTTGATTTTAGAATATTCTAAAATCTTAAAAAAGGACAACAACAATGGATATCATCCTAAAACAAGACGTAGAAAACTTAGGACTTGAGTTTGATACAGTAAGCGTAAAGCCAGGTTATGCTAGAAACTTCTTAATTCCTCAAGGAATTGCTCTTTTAGCTACCCCAAAAAACAAAGCTGCTCTAGAGGCTACTTTAGAAGCTAGAAAAGAAGAAGAAGCTAAATTAATCGCTGCTGCTAACGCTGTAGTTGAGCAATTGAAGAAAACTTCTATCACTATTCCTGCAAAAGTAGGTTCTGGTGACAAATTATTCGGATCTATCAACAATGCAGATCTTTCTGCTGCTCTTGCTAAAGCTGGAGTTTCTGTAGAGAAGAAATATATCAAAATCCCAGGGAACACTATTAAGAGAACTGGTAAAGTAACTGCAAACATCAGACTACACAGAAACGTTGAGTACAATTTCGAATTCGATATCGTATCTGACGCTCCAGTTGTAGCTGCACCAGCTGCTAAAAAAGAAGAAGTAAAATCTGAAGAAGCTTAATTTTAAGCAACTGAGATTTTCTCACAATACAAAACCACTTCAATTTATTGAGGTGGTTTTTTTATTGAACTACCCCGTCTTTTTGCTATGCAAAAATCCACCCCTTCAGGGAAGGGGAATGTAGGAAATCCTAACTGATATTACTCGTTAAATTAGCTTTTTAACAACCTTATACGTAAGAACAGGCAAGAATCTTTATCCCGCATTATAAAACCCGTTACCTCGTAACACGTACCCCGAATCTCAAACTCTCAAACACTCCCACTTCTTACTTATCCCCTCTCAGTTTATGCTGATATTCCGTAGGGGCAATACCGATTACTTTTTTGAAAATATTGCTGAAAGACGACAAGCTGTTGTAGCCTACCATCATGGCGATTTCGTACATATTATATTTTCCTTCCAGCATCAGTTCAAGAGAACGGGTAATTCTCAAAGCTCTCAGGAACCGAATGTAATTCATGCCCAGAATTTCTTTAAATTTCCTTGAAAGGGTTCTTGTACTCATTCCGAATTCTTTGGCCGTAGATTCGATGGTAAGAGGCTTTTCAAGGTTAGCATGGATGTATCGTGCAATCTTTAATAATGTTTCATCCTTAGGAAAAGGATGCTGTATGGGAAACGCCAGATGTTTATGTTTTTTTTCCTGTAAAACGCCTTTAAGTGCTTTGAGGAAAAAATATTTAGACGTATCATTTTTTGTGATTTTCCCATCCCATTCTTTAGTATACAAAATCATCTCCCGAAGCAAATTATTCACAGAATAAATGTTGATTTCATCAAAAAAGACACTTTCATTTTCTTCTTTCTTGAAATAAAAATTATACAGATCCACCTTTGGACTGGTAGAAAAAATATAATGAGGTGTTCCCGCAGGAATCCACATAAAGCATCTTGCAGGCAGATACCAGTGCTTCTGATCTGTAAAAACATGTACAATACCACCTTCTGCATATACTAATTGTGCAGAACTGTGATAATGAATCTCCGTAGTTACATTTCCGGTAAGGACATGATAAACGTAAAATTCAGCATCATCTTCTTCTACTTCTTTAAAATGGCTGTTGTTCATCCCATAAAGGTAAGAAGAATTTTCAAAATGGCGTAAATGAGCAAATCTTTTTCTGTTTTCACAAATCAGGTACTATGCTTGTCGCCGTAACTTTGCTGCATCAAAATCATTTTAGCAAAAATCCTTTAATTAATTTATGAATATCATATTTAACGCATGCCGATATCTGTGCATTGCGTTGTGCTTATTATTGAGCAACTTTTCACATTCACAGATGATAGACTACCAACATCTCGGCTTACAGCAGGCTGTAGAGATTGGTCTGAAAAACAACAAAAGCATACAGATAAGTCATCTAAAACAGGAAATGTCCGTTACCAAAGAGAAAGATCTCAAAATGGAAAAACTTCCGGACATTGAGTTTCATACAAGCTACACCCAGGTAACCAACCTGTTTCAACATCAGAACGGGGTATTTAATAAAGCTACAAAGTATGATGCCATCAATGGGATGTATGATTTTACATTATCCGCTTCCATTCCGGTATACATGGGTGGCAAAATAAAAAATACAGAGAAAAAAGCAGCTATTGATACTGAAATTTCAGCTTTAAAGACTCATCTGGATGAGAGACAACTTAAAATGGAAATCATTACCGCTTTTCTGCAGATTCATCATTTAAAAGAGCAGCAAAGTCTTATCAATGATAAGATGAAGGAAGATTCTGTTAATATCAAACAGGTAAAAGCTCTGAAAGCGAATGGTGTTGTAACGGTAAATGAAGTGTTAAGAACTTCACTGCAGCTTTCTAATCACAAAATGAGCTGGACGGAACTGGATAATGATATTCAGATTGCAGAACACAAACTGAAAACAATTCTTTCACTGCCGGAAAATCAGGAAATGCATGTGAATACGGAGGATCTTATCTCGGATAATGCAGCAATCCCTTATGTAGATGAACTTACGGAAACAGCTTTAAATAAGAATGAATCTGTCGAAATCACCCATAAAAACCTCTCATTGAAGGAACTGGATCAAAAAATTATTAAAGCCAATTATTTACCCAAAATTACAGCGGGTGGAGAATATTTTTTAAAGTATCCGAATATGATGTTTTTTCCACCTGAGCCCTATGCCTACCGATTGGGAATGGTTGGAGTAAACCTAACCTATCCTATTGAAAATCTGTATAAAAACAAATACAAAATGCAGGAAGGAAAGGAAAATATTGATCTGGCAAAGCTTCAGATAGAGGAAAATGAAGAAAAGATCAGACACAATGTATATGAAGCTTACAAAAAGTTTGAGGAAACAGATCAGAAGGTAAAAATTGCTGAAGAGGCCATTAACCAGGCTAAAGAGAACTATCGTATTGTAAGAACAAAATACGTTAATAAGCTAAGTCTTATCACCGAATTAATTGATGCAGACAATACCTATCTGGAAGCTGAATCTAATCTTATTTCCGTAAAAATTAACAGACAACTTAAATATTATCAACTCCAATATACGATTGGAAACTTATAAAAACTATGGCACAGAAACAATTGACACAAAAGGAAAAAAGAATCAACAAGTCTATTACTTTACTGGCCTGGATCCTGATTATAAGCGGAATCACAGGAATGGTAAGCTTCTATCTTTTTTCGAGAAAAAATGTGACTACGAATGATGCACAGATTGAACAATATATCACGCCTGTATCCAGCAAGGTTTCAGGGTTTATCAAAACAATACGATTCAATGAAAATCAGTTTGTACATAAAGGAGATACATTAATTGTCATAGACAACAGGGAATTTGTGAATCAGGTACACATGGCAGAAGCCAACCTTCATGCCAATACGGCAACAATCAGCACTATCGAAAGTGGTGTCAATACCAAAGAAAGTGATACCAAGATTATTGATGCGAAAATTGCTTCCGCAAAAATTGACATCTGGAAAACGGAACAGGATTATAAAAGATACAAAAACCTTTTAACAGAAGATGCAGCAACAGAACAGGAGTTTGAGAATGTGAAAGCTTCTTATGAACAATCAAAGGCTAATCTTTTAGCATTGGAGCAGCAAAAAATTGCAGTAAAAGCCGGAGCCAATGAACAACAGACTAAAGTTGCCCCTGTGAAGAGCCAAATCCAGCAGAGCTCTGCAAGCCTTAATAATGCTCAACTTTATCTTTCTTATACGGTAATCACCGCTCCTTATGATGGATGGGTAGGAAAAAAGACCATTCAGGAAGGACAACTGATCAAAGAAGGCCAGGCTTTGGTACAAATGGTCAGCAAAGAAAAATGGATTATTGCCAATTACAAAGAAACGCAACTTGGGCAGATAGATCAGAGCCAGGAAGTAATTATTACCGCAGATGCCTATCCCAATGTTGAATTTAAAGGAAAAATACTTTCCGTTTCTCCTGCATCAGGATCACAGTTTTCATTAGTAAAGCCGGATAATGCAACCGGAAACTTTGTGAAAATTGAACAGAGATTTCCAGTAAAAATTATTCTTGATCAAAATAAAGACAACGAAAAACTACTTTCCGGAATGAATGTTCTGGTAAGTGCGAAGAAGATATGAGTTTGAGTGTGGGAGAATATTAGAGTATTAGAGTATTAGAGTATTAGAATACAAAATTATTCAATTGAAAATTACCTTCCAGTTAACACCTTTCAGACTTTACCATTAAATTATTTTTTTAGCGAAAAGACAAACTGCGAAATAGCGAATCTGCAAATTTTTTCTTACGCATATTTGCCATTTTACCTTTTACTTGTTTAACACCTTTGCCTTTTGTCTTTTCGCTTTTTCATTCTCAAAAAAATTATGCAGCACAATACAGTTTATCATAAATGGGTACCACAATGGCTGAAGCTGCCTCTTCTGATATTGGCATTGTTTCCCCACCTGATGTTGTTGTCGCTTTTACATTCGAACAGCGCCTTCACCTCTTCTTTTATGGATGTTGATTCAGACGACATCCAGTATTTAATGATTTTGATGTATGGGACATTTGTGGTTACCCTTTTAGTTTTACAGCGGTTTATGGCTTACTTCAGTGTGAAATATTATGTATTGCTGATGGCCTCTATTTCTGTAATTATTCTTTATGTTTTATCCGTCACCCATGATTATCATGTGATATTGGTCATCCGTTTTTTGGAAGGCATTTTCGGATTACTGGAAGGCGCTATTTTTCTTCCCCTGATTATTGCGGAATTAAAAACAAGACACGCCAAGGTTTTGGCTTATCTCTTTATGTATACCATCATGCTGACCGGAGGAACAATAACCACATCCCTTTTAAAATCCAGTATTGAAGATTACAATTTTCAGCATATGATCCTGATGATGGTGTATTTTCATGTATTTGTACTGATCATTGGTATTGCGTTATTCAACAAAAACAGATTCTTTCCTAAAAAACCTTTGTATCAATTAGATATCACCAGCTGGTTTTTACTCTGGGTATGTCTGCAGGCCGGCGGCTATGCCATCATCTATGGTAAAAGACTGATGTGGTTTGAATCTGATACCATTATCATGTGTCTGTTTATATTCCTTCTTTCAGGAGGTTTATTTATGCTTAAACAAAGAAATTCAAAAAGACCATTATTTCATTTTGAAGTTTTCAGTTCCAGAAATGTGATTGCAGGAATGATTCTGTTTTTCATTTTTTATCTGATCCGTTCGGGATTGAATAATGTATACAGCATCATGGCTACAGTATGGAAATGGCCATGGGATTATATTGTGAATATCCAGTACTGGAATGTGGCAGGAACTCTTTTGGGAATATTATTATCAGGAATCTGCCTTGTTCGCGGAGTCTCTTCAAGGATTGTTTTCTTTACAGGATTTCTGCTGCTTGCTATTGATTGTGCGTGGTTTACCTATACTTTTTATCCAGACACTACCCTTTCCACAATCTGTCCGCCTTTATTCCTGCAGGGCGTTGCTCAGGGATTATTATTTACTCCCCTTGTATTCTTTTTAATTTCAGGAACTCCGGAAGAATATGTTTCCAATGCAACAGCTTTAGGAACGACAACCCGTTTCTGGACAACCGCTATCGGATATGCTTTGATGCAGAACCTGATGCTTTTTTTAACCTTAAAACATTCCGATACACTCAGTGCGAATCTTACAGACACCAATCCTGTTTTTTACAGTCAGTGGAACCAGCTTTTCGGCAGTACGATGTCCAGACTTTCTGTCAATGATTCTCTCTCTGTTACAGCAGGAGCTTTTAAGGCTAAAATTATGGCACAATCCATCCTTCTTTCCAATATGGAAATTTTTACAGGTCTTTTCTGGTTGGCGTTAATTACTGCCATCTGTTTATTACTTTATCACCCTGTAAAAATAGCGGTAAGGAATATCATGTAAGATCAGTTGCCCCAGAAAGACCATACTGTTCCGTTGAAAACAGCCAGTTGCTTTTTTTGCGTGTCATACACCATCATACCAGCTGCAGGAGAAATAATATTGAGGTGGGGAGAGGCTACCTTCGGTAAAATCATAGCTTTATTATCATCTTCCAAAACCAAAATTCCTGAGACTGATGATGGTGTTCCTACTGAAACTTTTGCATCCGGATGATCTGTTAAACTATCCTGCAGACTAGTATCGGCCGTGCCTGTTGTATCTACTGAAAGATCCTTCCAAAGGTTATTCTGATAAACTTTCACCTTCATATCCGAAGTATCAAAAACCATAGTGCCGTTCACAACATTCTGAATACCTGATGTATTGGTTACCCAGGGAAGAACAAGCCCGCGGTTCTCATTTCCAAATTCAATAGATGATGAAGCTGACTCTAAAGTAATTTTCCCTAAAGCAACCTGAGCATTACAACACCCGTAAGCAATAATACCTATAATTAAAGTAATTCTTTTCATTTTATTCAGTTTTCTGTTAATCCGGACAGGTTTGAGTAGTAAAGCATTTCCAGCCCGCAGCTGTTCCGTCAATATTAGCCTGCAGACAATGTTGTGTCATATTATAAACCATCATGCCTTCTTTAAGATCTGCCTGTGGAATGGCTGCTACCTGAGCATCTGTAAGCCTGTTCAGGACAAAGCCTTTATTCTTTGATTCTAATACGACCCACGCTCCTTTCCTTGCGCCCGGCCAGTTGCTTGCTCCACTGTCTGCCCTGCTCAATGAAGTAATTCCAAAATCTGAAGAAAGAATAGTTCCTGCGGTTACAGCAGGCTTATAGCAAGGTACAATTCCTGGGACTGTAACGGTAACCGTTGCAGTATCGCAATTTGATGGAGATGCTGTCTGGCAGATCTGATACACCAAATTGTACGTTCCGGGAGCTGTGCCCGGAGCTGCGATGATATGCCCATCCGCAGTATTGACTGAAATATTGGGATTTGAAGTTGATACCTGAGATAAAATAATATTGGAAAGAGTTGCCTGTGCTCCTCCATAGGTTTCAAAATCATTATCAAGTACAATTCCTGCTGAAGATCCTCCTGCAGCAATAGTATAGGTATCGTCTACCGCCATTGGGGGTAAATCTCCATTGATTGCAGGACAAAATCCGGGATTAATGATCAAAGGAGCACTGCAGCTGTTGGTAGAAGCACAATCATACGTAACATTTGTCAGGAAATTTGGGTTACTGTTCATGAAAACCGTACCTGGATCAGATGCACCAGTGGTTCTCTTAAAATCAAGATTTGGCCCTACAGCTGCATTTCCTACCTGAATTGGGTTTTGCAGGACTATATAGCCTTTTTTTGTGGATGAAGATGGCCCTTGGATGGCAGCATTTCCTCCCTGAAACTGATTTAAGGCCAATTGGCCCTCATTATAAATCACCGCATCAGCAGGAGCATTATTCATATTCCCGTTAGAGGTAAAAAGACCAAAATTATAAATTTCACTGCTGCTTCCTGATAAATTAATATCACCTCCTACGGTAAAAATGCCGGTATTGATTATTTTACCGCCATTAATATTAAATCCATTCTGAGATATAATGGTACCACAATTCACATACACACTCTGCTCATTATTCCCATAGTTACCACCGATGAATATCAACCCGCCACCTTCGTTCCTGAATAAAGTGGTAGCAGAACTGCTCATGTTCAGGTTTCCATTGATATTGAGATTTCCAAAATTATCAATCCTATTCGTGGAATTATCCCCTAATTGCAACACTCCCATTTCGATAAGGCCCTCATTGACAATTTCGTTCACCTGCCCGCCAATGGTAAGATTTCCATTTCCTCCTCCTACTGTTATATTTCCTGTATTATAAACATGAACATTCAGGTTGGCAACACTCGTTATGGTCTGGTTAAAACTGAGTGTTCCATGCACTTCAAAGCTTGCAGGTGCATTGGTGGCTCCGCTTATACTATTCTGAAACTGCAGTGTAACTCCCGAAGCAATACAAATCTTGGAGTTGGTTCCAAAAGTTGGATTATTAAACGTCATATCAGCAGTGAAACAAACCGTTGTATTATCGGGAAAATGAAAATCAGGGTCTGTAGGATTTTGAACACCGCAGCTTGTACATTGTGCGTAACTGAAATAATGAAAAAATAAAGGTAATAAATAGAGTAATTTTGTCATCCTTACATTTTTATACAATAAAACTACAATATTTTTATCACCAAACAATGATTTCTTCAATATTTATTATTTTGTTAATAATTATAGGATATTATTTTGTTTTTAATTAAATTAATCCATCATTATTATGTATAAATTTCTCAGTCATACGATGCTGGAAATAGGAACGATTAATAAAAACCCACCCAATGGAAATTGAAAGAATTTTACAGAGCCAAAGAGATTTTTTTAAAACACAGCAAACCAAAAGTCTTGCTTTCCGGAAAATGTATCTCGAAAAGCTTAAAAGTCTCATTATTTCTAATGAGGATATGCTCTATGAAGCAATTAACAAAGATTTCGGGAAATCAAAATTTGATACTTTCACCACAGAATTATCCTTTATTCTGAATGATATTAATTATTATATCAAAAATTTAAAAACGCTTTCAAAACCTAAAAAAGTAAGTACTAATCTTGTTAATCAGCTGGGAAACAGTAAAATTTATGCTGATCCACTGGGATGTATACTGGTAATCGGGGCATGGAATTATCCTTATCAGTTATCCCTTTCCCCTATTATTGCGGCAATGGCGGCCGGAAACTGCTGTATTCTAAAGCCTAGCGAAATAGCTTCAAATACCATGAAAGCTATGATTTCTATCATCAATGAAAATTTTCCCCCTGAATATCTTTATGGGTATGAAGGCGGTATTGATGAAACGACCGCTCTTTTAAGGTTAAAATTTGACAAAATATTTTTTACAGGAAGCACAAAAGTGGGAAAGATCGTTTACAAAGCAGCAGCAGAACATCTTACCCCAGTAACCCTTGAGCTGGGAGGAAAATCTCCGGCAATTGTCACCCAACATGCGAATCTTGAAATGGCAGCCAAAAGAATTGTCTGGGGGAAATTCCTCAATGCCGGACAAACCTGTGTAGCTCCCGATTATCTGTTGGTAGAAGAAACCATTCAGGAACAATTCCTGGAAATGCTTAGGAAATACATCAAACAATTCAAATATGAGATGGATTCTGAGCAGTATACAAGAATTATTAATCAAAGAAATTTCCAGCGCCTTATACGTCTTATAAATCAAGAAAAAATTTATTCCGGTGGACATTTCGATGAAGAAAAGCTATACATTGAGCCTACCATTCTCAACTCTATCGACTGGAATGATGAAATTATGCAGGAAGAAATTTTCGGTCCTCTTCTGCCGGTTATTAGCTTTCAAAATTATAATGCAGCTCTAAACGCCATTATAGAACTTGAAAAACCTTTAGCAGCTTATCTTTTCACCAATGACTCCGAAGAGAAAGAAAACTTTACACGGAAACTTTCTTTCGGAGGAGGCTGTATCAATGATACGGTAATGCATTTAAGCAATGATCATCTTCCGTTTGGAGGTGTTGGCAACTCAGGAATAGGAAATTATCACGGAAAATATGGTTTCGAAGCTTTTTCACACCAGAAAGCAGTTCTTGAAAAAGCAACATGGGGTGAACCTGATATCAAATATCCGCCTTATTCGGAAAAAAAATTAAGCTGGATAAAAAAATTATTATAATTTCTCCCTGATAAGGGATTTTAATTGAAAAAAACAATATATTTATGCCCTAAAACTAAAATCAATATCCATGAAAAATTTGAAAAAATTATCAAGAGAAAAATTAAGTAAGTTAAAAGGAGGAGTATCATGCGCTACATCTTGCTCGGATGGAAGTATGGTATATATCAGTTCTTGTACTTCGTGTATTGAGTATTCAGGCGCCGCAGCTTGCTATGACGCTAATGGAAAAGGCGCAATACGCATGGAGTTCTGTGCTGGTTCTTAAAATATTAAAAAACAAAAACCCGTTCTTAATGAACGGGTTTTATTTTTAAAGAACCTTTCCTTTTTCCAAAAATTCTTTTACTTTTTCTTTGCTATAGCCTTTTCCTGATTCTAAGACTTCACTCTGCTGAACATGGATCTTTTTACCATCTTTATCTAAAATGATGAAGAAAGGATAAAATTGCTGCTCCTTAATATTAATATATTGAGCAAAAACTTTCTCATTCTTATTGTCCGGAGAATAATTCAGGTGATAATACAAATAATTTTTGTCAACAATTTCCTTCAGTTCAGGGGTCGTCTGTACAAAATTATTAAAACGAAGACACCAGATACACCAGTTACCACCTGCCTGAATCATTATATTTTTGCCTTCCTTCTTAGCCTGGGCAACCAGTCTATTAATATCAGCCTGAGCATCAGCTTTTGGGTCATAAGGTTTAGGAAGCTTCGCTTTTTCTTCAGCTGCCTTTTTCTGAGCCTCTAATTTAGCCTGCTCTGCAGGAACTATAAGCGCTGTTTTTTGTTTTCCTTTATCAGGGGAATTCTTTACATCTTGCGAAAAAGCGAAAGTACTTAATCCCAGGAAAGCGAATATTATCAATCTTTTCATAATATAAAAGTAAAAAAAATAACACATATCCTTCTGCAAAAATAGAACCATAATTTTATTATCACTAAATTTGCGTGTTTTATGAATTTTCTAATCAAAATATTATATCTGATCTCCAAGCTTCCGCTGAAAATATTGTATATTTTTTCGGACGTCATCTTTTTCCTAAACTATTATCTCGTAGGATATAGAAAAGAGGTCATTACTCAGAACCTGAGAAACTCATTTCCCGAGAAATCTGAAGATGAGATTAAAGAGATAAGAAAAAAGTTCTACCTTAATTTTTCAGATTATCTGGTAGAGACTATAAAATCTTTCAGCATTTCGGAGACAGAGGCCCGGGTGAGAATGCAGCATATCAACCAGGATCTTTTTCATGAAGCCAAAAAGGAAGGTAAAAATATTATCTTGCTGGCAGGGCATGTGTTTAATTGGGAGTGGATCAATGCATTGGCAAAGATTGTTCCCCAGGCTCACTGCCATCCCGTATACAGAAAGGTAAATAACGATTTTTGGGAAAATCAGATGAAGCAGGTCCGAAACAAATTCGGAAATGAAGCATTGGAAGCCAATGAAGTTATTCTGAATATTTTCAGATCTAAAAATAACGGAGATTCTGCTTATATGTTTGTAGCAGACCAAACTCCTCATCACGCCCATGTTACCTACGGATTAGAATTTTTGAATCAGCGCACTCCTGCTTTTATAGGATATGATAAACTGGCAACAAGAATGGATCTTGTCTTTATCTATTGTGAGATGAAAAAGGTGAAACGCGGTTATTATCAGGTTAATTATCATAGAATATATCCGGATAATGAAAAATTCACAGAAAATGAGGTCGTGAGAAAATTTCATAAATTATTGGAAAATACGCTACACAAAAATCCTGACAACTACCTTTGGTCACACAGAAAATGGAAATATCAGAACTCTATCAAAAATTTTGATTCTGAAAAAAAATAGATTGACATGCAGAAAAAACTGGCAGTTGCCATCTTAAACTGGAACGGCAGAAACTGGCTTGAGAAATTTCTTCCGGGTGTGGTTCAATTTTCCCAGAATACCGATATCTATGTGATAGACAATCTTTCTACAGATGATTCCATTGAGTTTCTAGAAAAGAATTTCCCAACGGTAAACATTATTAAAAATGATGAAAACTATGGGTTTGCAGGCGGTTATAATGAAGGATTAAAATCCATCAAGAATGAATATTACTGTCTTCTCAACTCTGATGTAGAAGTTACTGAGAACTGGACGGCACCTGTATTGGAATTATTGGAAAACAACTCTTCCATTTCAGCCATACAGCCTAAAGTTTTATCTTATCATAACAGAAACTATTTCGAATTTGCGGGTGCTGCCGGAGGATTGATAGACAACCTTGGATATCCGTATTGCAGAGGAAGAGTTTTTGATGATCTGGAAGAAGATAAAGGTCAGTATAATGACCAAACAGAGATTTTCTGGGCCTCAGGCTGCTGTTTTTTTATCCGTTCAAAAGATTTTTGGGACCAGAATGGCTTTGATGCAAGATTTTTTGCCCATCAGGAAGAAATTGATCTGTGCTGGAGGCTTATCAACGCTGGCAAGAAGATTTATTATACCGGAAAATCAAGTGTTTATCATGTAGGGGGTGGAACGCTCAACAAACAGAGTGCTCAGAAGACTTATTTAAACATCAGAAATAATCTTTCTATGATGCTTAAAAACCTTCCTTTTCCTCAATTGATCTGGCTCATCTTTTTCAGGTTATGTCTGGATAGTGTTGCCGGAATTTATTTTGGATTAAAGCATGGTTTCCCACATCTTTGGGCTGTTGTAAGAGCTCATTTTGGGTTTTATGCTCAGCTTCCGGGAACATGGAAACTTCGTCAGAAACACCAGAAGAATGACTTCTACCAATCAAAATGGTTGATTTTTAAACACTTTTTGGGCGGAAGGTGATAGGTGGCAGATGATGGGTAATAGGTTGCAGGGATTAGGGATTAGGGATTAGGGATTAGGGATTAGGGATTAGGGATTAGGGATTAGGGATTAGGGAAAATTACTACTTTCTATACTTATTTTGAACTAAGACTCATTAGAGTAAAATTCCATTACTTCAATTAACCTTAAACTTTAAACCAAAAACCTTGAAAATCAAATTCTAAACAAGAGAACCAGTAACCAGTAACCAGCAGCAATAACAACCAAGCAACCAGCAACAACTAACAACTTATAATTTAAAACAATGGATTTCTGTGCAATAGATTTTGAAACGGCCACTCACGAGAAAAGTTCAGCTTGTGAGATGGGAATTTGTGTGGTACAGGATTCTAAAATTGTTGAAACAAAAACCTGGCTGATAAAACCTCCGAGTTTTCCTTATTTCAGTAAATTCAATATTGCAGTGCATGGGATTCTTCCTGAGGATGTGAAAGATGCTCCTACTTTTGATGAAATATGGCATGAAGCTCAGGAAATGATGTACGGTAGCCTTATGATTGCTCATAATGCGGGTTTCGATGCTTCTGTTTTAAGAGGATGTCTGGAGCATTACGGGATGTTCACCCCAAAATTAAATTATTTGTGCAGTATTCAGCTTGCTAAGAAATCATGGAATTATCTTCCGAAATACGGACTGAAACCATTAGCTGAATATCATAAGATTGATTTTACCCACCACAGAGCAGGAGCTGATGCTGAAGTATGTGCCAAGATTTCTTTATTGGCATTTGAGAAACTCTTCCTCACCAGTAATGATGAAGTTAACGATTATATGAAAGCAAAAATCAAAAAGCTTTAATAGCAGACTATTGACCCCGGGTTCTTGGTCTGCAATCTATATCAATCATTAATTACTCAACACTTCAGACAGGAGATTGAATTTTGGAATATCAATCTCAAAAGTCTCTTGTGTTTCCAGGTTTTTAACCAGGTATTTTCCGCTCATATTTCCTACTCCGGAACGAAGCATTACATTTGAGAAGTAAGCGAAATTTTCGCCTGTTCCAATCTCAGGGGTCAATCCGATTACTCCATCGCCTATAATTTCTGTGTATCCGAATCCGACATCGAAGATCAGCCATTTTCTTTTTAATACTTTGATAGGAAAGCTTCCGTCATTTTCTATCGTAATATTGTATTTAAAAACGTAACGGTTTTCGGATGGATAACTGTTTTTACTATCATATTCAGGTATAACTGAAACTTTGATATTGGAAGTCATTTTTGAAAACATCATTGTAGCATTTTCTTAATAAATACAAAAATCTCGCCTTTTTTGAGGCGAGATTATATATTATGTTATAATTTCATTAAAAACTATAATCCAAGGCCTTTTCTTTCGTCACCTCCCATTAGTATTTCAACAGGATTGTCGATACCTTCTTTTACCGCTACAAGGAATCCTACAGATTCTTTACCATCGATAATTCTGTGGTCATAAGACATTGCTACATACATCATTGGTCTGATTACTACCTGTCCATCAACAGCTACTGGTCTCTGGATGATGTTGTGCATTCCTAAGATTGCAGATTGTGGAGGGTTGATGATTGGAGTAGACATCATAGATCCGAAAGTACCACCATTGGTAATTGTGAAAGTACCACCAGTCATTTCATCAACAGTAATTTTACCGTCTCTTACTTTTACAGCAAGATCTTTGATGTTGGCTTCAACTCCTGCAAAAGACATATTTTCAGCGTTTCTCAATACCGGAACCATTAATCCTTTAGGACCTGAAACCGCAATTGAGATATCACAGAAGTCATAGTTTACTTTGAAGTCTCCGTCAATAGATGCGTTTACATCCGGATACATTTGTAATGCTCTTGTCACTGCTTTTGTAAAGAAAGACATGAAACCAAGTCCTACTCCGTGTTTTTGAGCAAATTCTTCTTTATATTGTTTTCTTAATCTGAAGATTTCAGACATATCCACTTCGTTGAAAGTCGTCAACATTGCCGTTTCATTTTTTACAGAAACCAGTCTTTGAGCGATTTTTCTTCTTAAAACTGAAAGTTTAGTAGTAGTGGTAGTTCTTGCACCTGTAGCTGTCATAGGGCTTCCTCCTAATGCAGGAACCGCTGCTAATTCAGCATCAGTTTTAGTGATTCTTCCGTCTCTTCCTGTCCCTGAAACCTGAGCAGCATCCATTCCTTTTTCGTCAAGGATTTTCTTAGCAGCCGGAGATGGAGCTCCTGTTGCATAAGTTTGTGGTGCCGCTACCGGAGCAGCAGCTTTCGGAGCTTCTTGTTTAGCAGGTTCAGCAGCTTTTGGAGCTTCTTCCTGTTTTGGAGCTTCAGCAGCAGGTGCAGCACCTTCTGGTCTTGCAGCATCCATATCAATTAAACAAACTACCTGACCTACTTGTACTACATCACCTTCTTCTGCTTTTAAAGTGATAATACCACTTTGTTCTGCAGGCAATTCAAGAGTTGCTTTATCTGAATCCACTTCGGCGATAGGTTGATCTTTTTCTACATAATCACCATCTTTTACAAGCCAAGTTGCAATTTCAACTTCTGTAATTGATTCGCCCGGGGAAGGAACTTTCATTTCTAAAACTGACATATCGAGTATTTTTTATTTTTTAATTGGATATTATTTAAATTAAGCTGTAACTGGTCTTTTTGCAGGAGCATCATCTCTGTCGAAAACTCTGTTGATCACTGCATTTTGGTTTTTCTCAAACATTTTGTGGCTACCTGGAGCCGGAGCACCACTTGGTACCGGAGCAACTACCTGGATTCCTGTATCTCTGAAGTTTCTCAGGATATAAGACCAAGCCCCCATGTTTTCAGGTTCTTCCTGAGCCCATACTAATTGTTTTCTGTTTTCGTATTTGTTGAAGATGGCTTCAATAGCATCTGCCTGTAGCGGATATAACTGCTCAAATCTTACTAATGCGATATTTTCACAGTTTAGCTCTTCTTTCTTCGCTAGCAATTCGAAATACAGTTTACCTGAACAAAGAACTACTTTTTCTACTTTTTTAGGATCTGCTGTTGGATCGTCCAATACTGGCTGGAATACACCGTTTGCAAAATCTTCAAGCGGAGAAACCACTTTAGGATGTCTCAATAGAGATTTAGGACTCATTACAATCAATGGTTTTCTAAATGCCCATTTCAACTGTCTTCTTAATAAATGGAAGTAGTTGGCAGGTGAAGTAATATTCGCTACCACCATGTTTTCGTTAGCACAAAGGGTAAGGAATCTCTCCAATCTTGCTGAAGAGTGCTCTGCACCCTGCCCTTCTGAACCGTGAGGCAATAACATTACCAATCCGTCCTGGATTTTCCATTTTTCTTCTGCCGCAGCTAAATACTGGTCAACGATAATCTGAGCACCGTTCACGAAATCTCCGAACTGAGCTTCCCAGATTGTCAATGTATTTGGAGAAGCCATTGCATATCCGTAATCGAAACCTAGAACACCATATTCTGAAAGGTGAGAGTTGAATACATCAAATCTGCTTTCAGAAACGTGTCTTAATGGGATATATTCTTCTTCTGTATCTTCAGTTTTTACCACAGCATGTCTGTGAGAGAATGTTCCTCTTTCAACATCTTCCCCTGAGATTCTTACATTGTGACCTTCTACAAGAAGTGTTGCATAAGCTAACCACTCTCCTAGCGCCCAGTCTAATGAGTTTCCATCAATAGCTTTGATACGGTTATCGAAAAGTCTTGTAATTTTATTGATGAACTTTTTATCAGCTGGAAGTGTTGACATTTTAAGCGCCAATTCTTTCAGCTTCGCTAAGTCATATTTTGTATCTACCGGTAACTGAACAGCTCCTCTCTTACCAATTGGATAATTTACCCAATCTTCAGCCATGAACACATCCATTACGTTTTTCTCAATCTCTTTAGAAGCATCAAAATCTTTATCTAAGAGCGCTTTGAATTCCGTTTCCATTTTAGCAATTACATCGTTGGAAGTAATGCTGTCTTTAAGCAATTTATCTTTATAAATTTCTCTTGGATTCGGGTGTTTTGAAATGGTTTTATATAGATTAGGCTGAGTGAATCTTGGTTCATCACCTTCGTTGTGACCATATTTTCTATATCCTAAAAGATCGATATACACATCTTTTCCGAATTTTGCTCTGAAATCAGCAGCAAAGTGGATGGCGTGAACAACCGCTTCAGCATCGTCAGCATTTACGTGCATTACAGGAGATTCTGTAACTTTTGCAATGTCTGTACAGTACGTTGAAGATCTTGCATCCATGTAGTTCGTAGTAAATGAAACCTGGTTGTTTACAACGATATGAACGGTACCTCCTGTTCTGTATCCTTCCAATGTCATCATCTGAGCCACTTCATAAGCAATACCTTGTCCAGCAATAGCACCATCACCGTGGATGATGATTGGCAATACTTTAGAATAATCTTTGTATTTGTCATCTACTTTTGCACGGCAGATACCTTCTACAAGGGCAGCTACTGTTTCAAGGTGAGATGGGTTTGGCGTAAGGTTGATGCAAACTTCTTCTCCTGAAGCCGTTTTGATTTTTTTAGATGATCCTAAGTGATATTTAACATCTCCTGAGAATACATCTTCTTCGAATTCTTTTCCTTCAAATTCTGAGAAGATCTGCTTGTAAGATTTTCCGAAGATATTCGTCAGTACATTTAGTCTACCTCTGTGAGCCATTCCTAATACCACTTCATCTACTCCTAACTGAGAAGATCTTGAGATCAGCTGATCTAAAGCAGGGATTAATGTTTCACCACCTTCCAATGAGAATCTTTTTTGTCCTACAAATTTTGTGTGAAGATAGTTTTCAAAAGCAACCGCCTGGTTTAATTTTAATAAGATTTCTGTTTTTTCGTTTGCAGAAAGGCTTGGGTGGTTTTCATTTACCTGAAGCCATCTTTTAATAAAATCTTTTTCTTCAACATTGTTGATGTACGTATATTCTACTCCGATAGAATCACAGTAGATGCTTTCAAGGTGTTTGATCAAATCTGCTAAAGTAGCAGGTTCTTTCATTCCTGTTTCTACAGCACAGTTGAATTTTGTATTTAAATCTTCTTTAGAAAGACCGAAGTTTTCGATGTCTAAAGTAGGTGTATAGTGTCTTCTTTCTCTAACTGGGTTAGTCTTTGTAAAAAGGTGCCCTCTTGTTCTGTAAGCCTCAATAAGGTTTACTACTTTAAATTCTTTCTTGATATGTTCAGGAACTTCTCCGTTTGATACTGCCTGAGAAATCTGTTGTTGTACTGCCGGGGCAGCGTTGGCCGGAGCCTGAATAAACTGAATGTTATCGTCATCTCCGTAGTTCTCCAAAGCAAAATCGAAGCCTTGAAAGAAAGCTTTCCATGATGGTTCTAGAGAGTCCGGGAATTTTAAGTACTGTTGGTATAAATCCTCAATTAACTGAGAATGAGCTGCGTTTAGGAATGAAAATCTGTCCATTATTACAGTTTATCTATTTATTAAAATTTATTTGTAGAATTAATCTTCAAATTTAATAAAAAAAACCGAGTTAGAACAGTCTGAAACCGTTAAAAAAACTTAAGAAAAAATAAATTAAGAAAAAATTACTTATACACTGATAATGAGAGTTTAACATTCACCTCCTGTCCTTCCATCGGACGTTCAATAAAGGTCTGACGGATATCTCCGAAGCGCATCTCATCTTTTTTGGCTTTCTGAATCAGTTGCTGGATTGCCCGAATTCGTCCCTCATAGTTCCCTTTGTAGTACATTACGTAATTTTGAGACGGATTTACGGACCTAAAATTGAAATTATTGTCAGACACTCCAATTTTCTTAGAAAGTGGAATTCCGAGGAAATAAGAAACCTCTTTGTCTTTGTAATTATCTGCGTCTGTAATCAGAATAGGATATCCGAATTCATCATCTCTTTTTCCAAGGTCCATCGTTACGAAATTATATACTTTGTTATAATTCATCACAATATTTTTGTAGAGCGCATCTTTTTTATTCGAAGTACTTACATTGATTCCCAGCAACAGTTTGTCTTCTTCATTTTCTACCATGAGACTGTCGTACTTAATAGCCGCCATTTGGTTATCTTTTTCTACTTTATTTTCTAAAGAGTTTTTAAGGTTCGCCATACTTTTATTGATATTCTCAGCAAAACGGTCTTCAGTCCAGAAGTTTTCCACCCTTTTCCAGACAGAAAGTTTCGGGGTGTGTACGTACCAGATGATCTTTGTTTTTTCTGCAGAAACCGGCTTAAATTTAACGTCAACTAATGTTGGATTTTCATTTTCATCCTCAAACAGCTGATATTTCAATGTTTTATTGAGGTTCTCATACCTGATGAACATTTCTCCATCGGTATTATTTTTAGGATCTACATAACTGATGGCACTTCCCTGCCCTTCATAAGGCGTATAATAATCAATATCTATAGAAGATGAGCTGGTAAAAAAGTTATTCCATCTCGTAAAATTCTGAAGGTTATTAAACTGAACAAAAACCTTCTCCACCGGATAATCGATCTCTTTTTCTATGGTAAAGTTTTTACTTTCATCCACAAAATAATACATGGAAGCAGCATAAGCTCCTCCCAAAAGAATAATAATTACCGCTAAAATTTTAAAAATACGCATCGCACAAAAATAATACAAATAAAAAGAGTGAACAATATACAGATTGTTTTGAAAAAAAATAATGCATTAAAAAATATTGATTTAATGATTAATATCAAATAATCTGTGGTATGTATGGTATGCATATTGTTTTTTGGAACGCCTTAATTTTATTTTTATGAAGAAGTTATGTACATTTCCATTGGTTTTGTTATCATCAGTTGTATTTTCCCAATACTCAATTTCTGAAATCCCACAGGATGGATACCTGAAAGACTTTGATATCGCAGTTGACATCATTCAGAAACAGCATCCAAATCCTTACAGATTCCACAGCAAGGAAATTATTGACAAAAAAATAGATTCTCTCCGTAATATTGTTAAAAAAGATCCAGGCTATATCAGCCTGCTTATGAACAATCCTGCGAGAATCATTGGGGACGGACACAGTTCCTTCAGTGCAGATTCCAATTATTTTGAAAACATTCTAAGTTCTCTTTATTTTTTTCCTCTGCAGACTTACGTACAGAATGGCCAACTATTTGTGAATGGATCCAACCCTTATGCTATTGAAGTGGGAAGCGAGATTATTGAGATTAATAATACAAGTTCTTCAGAGCTTTTAAAGGCTGTTCCTAAAGCTGCGGACGGAAATATTAAAGTGGAAGATGTAGATATGTCTTTTTACATTCCTTTTGTCTTAAAAAACCAGACCAATGATTTCACCTTGACATACAAAACACTTAAAGGAGAACAGAAAACTGCAAAAGTGAAAGGAATTAAGTATCCGAGATACTATTATGAAAGCAGGCATTCTGTATTGCCTGTTGATCTGATTTCAGAAAGCTATGGAATTTATGGTTATTCCATTGATTCTGAAACGTACTATTTGTCTGTAAAATCTTTTTCTTATGATGAAAGCTTTTTATATGAAAGGCTAAAGAAATTTTTCCAGGAAATGAAGGATCTGAAAGCTAAAAAACTCATCATAGACATCCGTAATAATTCGGGTGGAGCTATCAGCAATGTCCCTTTGCTGTATTCGTTCATTGCTAAAGATAAAACATTCAATAATGAATATCAGTACGGAACTAAGGTTGTTGACATCAATTACAAAGATTATCTGGTAGATCCTCAAACCAGCCGTTATTATTCTGATAAAGATATTGCGGATCAGAATAATTTCATGAGACAGCGATTTGACAAAGCAGAAAAAGGAGATTATTATTTTGGAAACTCAAGGCTTGATAATACGTATATAAAAAGTTACCCGAGAGACGGAATATTTTTTGACGGGAAAATTATTTTACTGATCAATAACCGTACTTTCTCTGCAGCCACTTATTTTGCATCGTTATTTAAAAGTGAAAAAAGAGGGAAAATTATAGGAAAGGAAACCGGCTCTTGCAGCAATTTCACTACAGCCGCATGGTTTCTTACCTACAGACTACCCAATACCAAGTCTGTTATTTCTATTCCAAGAACGGAAATCTTCTTTAACAGTAATGATAAAGAGAATGTTGCCAAATGTACAGGTGTAATTCCTGATCATGCCGTTAGTACCAGCTTTTTCTTAGAATCGTTAAAAGAGCAAAAAGATCCTGAATTAGAATACTCATTGACTTTGTTTTCCAAATAGAAATACTTAGCAAAAAAAAGAAACCAATTTAGGTTTCTTTTTTTTGCTTTTTGGTTAAAAGTTTCACCACTTAATCAGAAAATCTTTCTCTGATTCTTTGCTTTTCTTATCCAATATGTGTTCCCGGAGCAATCACAGCTCCTTTTTTTACAACGACAATCCCATCCTGTACGGAATAAGTACCATAATCTCCGTCCGGAATATGTTTTCCGCCTATGATTTTGACATTGTCACCAATGTAACAGTTTTTATCAAGGATTGCTTTTTCTATATAGCAATATTTCCCAATTCCCATATTAGGGCGGCCGCCTCTGTCATTCAGGACGATTTCCGTTGTGTTTTGGTAGAAATCAGCTCCCATGACGTAAGAGTTTACGATGGTACTTCCTTTATCAATTCTTGTTCTGTTTCCGATCACGGAATTTTCAATTTTATCTGCCATGATAATACATCCGTCTCCAAAAACAGCCTTACTTACATAGGAACCGTTGATTTTTGATGGCGGAAGCATCCTTGCTCTGGTATAAATAGGAGAAGAAGAAAAAAGGTTAAACTGTGGCAGATCCAGACAAAGATCTAGATTCGCCTCGTAGAATGACTCTATGGTTCCGATATCCGTCCAGTAGCCTTCATACTGATAGCTTAATGTCTTATATTTTCCAATAGAACTTGGGATGATATCTTTTCCGAAATCATCGCCAGCACCTTCATCAAACATCTTTTTAAGGATATTTTTGGTGAAAATATAGATTCCCATAGAAGCCAGAAACTCTTTTCCGGTGTTTTTATTTTCATCTGAAACTTCAGATTTCATACCTTCCAGCATATCATAACCCGGCTTTTCATAGAAAGAGGTAATATTTCCTTCGTCGTCGGATTTTAAGATCCCAAAACCTGTGGCATCTTTTGCATTCACCGGAATGGTAGCAATAGTAAGATCGCCTCCGTTTTCAATATGAAAGTCGAGCATTTCCCTGAAATCCATTTGATACAGCTGATCTCCTGAAAGAATAAGAATATAGTCATAATCATATTTTTCAAGATGTTTCATCGACTGGCGTACAGCATCTGCAGTTCCCTGGTACCAGCTTTCATTTTCCACGTTCTGTTCGGCTGCGAGAATATCCACGAAACCTTTGCTGAAGATATCAAAATGATAAGAGTTCTTAATATGTGAATTGAGAGAAGCAGAATTAAACTGCGTTAAAACCAAAATTTTATTTAGTCCTGAATTCAGGCAGTTTGAAATAGGAATATCAACCAGTCTGTATTTTCCTGCGATAGGAACAGCCGGTTTTGATCTGGAATATGTTAACGGGAATAGTCTTGTCCCTCTGCCTCCTCCTAAAACAATGGAGATTACATTTCGATTCATAAATATCTTGCGTTTTTTATTTTATTAAGTTTACGGTTCTGTTTTTAGTGTTTACTGCTAATTTAAAGCATTCTTTATTTTCATATTTCAGATTTGAATTGATCACTACCACTTCATACTCTCCCTGATCATTCAGTTCTTTAACCTGTTTATCCACATCATCAATCGGAATGTTATAGTCTCTCAACTTGCTCCTGAATAATTTGTTTACAATCAGAACATCCATTACATCTGCACTTTTCATAACAAAATTTTCTAAATCCTGATGATATTTTGCTTCCCAGCCTTTACCATATTTCTTTGTGATAGCAGCCAGTGTTTTTTTATTGGCTCTGTTTATCTTTTTTTCCAATTCATCATTAATAATACATCCTCCGGCATGCACTGTTTTTATTTTCCATTTCTCAGAAATACCATAAGCTGCTTCTTCGCCATACCTATCTTTAAGACCGGATCCGTACAGCCAGAAATAGCCATTACGAAGTCCGTCATCTTCTTTTTTACAGGAAGAAATTAGCATTATGATGAGTAGAAAGAAAAAAAACTTTCTCATATTTAGCTATTATATAAAGCTATGTATTTTTCTGCAGATTTCTCCCATGCAAAGTCAAAATTCATGTTGGCATGGATAAGATCTTCCATGACCCCTTTTTGATTATAAATCGCCATTGCCCTGTTCATCGCATGTACAACATCATCTACACCGGGATAAGTAAAGTTAAGCCCCGCTCCTCCTGTTGAAATATCTTCCACAGTATCTCTGAGTCCTCCTGTATATCTTACCACCGGCACAGTTCCGTATCTCATGGAATACATTTGATTCAGCCCGCAAGGTTCTACTCTGGAAGGCATCAGAAGAAAGTCTGCCGAGGCATATATCTTATGGGAAAGATGTTCTTTATATCCCAGATCCAGGGCAAAATTGGTATATGTATAGTCGTATTCTTTCAGTTTATTTTCAATATACGTATTTCCTGAACCCAGGATCATTATATTTAAAGCTCCATAGCTTTGCTTTATACTTCGCCATACAACATCCGGCAGCAGGTCTGCTCCTTTTTCCGTGGCAAATCTTCCGATAAAAGCAAATAAAGGAAGTTCGGGTTTCAATCCATATTCCTTACAGAGTTTTTCTTTATTTTTTTTCTTCTGAGCAACAGCATTTTTACTGTTAAAATTAAAATCCAGCATCGGATCGGTTTCCGGATTCCAGACTTCAGTATCAATACCGTTGATGATTCCATATGCTTTTCCGAATTCCTGACGAACCAGACTTTCCAGTCCGCGGAAGCTGATGAAAAGTTCTTCAAGATATCCTTCGGAAACGGTGGTAAAAGCATCGGCACATTTAATCATACTTGCCAGAGGATTCATGAATCCGTTCCAATCCATCAGTCCCCATTTGTAATGATCAAAAGAAGGCATATAATTGGCCATTCCCCAGCTCATCATTCCCTGATATTCTCCGTTATGAATGGTTCCTATTGTTTTTACGCCTTTTAAGAATCTGAATTCGGAACAGTTTTCTACCATAAAAGGCACTAATCCTGTATGATAATCATGACAGTGCAGTACATCCGGACGAATCTCCATCGCACACAACCAATGGAGCACTCCATGCTGAAAAGCCATAAACTGGAAGCTCTCATCCTGATAGCCGTAAGGATTATCCCGGTCTAATAATCCGGGAACTCTTACCATATAGAGTTCAAATCCCAAAACATTGGTCTTTTCTTTCAACACCTGAACCTGCAGCATATTCGTACCCTGATGGATAAACCCATCAAAAACCACATCGAATTCGTGATCATGAACAAAAGGTTTATTGTAATAAGGCATCACTACTTTTGCCTCTATTCCTTTTATTTTATTCTGATACTTTGGTAACGCTCCGACTACATCTGCCAGGCCACCTACTTTTGCTACAGGATAACATTCTGTACTTAAATGATAAACAACCATTCTTTATCTCTTGTGTTTAATTCTATGTAATTTATACTTTTTATCTTTCTTCTGCCGTAAAATAATTCCTGCCAATGGAGGTAACTTTACCGTCATTGTCTTCGGATGCCCTCTCCATTCTTCATATTTCTCTTCCAATATTTCAGGTTCTACTCCGCTTCCGCTAAATATTTCATCATCGGAACTTAAAACAACTTCCCAGTGTGTGCCTGCAGGAATCCCGATTTTATAATCCAATACTTTTGGGGCAAGGTTTAAGGCAACCATCATCACATCATCTCTCTTTTTACCTTTCCTTAAATATACATATACTGAGTTTTCCAGATCGTCTGCTTCTACCCATTCAAAACCATGCTTATCAAACTGATTTTCATAAAAGGCTGTTTCTGACCTGTACAGGTGATTAAGTTCTTTAACAATCTCCTGCATTCCTTTATGAACAGGATATTTCAATAAATGCCAGTCGAGGCTTTTGGTAAAATTCCACTCACTGGTCTGCCCGAATTCATCCCCCATAAAAAGCAGCTTGGCTCCTGGATGGGTATACATATATACATACAAGGTCCGCAGATTGGCAAATTTCTGCCATTCATCGCCTTTCATTTTATAGATCAGACTTGCTTTTCCGTGTACGACTTCATCGTGTGACAAAGGCATCATATAATTTTCATTATACATATACATAGAAGCAAATGTTAGTTTATGGTGATGGAATTTACGGTTTGGAAAGTCTTCTTTGAAATAATCCAGTGTATCATGCATCCAGCCCATCATCCATTTCATTCCAAATCCTACACCACCATCATGAACAGGTTTTGTAAGCATAGGAAAATCTGAACTTTCTTCTGCGATTGTCATGATATTATTTCCAAATTCTTTGTAAACTGCTGTATTGAACTCCTGCAGAAAAGCTTTTGCTTCCAGATTTACATTAGTTCCATATATATTAGGCTCCCATTCGCCTTCATTTCTTGAATAGTCTAAATGAAGCATTGAGGTTACCGCATCCACGCGTAATCCGTCTGCATGATAACGATCCAGCCAGAACATGGCATTTGAAATCAGAAAAGACTTGACTTCGTTTCTTCCGTAATTGAAAATATGTGACTTCCAATCGGGATGAAATCCTTTTCTCGGATCTTCATGTTCATAGAGGTATGATCCGTCAAAGCGGTGAAGCCCGTTAGCATCTCCCGGAAAATGGGACGGAACCCAATCCAGAATAACACCTATTTCATTGTTATGAAGTTCATCAATGAGAAACATGAGATCCTGTGGAGAACCAAAGCGAGAAGTTGCTGCATAAAATCCTGTAATCTGATATCCCCAGCTTGGCTCGTAAGGATACTCCATTACGGGCATAAATTCTACATGGGTAAATCCCATTTCTTTTATATAAGGCACCAGCTTTTTAGCAATGTCCCGGTAGTTCAGAAAACGGTCAGGATAATCACCGTCTCTGACCCATGAACCAAGGTGCAGTTCATATACGGATATAGGAGCATCCAGCTTATTTCTTTCCCAACGGGAGTTCATCCATTCCTGATCCTTCCATTCATACCAAGTGGTAGAAACCAGAGAAGCTGCCTGAATATTTTGTTCCCAGCTCAATGCATAGGGATCACTTTTTTCCAGAATTTCGCCTCCTTCTGTTTCAATAGCATATTTGTATAATGTTCCCCAGGTTAATCCTTCAATAAACCCTTCCCAAATCCCTGATTCATCCCATCGGGGAAACAGAATATGATCTTTATGATTCCAGTTATTAAAATTTCCGATCACGGAAACTTTTTTTGCATTGGGTGCCCAAACTGAAAAATACACTCCCTTTACGCCATCTTTTTCTGCAGAATGTGCTCCAAATTTACCATACAGTTTATAATGCCTACCTTCTTTGAAAAGATATACATCATGATCGGTAAAAAGCGTGTAGGTCTTAACAGAATTCATCAAGATTGGTTGGTATTTATATTTTTCTTGAAACTACGAAAAATACTGACAATAGCGATGAATTATTCATCAAATAATTGTCAATTTCATTTCGTGTTTTGTCTATCTATCAAATATATCATTTTTTACCTCATATTTTTATGATTTCAAAACAATCTTTTTTATAAATTTAACCTCAACATTTTATTAAACACACACGATGAGGTTTGAAATTCATACAGAAGAAAAAGACGACAGACCGGTATTTATCACCGGAAATTTCAACAGCTGGAATCCCAAAGATTACGGTTTTCAGCTTAAAAAAATTGATCAGGCCAATTATTTTATAGAAATTGATGACCAGGCTCTTCCAGATGATATTGAGTACAAATTCACAAAGGGTGGATGGGAGAATGTAGAACTGGATCAATATGGAAATATCACTCCCAACCGGAAAGCAAAAAAATCGGCGGGTAAAACTTCTGATTCCGTAGAAAAATGGAGATTAAACTGGGGACCCTTCAAAGAAGAATATTACCCCACTGCAGAAGTAATTTCCGAAAACTTTTATATTCCACAGCTGGACCGTTACCGTAAAGTCTGGGCTCTCCTTCCTTACGATTATCATACAACTGATAAACGATATCCTGTTTTATACCTTCAGGATGCACAAAATTTATTCAATGAAGGAAGCGGTTTCGGAAATTGGGAAATTGACAAAAAACTATCTATCCTTGCAGAATATGGGCGTGGTGACCTTATTATCATCGCCATAGAGCATGGCAGTGAGGAAAGAATTAAAGAATATATTTTTGATAATGACCATGTAGCTAACGGTTCTGAAGGAAAAAAATACATCCGCTTTATTGCAGATACTTTAAAACCATTCGTGGATGAAAATTACAGGACTAAAAAAGACCGTGACAATACGGGAATCGGAGGCAGTTCATTAGGCGCACTGATCAGCATCTATAGTGGTTTTCTATATCCTGAGGTCTATTCTAAGCTATTAATCTTCTCTCCTTCTCTTTGGGTAGAACCGAATAACAACTTCCCTATGATGAATTTCCGGGTTCCTTTTAAGACAAAAATTTATCTTTATGGAGGAGGTCAGGAAGGATCCAAAATGGTCAAAAGGATTCATATTTTTGAAGAGTACCTGAAAAAATGGGAAGAGAAAAAGTTGTTTGATTTTGAATTTAAAACCAATATCAATCCTGAAGGTACCCATAATGAATTTTACTGGTCGCAGGAGTTTCCAAGGGCTATCGAATGGCTGTTCTATGACAATACAGAAAATCCTGTGGAAGTAAAGCCACAACAGCAAAGCATTAAAAACTAAACATATTAAAACCGCTGTAGAAAACTTTCTGCCGAACAGGAACACAATGAAGACAGCAGCCTATATGAATTTTAGAAAATATAACATCTATTTATGAAACTAATCAATAAAAAAAACAAAAATTACACTCAGATTTTTCACTTATTTACAGAAGAAGAGTGGACGAAAACGAGTAAAAATTTCAATAAAAATATTTCCACTTTTTTCACAGGAAAGAAGTATGAAGTCTTTGTGAATGCTCATGAAGAAGGAATTACGTATTTCATCGGATTAGGAAAATCTACCTTACAAAATTTCGAAATTCAGCAGGTAGCGGCCAAGTTTTCACAGACTCAGAAAGAAAAACTTCAGACCGTTCCTACGTTAACACTCGCTGATTTCTTGAATGAAAAGCAGTTCGAAGAATTTGTAAAAGGGCTGTTAATAGGAACTTACAACTACCCTTTTGATAAAAAACATGCTTTCTGGAATGCTAAATTTGAATTACACTTTGAAAATTTAAGTCAGAAAAAATTAGATCATATCAGCCAGAAAGCAGAAGCATTGGTTAACGGACAGACTGCCTGCCAGGACTGGCTCAACAAACCAGCCAATCTTAAAAAACCGGATATCTTAAGTGCGTACCTTAAAAATCTGGCCAAAAAATATGAATTAAAATACACTGCATTCAACAGAAAAAAATGTGAAGAACTTGGGTTAGGTGCTTATCTTTCCGTTAATCAAGGAAGTGCCTATGATGCAGCTTTCACTATTCTGGAATATAAAACTACAGTTAAAAATGCCAAAACTTTCGGTCTGGTAGGAAAATGCATTCTGTTTGATACGGGAGGAATATCAATAAAAAGCTCTGCCAACCTGCATTATATGAAATCCGATATGGGAGGTGCTACAGCTGTTTTGGGAACATTAATTTATGCTGCTGAAATGAAGCTTCCGGTGAACATCATCGCTGTTCTTCCTATTACCGATAATGCTGTTTCTGAAAAAGCCCTGCTTCCAAGTGATGTCATCACAGCCTACAACGGAAAAACCATTGAAGTGCTTGATACCGATGCGGAAGGCAGACTGATTCTTGCAGACGGATTGTCTTACCTTTCCAAAAACTACAAAACAGATTTCCTGATTGACCTGGCTACTTTAACGGGAAGCTCTGTAAGAATGTTTGGAGATACCTGTGCCGCAATGTTCTCCAATAATGAAGAGTTAAAAAATAACCTGATCAAAACCGGAGACCAAACCCATCAGAGAGTATGGAATCTTCCTTTATGGGATGTCTGGAAAGACGATATTCAGTCTGATGTAGCTGACATGAAAAACATCTCCCTAAAACCTGTAGGAGATTGTATTATCGCCGCGAAATTCTTAGAGCAATTCATTGAAGATCACCCTAAATGGGCGCATCTGGATATTGCCGGAGTAGCCTTTGGAAGTGTAGGATATGCTAAAGAAAAAGCAGCAACAGGTTTTGGAGTTCAACTCCTTGTGAATTTAATTGAAAATTATCACTAAAAATTAGTTTTTTACAAAAAAACTCTGTATAATTGATTAGTGGATTTTCAAAACCATACAATATTTTATTTTTTTCTATTAATAAAATAATAAATAAATGCTTTTATTTTTGAAAATTCACTAAATCTTAAAAAACATTATATGGAGAAGAAAATCATTGTGTGTATTTCGTGCTATTACAAAGGCTACGATTTTATGGACGAAATGAAGAAGCTCGGTAATAAAATCATCCTTGTAACCTCCGAAAACCTCAAAGAAAAAAACTGGCCTTGGCATGCTATTGATGAGGTATTCTATATGCCTGAGCTAAAACCTTCCGTCTGGAATCTGGATCATCTGATCCAGGGGTTTTCCCACCTAATGAAAACCAGAAAAGTGGATGCTGTGGTAGCCTTAGATGATTATGATGTAGAAAAAGCTGCATTGATCAGAGAAACCTTCCGTATTCCCGGAATGGGACAAACGACACACCGTTATTTCAGAGATAAGCTTGCCATGAGACAAAAAGCGAAGGATTCCGGAATCAATGTTCCTGAATTTACAGCTATATTCAATGATAACGAAGTTGATGAATTTACAGACCGTATTTCGGCACCATGGGTTCTGAAACCCCGTTCAGAAGCCTCTGCATCCGGAATCAAGAAAATAACTTCCAAAGAGCAGCTGTATGAGGCATTGGAAACATTAGGAGAAGAACGTCATCTTTTCTTACTGGAAAGTTTTAAACCCGGAGACGTTTATCATGTAGACAGTCTTACTTTTAATAAAAAAATTGTCTTTACTTCCGCTTCAAAATATCTGGCTCCTCCTATGCAGGTTTCCCATGAAGGCGGAGTATTCCGGTCCAAAACTTTAGGAAGATACTCAGAAGATTTTAAAGCACTGGAAGAAATAAATGCCAGAGTTCTTTCCAATTTCGGACTGATTAACGGGGCCACCCATACAGAATTTATCCGTGGGAAAGAAGATGGAAAATGGTATTTCCTTGAAACCTCATCACGAGTTGGCGGTGCTCATATTCCAGATTTGGTAGAAGCTTCAAGCAGCATTAATATCTGGAGAGAATGGGCCAAAATTGAAGATGCCCTTCTGAGAGGAAATGATTACAGTGTTTCTCCGCCTACAGGATACTACTCTGGACTGATTGTCGCCCTGATCAAAGATAAAGAACCCAACTACAGCAGTTTTGAGTGTGAAGAGGTGGTAAAATTCCTTCCGATAGACTATCATGTAGGAATTGTTTATAAATCCGGAGATGCTTCCGTTGTACAGGACAGATTAGATTCAGCCGCCGAAATAATTCATGCAGATATGCTGAACATCCTTCCCCCCAAAAGCAATAAATTGAGTTCCTAAAGAATCAAGCGTGACATTGATATTCAAAATGTTATTGAATTCATAATATACAATCTGCCTGAAGATTCCATGCTAAAATGTAATTTAGAGAGCATAAGTTCTGGAAAATGGCAAAACATATTATCGGTTCGTAGATAAAGCACAATATTAAAACCAAACAAGGAAAAATGCCTCACATAGAACATACAGAGTATTATTCAAATATATTGGGAACAAGTCTCAAGGTAGAAGTGACCGGGCATTACGGCCATCCTATCATTATGTTTCCAACTTCCCAGGGACAATACACCCAGAATCATGATTTTCATCTTAACGGAAGTATCAACTGGTTTATAGAACAGGGAAAAGTAAAACTTTACAATGTACAGACCATCGACAGCTGGAGTTTTTATGATGATAAGATATCTCCTCAACAAAGGATAAGAAACTATGAACGATATGTACAGTTCCTGATCAAGGAATTTGTTCCTTACATACAGAAGCTTCACAAGACCCATCGCGTAGCTGTTGCAGGAGCTAGTTTTGGAGGGTATCATGCCGCCAATTTTGCTTTCAGGTTTCCCGATGTGGTTTCCCATCTGTTTTGCCTTTCAGGAGCGTTCACCATAAGAAATTTTATGGAGGGTTATTCTGATGATCTGGTCTACTTCAACTGTCCAAGAGAGTTTATAAGAAACGACGAAGCCTGGAAATACAAACATATGCATATAGTACTCAGCACTTCTGATCAGGATATATGCAAAGATAAAAATATTGAAATGGCTGAAATCCTGAGAGTAAAAGGCATAGAATTCTGGTATGATGAAAGAAAATGGATCGGCCACGACTGGCCGCTGTGGAGAATGGTCTTCCCTACATTTATAGGAACATTTTTCTCTTAAAAACAATAAAAAAACAAATAGAAAAAATAACACCCACCTTAAAAACAAAAATTATGACAAAAAAAGTAGGAATTCTTTTCGGTATGGAAGACACTTTTCCCTGGGCATTGATAGACAAAGTAAATGAACTGGGAGGTGGAGACATCATAGCTGAGCCCGTTAACATTGACAAACTGGAGCAGGGAGCAGATTATGGCTATGCAGTGATCATCGACAGAATTTCGCAGGACGTTCCCTTTTACAGAGCTTACCTGAAAAATGCAGCTCTTAACGGCACTTATGTAATTAACAATCCTTTTTGGTGGAGTGCTGACGAGAAATTCTTCAACAATGCCCTGATGTCCAAACTTGGCATTCCGCTTCCTAAAACGGTGCTGCTTCCGTCTCATGAAAGACCGGATAATACATCTGAAACTTCATTCAGAAACCTGAAATTTCCTCATGACTGGGAATATATATTCAATTATGTAGGATTTCCTGCGTATATGAAACCTCATGACGGAGGTGGCTGGAAAAACGTTTACAGAGTAGAAAATCCGGATGATCTTTGGAACAAACTAGGGGAAACAGAACAGCTGGTGATGATGGTACAGGAAGAAATCATCTTTGATGATTATTACAGAGTGTATTGCCTGGGCAGGAAATATGTTCACATCATGCCTTATGAACCCAGAAATGCCCCTCATCTGAGATATGCCACTACGCATCAGACTCAAGGTGAAGAACTTGAAAAGCTATTGAAAACCATTCATGATTACACCATTACTATGAATGAGGCCCTTGGATATGATTTTAATACGGTAGAATTTGCTGTAAGAGACGGTATTCCTTATGCCATTGACTTCTGCAACCCTGCTCCGGATGCAGACCGAAATTCTGTAGGAGAAGAAAATTTTGCCTGGATCATAGAGCACGCCGCAAAACTGGCTATTGAAAAAGCTAAAGAATATGTTCCGGGGAAACCTAATATTACTTGGGGAACCTTTGTGAAAAATTCCATAAAATAACATTGAAAAAGAATTAAAAAAACACAAAAAATGCATCAGTTTACTATTGGAATTGAAGAAGAATATCAGATCATCGATGTGGAAAGCAGAGATCTGGTTTCTCACGTTTCAAAAATCATTGAGGGTGGCAAGGCGGTTTTAAGTGAAAATTTAAAACATGAAATGCATGAATCCATGATTGAAATGGAAACAGGAATTTGTCAGAATATTCAGGAAGCCAGAGCAGAATTAACAAATTTAAGGCGTCATCTCATCAATATCGCCCATGAGCAGGGACTTCGTGTTTCCGGAGGAGGCACACACCCTTTTTCACACTGGTCTGATAACAATATCACCCAGGGAGAAAGATATATAAAAATCGTAGATGATATGGGAGATGTAGCCCGTGAAAATCTTATTTTCGGACTGCATGTTCATATTGGAATTCCCAACCGCGAAGAAGGGGTAAGAATTCAGAATGTCATGCGTTATTTTCTTCCTCACGTATATGCACTTTCCACCAATTCACCTTTCTGGATTGGAAGATATACAGGCTTTAAATCTTACAGACAGGAAATTTTTGTAAAATTCCCGAGAACCGGTATCCCGAGTTATTTTAACTCTCTGGCAGAATTCGACAGTTATGTAGATCTTCTGGTAAAAACGGGAACCATCGACAATGCCAAGAAAATCTGGTGGGATTTACGTGTACATCCATTCTATCCAACAATCGAATTCAGAATCTGCGATATGCCTTTAAGAATTGATGAAACCGTATGTCTTGCTGCCATCATGCAGAGTCTCGTTGCTAAAATTTATAAACTTCATCAGCAAAACCTAAGTTTCAGAAGCTATAGAAGATTGCTGCTGAACGAAAATAAATGGCGGGCCTCCAAAAGTGGTATCGAAGCTCATCTGATCGATTTCGGAAAAGAAGAATCCGTTCCTTATCCTCATTTATTGAAAGAACTTTTAGAGTTTATTGATGATGTGGTAGACGATTTGGGATGTCGTCATGAAGTGGAATATGCATGGAAAATTCTTGAAAACGGAACCGGTGCAGACAGGCAGCTTCAGATCTTTAAAGAAACAGGCGATCTTACAAAAGTCGTTGATTATATGATCTCTGAAACGGAGTACGGCATTACCCATGGCGAACCCGCTTCATAATTTTTTGGTAACTTTACAAAAAATATGATGTAATGAAAGATATTCGAATTGCTCTGCTGGACATGAACAATAATCATGTGAACCAAGGTTTTAGAAACATTAAAGAAATTTCTGAATCTTTTCAGCAGAACTCTGAAGAAAATGTTGTGATCAAAACATTTGATGTAAGATTTAAAGATGAAATGCCGGAGATCGGAGATTTTGACATTTTCATTTCTTCGGGCGGACCTGGAAATCCACATCGGGAAGGTCTTGCCTGGGAAGACAGATTTGCTTCTTTTTTAGATGCAGTTCTTGAGCATAACAAATACAATGAAGATAAAAAATATCTTTTCCTGATCTGCCATTCATTCCAGCTGGCAAGTATTCACTGGAAGCTGGGCAATATCTGCAAAAGAAAGTCTTATTCCTTCGGGGTAATGCCTGTTCACAAAACCGATGAAGGCAGAGAAGAGTTTTTATTCAAAAATCTTAAGGATCCTTTTTATGCCGTAGATTCCAGAGCCTATCAGTTTATCGAACCGGATCATCAGCGTTTCGAAGAGCTTGGAATGACCATCATGGCGATTGAAAAATTCAGACCTCATATCAATCTTGAAAGAGCCGTAATGGCGGTTCGTTTTTCGGAGGAAATATTCGGAACACAGTTTCACCCCGAAGCTAATCCTGAATCTTTAATTGAAAACCTGAAGGATGAAAAAAACAGAGAAGCCATGATTGAAAACTTCGGAATGGAAAAATATCTTGAAACCATGGACAGAATAGATGATGAAGACAAAATCATTCTGACCAGACATCAAATTCTTCCGAGATTTCTTCAGTTTGCAAAAAAAAACATTTTGAAAAAAGCTGAAACTTTGGCTTAAAAAGCTGGAAGCTGGAAGAAGGATGCCGGAAGTTATTATCGGTTAAGGCTGCATATTTTAGAACACCTACTATAGATTATCGGCCTTGAAGACTTCCCTCTACCAGCTCCCAGCTACCTATAACAATCGGGCAGAAATGTTCGATTTTTTAACATCACAAAGAAAAAAAATATGATTCCAAAATACAGAAAACAGTACAATCAGGCGTTTTCGGATGAAAAATACAATCAACTAAAAGGTATATTGGCTGAAAAAGGCGGAATAGAACCTACGTTCAGAGTTTCAGAAAGTCCTATTTTCCTTACTAAAGAGTTTGAAGCAAAACTTATTGATGCCAGCGAAAGTATCATCAGCCAGATTAAAGCAATGCCCGCAGAATTACTTCAAAAAGCCATTCCTGATAACTGCCGGGTTCCCAATGATACAGATCAGCCTCATTTTTTCACAATAGATTTTGGAGTCTGCAAAAGCGAAAACGGAGCAATAGAACCTCAGCTGATAGAGCTTCAGGCATTTCCCTCTTTGTATGCTTTTCAAAAAGTATATGAAGAGACGTACTGCGAGGTCTATCCTTTCCTTTCAGAAATCAAAAATCCGATGTCTCATGAGACATTTAAGAACTATTTGAAAGAACTGATTGTAGGAGATGAAGATCCTGAAAATGTAATTCTCCTTGAAATCTTTCCGGAAAAACAAAAAACTGCGATTGATTTTGCTCTGACAGAAAAATTATTAGGAATTAAAACAGTATGTCTGACGAAAGTGAAGAAAGAAGGACGAAAGCTGTATTACGAAAATAATGGTAAGCTTACTGAAATCAAAAGAATCTATAACCGTGTTATATTTGACGAACTGGACAATATTCCTGATCTTACCCCTGAATTTAATTTCCGGGAGGAAGTAGATGTCAAATGGATCACTCACCCCAATTGGTTCTTTAAAATCTCAAAGTTCCTTTTACCTTTACTTCAGCATCAGTTTGTTCCAAAGAGTTATTTCCTGCATGAATTCCCGGAAAATGAAAACCTTGAAGATTTTGTATTAAAGCCTTTATTTTCGTTCGCTGGAAGTGGTGTTAATTTAAATCCTACAAAAGAAATTACAGACTCTATTCAGGATAAAGAAAACTATATTTTGCAGAGAAAAGTGTACTATGAGCCTATTTTTGAAGATATCAACGGAGATTATTCAAAAGCAGAGATCCGTTTGTTGTATATTTGGCGGGAAAATGATGAACGCCCTATCCTATTGGAAAATCTTGGAAGAATGACTAAAGCCGCCATGGTAAATGTAGATTTCAATAAAAAAGATGCCATCTGGATCGGAAGTTCAAATGCTTTTTTTGGATAAAAACTTATAAAACTAATACTACATGGAAGAAAAGCCAACCGCTTTTGCAGAATTTGAAAACCACAGTTTAACACGAAGAAGGAACTTATTACCCACCTGGATTAAAATTTTCTTATGGATCTTTTTAATCGGAGGCGCACTAGCTGCCATTTTTATGATGGCAGGCTCTCTGATGACTCATATCTCTTTATCATTATATGGGATGGATGCTAATCATCCTTATTCCATGACAGGGTTTTTGATCTGCACCCTATTCATTTTCAAAGGTATTGTTGCCTATGGACTTTGGTTTGAACAAGACTGGGCAGCACAGGCAGCAATCATTGATGCCATTATAGGAATTGCTATCTGTCTCATTATGATGGCGATTATTCCGTTTGTTAATCCAGCAATCAGCTTTACCCTCAGATTAGAACTCATTCCTTTGTATTTCTATCTTGTGAAAATGCAAAAAATAAAGAAAACCTGGGAAAACTTATAAATACAAACCTCCGAAATTTCGGGGGTTTTACTTTTTATTCCTGAAGACTTTCATCATTCATAATAAAAAATCCCCCAACAAAGGAGGACATTAAAAAAACTTGACTTGTACTTTTAGTTTATACAAACGCTGTAAATATACGGAGAGACTGTAGGTATACTCTACGGGAAACCGTAAGGATTAACTTTAATTGTTTGTACAATAGTCATCGCAGATATAGCCTCTGTTTTTAATCAAACAAATTTCGATCTGCTACAGCACAATAGATACAAAAATTGCAATACGTTTTTTGTTCCGTATTGCAATTTTAATAAGTTTTATAAAGATATCTTTACAGGTTTTTATCATCTTCCAGTAATTCCTTGGTCTGGTATTCCTGAACCAGATCAATAGCATTGGAAATAACATCACTTAAAGCCGTGATAAATGTTCCTTCTTCGGCCATTCCAATAGCATGCTTCAAGGCTTCAATTTCTTTAGGAATGATTTCATAGCTGACATCTCTGCCTGCAGCATTAATTCCATCAATAATCAACCCATTGATTTCATCTTCGGTTCTTCCGCGAAGATGTTTCTCATTTCGGATGATAATATAATCAAACATTCTTCCGGCAATCTTCCCGCACTCTCTGATATCATTATCTCTTCGGTCTCCAACACCGGATATAATACCAATCTTCTTTGTAGATTCCACATTTTTCAGATAATCTTCAATGGCTTCATATCCTGAAGGATTGTGGGCAAAGTCAATCAGTACTTTAAAATTTTTGAATTTAAAAACATTCAGTCTTCCCGGAGTAAGCTGTGCACTTGGAATAAAGGTTCTTAAAGAATTAGAAATATCCTCAATTCCGAATCCGTAAAGATAACTTGCCAAACTAGCGGCCAATACGTTTTCAATCATAAACCGGGCTTTTCCTTCCATCGTAATCGGGAAATCTTTGGCTTTTCCTATTCTGATTTTCCAGTCTCCTTTTTTGATGGTGACAAAACCTTCTTCATACACGCAGGTAATTCTTCCTTCTTTTGCAAATTTTACGATATGAGGATTGTTTTCATCCATACTGAAAATAGCTACACTGGAATCAAGATCATTCACAATCTTCATCGAATATTCATTATCTGCATTCAATACACTCCATCCGCTCTTTTTAACGCTATCCAGTACGACCCGTTTTACTTTGGTAAGATCTTTTAAGCTGTGAATATCATTCATCCCCAGATGATCTTCCTCAATATTGGTAAGAACTCCAATATCACATTGCGAAAACCCAAGTCCTGAACGTAAGATTCCTCCTCTGGCAGTCTCCAGAACCGCAAATTCTACTGTAGGATCTTTTAGAATGAATTCTGCAGAAAGCGGCCCTGTTGTATCTCCTTTTGACAACATGGTATTCTGAATATAAATTCCATCCGAAGTGGTAAATCCTACCCTGTAGCCATTACTTTTTACGATATGGGAAATAAGTCTCGTTGTTGTTGTTTTTCCATTGGTCCCCGTTACGGCAATGATCGGAATGGTAAAAGGTTTCCCCTGAGGATACAGCATATCTACCACCGGTGCAGCAACGTTTCTTGGCAACCCTTCACTTGGAGCAAGGTGCATTCTGAATCCAGGGGCTGCATTCACTTCAATAATAGCTCCACCACTTTCCTTCAAAGGCTGTGTAAGGTTCTCCGCCATCACATCAATACCGCAGACATCCAGTCCGATAATTCTGGAAACTCTTTCCGCCATGGTGATATTTTCCGGATGTATCATATCCGTAACATCAATGGAAGTTCCTCCGGTTGAAAGATTGGCTGTGGATTTCAAATAAACCACTTCTCCTCTCTGAGGAATTGTTTCCAGCGTATACTGGAGCTTTTCAAGAAGTTCTAAGGTATCTTTATCCACCTCAATCTCAGTAAGGACATTTTCATGACCATAGCCTCTTCTTGGATCTTTGTTTTCTTTCTCAATCAGTTGCTGAAGATTGAGTTCTCCATCCCCTACAACATGAGCAGGAACTCTTCTTGCAGCAGCCACCATTTTATTGTTAATCACCAGTATACGAAAATCGTAGCCCGTGATATATTTCTCAACAATGACTTTTCTTGAGTATTTCTGAGCATGTTCCATACCTACTTTAGCAGCATCCCAGTCGTTGACATTAATGGAAGAACCTTTTCCATGGTTTCCATCCAAAGGTTTTAAAACAATGGGATACCCAATTTTTTTGATCACAGCGTTTAAGCCATCTTCATCAACTACCAGATCACCTATTGGAACCGGAATGGCAGCATCGTGAAGCATTCTCTTGGTTAATTCTTTATTACAGGCAATATCTACAGCGATAGAACTTGTATTCCCCGTAATAGTAGCCTGAAATCTTTGCTGATTCACTCCATACCCCAGCTGTACCAATGAATTGGTTCCCAATCTGATCCATGGAATTCTTCTGGAAGCTGCTTCCTCCACAATACTTCCGGTAGAAGGACCAAGACGGACGCGCTCCCTGATTTCTTTTAATTTATGGATACATACATTCAAATCATAATCTTTGCTTTCAATCAGTGCTTCTGCAATCTTTACGGCTTCTTCTGCAGCAAAAATTCCGGCATTTTCTTCAATATAATTAAATACTACATTATATACTCCCGGAGTTTTTGTTTCACGGGTTCTTCCAAACCCTACATCCATTCCTGCCAGGGTCTGTATTTCCAAAGCAATATGCTCAATGACGTGTCCCATCCAGGTTCCCGTTTCCACCCTATGGAAAAAACCTCCTTCCACTCCTTCCGAGCAGCGGTGTGTGATTAATGAGGGTAGTAATTTTTCTATTCTTTCCCGGAATCCCTCAATTTTATTGGTAGGATAATTCTCCATTTCTTCTAAGTCCAACCTCATCTGTATCAGCTTCTTTCTTCTGATGCTCCAGATGTTAGGACCTCTTAGTGCCTGAATCTTTTCGATTTTCATAGTCTATTGGCATTTTAACAGTTAACAATAACTCCTTTCAAAACCAAAGATAATGTAAAACCCTAAACGAAACTATACCACATTTAAAGATTCGTTAAAAAAAAATTAATTTTAATTAACATTTCTAAAACATTAAAAATCAACTAAAGATGGCACGAATTTCGTCAAAGAATGTTAATTATTTTTTAATTTTGCACTATGATGAAACCTGTTGGAAAATTAATCGTTATCGGAGGAGCTGTAAACAAAGGAAGTTTTGCTGAAACCGACTATGATCAGAATATTGAAAAAAACCTTAATTTTTTTGAACGTGGGATCTTAAGAAAGATCATCAACGAATCAAAACTTAAAGAGAACTCTGTGATTGAAATCGTCACCACCGCTTCTCAAATTCCTCAGATCGTAGGTTCTGAATACAAAAAAGCATTTGAGTTTCTGGGGGCTAAAAATGTAAATGTTCTTGACATTCACAACCGGGAAGAAGCTAATTCTGATGCAATGGTAGCAAGAGCCAACGCTGCTGATGTTATGATGTTTACCGGTGGAGACCAGCTGAGATTGACTTCTATTCTTGGAGGAACAAGATTTCACGATACCATTTTATTAAAATATCAGGAACAGGATTTTATTTATTCCGGAACTTCTGCAGGTGCTGCAGCAGCTTCTGAAAACATGATCTACCAGGGAAGCAGTTCTGAAGCCCTTCTAAAAGGAGAAATCAAAACTACTCAAGGATTAGGGTTAATAGATAACGTTATTATTGATACTCACTTTGTACAGCGAGGCAGAATCGGGCGTCTTTTCCAGGCAGTAGTGAACAATCCGAGAACATTAGGAATCGGACTGGGAGAAGACACCGGACTTTTCATCCATAATGATGTCATGACAGCTGTAGGTTCCGGCCTTGTTATCTTAGTTGACGGAAGATTTATTAAAGATACCAACCTTACGAATATCAACCTTGGAGAACCTATTTCTATTGATAACTTAACGGTACATGTGATGTCTATGAATGACCATTATGATCTTACAACAAAGAAACTGACCATTGAAAATTCTCAATTTAATCCAATACCGCAGGATAAATAAATTGATGTAGTCAAAAAATATACTATTAATCATCATAAAAATGGAACTTCGGTTTCATTTTTTTTGTTTAAAGTTTAAGGTTCAATGTTTAATTAGAATTTATAAATTAACTTCGTAAAAGAATATCATTTATCAATCATCATCTATAATTTTATGAAAGTAATTATCCACGGAGGGTTTTTCTCTGAAAGCGATCAAAGCCACGAAATAAAAACAGCAAAACAGAATTCTTTAAAAGAAATTGCAAAAAAAGCATTTGACTATCTTAAAACCCATTCGGCTTTTGATACCGTTGCCTATGCCGTATCATTACTGGAGGATGATCCGTTATACAATGCAGGCATCGGTTCTCAAATCCAGAGTGATGGCGTTATTCGTATGAGTGCTGCCATTATGAACGGAAATACTCAGAGACTAAGTGGTGTGATTAATATTCAAAATGTACAGAACCCTATTTTTGTAGCTAAAGATCTTATCAATGAAGACGACAGGGTTTTAGGAGGAAATGGTGCTAAGATTTATGCTACGGAAAATGGTTTTGAAAATTTTTCTACAGAAATTCCTCAAAGAAGAAAAGAATACGAAGCTAAACTTGCCAATGGTGGCAAAGGAACTGTAGGTTGTGTAGCGATTGATCAGGAAGGAAAACTTGCTGTGGCAACATCTACGGGAGGGAAAGGTTTTGAAATTCCCGGAAGGATTTCAGACTCTGCCACTGTGGCCGGGAATTATGCCAATGCTGTATGTGCCGTGAGCTGTACCGGCGTTGGAGAAGATATTGTCAGCAATGCTACTGCAGCAAAAATTGTAACAAGAGTTACAGATGGGATGAATCTTCAACAGGCCTTCAGCAAGACATTTGATGAACTTAAAACTATTGATGGATTCGCAGGTGCCATTGCTATTGATAAAGAGGGAAATGTTTATCATCAGGACTCCTATCCTACTATGGTTTTCGCCAGTTTTGACGGTGAAAATTTCGAAGTCTTCTCTTAAATTTAACATTTTTTTATAGGTCAATTTATTTTTTTGGCACGTATTTTACATTATTCATAACAACAAATTTTAATATTAATACATAAAAAAATAGAAATCATGGGAAACAAAGCAAAAGGATTATTAGCTTTATTAGGTTTAGGTGCATTAGCTTATTGGAAATATAAGAATTCAAGCCCTGAAGATCAACAAGCTGTAAAAGATAAAATCAATACTGCAAAAGACAATCTTAATAAATGGGGAAATGACCTTAAAAGCAAAGCCAATGATGTTGCTTCCCAAGTTCAGAATAAAGTGGACGAAGCGAAAACAAAGGCTGAAGATTCTCTTAGCTAACCAACATAGAGCAGTTTTTTTTAACATTCATATATAGGAAAAAGTCATCGTAGTTTTAATTACGATGACTTTTTATTTTAAGTAACGATCAAGATTTTATTTTTTCTCTGCTGCCAGCGCAAATACCAACGGAATTTTATTTCCAAACTGTGGAATTCTCCATTTCCCCTTCTCAAATTCTTCTACATGTCTGAAACAAGCATATGGAGACCAGTCAAATTCTCTGAAAGTATTCAATTGTAGATCTTTTTCAATCAAATTATTGAGAACTTCAGATAAGGAATGGTTCCACATGACATATTCCTGAACAATAGGCGCAGACTGGTCCGCATACGTTCCTTCATATGTTTCTACTATAGGTTTTTCATTGAAATAGTTGTAGGCAACTTTTGTAAAGTCATCGTCAAACATCCAGACCACAGGGTGAAACTCTGCCATAATGAACTTTCCTCCCGGCTTTAGAAAATGATCGATAATACCAGCCCACTTTTCAAGGTCAGGAAGCCATCCTATCGTACCATAACTTGTGTAAACGATATCAAATTTTTGATCCAGAATATCAGGCAGATTATACACATCCGAACAGATAAACGCTGTGTCTGTTTCACATTGCTGTGCCAGATCTCTGGCTGTATCAATTGCTTTATCAGAAAGGTCTATTCCCGTAACCTTAGCTCCCATTCTTGAAAGAGAAATAGAGTCCTGACCGAAATGACATTGAAGGTGCAGAATACTTTTCCCTTTTATATCTCCAAGAAGATCCAGTTCTATTGAGTTCAGAGAAGTTCTTCCTTTTAAAAACTCATCTACAAAGTAGAAATCCGATTTCAGGTGTGATTCTACTTTTGCATTCCAAGATTTTTTATTAATTTCTAAGTAATTTTCCATGATTTTAGTTTAAAATAATATAAGTTCAGCCGGCAAATTTTCATTATCCAGCATATCGTGATTATAGCTTCTCCATCAATTTTTTCTTTTGCTCCAGAAATTCTTCTTCACTTAAAACTCCGGATTCTTTTAATCTTCCAAGCTGTTCGAGTTGGTCTAAAACACTGGGCTCCGATTTGATTTGAAAGGATTTTTCAGGTTGAGACATGAAATCCCTTACTTTTTCACAAAACAGCTCAGCATGGTACTTTCCTACTCCATCAATTTCTACAATATCATCGGTAACCTGAATATCTATGGAAGCCAGTAAAAATGCAGTTTCATATTGTATAGAGCTTATCTTGCTGTAAGAAAAATCCTCAACTTTCAATCCATACATGAATTCTTTATCTACAAAAATCAGCCTTCTGTCTGTAGCAACTAAAATGATATGATGATTGTTCAGTTTATTTCTGCCTTCTACGAGGTATACAATTCTTTCGTCTGATGAAAGGATATCCGGCAATTCATGAATTTCTTTTCGGGCAAATATAGTAGGACTGATATCCAGGCTTTTAAGTTCATCTCTTATTTCGTCAAGTCTTGATCTTTCACTCATAGCTTTAGTTTATGGATCTAAATTACTATTTATTAATTTGATTCAATAAAAAATTATTCCTCTGAAGGAATCACAACAGAAGTATGGAGGCAATACATCTTCCAGCCTAAAGTTTCATACAATAGTTTTCCTTCTTCTGTAGCCACTAAAAGGTTATTTGAAAAGCCCTTTGACAAAGCGATCTTCTCCAGTTCTTTCAATAAGAAACTAGCGAGTCCTTTCCTTTGATGATTTTTTTCAGTGATAATCCTGTCATAAACAGCAACATCATCTATAAGAGAAACACGGCCTATAGAAGCCTGCTCACCATTTTCTGCTACAACTCGGACAACAAAAGTAGTATTGTACTCAGAAAATTCTAAATGATAGCCTTCTGCAAGACTAATTTCCGGAAAATTCATTGGCTGAAAACAGGTCATCAGATATCCTTGTGGCTGTAATTTCCATCTTGCAGGTATTTTTCCTGTAAATTCATCGGGAGACGTTGATATTTTCAGATAAACCCACGGCTCATCAATAGAGTTTGCAAGTTCGAAAAAATCATCATTAAGTTCAGGAAATACAAAACGTTCTTTTTGTTTTTCATCTCCTACAAACACTCTAAATCCGGATTTATAGGGAACAGGAAAAGATACTTCTCTTGAAAGACACCATCCTTTAAGCCATTTTTCTACTATTTTTGCCAATACTTTATCTTTCATGATTGGGTGTTAAAAGTTTTATTGTAATTGTTCCAGCAATTTCTTTTTTTGCTCTGCAAATTCTGCATCGGTCAAAATCCCGTTTTCTCTCAGTTTTCCTAATTTCTCAAGTTGATTAAAAATGTCTTCTGATGAAACCGGAATATTTTTGTTTACAGAACCAATTTGTTTTGAAGACTGTTCCCGAGGACTATTATAAATAGCTTTTATCCTGTCGTAGAATTTCTCAGCATCCTCTTTATCCATGAAACATTCAAACTCTACCATTCTTTCATCAAGATGTAACTTGATAATAGGCGATCTGGAATCTGTTACAAAACTTACAGCCTTAATACTTTCATTCGGATAATCATTGATTTTTGCTGCCCCAAACATTCCTTTTGAAACAGATATCATTCTTTTGGGTGTTGCTACCAATACTCCTGCGGCCAATGTATTAACGAACTGAGCATCCGTGATCGCAATGATCTGTTCTTCTTCGGAGATCAGATAAGGAAGTTCTTTTATTTCTCCTTTGGTAAAGATGGAAAGGTTAGCATTCAACATTTCCAGTTCACTCTTTATTTTCTGATGTCTTCGTTTATAAACCTCTTTTGAGATTTGATGGGAGCCAAAATCTATAGCTGCGGGAAGATTCTGTTCTGCAATTACCACGGCCGGAACGGCTTCAGGTTTGTCTGCACTCAGCATTTTATTAATATCATCAATGCTGAATTTATTAAGATTGTACAGCAATTCATCATTGACATCACTTACTTTATTTAAACATTTATTGCATAAAACATTGCCGTCTGAAAGTATATTAGCTCCCAAAAGTGTATCCATAGATGTCAATTCTGCGTTACACAATGCACAATTATTGTTCATTTCTTTTTTACTCAAAAGTATTTAAATCTTCTCACCAATCAAAAAAAACAACCACTGAAAATATTTCCAGTGGTTGTTTTTTTTGATTGATATACTTTAGAATAAATCTGCTTTATTATTCTCCTAAGAATTCCTCTAAAGAAACAGTTTTCTGTTCCCCTGCCGCAAGGTCTTTATAGGTAACCCTATTATTTTTAATTTCTTCTTCACCCAAGAAGACAAGATTCTTTATGCCTTTCTTCTCTGCATAGGTAAACTGCTTATTAATCTTTGAATTTTCAGGATACAGTTCTGCAGAAATACCTTTTGCTCTTAGTTGTATGATCAGCTTTAAAGCTTCTGTTACTCCTTCTCCACCGAAGTTTGCAAAAAGATATTCTATTTTAGCAGAAGCCTCATCAGGAAATAGGTTCAATTCTTCCATCACCAGATAAATTCTGTCTAATCCAAATGAAATTCCTATTCCCGGAATGTTTTTCACCCCAAAAACTTCAGTCAGATTATCATATCTACCGCCACCTCCAATGGAACCCATGGCCACTTCATCTGCCTTCACTTCGAAGATAGCTCCGGTATAATAATCTAATCCTCTCGCCAGAGTAATATTGAATACCAGGTTTTGAATATCAACACCAAGATTCAGAGATTGGGTAAGAACATATTCAAGTTCTTCTACTCCTTTCAGTCCGATTTCGTTTCCTGCAAATTTCTCTTTCAGTTGAAGGAGGTTTTCCAATGCATCGTCAGACTGGCTGAATAAGAAGTCTAATTTTTCAATAGATTCCTGAGAGATTTCTCTTTCCAATAGTTCTTTAACAACTCCGTCTTTACCAATTTTATCCAGTTTATCCAATGCTACAGTAAAGTCAATCAGCTTATCTGTGATTCCTGCATATTCTGCCAATCCGGAAAGAATCTTTCTGTTGTTCATATGAATCGTTACAGGAACTTTCAGATCTGCAAATGATTTCAAATACAACTGAACCAATTCTACCTCTTGTAATAAACTTTCACTTCCTACAACATCGGCATCGCACTGATAAAATTCTCTGAATCTTCCTTTCTGAGGTCTGTCTGCCCTCCAAACCGGCTGGATTTGAGAACGTTTAAATGGAAATATCAGTTTCCCATGATTCATTGCCACGAATCTTGCAAAAGGTACAGTAAGATCATAACGAAGCGCTTTATCTGTAAGACTTTCCGCACTGAAAGGTTTTTCTAATGCTCTTTGAAAATCATGAAGCATCTGGTTCTTTTTCTCTTCTTTTGCTTCGTTGATACTTGAATTTAAAATTTTAAAAATCAAGCGGTCACCCTCTTCTCCGTATTTTCCTGTCAGTGTAGACAGATTTTCAAAACTTGGAGTTTCCAGTGGCTGAAACCCGAATAATTCGAAATTATTCTGTAAAATATTGATGATATATTTTCTTCTGGAAACTTCCTGTGCCGTAAAATCTCTCGTCCCTTTTGCTAAACTTGGCTTCATTTCTTATATGTCATTTTGATAAATGCAAAAGTACGGAATTGCATGGACTTTACACAGCATAAAAGCTGAAGAAACAATCTTCCCCAGCTTTTTGCTGTTGTATAATCAATTATTCTGAAAAATCAGACACTTTCTAGAATTTCAAGAATCTCTTCACCATAATTTTCAATCTTATGCTTTCCAAACCCTTTGATCTCCAGCAATTCTTCTTTTCTGGCAGGCTTATACTTGGCTACAGATAGCAGCTCTTTATTGCTGGCGATGAAATAAGTGGGAAGATTCTGCTCCCGGGCTTTTTCTGATCGCCAGAGTTTCAGTGCATCCAGTATCTTTTCTTCATCTGTATTCAGGAAATCATTCTCTGCAGAATATTTGACTGTCTTTGGTTCTTTTACCGTATTTTTTGCAGGCTTTGCATCTTCAAAATACAATATTACAGACCAATACCGTTCTTCACTTACAAAAGCGGTTTCCACTTTCATAATCTCGTTGACTTCCAGAAAATCATCCAGCATTTTCTGGTCTTTGTAGAGAAACTCTTCAGGAAGCCTGATTTTAAAAACTTTTACTTTCATCATTTGTGTTTTTAGAATTATTTACCGCCTAATAACAGGATCTCCTCTACACGAATTTCTGTCACATACCGCTTCACTCCGTCTTTATCATCATATGATCTGTAGGTAAGCTTTCCTTCGATGGCAATTTCTTTTCCTTTGGGAACATATTTTTCAAAAATCTCTGCTGTTTTCCCAAATGCAATAAGATTGTGCCATTGGGTTTCCTCTACCTTTTCTCCTTTGGCATTCGTGTAATGATCACTGGTAGCTAAGGATACACTGGCTTTTACATTTCCGTTATCGAAGTTTACCATTTCAACTTCTTTTCCTGTGTAACCAATTAAGGTTACTTTGTTTCTTAGTGACATAATTTTTAGATTTTAAAGATTAATAATTCAGATCAGAGACGTTCACTGTTTTCTCAAATCTCTGTTGCAAAGATTGTGATGTTACCCAATCACAGTCGGTTATAAACTATTTAAATCCGTTTGTAGTCGTTTGTAAACGGATAAAGAAATAAATAGAATTCTGTGTAAAACAATATTTATAAAGATTTAAAAGCATTAATTATCATTTTTAAAGTAAAAATTAAATGATGAAAAGCCCTATCATAAAATAAAATTCTTTTTAAAAAACATTGAAAAATAGGTGTATTACAAGGATTTTTTTTGTCTTTAATTTAATTTTTTTTTGCAAATTTGTAAAAATGTCTGATATGCAAAAAGAAAAACTTCGTACAGTAAGAAAGATGAAAGGTTTCACTCAGCAGCAAATGGCTGAAGTGATCCCTACCGATGTCTCCAACTATAGCAGAAAAGAAAGCGGTGCTGTATCTATAACACAGACAGAATGGGACAAACTTGCCCAATATTTAGAGGTTCCTGTTGAAGAAATCTACGAAGAAGAGGAAGCAAAATTCATCTTCGAGAATCCTGTATTTAATGATAGCCCAGGTTCAAACGTCGGTAATATCACCGCCAATAATGTTGGAAATATTACTAATGAATTAAGCATAGAGATTATTAAAACGATGCAGGAATATATAGGTCTGCTAAAAGAAGAAATCGAAAGACTTAAAAAATAACAGTATAAAAGTTAATTACTAAAAAAACTATCAACAGAGTTTTTTAATCTCTCTTTTTACAGTAAACAAGATAAAAAAGCGCTCAGCAAAATTGCTGAGCGCTTCCTACTTAATCATGCAACTAAAAATAAAAATTGAAATTTATATTTTTCACATTCAACAATGCTTTTTGCCTCTGTTCCGATATGAATAAGCATGGTAAACTGTAATCCTGCTTTTTCAATGATCATTTATAACCCGGTATAAGTTTTTTCATGGGATTCTGTTTCTTCAGCAAGTTTGGATATCGTCTTTGGACCAGAAGCCAGCAAATCTGCAATATTGAGTTCAGCTGCTGTTTTTACGCATCCGGTTAGCCATAAACTACCTAATATTTCAAACATTTTAAAAGTAAATTCTGGTTTAACGGGTTGTTTTTCCATGGTAAGCATTTTAATAGAGTATTTGATTGACTTTATTGGGCATACAATGATATGTACATCATGAAAACAAGAACAAACCCGATAAGTTTGTTCTTGTGTGACATGTGTCAAGTTGAAAATAAGCTTTAGTAATGAGATTAATCTTTGGCTTGGGAAATCCTTGTTATACTATCAATAGTAGCATCCAATGTGGTATCAGACTTTATTTTAATAAGATACCCGCTACCTATAGATAAAGGATCGGCAACACTTACCAGGTAAAATACCAGATTTCCGGATGTTACCCCATTGGGAGCAACTGCAGTCTGATCAATGGAAAATGTTGAAGGAGGGAGTGGATTGGAAAGATTGACCGTCACAAAGGCTACAGAACCATTATTCTTATTGGAATAACTGACAATGACTCTCCACATATGAACCTGCCCGGCAATAGGGTTTTCCAAAAAATGTCCTGTAGTAGGATTGTATATATCTCCGGGCACAGGACTGATAATATTTTCCGGCCATGTGGTTGTGGGAGGAGCAGCAAAGTCTGTGACAATATTCATCGGTGTTTGGTAAACAATATTTTGATAAGTCATTAACGGGACACCTCCGGAAGATTTAAATGCAAATGTGGGTTTCACTCCTGCTCCGCTATTCAGCTTAACAACTCCTTCATTGGCCGTTGTTAATGTCTGCGAAGAAATGACGGTACTCCAAACGGTTCCGTTATAATACCTTAGGGTCTTATTGGTGGAATCATAGATAATCATTCCTGCCGTGGGTGCAGGTACATTGGCTGGCGGGTTCGCATTTCTGGAGAGTACAACGGCTGAATTAGCTGAGGTAACATCTAGAACTCCTTGTGGAGAAGTCGTGTTAATCCCAACCTGTCCAAATACAAATGAGGAACACAGAATACTGATCAATAAATTGGATTTTTTCATGGTTTGTTTTTTTGAATCTTTATCTCAAAATTACAAAAAAAAACACAATACAGTGAAATAAAAATCGTATTTATTTACTGAAAATAAGACAGTTACATAAACAATAAAACTTTATGATTAAAAAAACAATGCAAAATGCCGACAAATACTAAATTTTTCAAAACAAAGAGAATTAAACAGAATTTCTTTTTATAATATTAATTTTTTAATCAATGAATCTTCTTCTATTGAAAAAAAACAATATTTAAACAAAACTTTCCAGAATGAGTTTATTTCCAGATAATACATGAATAATTTATTATGTTTCAGGGCTAAATAATCATTTCATTCTAAGAATAGATTTATTCCAATAAAATGATCTCCCTCTCTCGCAGCTATCCATTTACAAACGGATAATTCCGTATCTTTGTGAAAATTCATCTATGAAAAGGAACATCAATATTTTTGAGTTTCCTCTCAATTTAGGACTTACAAAGAAAGGACATGAGACAGAACCCGGAGTTCGAAAACTTCCGGATTGGCTCAGAAAATTTGATTTTCATAGCAGAATTAATCCTAGTGCCGTTTTTAGACTGGAAGCTCCGGCGTATTCTATGGACTTTGATCAAGAATCAAAAGTCAGAAATGCAGACCAGATTATTGAGTATGCTAAACAGCAGGCCGACTGTATTCTCCGCAATTATGAAAAGAATACATTTAATATTATTCTTGGAGGCGACTGCAGTATTCTCATAGGAAATGCTGTAGCTCTGAAAAAGCTGGGAAATTTCGGACTATTTTATCTTGACGGACACACCGATTTTATCCCACCCGAACTGTCTGAAACCGGAGGCGCAGCAGGAATGGATCTCGCAATCATTACCGGCACCGGACACGAAAAGCTAACCCATATTAATGGTTTAAAACCCTATCTATCTGAAGAAAATATTTTCTGTTGTGGCAATGCGGAAACAGATGATGAAGAATATGTTGCCCAAATTATCAATTCAGGTATTCATTATTTTGATCTTTATCAACTCAGAGAAAATGGTTTCAGGAAAACAGCTGAAGATTTTCTGAAAATGGTGAATGATAAAGGGTTGGATGGATTTTTCATTCATTTTGATGTTGATATCCTGAAAGATGAGATTATGCCTGCCGTAGACAGCAGAATGGAAGACGGAATCGGTTATGATGATCTCAGGGAAATATTGAATCCTTTATTGGAAGATCCATTGTGTTTTGGAATAGAGATTACCATTTTGGATCCTGATTATGATGAAAACGGAACGTATACCCGTCCATTTGTAGAAAATTTAATTCAAATTATAAAAAATAAAGAAGAATAAATGAAGAAGACTATCAAAAGAACATTCAGAGTTTCAAAATATGTGATCTACAAAGAAACGCTTGTTGATTACAAGGAGCATTTCTGGTCATTTCTGGGAGCATTTTTTGGAATTGGGATCATTGCATTTATCCAATCCCACACTTTGGCAGAAACTGAAAATATCTTCCTGATCGGTTCTTTTGGAGCATCAAGTGTTCTTATTTATGGGGCCATCCAGAGTCCTCTGGCTCAACCCAGAAATCTTATAGGCGGACATGTTCTGTCAGCATTGGTAGGCGTCACCGTTTATCAGTTTGTACCGGATATCATCTGGCTTTCCGCTCCTTTGGCGGTAGCATTTTCCATTGTACTGATGCAGTATACAAAGACTTTGCATCCACCAGGCGGAGCTACAGCCCTGATTGCGGTAAGTTCTACAGGAAAAATTCCGGAACTGGGATATTGGTACGTTCTCTCCCCTGTTCTTTCAGGATGCATCATCCTGCTTCTTGTAGCCCTGTTTTTTAATAACATTACCCCAAACAGAAGCTACCCTAACCACAGCATGTTCAAAAAACTGTTGAAAAAAAGACACACCCATCATTTAAAATAAAAATCATGAATTGCCTGGAATGTGGCGAGAAAATCATCGGAAGATCAGATAAAAAATTCTGCAACGATGCCTGCCGGAACGCCTACAACAATAAGCAGAATAAGGATTCTAACAATTTAATGCGGAATGTTAATAACAAACTCCGTAAGAATTACCGCATCCTGATGGAAATCAATACCGATGGTAAAACAAAAGTTTTAAAATCCAAACTGGATGGCTTAGGTTTTGATTTCGATTATTTTACCAATCTGAAAGTTTATAAAAACGGCTCTGAATACAAGTTTATTTATGATTACGGATATAAACTTCTGGAAGATGACTTTATACTGATTGTAAAAAATCAGGCATAACCCACACCCCACAAGTATAATATTATGAAAGAAGTTGTTCTCATCACCGGAGCCAGCGGCATGATCGCTAAAGAGCTGGCAAAAAAAATAGGTAAGGAATACGAGATTAGGTTTCTGACCCGAAAAAAAGTGCATGACTATGAGTATGAATGGGACCTCACAAAAGGAATAATGGATGAAACCGCTCTGGAAAATGTTTCTCACATCATTCATCTTGCAGGTGCCAATATTTCAGAAAAACGCTGGACTCCCGAAAGAAAAAAAGAATTGATCTCCAGCCGAATTGATTCCGCAGAATTACTCCGAACGGCTTTAAGAAAGAATAAGATAAAGCTTAAGTCTTTTATTTCAGCTTCAGGAATCAATTTTTATGGTACAGAAACTTCAGAAAAGATTTATTCAGAAAATGATCCTCCAGGTAATGACTTTCTCAGTGAAGTGGTCGTTTTATGGGAAAGAGCAGCTGATGACTTTAAAGAACAGGATCTGGCAGAAAGGGTGGTCAAAATACGAACTGCCGTTGTTCTTTCTGAAAAAGACGGCGCTTTAAAAAAAATGGTACCTCCTATTCAATATGGTATCGGATCTCCGCTGGGAAGTGGCCAGCAATATATGCCATGGGTTCATATTGAAGACATTTGTTCTATTTATGAATTTGCTTTAAAAAATCCTGAAATGGACGGAGCGTATAATGCTGTATCTCCACAACATGCCACCAATAAAGAACTGACAAAAAAAATTGCCCAGGTACTTGAAAAACCTTTGTTCATGCCTAATGTTCCGGGATTTGTTCTGAAATTGTTGTTCGGAGAGCTTGCTACTGCTATTCTGGAAGGTTCCAGAGCTTCTTCAAAGAAACTTCAGGACACTGGGTTCCACTTCAAATTTCCGGATCTGGAGAATGCTTTAAAGGATTTATTAAAGAAGCAGCCGTAGAAAAGATAGAATCTTTTAATTAAAAAATATTTATAACACCCATTGATTATAACACAGAAAATATTCTAATGAAAAACCCCAATATTACCCTATTAAACACAGAAATTCTTTCAGATAACTGGTATATTTTAAACAAAGTCACTTATTCAGTATCGAAAAAGGACGGAACCACAGAAACTCAGAGCAGAGAAGCCTACGACCGGGGAAACGGAACCGTTATCCTTCTTTATAATACAGCCTTAAACACGGTTATTCTCACCAGACAATTCAGATTACCCACATACATCAATGGAAATTCTACAGGCATGCTTATTGAAGCCTGCGCCGGACTGCTGGATAATGATAATCCGGAAGATTGTATAAAACGGGAAACTGAAGAAGAAACCGGATATAAAATCTCCAAAGTTGAAAAAATATTTGAGGCCTATATGTCGCCCGGATCTGTAACGGAAATTCTTTATTTCTTCATTGCAGAATATTCTCATGAAATGAAAATCAATGACGGAGGCGGATTGGAAGAAGAAGGTGAAAATATAGAAGTTCTGGAATTATCGTTTGAAGAAAGCCTGAAAATGATTGATACAGGAGAAATCAAAGATGCAAAAACAATCATGCTTTTACAACACTTGCGAATCAAAGGAATCATGTAGAAATCAATGATGATTGATAAATGATGAGTAAAATATTATTCATAACTTCTAATTTATAATTAAATAAAATGCTTCAAGATCATATTACAGTTCAGAACCGTTATAAAGACTTTATCAGGAAAATCAGCGAAACGGAAGTAGTGTATGCGTTAAAAGATGATAAAGGATATGCAACCTCCTACTCCAACGAAGCAGAATACGAAGATGGCGAAGAAGTACAGATTATCTGTTTCTGGTCTGATGCTGCAAGAGCAAAATCATGCATAGAAAACGAATGGAATCAGTACGAACCTTCTCCTGTTCCTCTTAATGAATTTGTAGAAAACTGGTGCCTGGGTATGAATAGTGACGGATTATTAGTGGGAACTAATTTTGACAGCAATCTGTTGGGTTATGAAGCTGAACCTTTGGAAATTATCCTTGACATTATTGAAGAACTTAAAGCTTCAGAAAAATCATTGGAACTGAGAAAGTTTAAAGACATGGAAGATCTGGAAAAACAGATCAGAGAAGTATAGGAAGAGTAATCGTTGATATAAAATGAAGGTTTTGGGAAAAAAGATCATTAAAATAACCGCTTTATTTTTAGTTCTTCTTTTCAGTATTTTAATGCTGAAAACTATTTCCCAGTACACTTCTCTTGAAAAAAATATCGGGTTTCTTGCCTTTAAGCAACAGGTTGTAAATAATCCGTACTGGATGGCTTTTTTCTATATTCATATCTTTTCCATAACGCTTTGTCTTCTGGCCGGTCTTACGCAGTTTTCAAGTCGGTTTTTGGATGAAAACAGAGATCTTCATAAGATTATTGGGAAAATATATGTTTACAATATTCTGATCATTAATGTTCCGGCATGTTTTGTACTTGGACTTTTTTCCAATGGAGGAATAATCGGAATTACAGGATTTCTGATACAGGATGTGCTCTGGGCATATTTCACCATTGCTGCCGTACTTTTTATCAAAAAGGGGAATATCAGTAAGCATAGAACGTATATGGTTTTAAGCTATGCCGTAACCACCACAGCTATTACTTTCAGAATCGTTAAGAATCTGTTTTATAATGAAACCCGCCATGATTACGAGCTTTTTTATGGATTGAATGTCTGGGCAGCCCTTTTTATCAACCTTTTGATGGCTTACTTAATTCTCAGAAAAGATTTACTGCTACCTGGAAAAATCAACAGTGGAAAAGAAAATATACAGGCTAAGAAAAGAAATCAGAAAAAATGAGGCGATAAATATTAAGGTATTAAAAAGTACTGCATATTTATTATTCCTCGTCCATTTACCAAAAAAGCGCATAATCAGATAAGAAATACCTCCAAAAAGAGCAATAATAAAAAGAAGGAAAAAATAATATATCATGGTTTCGTGTTAATTCATGTAAATCTATCATTTTAAATCTAAAAAAACAATCCATAACAGGATCACAGCTTTATAAACAGCCTTAATTCTGATGAAAATTGTTGTTAATCATTAATTTATGAAAATAAAGAACCTTGACCACCTTGTCTTAACAGTGGCAGATATTGATAAAACTATAGAATTTTATACGCATATTATGGGATTTGAAGTGGTTGTTTTTAGGAAAGACAGAAAAGCACTCCTCTTTGGAAATCAAAAAATTAATCTGCATCAGAAAGGTCATGAATTTGAGCCTAAAGCAGAGCTGCCAACCTGTGGTTCTGCTGATCTTTGCTTTATTGCAGAGACCGATATTCATGAGGTGATGGAAGAGCTAAAGCAGAAAAATGTAAACATCATTGAAGGGATTGTAGAGAGAACCGGAGCTGCAGGTAAAATCAAATCGGTTTATTTCCGTGATCCGGATCAGAATCTTATTGAAGTAAGCAATTATTATTAATAAAAACACCTCTATATCAGCTTTTTACTATTCAATTTTCAGGATTTAACGGACTGGGATTTTTAAAATACAAAGACAGCAGTATAAAATCCATATAAAATTTGCAAAAACCATTGAGAAAATCTATTTAATCCTTTATATTTTGAATTTAAAGCCTTAATTTTGCATAGAAATTCAGAAAATTCGGATTCTTTCAACAATTTATGTGCATGAAAAAAATGATGATTGGGCTTGCTTTGGCCTTATCCATTACAATCTGGGGACAAAAAACTCCTGCAAAAGCAAATAACCTGACTCCTTACAGCTATCAGACTTTTAATTGTGACAATAAGGGGTATTTTGATTCGGCTAAATATAAAAAAGAAGAAATAGACGGAATTAATAAACTTTTGTATCAGTTCAATGGCGTTGTATTTGACACCCAGCCTGTTTTTAAAATTGCCCAGCTTGAAGAAATCCGTAAAAACAGAGAAACTTATCTACAGGAGCTTGAAAAGCAGTATGAAGAAAAGAAAAAGGAATTATACAGCCTTAAAGTAATTGATCTTCCCAAATGGAAAAAATTAATGGAAGAAACCATTGATTCTTTTGAGAATGAATACCAGCTCAATAAAGAAGAAATCCTTGCTTATTCTGATCCTTCTACGCTAAGAAACAGTAAATATTATACTACCTGCAGAGAACAGATTGATGCAATATCTTCTCCCGACAGAGAAAAGATGTTTGCTGCATGGAGAAATTATACGGAGCTTAAAAGCAGAAATAATGCAGATCCAAAAGGAGTAATGGCAAGATTTGATGCCAAAATGAATGATCCCCAAAAAGAAGATTATGCATTAATTGATATGATTGGTCTTGGTTTTCACAACTGTGCCAACAGCAGTTTCAGACAGAAACGTAATGATGAAGATACCTCTTACAAAGATTTTGATAAGATCTTTACAAAACTGAAGAGAACTTGTGATGAACCCTAGGATGATTAAAAAATTGAAAGATTTAATTATTGAAAAATACAATAGCAGCACTCGGATTGAGTGCTGTTTTTTTTTATTTTAGATTGAATAAAAAATTGCACAGAGGGCTTAATGAGCTGTAAAAGTTAATTTTACATATTCAATGATTTTCATCTTTATTATTTTCTCTACTTCTTAAACCCAAATAAATTAAAAATGAATAAGTTATGATTTTGTGGATTTAATTTCTTAATTTTGCACCCCGAAAATAAGGATTAGAGATATGAAAAAAATTGGTGAGCACAGAACACTTCTTGGAGTAGATAAAAATGTTACTTTAAAAGAATTAAAGACGATTTACAGAAATGTGATGAAAGATACGCATCCTGATAAATTTATTAATGATGAAGCCGGAAAACTGGAAGCTGAAGAAAAAAGTAAATCTGTAATTGAAGCCTATCATTTTTTGGTAAGTATTAATTCTGAAACACAGGAAAAGTACAAAGAAGAATATACTGAAACCATTACAAAATCTAATATTCAGGATTTTTATCTTGAAAAATCAATTTTAACGGTTCAGCACCTGAACGGAAATATGTATGAGTATATGGGAGTTCCTAAAAACACTTACATTAAAATGATCAACGCTGATTCACCAAGCCGTTTTGCAAGAAGACACATCTACGGAAACTTCGTGTACAGAAAGTCCGGAGAAGCGATGGCAGATTAATTTTTTACATTACAATATATAAGAGCTTTCAGTTTTTGCTGGAAGCTTTTTTATTGCCAAAAAACGGAATGTTATGTTTTGGCTAAAGCCGAATGATGAATAGTATAATAGATTTAAGCGGGCTTTAGCCCGCTCCTATTGAATATTTTCTTAATGCGCAATAATCATCATCAATAGAAATGGGCTTTAGTCCATTTACAATAACAAATAGTATCCAACGGCTTTAACCAAAACCCATATAACCCAATTTTAAATCATCAAATATCAACAAAAAAGCGCCTCAGAAAATCTGAGGCGCTTTCGGTTAATTAAAGGTTTAATTTTATTTATCTATATGTTTCGAAGTAAATCCATCTTCACTTAGCTCTCTATGTACATATTCAGCTTTCATTTCAGCTTCATAATCCACTTTTTCATGTTTACCCATTCTTCTTAAGATAGAGTCAAATATTGAATAAACTACCGGTACAATAATTAGGGTCAGGAATAATGACGATGTCAAACCACCGATAATTACCCAGGCTAATCCATTGTTCATTTCTGCTCCGGCACCTTTTGCAATTGCAATCGGGATCATACCGAAGATCATCGCGATAGTAGTCATCAAGATCGGACGAAGACGTGCGTGGTTTGCCTGAATTAAAGCATCATGCGTACTTGCACCAGCCGCTTTCCTCATATTCGCAAAGTCGACAATCATAATTGCGTTCTTCGCTACCAAACCAATCAACATGATCATCCCCAGCATCGTAAATATGTTCAATGAATTTCCTGTGATGGCAAGAATAACCATTACCCCGATCAATGCCAGAGGAATAGAAAATAATACCACGAAAGGATATACAAATGAGTCATATAATGAAACCATTACCAGGTAAACCAATACAATAGCAGCCATTAATGCAATTCCTAAAGTACCGAAACCTTCAGTCTGGTTTTCCATATCACCACTCCAGATGTAGCTTACTCCGGCCGGTTTAGTCTTTTCGTTATCCATAAATTTAGCAGCCCATTCATTGGCTACATCCCCTACAGGACGGCCTACTACTTTAGATTTTACCTTTACAGAAGGTGCTTTATCTCTACGCTCCAACAAACTTGGTCCTGAACCCATTTTTACTTCTGCAAACTGGCTGAGTCTTACCTGTTCTCCTTTAGGATTGGTAAACATAAGATTTCTTACATCTTCAATAGACTTTCTGTTTGCATCACCAAAACGGATATTAATATCATATTCATATTCTCCGGCTCTGAATTTCCCATCTGTATTTCCGTTAAATGCAGTTTGCATTGTTTGTCCTACACTAGAAAGATTTAAGCCTAAAGAAGCCATTTTATCTCTGTCAATATTCACCTGTACTTCAGGACTTCCAGAGTCAGTTGATAATTCTGCATCTACAGCACCAGGAACTTTTTTAAGTAACTCAAGAATTCTGTTTGCTTCTTTATTGGCTGTTTCGTTATCCTGAGCTGTCACTACCATTTCAATTGGTGCATTGTCTGCTCCCATTAATCCAATTGGTGCTGTTTTAAATTCAACTCCAGTGAACTTTTCTTCTAAAGCTCTCTTGATTCTTGCGGACTTGATATCTGTGCTCTCATTACGTTCAGATTTATCTACCAAAATCACCTGAATCTCTGACTGATACAATGTAGCCTGCGCTCCACCAAAACCTGATGACTGCTGACCAACTGTTGTGATCATATCTACAACATCTTTGTCTTCTCTCAGATATTTTTCAACAGCAAGAGTAATCTGGTTGGTTTTTTCTACAGATGCATCCTTTGGTAACTCCATCTGAACAAGGAACTGTCCTCTATCCATTTTAGGGAAGAATTCACCTCCAATAAATCCAAATGCAACCAACATAAATGAAGAGATCAAAATGATAAATGTTACAATAACCGTCATTACTCTTCTTAATGTCGTTTTCAAGCACCATTCTAAAATTCCTGTGATCCAGTGTGTGAATTTTTCCAGTTGCTTTTCGAACCAAAGAATAAATTTCTCAAAAGGATTTTTACCTGAAAGGTGTACCAATTTACCATATCTTGAAGATAGCCAAGGAATAATAGTAAATGAGGCCAATAATGAAAGCATTGTCGCAATAACTACGGTAACGCAGAACTGTGCCAGGATATCAGCAACCAATCCTGAGCTCATTGCAATCGGTAAGAATACCACCACAATTACCAATGTAATCGCCGTTACGGTAAATCCAATTTCCGATGCACCATCATATGCCGCACGAATTCTGCTTTTCCCCATCTCCATGTGACGATAAACGTTCTCCAAAACTACAATTGCATCATCCACAAGAATACCAACAACTAATGAAAGTCCAAGTAAACTCATCAGGTTTAAGGTATATCCCATAAGATACATTCCAATCACCGTTGCAATCAATGACATCGGAATAGAAACCATAACGATAAACGCGTTTCTGATGTTATGAAGGAAGAGTAACATTACTACTGCTACCAGAATAATCGCTAAGAATAAATCGAAAATTACATGGTCTGCAGCTTCAAGCGTAAAGTCTGTTGTATCATCTACAATATTTATTTTAATCCCCTGAGTTTTGTAATTATTCTGAACATCAGCGATTGTTTTCTTAACTAAATCTGAAACGGAAACCGCATTGGCATCAGATTGTTTTTTAACCTGAAGTAAAATCGTTGAATTCTGGTTATATCTTGCCACTTTCTCCACATCTTTCTGTGTATCAAAAACGGTTGCAATATCAGATAAACGCACCTGAGCTCCATCTTTATTGGAAACTACAAGATTATTCATTTCAGCAACATTTTTATACTTTCCAGAAAGTCTGATCGTAGATCTGGAAGTTCTCGTTTTCAAAGCTCCCGTTGGGAAATCCAAGTTTGAAGAAAGAATTGCCTGCTGTACATCTGCAATGGCAAGACCGTATCCCTGCATTTTCTTTTCATCTAAACTTACCTGAATTTCTCTTTCCTGCCCACCTACAAGGTCTACCTGGGCAACACCGTTTACACGGGAAAAAATAGGCTCGATTTTTTTATCTAAAAGATCGTAAAGATCTTTATTATTCAGTTTATCACTGGCAATACTCAAAGTCATGATCGGAAGATCATCCAGTGAGAACTTTTGCAAAGAAGGAGGATCTGCATCGTCGGGAAGATCTGCCAAAATAGCATTTACTTTTCTCTGTGCATCATTCAAAGCATAGTTTACATCGGCACCGGTATTCAGCTGCACCATAATAACCGATAAACTTTCGTAAGATGAAGATTCTACTTTTTTCACGTTTTCCAAAGAACCAACAGCATCTTCAATTTTTCGGGTTACCGAAGTTTCCACCTCAGCAGGCGAAGCTCCCGGATATACCGTAGAAATGGTTACCATATTGGTTTCAAACTTTGGAATCAACTCATACCCCATCATGGAGTAACTTAATAAGCCACCCAGCGTAAGTATCGTAAATAAAACGATAACCAGCGATGGCCTTTTAATGGATATTTCTGCTAACTTCATCTTCTGCTTACTTTACGATATTGATTTTTGAACCGTTATCAAGATTAATCTGCCCGCTGGTAATTACCTGTTCGCCTCCATTCAGTCCGCTTAAGATCTGAACTTTGTCACCGTATACTTTACCAGTCTGAACTTTAATTAATTTAGCAGTACCATTATTTACAATAAATAACTGTCCTGAACTTACTCCGTTTACAAAAGCTTCTGCAGGAACAGTCAGCATATTTTGGGTTTCAGCACCGTGATTTGTTTTAAATGTAGCAGTGGCATACATCCCTGCTTTTAAGTTTCCTTTATTCTGAACTTCAATTTCAACCGGGAAATTTAAAGTAGCATCACTTTTAGGAGCAATGAATGTAATTCTACCGCTGAAAGAGTCTTCCGGTAAAACATTAACATTAATTGAAACTTCCTGACCGAGCGCAATTCTGCCAACCTGGCTTTCGTCTACCAACACAGAAAGTTTAAGACTGTTGATATTAACAATTTCAAACATGGAAGTCCCTACAGAAACCACTGTTCCCGGCTCAACCATTTTCTTATTGATGGTACCACTGATACCTGCACGAATGCTGGTGTCATTCACTCTTACTCCCTGAGCTTTCACAGCGGCCTGTGCATTTTTCAGCTGAAGTCTTGAGTTATCAACCTGCTGTTTTGTAACACCTCCTGTTTTAAAAGCATTTTCGTAACGCTGATTATCGATAATCGCATTTTGCAAATTATTCTGAGCCTGTGTAACATCCACTTCGATGGCATCTCTCTTGATCGTTGCCAGCACCTGTCCTGCACTCACTCTTGAACCTTCTTTTACCAAAACGCTTACAATACGTCCTGAGATTTCAGAAGACTGGTTCATTTCCTGCTTAGGAATGAAAGTCCCGTTGGCAGAGTAATCTGTATCAATATTTTCTCTTGTAACAGTTACAATATTAACGTTGATTTTATCTACCTGCTTGGCAACTTCTTTTACTTCCTGTGTCTGCTTTTCTTTGTTCCCGGCAATCTTGTAAGCGGCTAAACCTATCAGTACTGCTGCTACGATGATATATATTAAAGTTTTTTTCATTTTAGTTTATTATAAGTTTTGTAGTGTGTTTAGTTCACCCTTAGCTTTTATCAGCTTGATCTCGGCCTGTTTGTAATCCAGTAATGCATTAGAATAGTTCTGTTTCGCCTGTGTCAATGCATTTTCAGAATCCAGCACCTCAGTAAGGGTTGCTAACCCGTATTGATAATTTGACTGGGTATTTTTCTGAACCCTTTCTGCCAATCCTACATTATCTTTCATGCTTTCGATATTAATCAATGCATTTTCCATGTTGGTGACTGCATTTTTATAATCTAAACTTAAGCTCAACTGAGTGTTTTCAATGTCAACATCAAGATCCTGAATATCAATTTCTGCCTGATTGATCTTTGCTTTTGTAGCTCCTCCTGTGAAAATAGGAATATTTACATTCAAACCAATTGCTGAATAATCACTCCAAAGAACCCCTTTACTAAGACCGTTTGTTAACGGGAATTTTGCTCCGTTTGCTCCCCATCCGTAGTTCGCAGTAAGATTTACTGATGGATAAAGATAAGCTTCGGTTGCTTTTTTATTGAAAACCAAAAGTTCCCTGTTTTTATTCAAAACTTTGATCTCTGTACGGTCATTAAGATTGACATTGCTCGCAATCAGCTCAGGTTTTGGTTGAATTTCTTTTTCTTCAAGCTCGATGTCTGTAGAAATCGGGATTCCCATATAAAACTTCAGAGCATTTTTTGAAAGTTCAACAGAGTTGATTAGAGTCTGCTTATTGGAACCAATATTCGTAAGCTGAACATTTGTCCTGTCTAAATCGATGGACTTTGCCAAACCATTATCAACAAGGCTTTTAATAACATTTCTTACTTTTTCAGTATTGGCATAGCTGGCTGTTACCGTTTTAAGATTTTCCTCCTGTACAAACACCTGATAATAAGCGGTTGCTACATTTTCAATAATCTGTTCATTGGTTAACTGAGCATTCAGTACATAAAACTCTCTTGTAGATTTTGCCGCTTTAAGTCCTGTAAATACTCTTTGGTCAAAAATCGCCTGCTGAAGTTGTACAGAAGCTGTTGAACCCCAAGGCTGGCCAAACTGAGCCCTGATTTTTTCTCCTCCAAATTCCAGCAAAGATTCCTGAATAATCGGATTATAGGTTAAACCCGCCGTAGCAGTGACCTGTGGCAAAGCACCGGCTCTGGCTTCATCAATCTTATATTCGGCTTTTTTGACCTGTAAAGCAGCTTTTTTAGCTTCTGCCTTATTTTGAAGTGCCTGTTTTATAGCTTCCTGCAGGGAAACCTGCTGCTGGGCAGACATCAATGTTGAGCCGAAAATCATAAATGCTGAAGCTATCCCAATTTTTAGCTTTGTAGCAGTTATACGTTTTCTATTCATAATTTTATACTTCGTTTATTTTTTATTTAATTTTCAGTCATTATTTACTTCTAATTGACGAATCATTTTCAGAAATACTTTAGTTTTTTTTAGTTTTTGAACAACATATTGATAATAATCTCTTTTCGTTCAGAAATAATCTTATCATATTCTTCATCATTAATTAATAAATTCTCCATAAACAATGGTCTTATGGCGCTTGGAAATACTAATAGAGCAACCATATTAAGAATAAACTGAACAGGTGCCATTTTCTCAATATTTCCCAATTCCATTTCTTTTTCGATATCCTTGTACATATCATTCAGGATATCTTCTTCAATTTCTCTTTGATGGCAGGTTCCTTTATTAATCTGTGATACGATATACGTTTCCAGATACGGATACTGAAGACTGGTAGAAAGGCTGCTTTCTATGAATTGGCTGATCTTTTCTTTAAAAGGCAGATCAGAATTCTGAATGATCTTCGATTTTTCCTGTTCTACTCTTTGCGCTTCATCAAAGATGATCTGGATCAGCTTATCCCTTGAACGGAAATAGTAATTAATAAGGGTTCTGTTCACTCCAGCTTCATCTGCAATCTCCTGCGTAGTAGCATCAAATTTTCCTTTCACAAAGAACAAATTCTTCGCTGTCTCCTTGATCAATTCCTGTGTTTGGTCTTTTTTTGCTTGATTTGACATTTTTGTTAAACAAATTTGTGCAAATTTATAGTAAAATTTATTTTTGACAAAATTGTTAAACAAAAAAATTAAACAAAAATGTCATGACATCCATCATGTTTCTTGATTGAAGTTTGCAATTATTTATCATTTAACAAGAGGCCTATTTTTATATCTTTGCCGCAAAAATTAATAACCGATGAAGAAAATCCTTTCGCTGTTCATGGTTTTGAACGCGGTACTTCTATTTTCACAAAATCTGCTTTGGCATTTTCAGACGACAAGTCCTATCATAGAATCTCAGCATAATATTGCTTTTAGCGGTACAGACTCACAAGGAAATATTTATGTTGGAGGGAAATATGGTCATTATGCATTTCCCAGCATCAATAGTATCACATTCGATAATATTACCAAAACTACCAGTGTGGATGAGGATTCAAGGGCTGTTATTGCAAAGTTCGACAAAAACAAAAATGTAATATGGGTAAAAGAAATCAGGTCAAAATATTCTTCATCAATTACTTCCTTAGTAGTAGATAAACAAGACAATCTGGTATTTACAGGATATACAGATGGGCATGATTTAAAATTAAACCCTAACTCAGAAACTATTTTTAATACAGGAATTAACTCTGGTAGTGCATTTATGGTAAAACTGGATGTTAATGGAAATTTTGTCTTTGGAAATATTTATAATTATGTGTATAACATGACCTGTACTATTGATTCTAATAACAATATAATCTCGACAGGAAATTATGCTAATTATCCACCTTTATTTATTACTGATCTGAATCCGGATCCTAATGTTGTATTTAATTTACCTGCTCCAAACGGTTTATTTGTTATGAAGAATACTCCTGCCGGAGCTTTTTCATGGGCCCGTCCAATTCATGCTCATAATACCCCGACAATTCATACCGTAAAGACAGACCAAAACAATAGTATCGTTATTCTTGGCCACTTTGAAGCAGGTTTGAAAATCGATAATAATAATTTCCCTTCCAATAATAGTAGTTACAATCAGGCCTTTTTAGCAAAATTCAATACGAATGGAAACTTCACCTGGTATCAGCCATTGACCTATTCAAGTATATATCTTGGAACAGCGAACTCAAAGATTGAAATTGACAATGCCGGTAATATTTATACCGCCAGCACTTATAATCAGCCGCAAAATATTGTCTTTCCAAACACAACAATCAATGCTCCTGTGGAGGGGCGTACAATGATCTATAAAATAAACTCGAATGGTCATTTGGTATGGAATTCTCTCATCAAAGGAGATGGCAGCTATGACTTTCTCTCTATTAAAATGAATGCTGACAATACGCTAAATTTTTTTGTGCGTTATACGGATAATATGATTAAGGTTGTCAATGGAAATAACAATACTGAGGAGATTGTAAAAAGAATGGATATAGGCCTTAATTATAGCTATTTGACCAACGATGCTCAAACCTATTATTTAAAATTCAGAAATGACGGCAAATTAATATTCAACAAAAGTGATTTCTCTTCTTATACTTTTGACCAAAACATAGATTATGAAGGGAATATTATTCTTACCGGAAATTACGATGGATATCAGGACTTCAATCCTGATCAGGATATTAAAGAAATAAAATATACCAATAGCGATGTAAACTCTTTTGTTCAAAAATTTGGAAAATGCTATAATGGAACTCCCGATGGAGACAAGATACAGACGTTTTGTTCATTAATAAATCCAACAATACATGATTTACATCCTAATACATCCTACACTACCTGGTATGATTCTTTAACTTCTACTACTCCTTTAAGCAGCACTACTCCGCTACAGCATAATACTATTTATTATGCTTCTGTTCAGGACGAGTCCTGCCCTTATAATAATAAAAGATTGGCGGTAAAAGTGATCATCAAAAATTCTCCACCCACATTAACTGTAAATGACTTTTATTTTTGCAGTAATGTGAATCAAATGACTTTATCCCAACTGAACATTAATAATAACCAAAATATCAGGTTTTATAATGCTGCCGGCAACCTGATGAACAGTAGTGCGTATATTATTGAAGGTGCTCAGTATTATGTTACTCAATACAGTGCGGAATGTGAGAGTGATAAAGCTCCTTTTAAAGTATTTTCAATACAAGGTGTTACCCCTACAGGAAACACCCAACAAACCTTCTGTGCTACCAGCAACCCAAAGATTTCTGATATTCAGGTTACAGGACAGAATATAAAATGGTATGATGCAGCAGGAAATATTTTACCTGCAACAACTGCTCTTGCCAATGGGCAAACCTATTATGCTACTCAAACCATTAATGGATGTGAGAGTAATAAAATAGCTATTCAGGTGACCGTAAATACTACACCTAAACCTACAGCCAATGCCAATCAGGATTTCTGTGCGTCTGCCAATCCTACATTAGAAAAAATTGTTGTAACAGGTACATCGCTTACGTTTTATAATGCTGCAGGAAATGTTATCCCAATGACAACTCCGCTTGTAAACGGACAAACATATTTTGTAACCCAGACATTAAACAACTGTGAATCTGAAAAACTGGCAATTACTGTAACGCTGTCCACAGATAATGTACCAGCAAAGGATATTACACAGGTACAATGTAATACAACTACGGCAAACTCAATGGTTGTGAATCTTCACTCTTATGAAGCCAGCATTATTAATAATCCAGGAAATTATATCTTCACGTATACTGATACTGCAGGAAATCCTATTTCCAATCCCTCGGGTTATGTTTTAAATGTGGGAACAACGCTTATCCATGTAAGAGTTGCAACTCCAGATGGGTGTTTTAAAGTGGTAAGATTAAACCTTACACTGAATCCTAAACCTATTGTTCAGCTTCCTGATACACTTGATTTCTGTGAAGGAAAATCCGTTGTACTGGATGCAGGATCTGGATTTAAGTCTTACGAATGGAATACCGGAGCAACCACCCAAACCATTACAGTAGCCACTCCGGGAACTTATACAGTGAAAGTAACCAACATTTTCGGATGCGAAAGTACAAGTTCTACTCAGGTGAGTTATTCTGTTTTAGCGCATATTGTTTCCGTGAATATTACCAACAATACAGCTACAGTTATTCTTTCTCAGAGCGGGAATTATGAGTTTTCTTTAGACAATTTCACATGGCAGGATTCCAATATATTCACCCACTTACAAATGGGAGAATATACCGTATATGTGAGAACAAAATCCGGATGTACGATCGGAAAGAAAAACTTCTCTATATTCAACATTCCTAATGCTATTAGCCCTAACGGTGATGGAATCAATGATACCTGGAGAATTGCAGGATTGGAAAACTATCCGGGTACTGAAGTCAGCTTATATGACAGAAGAGGTGCTATGGTATATAAAGAAATTATTAAAAACCGACCTTTCCAATGGGATGGAAGATATGAATCACATGCTGTCTCTACAGGAAATTACTGGTATACCATAAAAGTTTCTGACGGAAGAATCTATAACGGATGGCTTCTGATCAAGAACAGAGAGTAACAAAAAACGAGCAGAAATTTCTGCTCGTTTTTTTATGTTATAATAATTTGATTTTATCCTCTGAGATATCGATGATTTTATCTTTATAAAGTCCTCCGATTGCCTTTTTAAAGTTCTTCTTACTCATCTGAAGCTCATTCTTGATTTCTTCAGGAGAAGACTTATCTGATACATACAGAAGTCCGTAATTTTCCTCCAGCTTGTCCAGAATCTTCTGCTTAAACTCATCAATATTTTCAAAACCTTCCGGTTGTAAAGAAATATCTATCTTCCCGTCTTCACGTATTGTTTTGATGTATCCACTTTCTTCTGACAGCGGATATAGCTTTTTGAAAACATCGGAAACATAGATCAATCCAATATATTGTTTGTTGATAATCACGTTCCAACCCAGCTCACTTTCGTTCATCATAATCAGATCTACTTTGTCTCCTTTTTTGAACGGAAGCTCTTCATACTGTGGATTTCTCTTAAACTTTGTAGTCCCTGTAATCAGTTCCATATCTTCATCTACATACAGATAAACCAGATATCTTTTTCCTTCGATGATTTTGGTTTTCTGCTGCTTGTAAGGGATAAATAAATCTTTAATAATTCCCCAATCCATAAAAGCTCCACTTGGAAGACTTTGTACACAGCTCATCACCGCAAATTCACCTACTTCAGCCAATGGAATTTCAGTAGTAGCTTTCAATTTATCATCATCCTGATAGACAAAAACTTCAACCTCCTCACCTATTTCTTTTTCATCCTGAATAAAGATTTTAGGCAGAAAAGCCTTTTCACCGGATTCATCTACGAGGATCCATCCTGAATTAATTTTTTCTGAAATTGTTAAAGTTTGAGTTTTTCCGAGTTGCATTGATGATAAAATTAGCTGACAAAGGTACGGAAATTTGAAGATGCCATCCTAGTCAATACCGTTATAATTCTTTTGAAGACTTATTTTAGCCTTTCATAAAGACTGTAAAACGCTTACATTTGAATAAAAAAACAATCATGAAAAAGTATTTCATCCTACCTTTTTTCCTTTCGGTTATCTTTTCAAATGCTCAACTGCTGGAGAAAACAGCGGTGAATATTTCATATCGATATACCGGAAGAAATGTTGTGCAGGCCGGATTAGAATACAGATTTGGAGAAAGCTACGAAGGTTCTATTATTGCGGGCCCCTCTTTGCTTTATACCCGTGTTAATGAAACAGATAAATTGATTCCCGAAATGAATATCAATTTTCTCCGTGCCGGATTGTTGATTGGGGTTTCCGCCAACCCCTATTCAGTGGAACCAAGAATAGGGGTTTCACTATTTAATGCTGTATTTCTCAATACCGGATATGCTTTTCCTATTCACAGAGATAAATATTTTAAAGGAATAACCTTTGGAATACAGCTTAATATCGCTCCGAAACATTCTAAGTTTTATGATAACCTGAAAATAATGTAATCAAAAACATAGGTTTTGGCTGAAGCCAATGGAAATCCTATAAAAAATAAAAACGAGCTAAAGCTCGTTCTTATTGAATATTATAAATTAGAAATATAATCCATCAGTTCCCGTTTGCTGCTTTCAAAATCAAAGGCATCATACACCATGAAATATCTTTCTTTATCGGCACAATTTCGGTACATAGACTTCGCCAATGCCAATTTTTTATTATCAAAACTAAGGGCTTTTACCAGATCTCTTATTTGTGCAGAAGTAAACATAGAAGTACGCATCTGCTGATTGATCATGGCTACTTTCCCGTCATCAAACTTTTCATTTCTCATCATCATATCAAAAAACTGGCGGAAAGAATTGTTATCCATAACATTTCCTTGGTTATACCAGTCATCCGATTGATTTCCGTAAGGATTATTCCAGATGTCATTCCAATCATTAAATCCATATTGATTCTGAACAGGGTAAGAATCCAATAAATAGAGACCTTCATTGGTGAAAAAATCAAGTACCACTCTATTGTTATTACGAAGCATCAACGTTGTTCTGTACACCAAGAAACCACTTTCATAAATTGAAATGGGCATTCTCCCTGATGACAAATCAAAGAATCTGTATTTTCCGGAACCATTGGCCATCATCTGATCTCCAACCTCAACGGTAAAAAAGCCCTGCTCAGGAATTCTGAGAAAAACTTCTGCATATCCGTAGTTTCTGTTCCACTGATAATTTGGATTATTATTTCTGTTTCTCTGAGGAATAGTATTATTTCCAGGTCTCATCCCATCAGGGCTTTTGTTTCTTTCATTTAAGATTTTGGGAGATCTCATTTCTGTAGCTGAAGCTTCATTTTTTAATAATTCTCCTGCCTTCCCCGCTTGCTGAGCAAATGAACTCATTCCTGCCAAAAGCATCCCACTGATAAAAATCTTTTTCATACATGAAATTTTCAAAAACCATCTCCATTTTTATGCCAAACCCATATAAAAAAGGCTGTATCAAAAAGAAACAGCCTTTAATTTTTAAATATTTAAATGATTAAATCTTTTAATCAAATATTACATATGAATTGGCCTTTTTGCCGTAGCATCCAACGCAGCTTCTTTAATCGCTTCTGCATAAGTTGGGTGAGCATGAGAACTTCTTGCGATATCTTCAGCGCTTGCACGGAATTCCATAGCAATTACTCCTTCTGCAATAAGGTCAGCAGCTCTTGCTCCTATGATGTGCATTCCTAAAACCTCGTCTGTTTTTTCGTCTGCAATAATCTTAACAAGACCATCGATATCACCGCTTGCACGGCTTCTACCTAATGCTCTCATTGGGAAAGATCCAACTTTGTAAGCTACTCCTTCCTCTTTCAGCTGCTCTTCAGTTTTACCAACTCCTGCAACTTCCGGCCATGTATAAACAACACCAGGAATAAGGTTATAGTTGATGTGAGGTTTTTGTCCAGCTAATGTTTCAGCTACAAAAACACCTTCTTCTTCAGCTTTGTGAGCAAGCATTGCCCCTTTGATAACGTCACCAATAGCATAGATATTCGCAACATTCGTTTGTAGGTGGTCGTTTACTTTTACTCTTCCTCTTTCGTCAAGTTCTACTCCTGCTTTCTCAAGGCCAAGACCATCTGTGTAAGGTTTTCTTCCCACAGAAACTAAACAGTAATCTCCTTCTACTACTACTTCTTCTCCTTTTTTATCTTTAGCCGTGATCTTTACTGTATCTCCGTTTCTTTCAACCGCAGAAACCGCAGTAGAAAGCATAAACTTCATTCCTTGTTTTTTAAGAACTTTAGTCAATTCTTTGCTTAAAGCTCCATCCATTCCAGGGATGATTTTATCCATAAATTCAACAACCGTTACCTGAGCTCCCAATCTTAGGTATACAGAACCTAGTTCAAGACCGATAACTCCACCTCCGATTACTACCAGATGCTTAGGAATTTCTTTAAGGTTTAAAGCTTCCGTAGAAGTAATCACTCTTTCTTTGTCTAAAGAGATGAAAGGCAGTGCAGATGGCTTAGAACCCGTTGCAATGATTGTATATTTAGATTCGATGGTTTCAGAAGAACCGTCGTTTTTCGTCACTTTAATCTGAGTAGCAGATTCGAAGCTTCCTACTCCTTCAAAAACAGTAATCTGGTTTTTGTTCATCAGGTAGCTGATTCCGTCAGTGTTTTGTTTGATCACTTCGTTCTTACGCTCGATCATTCTTGCGATATCTGCCTGAGGCTCGTTGATGATAATTCCGTGACCTGCAAAATTGTGTTTTGCATTTTCGAAATGTTCAGAGCTGTCAAGAAGCGCTTTTGACGGAATACATCCAACGTTAAGACAAGTTCCGCCTAAAGTTGAATATTTTTCAATAATTGCTGTTTTGAAACCTAATTGTGCTGCACGAATAGCAGCCACATAACCACCGGGACCAGAACCTATTACGGTAACATCGAATTGACTCATGTTATTGTATGAATTTGTTTATTATTATCTATCTTAATTCTCACAAATTTACATATAAATTACCAAGCACCAAAGTGAGTTTTATCAATTTTAAAAATGATAATTATATGCTTTAGTTTTATGAAAAATATTATTTTATGAACTTTATATTTTCTTCATTCCCTTCCTTCAGGTAAATTGCGGTGAAGACCAGGGGTTTTTCAGCTGATGCATTATCAAAATGAAGAATTTTCACGTTTTTAGGTTCGTAAAAAGCATCTCCTGCATGAAGCACCACTTTTTGTTGTCCTTCAATCTGAAAAAAGGCTTCGCCAGAATTTATAATTCCTAAAACGGGACAGGGATGCAAATGTTCGGGAGCTCCTTGTCCTGCAGCCATTGTTATTTCCTGAATTTCTGTAGATTTAACATTCTGATCAAGAGCCGTTTTTAATAATTCTTTTCTGGAGATGGTCTTCTGCTGAGCTGCTAAAACAACAGAGTTCAGCATCAAAATAACAATTATAAATGGCTTCATTGATTAGATATTTAATGTATTGAATCAGTATATAATATTAGATATTCAGTTTTCCTTGTCCAAATGTACCTGTGCTTTCAAAAAAAGAACCACCATATACATACCAGTCAAGGCTTTCCAGATATTCCACTGCATTTTCCGGAGTAATCTGTGAACGCTCTTTTTTCGAAACAATTCCTTTGTACCATCTTGCTGATTTGGAAAAACTTTCATATTCAACAAAATAATGAATCCATATTCTTTGGCACAGCTTGCACTGTTGAATCGTTACTTCTCCATATCTTCCGTCTGTATGATCTATACCTAATTCCGAACTTCTGAATTCAGTATAATTGAAGTCAGGTTTTTCACAGGCACATCCTAATTTTTGGATTTTATTCATTGATATTGATTTAATAAAGCCCCAAATCTAAGAAAATAAACCTCCATAAGGCAAATAATATGATGAGACTACTTCATTAAATCCAGCAAAACTTTCTCATATTTATCCAAAATAATATTCTTAGAAAAACGTGATTTAATCGAGTTTTTTATAGCATCTCTGTTGTAATTGTTCTGCAATACGGTTACAATCTGCTGGGCAAAACCATCATAATTTTCAATATTGGCAATTTCACCATTTATATTGTGCTGGATAATTTCATTAATTCCCCCGGGACAGTTATTGGCTAAAGAATAAGTTCCGCAGGCTCCTGCTTCCAGAAGAACATTCGGAAAACCTTCATATCTTGAAGAAAGAATGAATAGATCAGCATATTTCAAGTACTGATAAGGATTCTCCTGTCTGCCATGGAAGATCACTTTTTTCAGTCCTAAAAGTTCTTTTGTCTGAACCAGAATGTCTTTATCTTTTCCATCTCCCAAAATATGAAGCATAATATTCTGATTTTTCAGTCTCGAAAAAACTTTCAGTAAGTTGTCAAATCCTTTTCTGGAAGATAAATTACCAATGGCAACCACATTTTTATAATTGTATTTGAAGCATTCTGGTTTTAAAGATATTGCCATTTTATCTTCAATGAAATCAAAGTCTACAGGATTATTGATCTTGACAATTTTTTTCTTTTTAATATTAAAATTATCCACCAGATCTTTCATCATATCATCACTCTGAGCAATGATTCTCTGATAATTATTGTAAAAATTATAGAAGAATTTAATCTCTTTGCGGGTTACATGCTGGGTAACCACATTGGTTTCCCTGGCAATGAATTTCGTTCTTGGAAAGAGTTTTATAAATAGAGATAAATAGGCATTTACCTCTCCGAAACCTGAGAAAACAATATCCGGTTTTCTTCTGTAGATTTCTCCTAAAATAGGCCTTAATGAGTGTCTTATTCTTTCGGTATTGATATCGATGATTTCGACATCTTTTTTCAGAAAATTCAAATATCCGCCTTGTTTACGTAACAGCAAAATCTTGGGTTCAAACCGATCTCTGGAAAGATGATTCGCTATAGTAGTAACAATCCTTTCTGCTCCCCCGGTTTCTAAGTCCGGCAGAATAAATATGACAGATATCTTTTTCATCAGTGTAAAGTTAGTAAAAAGTTTGATTAAAAGTCAAATATAGGAAGGGTGAAGATTGTTGTTTTGATGGTAATTAACAGAAATTAACTAAGCTTTAAAATCTGATTTGATTTTACTATTTACTGTAGACGTAACACGCTATAAAAATAAAGTAAGCCTTTCTGAGGAAAAGCTTACTTTATTTAATTAATATTCTAAAAAATATTGATTTTTTTAATTCGCTACGTCACTGATAAATTTAATCCTCAGCATCCTTACTTCTTCATCAGACAATTCATCCCCGAATTCATCCAGTAGTACCTTCATACTGTCACTTTCAGATTCGTTCATAAATTCCATAAAACCGTCTACAATATCTTCATCAAAATTATCTTCAATATAATAGTCGATATTCAGCTTTGTTCCCTGATATACAATCCTTTCCATTTCTTTCAGAAGTTCATCCATAGAAAGGTTCTTGGCTCTTGCTATATCTTCAAGATCAATCTTTTTATCCGTACTCTGGATAATGAAAACTTTGTGGCTGGATTTATTGGCTACCTGTTTCAATACCATATCCTGGGTACGTTCTATATTATTCTCTTCAACGTACGTTTTAATATAGTCTGCGAATTCTTTACCATACTTTTTGGCTTTTCCTTCACCTACTCCATAGATTTTGGTAATTTCATCAACTGTGATGGGATACTGAACCGTCATATCCTCCAAACTCGGATCCATAAATACGGTATAAGGTGGAATTCCGTGTTTTTTGGCCACTTTCTTTCTCAGTTCTTTCAACAGGTTGAAAAGGTTCTGATCCAGGCCTCCACCCGCCTGCTGCTGTACCTGGTCGCTTTCTGCTTTTGCCTGATTAAGATCAAATTCCCTGTCTTCAGCAATCAAAAAGATATTTTTAGATTTACCATTCAGGACATTTTTCCCTTTTTCTGTAATTTTTAAAACCCCATAGGTTTCAATATCCTTCTGTAAAAAATTCTGAACAGTAGCCTGTCTTAGAATCGTTTTCCAGTAGTTATCTTTTTCTTCTTTTCCAAAACCAAAATGAGAACTTTGTTCCAGTTTATAAGATTTCGTCACGGCATTTTCTTTTCCTACGATGACAGAAATCAAATCTTTAGACTTGAATTTTTCTCCAGTGTTACTGATCAGTTCCAGCGATTTTTCCAAGTCTGCAGTGGCATCCTTTAATTTTGGCGGATCGGATGAATTATCACACATGATTGCTCCGTCTCCGTCTACCGGATCAAAACTTTCTCCAAAATAGTATAAGATATATTGTCTTCTGCTCATTGAAGTTTCAGCGTAGCCTACCACTTCATTTAAGAGCTGCAGCCCGATTTCTCTTTCAGAAACAGGTTTCTGTGCCAGGAATTTCTCCAGTTTTTCAATATCTTTTGGATCATAGAATGCCAGACAGTGACCTTCACCTCCGTCTCTTCCTGCCCTGCCGGTTTCCTGATAATAGCTTTCCAGTGATTTCGGAAAGTCGTAATGGATGACAAAACGGACATCCGGTTTATCAATTCCCATCCCGAAAGCGATTGTTGCTACGATCACATCCACTTCTTCCATCAGGAATTTATCCTGATTCGCTACTCTAACCTTCTGATCAAGACCTGCGTGGTAAGGAAGTGCATTGATTCCGTTGACCTGCAGAAGCTGGGCAAATTCTTCAACTTTTCTTCGGCTCAGGCAATATACAATTCCTGATTTCCCTTTACGCTGATTGATAAATTTAACGATTTCCTTATCTACATTAATTTTAGGACATACTTCATAGTATAGATTAGGACGGTTGAAACTTTCTTTGAACACCAATGCATTCGTCATTCCTAAAGTTTTCTGGATATCATCCTGAACCTTAGGAGTAGCAGTAGCCGTCAAAGCAATCACCGGTACATTGGCGATTTTGTCTATAATCTGTTTCAGATTCCTGTATTCCGGTCTGAAATCATGTCCCCACTCTGAAATACAGTGAGCCTCGTCGATAGCAAAGAAAGAAATTTTCACTTCTTTCAAAAAATCCAGGTAATCATCTTTAATCAATGATTCAGGAGCTACATACAGAAGTTTGGTTTTGCCGCTTTTGATATCGTCAAAAACCTGCTTGGTCTGCGTTTTGTTTAATGATGAATTCAGTACGTGGGCTACCCCATCTTCCGAAGAAAGGCCGTTCACGGCATCTACCTGATTTTTCATCAACGCTATTAAGGGCGAAACTACTATTGCTGTTCCTTCCGAAATAAGAGCCGGAAGCTGATAACATAATGATTTTCCGCCACCTGTAGGCATTAAAACAAATATATCCTTCCCATTCAATAGGTTATCTATAATTTGTTCCTGCTGGCCCTTAAATGTAGAAAACCCAAAATACTTTTTCAATTCGCCTGATAAATTGGCTTTTTTTGCGCTCATCTAATTTTCTATTGCTAAATTTGCATCTCACCCAAAGTTATAAAAATTCTGCTTAAAATAAAAGCGAACGAATTTATAAAAAATAAAATTTATATTAAATATTCTTTTTAAAATATAACGTTTTTTAGGAACTTTTTTGTATACCTTATCATCATAAAATGGATAGAACCAACATTATATCAATTGCAAAAAGCACTTTAGAAATAGAAATTTCTGAACTCGAAAAATTAAAAAACAGAATTGATGACCAATTTGCCCATGCCGTAGAGATCATTCACTCAGCAAAAGGGAAGCTCATTGTGGTAGGAATAGGGAAATCTGCCCATGTTGGTAATAAAATTGTGGCTACATTAAATTCTACTGGTACTCCTTCTCAGTTTTTACATGCTTCGGAAGCTATTCATGGCGACCTTGGAGTTATTCAGAAGCAGGATGTTGTTTTATGCATCTCGAATTCCGGAAATTCTCCAGAAATTGCCAATCTGGTTCCTTATTTAAAGGATTATTCTTCTGCTCTGATCGGAATGACAGGAAATAAGAAGAGTAAACTCGCTGAGTTTTCTGAGGTTATTTTAGATACTCATGTGGACGTTGAAGCTTGTCCTAATAAATTGGCACCTACCAGTTCTACCACCATTCAGATGGCATTGGGAGATGCTTTGGCTGTGGCATTAATGGAATTGAATGATTTCAAGGCTAATGATTTTGCGAAATTCCATCCGGGAGGAAGCTTAGGAAAAAACCTGACTTCTAAAGTAGAGCAGTTCCTTTCTTCACAAAAGCCTCAGGTCTCTGAAGATGCATCCATAAGAGATGTAATTATCTCAATCAGTGGTTCAAGCCACGGAATCACAGTGGTAACGAATGAAGACCAGATTATTGGTGTTATCACAGATGGAGATCTGAGAAGAATGCTGATGAAAGGAGAAGATATCAGTAAGGTATCCGCTAAAGATATTATGTCTGCCCATCCAAGAACCATTGAAAAAGATGCTTTGGCCAAAGAAGCTATGAAAATTCTGAAAGGAAATAATATCGGCCAGCTTGTTGTAACGGAAAACGGAAAATATTTCGGGATTATAGACCTGCATAAACTGCTGGACGAGGGAATTAATTAGAAGGTAAAAATTCAGAAGTTGGAGGTTAATAAATAAAAGATAATAGGCAGATTAAAAGTAAAATTTAACTAATAACCTGCAGACTCTTACTTCTGTCATTTTTTTCATAAATTTGCGCTTTAAAAATTGTATTCTGTGAGTGATGGTAAAGACATGTCCTTCCTTGGACATATAGGAGAATTAAGAGGGCATCTGATCCGTTCGATTATTGCTATCATAATTGCTGCTTTTGTGGTTGGTTTTAATATCAACTGGATTATGGACCATATCTTTTTTGGGCCCACCAGGAATGATTTCCCAACCTTCAGAGTTGTTAATCATTTTTCCAGAATGATTTTGGGAGAAGACAGTATTCATCTCCCAAAGGACTTCCCTGTTCGTGTACAGAGATTGTATCAGCAGTTCAATGTGATGATGGCTGTTTCTGTTTTTGGAGGAATGGTAGCTGCATTTCCTTATATTGTATGGGAATTATGGCGTTTTATCGGTCCTGCTTTGCATCCAAGAGAGAGAAAGAATTCTATCTATATTATTAATGCGGTATGGATACTTTTCATGACCGGAGTATTATGCGGGTACTTCTTAATCCTTCCGTTTGCGGTTAATTTCGGGGTTATCTTTAAGATTTCAGACATTATTGTTCCGCTTTATGACTTAAGTGATTATACCACTTTATTTTTACAGGTAGTTTTGGGTATGGGTGTTATTTTCTTATTCCCTATTCTTATCTATTTCCTTACGAGCATCGGAATTCTTACGCCTATGTTTATGAAAACGTACCGTCGTCACGCTATTGTTTTGATTATGGTTGTCGCTGCAATTATTACTCCTGCAGACGTTTTAAGTATGCTGATGGCTGCATTCCCGCTGCTTATTTTATACGAGTTCAGTATTATGATGTGTACATTCACTTATAAAAAAGTACAGAAGAGCAACGGAAATCTTCCGGCAGTACAGAAATAAACAGTATTTTTTACTAATAAAAGCTTAAGCGCTACTATTCAATTGAATCGTAGCGCTTTTTTTATTTGAAAAAATTAACATTAATTATATTTATTCTTAATATAATTAAAAATAACGATGAAATTCAACTAAAATTATAAAGTTGTGAGCAATTAACAATGTATCACTAACAAAAGATTTAAAAAAATAAACTATCTTTAAAACTTTAATAACAATCAATAAAAAAATATGAAAAAGAAAATTATTTTCGTCTGTGCATTGGCATTAAGTCTGAGCGGTTTACAGGCACAACGCTGGGAACCGGTCTCGGAGAAGATCACGCCAGTAAGAAAAGAAGTAAAAGTAGAATACGCCTACAAATTTGATCTTTCTGCATTGAGAAATCAACTCAAGAATGCTCCTGAAGCAGGAAAAGGAGGAAACCCGGTAATTGTTTCTCTTCCTACAGCAGACGGAAGAGTTGAAAGATTCTCCGTGTACAGCTCTCCGGTAGTAGAAAAAGCGATGGCGGAAAGGTATGAATTAGGTGCCTATTCAGGTATAGGACTGGATAATCCTCATAAACAAATCAGATTCAGTACTGCTCCGAACGACTTCCAATCTATGGTATTCAATGCCGATACCGGAAAATACGAATTTATAGAACCCATCAACAAAGAAAAGGATGTATATGGAGTCTTTTTCAAATCTAACAAATCTCACGAAGATCCTTTCGAATGCCGAACTTCTGAACCTGAGAAGGTAAAAAAGGAGATGAATAAGCTGCTTAAAACAAAAAATGTTTTGAAAGGGCTAGGCAACTCTAATAAAAGTAATGAGCAAAAATACAGAACCTATAGAATTGCCATCTCCGTAAACGGTGAATATACCCAACTTGCCGGAGGTGTTCCTCAGGCTGCAGCCCGTATTAATGCCACAATGAACCGTGTAAATGGTGTTTTTGAAAAGGATTTTGGAATCCATATGATTGTACAGGATCTTCCACAGCTTATATTTGCAGATCCCACGACGGATCCTTATTCGAATGTAGTAGTAAATCCAAACGGTACATATAGCGCTCCCGGTGCATGGAACCTCCAGCTTCAGCAAACCCTTACCAACACTGCCGGTGTAGGTAACGCTGCCTATGATATTGGACATTTCTTTGGCCACAGAGGCGGCGGCGGAAGTGCAGGAGATGTAGGAAATGTCTGCAGAAATCCTGCAAGTAACAATGATGCTACTTCTAAAGGAGCAGGAATTACTTCACCTTCTACTCCGGACCAGCCTTTTGGAGACAATTATGACATCGATTTCGTAGCTCATGAAATTGGCCACCAGTTCGGTGCAGCACATACCATGTCTATTGCTTTGCATGGCGCTCATATGGAGCCGGGATCCGGATCTACGATTATGGGATATGCCGGAATTACCAACTATAATGTTCAGATGCACTCTGATGCCTATTTTCATACCAAAAATATTGAAGAAGTAGGAGCTTATGTCAATTCTCAAGACTGTGGAACGATTACAGCGGTAGCCAATACCCCTCCTTCAATACAGCCAATGGCTAATAAAATGATCCCTAAAGGAACAGCTTTTGTGTTAACAGCTTCAGCAGCAGATACACAAAATGACCCGATGACTTATACCTGGGAGCAATATGACCTGACTACTTCTGCTTTTGGCCCGGTAAGTGCAACCAGAAATAATGGGGCAAATTTCAGATCTATAATGCCTACAAATTCTCCTACACGTTATTTCCCTAAATTGTCAAATGTTCTTAATGGAACCCTTACCAGTGCTGTAGACTGGGAAACGGTATCCAATATTCCAAGAACAATGAATTTCAAGGTAATGGTAAGAGACAATAATCCGGATGCTGCACAACAGCAGACACAGAGCGGCCTGATGAAAGTAGATATAGGAAATGAAGGCCCTTTCAAAGTAACTTCAACTACAGTTTACAATAATACACCAGGAGCTGTTACCTGGGATGTGGTAAACACGAATAATGCTCCATATAATGTACAAAACGTTAAAATAGATTATACTACAGACAATGGAAGCACATGGACGGTTATTACTCCATCTACAGCAAATGACGGATCCGAACCATTTTCATTCTCTTCTCTGGCAACAGGGGCCAGTGTAAAAATAAGAGTAAGTGCCATTGATAATGTATTCTACGCCGTTGGAAATGCTACTGTTTCTGCATCTGCAAGTGCCTGTACAACATCTGCTCCGGCAGGTATTACGGTAACAGGTATTACAAGAACTTCAGCATCCGTAAACTGGACAGCGTTAGTAGGAGCAACGTATTCTGTGATGTATAGAAAAGTAGGAACAGCTACATGGACTACTGTTCCTGTTTCAACAAATTCTTATAATATTTCAGGACTTACTGAAGCTACTCAATATGAAGTACAGATAGCGAATGTTTGCGGTGCATCCGTTGGAACATATTCAGCATCCACAAACTTTACAACATCTTCATTTGCTAAATGTTCAGTAACAGGAACAAATGCTGCTGATGAGTATATTTCCAATGTTACAGTAACTGGTGCCGGAATGAGCCCTGTTTCAAACAGCAGTAGTAATACTCCTTACACAGACTATACTACAGATCCTTCCAAACTAATTACGCTTATGTCCGGATCTACAGGAAATAATGTAAGTATAACCAAAGGATGGACAGGTGCTCAGTATAATGATGGAGTAACAGCCTGGATAGACTTCAACAGAGACGGAGTATTCTCCTCTTCTGAAGTCATCTACACCAGCGCAGCTAGTACCATATCACCTGTTTCCGGAACATTCTCCGTACCGGCAGATGCTTATACCGGAGGAAACGTAATTATGAGAGTTGTATTAGGATATGAAAGCCAGCCCAACAGTGGCTGCAGCAACCAGCAGTATGGCGAAGTTGAGGATTATCCGGTATTGATTCAGCAACAGCTTTCTACCAGTGAGACCTTGAAAGACAAGAGCGCCATCCAGATCTACCCTAACCCGGCAAGTGATGTATTGAATGTAACTCAGATTTCATCAAAAGCTCAGTTTATCATTACCAATATGGCAGGTCAGAAAGTAATGAATGGCCAGATTAATGATAATAAAATCTCTGTTTCAAAATTAAATACAGGAGCTTATATTATTTCAATTGAAGATAAAGGAACGACTACAAATCTGAAATTTATCAAAAAATAAAACCTCACCCATTTTTTTACAGCCCGGCAATGACCGGGCTTTTTTTATGCCTTTTTAAAATCTTGTATTTAATTTGATTTCCGGCATCGGGCTATTAATTTAATTTTATACTTTTGAAAAGATTTAATAATAAAAGTTTAAATGAAAAAATTGTCATATACACTCTTATTTGCATCAGGACTGGTTTTCGGACAGTTCTTTGAGAAGGGTAAGGTTTTCACCAAACAGGATACATTAAAGGGTTCCAATACCGAATTCAGAAATTTTTGGGATGTCAAAAAATATGATCTTTCCGTAGAGCCTGATTTTGAACAGAAAAGCATTAAAGGAAATAATAAAATCAGTTTTGAGATCATCAAAGATGTTACTAATCCTGTTTTCCAGATTGACCTTCAGCAACCGATGAAAGCTGATAAAATTGAAGGAAGCTTTCCTATTGCCAATTATAAGCAGGATGGAGACTTTATTTTCATTACCACCAATAAAAAATTCAAAAAAGGCGAAAAATACACCATTACTGTCACCTATTCAGGGAATCCTACCATTGCTAAAAAAGCACCTTGGGATGGCGGATGGGTTTTCACTAAAGATGAAAAAGGAAATCCATGGATGACTGCTGCTGACGAAGGAATAGGAGCTTCTATATGGCTTCCTACCAAAGATATCTGGAGCGATGAACCTGATAACGGAATCATTATGAAAATTGTAACGCCTAATGATCTGGTAGGTGTGGGTAACGGCAGGCTAACTGATAAAAAAACAACGGGCAGTAAAACTACTTATACCTGGGAGGTTAAGAATCCCATCAATGCCTACTCCATTATCCCGAGTATAGGAAAATATGTGAATTTTAAAGATGTATTTGAGGGTGAAAAAGGAAAACTGGACCTGGATTATTGGGTAATTGACTATAATCTAGACAAGGCAAAAAAACAATTTCAACAGGTAAAACCTATGCTTTCAGCATTTGAATACTGGTTTGGTCCGTATCCGTTTTATGAAGATTCATACAAACTTGTAGAGTCTCCTCACCTTGGTATGGAACATCAGAGTAATGTAGCCTATGGAAATAAATATCAGAACGGCTATCTTGGAAGAGATCTTTCAGGGACAGGAGTTGGATTAAACTGGGATTTCATTATTATTCATGAAAGCGGCCACGAATGGTTCGCCAATAATATTACCGCAAAAGATCAGGCGGATATGTGGATCCATGAAAGTTTCACCAACTATTCTGAGACTCTTTTCACGGAAAAATATATGGACAAAAAATCTGCTGAAATCTATGTTCAGGGGATCAGGAAAGGGATAGACAACGACGTTCCTATTATTGGCCAGTATGGCGTAAGAAATGAAGGCAGCGGAGATATGTATCCGAAAGGAGCCAACATGATTCATACGATAAGACAGGTAATCAATAATGATGACAAATTCAGACAGATTTTAAGAGGTTTGAATAAAGATTTTTATCATCAGACCGTTACTACCCAGCAGATTGAAAATTATATCTCCTCAAAATCGGGAATTGATTTCTCAACTGTTTTTGATCAGTATCTGAGAACGATAAAAATCCCAACTCTTGAGTATGCTCAAAATGGGGATACTTTAAAGTTCCGTTATACTGATGTGGTAAAAAATCTGAAATTACCTATCATCATCAATGGTGATCAGACCATAAATCCAACAGAAGAATGGCAAACCGTAAAGCTTAAGAAAAGTACTCCGGTGGAGCTAAACCCTAATTATTATATTAATTATTCTAATACTAAATAAATAAAAAAGGCAAATTTGCACACCCGCAGATTTGCCTTTTCGCTTTTTCACAGTAAAAATTTAAGAAAAGTTTAATACTTTCTCCGTAACAAAACGATAAAAAAAGCAACTATTTAACTATTAATGTAAACCTAATGAGAAAAACAGTACTTAGCCTTGGTATTTTTGCTGCTTTTTTAGCAAATGCTCAGTCTATAAAAACAACTATTGACCTTGTCAATGTAAAAGATGATAAAGTAACCGTTACCATGGAATTCCCGAAAATGAAATCCGGGGATATTAAATTTCACTTCCCAAAAACAGTTCCGGGTACTTATTCTGTAGACGACTATGGAAGATTCATCGAAGGAATCAAATTTTACGATAATAAAGGAAAAGAGCTTACTTATACCAAAGTAAATGACAATACGTATTCACTGAAAAACGCTCAGGCACTTTCCAAAATCTCTTATCTTGTGAATGACAGCTTTGATGATGAATTGGATACATCAAAGCATAAAGCCGTATTTTCACCTTCAGGAACAGATATTGAGGCTGGAAAAGTATATATGATCAATACCCACGGATTTATCGGATATATTGAAAATATGCAGGATGTTCCTTATCAGCTTGTCGTTCAGAAACCTACTGATTTCTACGGAACAACAGCTTTGGTAGATCAGGACAAATCTGAATCTACAGATACTTATACTCTTGCCAATTATGCTAAGGTGACAGATTCTCCGCTGATGTATACAAAGCCTGATTATATTACCTTCAATGCCGGAGGAATGGATCTTGTATTAGGCGTATATTCTCCAACAGGAAAATATAAAGCAGCAGATTTTAAAGATAATCTCGAAAAGATGGTTGTTGCCCAGAAGAAATTCCTTGGAGACATGAATACCAATAAGAAATATGCCATCATGCTTTATCTTTCCGGTGGTGATGGACCTAAAGTGAAGGGATTCGGAGCATTGGAACACCACGAATCTACAAGTGTAGTGCTTCCGGAAGCAATGCCGAAAGATGCTATTGACAACACCATTACAGATGTGGTTTCCCACGAATTTTTCCATACTGTAAATCCTCTGAAGACGCATTCTGAAGAAATTCACTATTTCGATTATGCAGATCCGAAAATGTCTCAGCACTTATGGATGTACGAAGGCGGAACGGAATATTTTGCCAATCTTTTCCAGATTCAGGAAGGTCTGATCAATAAAGATCAGTTCCTTGAAAGAATGGGAGAGAAAATTGCCAACTCCAAGAGCTATGATGATACCATGCCATTTACGGTAATGAGTAAAAATGTATTGGTAGAGCCTTACAAAGATCAATATCGAAACGTTTACGAAAAAGGAGCTCTTCTGGCAATGTGTCTGGATATCGAGCTTAGAAAACTTTCCAACGGAGAAATGGGATATCGTGATATGATCAGAAAACTGTCTCAGAGATTTGGTGAAAACAAACCGTTCAAAGATGATAAACTGATTGACGAACTGGTAACGGTAACCGGATATCCACAGGTAAAAGAATTCTACAACAAATATATTGCAGGAAACCAGCCAACCCCTTATGCACAATACCTGAGCATGGTAGGCGTAGATATTAAAAAACAGGAAAGCCAGCCTCTGTTCTGGTTTATCAAAGATCCGAATCAGACAGGTTTTGATGAAAAGACCAATGCTTTTGCTTTTGATGATCATTCTGCATTGTCTCCATTTGCAAAAAGTATCGGATTTAAAATCACCGACCAGGTACTTGCTCTGGATGGAAGAACGGTAGATATCAAAAAAGTACAGGATTTTATCGGCTATACAAGAACCATCAAAGACGGACAGGAAGTTACGGTAACTATTCTAAGAGATAATGCCGGTAAGAAAGAGAAAATGACATTGAAAGGAAAAGCTATTCTGGATAAAATGACTATGGAAACGCTTACATTCAAGGCTAATCCAACTCCGGAAGAACTAAAATTACAAACACAGTGGCTCACTGGTAAAAAATAAAGAGAAAAGCGGGGAAATTTCCCCGCTTTTTATTTTCATAGTTGGCAAGTTCAAACTTGTCATTCTTTTTTAATCGTTATTCTAAAGGTACTCCCTTTTCCTACCTCAGTCTGGGAAATTTTAATATCTCCGTTGTGGTATTCATGAATGACTCTTCTTGCTAATGACAACCCTAGTCCCCAACCCCTTTTTTTGGTAGAATAACCGGGATTAAAGGCATTTCTTGCCTGTTGCTTTGTCATGCCACTTCCATTGTCTTTTACCTCAACCAGAATATTTTTGTTTCTTTCAAAAACTGACATGGTAATAGCACCCTCGCCTTTCATGGCATCCACAGCATTCTTCACCAGATTCTCAATCACCCAGCTCATCAGGATTTTATTATGAGGTACCAAAACCGTGTAAGTAGGAAGATTCAACGTAAAGTTAATTTTTCTGGAAATCCTGGTCTTTAAATAGTCATAATTCTCCTGAATCGTTTCATTGAAATTTCTGTCGTTCAGTTCGGGAATAGAACCTATTTTTGAGAATCGTTCTGAAATTGTTCTGAGTCTTTCAATATCTCTTTCTATCTCATGTACGCCTTCTGATTCAGGATTATCCAGCTTCATAATTTCTATCCACCCAATCATGGAAGATAAAGGTGTCCCGATCTGATGAGCCGTTTCTTTAGCCAGACCTGCCCAAAGGTAACCTTCATCTGTCTTTTTAATTGTCCTGAAAAACCAGAAAGAAAAACCGAAATACAACAGAATAAACAGTCCTAAAATATAAGGAGAATACCGGAGATTATTAAGCAGACGCGAGTTGTCGTAGTATACAAACTGATTGTTTCCATCCGGTACTTTGATCTCAATAGGAGCATAATTCTTCTCCATATTCCGGATCAGATCCTGAAGTTCTTCAGGATTCTTTATGGTAGTTTCAGGGATATTCCTGTAATATCCAAGATCAAGAATAGGGTTTTTGTATTTATCTGTTACAATAAACGGAATAGTATTGTTGATATTAAGGATATCCGGAAGCAGATCCAGAACATCCGTATCAGGCGTTTTTACTTCCTGTTGTATTCTTATGGCTTTGGAAAGAAGGCTGATCCTTTTAATCTCCTCTTTTCTGAGAAAATTAATAAGCGATGTTGAAGCCACTACAATGGCAATCACCAAAGTAGTCATCACCACAAAAATGATCCAGTTATTCAGCCTTGTAAGTATGGATTTTCTCAAAGTTATTTTATTTTAAAACATTCAGAATTTTCTGCAGCTCTGCATTCCCACTTCCCTGATAGTTGTTGATAATAATCGAAAATACATATTTTTTCCCATCTTTTGCCGTGTGATATCCCGCAAAAGATTTGGTATCTCTCATGGTTCCGCTCTTCATCTTCATTCCATTATCCTGAACCGGGAAACCATCGTAATAGGCTTCAAACCAATTTTGTTTTTTCGCATATAAAAGAGCCTGTACCTCTGCTTTGGCCGCCACATAATTCTGTGGTGAGAGCCCGCTTCCGTCAGCAAAATTGATCATATTAGGATTGATTCCTTTTGATTTCCAGAACTCCTTCAGGTAAGAAATTCCACTTTTGAAGCTTGGATTTCCTTTTTTCTCTTTTCCTAAAGTTTTAATCAATGTTTCTCCATACAGATTGATGCTTTTTCTTAGAAACCAGTAAACGATTTTATCAAGAGTCGGCGATTGATAAGTCAGGAGAATATTATTTTTCGGAGCTGTCAAAACTGTTTTTCCCTCTATTTCAAGCTGTGAATTCGTTACTGCTTTTCCTGAAAGTTCAATTCCTGATTCTTTCAGCCACTGTTGTACTTCTACTGCCAGCTGTAAAGGTGGATTAGGTGTAGAACCGGAAACGGTTACTGTTTTTCCTGACGGAAGCATTCCGTTAATCAGAGCTACATCAGAATGAGGTGCTGTAAAGATCAGACTTTGATCTGAGCTTCCTCCTGTTTTCAAGTCATTCAGCCATTTCACGCCTTCCAGCGGATAAGAAAAGCTTTTAAAATCAGTTCCGTTAATATTGATATCAAACTGGTTTTCTTTCCAGTTTATTCCCCACACTCCTGCTCCATAGTAATTGCCAAGATCATCCCACGGCCATCCGCCCGGAATCGTCTGATGATCAAAATAAGAATCATCAATGACAAGATCACCTGATATTTTCGTTATTCCTGAAGTTTTAATGGCATCTATCAGTTTCTTTTTAAAATTTTCAGGTTTATAGGCATCGTATCTCCAGCTTCCTAATGTAGGATCACCGTTGGAACTGATGAAAAGATTTCCGTTCAGTGTTCCTCCGGATATATTTCCGGAATAGCTAGAGGTGGTTGTAAAAGTATAATTTTTCCCTAAAGTTTCCAATGCTGCACCTGCAGTAAAAATCTTTTGTGTAGAAGCAGTAGAAAGTCCCTTGCTGCCCTGGTATTCGTAGATAAAATTACCGTTTTCATCTGAAACATAAAATGATAAACTGGAAGAAACGGCTCCCGAAGAATCCATCAAATCCTTCGTTACTTTATCTAATTTCTGGGCAATATTCTGTGCGGCCACTACCTGTACGGAAAGTGTGAGAACAGCAAGTGTTTTTTTCATTGCATTGTTGTTTGGGTCTAAACAAATAGGGCTCAAAACAGCTCACTCACAGTAATGATGATCGATGTACTGAACCTTTTTAGTATCTCTAAATTCTAATCAAATATAGTTAAAATAAAAACTTTTCATACTCCCTGAGATCATCGGAGGTGAAAAGAATTTGATGGTCAGGAGATTTTTCAAACGACTGGTCATATTTAAAATATTTCTCATAATCATCTTCATCTAAGAAAATATCCATCTGACATTCTTTTATATAGTTTGATTTTTCGCCGTAATCCTGAATAAAATATCCGGAAGGATTCCAGGATTCATGATGACAACGCAGGCAATTTCTTTGGTGTACAGCTTTATATCCACATATTTCACAATTATTTAAGCTTTGGAACAGCAAGGAAATTTCATTTTGTCTGCCTTTCGGAAAAAGTGAGCGTGGAATCATTTTTAAAAGCAGATAATAATTGGGTTCCTGCCATGAGAAATATTTTCTCTCTTCAAAATCATCATATTCTTTTGTGTAAAGCCATAATTTCTGAAGATCATATTCTACTTCAGCTTTCACAATATTTTTAATATTCAGAACGGTCTTATTATTTCTTCTGACATTCTGTTTGTCATCAATTTCAATAACCGGCTGCTGTTCCAGAAAATGATTCAGACATAAGGTGGTCTGCCATGAATCGATTGTTCTGATTTTGCCTTCCCCGCTACAGATCTCACAGGTTTTAACAGATAATTCTGAATATTTATCTTTGATTTTTTTAAGTTTATTATTGAGTGTTTCGTCTTCAGAATACGTATAACATCTCAATTCGCCGAACTTTTCCTTACCAAAGACACGGTGTTCCTTATTCCAGCCTGCCATGGCAAATTCATACAGCAAGCCCCGGATCAGATCATTCCATCCGGTACTGTTCACTGAAAAATTAGTGAGGTTACGTTCTATGAAAAGAGTAATTTCTTCTGTATTCATTAAAGTTTACTGCCAGCCTCAATTTCGTAAGGTTCTTTATCTTTTTCAAAAATCCTTGTCAGTTCACTTCCTTCTACGGTTATTAGGTCAGCCTTTCTTCTGATCCAGTTTCCTTCTCTAAGGCCCACCACTTTGATATCGTTTTGGGTAAGAAACTCTTTAATACGGGTTTCTCTGGTTTCTCCGTTATGTTTTAAATCCGGGTTAGGATCCAGATAATGCGGATTGAGATTGAAAGGAACCAATCCCATACAGTCAAAACTTGGCGGATACACAATCGGCATATCATTGGTCGTTTTCATGTTCTGTCCACCAATATTACTTCCTGCGCTACATCCAAGATAAGCTTTTCCACCTGATACATTTTCTTTCAGGACAGACATCAAACCTTCCTCGTGTAATGTTTTCACCAATAAGAAAGTATTTCCTCCTCCGGTAAAATATCCTTTTGCCTGGTTCAGGGCTTCTGTTTTATTTTCAAACTCATGAAGTCCTTTCACTTTTACATTGATTGTTTCAAAGAAAGAACGTGCTTTTGCGGTATAGTCGTCATGAGAAATTCCGCCTGGTCTTGCGAAAGGAATAAACACAATTTCGTCAATTCCTTTATATAATTGGATTAATTCTTCTCTTAAATATTCCAGATAGTCTCCCCCAAAAAGAGTGGATGTAGAAGCTAATATAATGTTCATCTGATGTAATTATAGATATTAATAAAAAAATGAATGACAAAGATAACGTCAAACATGAACGAATCAAAAATTAAATTAAAAAAAACCTCAATCCCGTTAATATTTTCTAAAAAAACTTAAATCCTCTAAAATTTTAGATTTTGTGGAATTATTATTGAATTTTAGATTTCGAATTTAAAATATAAGATTATGAAAATGAGTAAAATTAATAGTAGAAACCTTTTTTTAGGGTTAATACTGGCAGGAAGTGTAAGTCTTGTAAACGCACAAACGACTCAGCCTGAAACTTCAGCAGCAACGAGTCAAACTACGAATCCAACAATTGAAGGTCTTAAAAAGCAGATCGCAGCCAATCCCAAGGATACAGAATCATTAGCGAAACTGGCTGGTGCTTATCAGGAAGCTTCAGACTGGCCAAACGCCATTGATACCTGGAAAAAAATATCTGTTTTATTACCGGACTGGGCTCCGTCTTATTACAGCCAGGCTTATGCCTATCAGTCTGCAAAAGATGATGCCAATGCAAAAATTGCTTATGAAAAGTATATTGCAACAGTAAAACCTGAAGAAGTAGAGCAAAATAAGAAGAATCTGGCATACGCCTATTTCTATCTTGCCTTTACAGAACAGCAAACTGATCCTAATAAAGCAAAGGAACACATTGCAAAGTCTATACAGTATGACCCAACCAACGAGGATGCTGTAAAGCTTAGCAAAACATTAAATTCTTAGTAAAGAAAATGCCGGAAAGTTTTTCCGGCATTTTTATTATTTACTCTTTAAATGATAAATTCTTTTCTCTTCAAAATTTCTTTATTCATTCCTTAAAATAAAAGTTCATCATTCCACATCTTGATTCCTGACTCTTGATTCTTGATTCTCTTACATCTACTCAATCATCTTTCCATAAAAATCTGTTTCACCGTGCAAGTGCCGGATGATCTTCTCAATATTCCGCTGGATGCTGGCTTCCGTTTTTAAATTGTTGATATAGCGGATCAGCTCATTTCTTCTTGAAGGAATCAGATTATCAAAATTTTCTGTGGCCAGAGCACTTTCTTTGATTGCTTTTTCTAATTGCGGATGAATGGAAATACTTCTATCTGAATCATCATATTCCAGAGCAACTTCAATAACTTCGCCAATTCTTTTCGGGGAATTTTTCAGCATTGTCAGATTGATATACAGCCTCCATTCACCCAGATATTTCATCAGGTTTTGCTTAAATTCCTTCCCATTTACCGTTCCTTTTACAGCAATAGGACTTTTATTTCTTTTCGAAGCAGTAAAAATCTCTTCCAAAATCTCTTCCGGAATAAAAACAAAAGGATTAATGCCTATGATTTCTAATGGAGCTGTGAAACTGTTGTTTTTCATGGATGCAAATTTAAATTAGGCTAGAAACTAGAAACTAGAAACTAGAAACTAGAAACAAAAATAACAGTTTGATGAATAGGTATGGAGTTTCTTTTTTATTATTTCAAAAACAATTACTTTCATACACTCCCGCATCCAAACCCTCAAACCCTCTCACTCTCCTACCCACAAACCCGAACCTCGTAACTCAAAATTCATATCTCAGAACCCAATTAATTCCCTATATTTGTATCAATAAATCTATTTATCAAAATGAAATTTTTTATTGACACAGCTAATTTAGAGCAAATCAAAGAAGCCAGAGATCTTGGAATTTTAGATGGAGTAACCACTAACCCATCATTAATGGCTAAGGAAGGTATTCAGGGAGCGGAAGCGATCAGAAACCACTATAAAACGATCTGCGAACTTGTAGACGGAGATATTTCTGCGGAAGTTCTTTCTACAACGTATGAAGAAATGATTAAGGAAGGAGACGAATTGGCTGCTATTCACCCTAATATCGTTGTAAAAATTCCGATGATCAAAGACGGAATCAAAGCTTTAAAATATTTTTCTGACAAAGGAATCAGAACAAACTGTACTTTGATCTTCTCTCCGGGGCAGGCTCTTTTGGCAGCAAAAGCAGGAGCAACTTATGTATCTCCATTCCTGGGAAGATTAGATGATATTTCTACAGACGGTTTGAACCTTATTCAGGAAATCAGATTAATTTTTGATAACTACATGTTCGAAACTGAAATTTTAGCGGCTTCTATCCGTCACTCAATGCACATTATTGACTGTGCTAAAATCGGAGCTGATGTTATTACCTCTCCACTTCCTCCGATCTTGAGCTTATTGAAGCACCCATTAACAGACAGCGGATTGGCTCAGTTTATTGCAGATTCTCAGAAATTAGCATAATCACTGATCCTTATTCAGATATAATAAAACCCGGAAATATTGTTCCGGGTTTTTATTTTTTAATGTATAAACTTATTTCAATAATCTTTGATTCCGGGCACTGGTTAATGCAGCCAACATAAGGCTGAATAGAATGAACATTTTTTTCATGGTTAGTTTGGTATCGTTTTTAATTTTCTGCAGAAATATTTTTTACAATCCTGCAAGGATTTCCTACTGCGACTAAATGATCCAGAATATCTTTTGTGACAACACTTCCTGCTCCAATCACCGAGTTACTTCCAATAGAAACTCCCGGGAGAACAACAACATTACCTCCCAGCCATACATTATCCCCCACTTTGATGGGATGAGCATACTCCAGTCCTTCATTCCTTTGTTTTGCATCAAGTGGGTGACCTGCTGTATAAAAACTGCAGTTGGGACCAATGAACACGTTATCACCAAACTCTACCTTGGCACAATCTAAAATAACAAGATTATGATTGGCATAGAAATTCTCTCCAACGGTTATATTGTATCCGTAATCACACCAGAAGTTGGGTTCTATGCAGATATTTTCTTTTATACTGCCGATTATTCTTTTGAGGAGTTGGTATCTGTTTTCTGCATCAGAATTTTTCTATCCGTTATATTCCTGACACAAATCTTTACATCTTATCCGCTCCTGAATTAATTCCTGGTCATAGTTGGCATTGTATAAAAGCCCGGCTGCACATTTTCCCTTTTCTGTCATGAGATATAATGTTGATTGTTATTACTTATTGTTCCTTGAAGATAATAAATATATCATAACATAATGAATTGATATTTGTCACTTTTCCCTTGATTTCTTTTCCCAAAATAAAAAACAGGATGACAAAAAATGCCATCCTGCAGATATTAGAAAATATATAATTTTTAATTTACCAGATCCGGTTCTATCGGATTGTTATCTTTTTTAAGAGCCTCTTTGGTATTTTTCTCTATCTCTCTGAATACCTGATTAGGGTCTGAAATTTCTTTTCCATCTCCTGTTCTGACCTTAAAGCTTACCTTCGTACCATCTCCGCTTTTCATCATCATTTCTCTCATATTCTTGGCAGGATCATTTACATAAGCTTTCCATACTTTTCTGAACTGATCTTTTGTTACTTCAAGTTCTTTTCCGCCTATTCCCAAAACTCTTACATTATCCGGAAGCTGCATTTCCGTTTCATCAGCCGGAGCACCAATTGTTTTGTTTCCTATCATCGTCATGATATGAGAACCTGTAGCGTCTTCAAGCTTTACGATTAATCCCGGAAGTCCATAGAATACGTAAGGGCCATCCTGAAAAGGAAGATCTGTTGTAAACCATGCAGTCCATTCTCTACCTCCAAAACTGGCAACAGCTTTTTGAGTCTGGTAAGTTCCAATTTTTTGTTTTTCAGGTAATATTTTCCATTCCGGTTTTTGATCTTCTTTTATTTTATACTTATCGGTAGAAACGTTTTTGAAAAGATAGGTTTTAAAATCCGGGTATTGTTTGGTTACCTTATAAGAAACCAGACCGGGTCTTTCTCTTCTGTTCACACTGATATTTCCGCCTCCGGCTTTTAATTGTTTTTCAAGCTCTGCTTTTCCGATAGAATCTGCAACAAATTTATCGCGGCTGTAATAGCTTGATCCATTTTTATCAATATCCAGAAGCATCATTTCCGTCTTTACTTCCTGCTTGTTATTGGAATCCGGAATAAACTTGTATTCATAGAAGAACCTGTTGACCTGAGCACTGGCAAGTACGCCCAAAAGCATAAAAAATAGGATTTTACTTTTCATAGTGTATGATTAAAAAGGCTTTGCCTATCCTGAAATTGACAAAGCCTGATGGAACTTTTATTTCTTTGTTTCGATTCTAACTTCTCCCTCCTTAAAGTCTCCTTTTTTCTGGGTATTGACATTCACTCTCGATATATTACTTGTATCTAATGAATTTACATCATCCTTGGAGACTTCTCTCCCGTCAATATAATATTTGTATTTTACGTCGTCATTGCTGTTTATTTTAAACTTTTTGACTCCGTTCATCGCAATATTTCCATTGCCGTCTTTTTTAATGAAGTCTGCATTCATTACAAGAACATCCGGTGAACCATTCGTAACTTTGATAAAAGCACCATCTCTGAAACTGAATGATCTTTTCTCGGCTTCCGCGCGGGCTTTTTCAACATCTTTTCTGATCCGGTCTGCATCAATCCTGATTCTTTCAGTCTGTACTCTTATTCTATCTCCTTCAGCTCTTGCTCTGTCACTTTCTACACGTGCTTTTTCTCCTTCTACTCTGGCCTTAGTTGCTTCTTTCATTGCATTTCTGGCTTCTGCCATTGCTTTGCGTACTTCTTCTTTTTCTTTAGAGCTCAGATCCTTATAGTAAACGGTATTGTTATTTTTAAAATAAACTACTTTGGGTTCTTTGGGCTCTGTAGGCGGTGTAGGAGGAACTACTATTTTTCCTATTTTTGCAGCCTCTCTTCCCGCTTTTTTTGCCGCTCTTTTTATTTTTCGAAGCTCTTTTTTATCAAGAGGATCCATATTTTCAAGCGCCTTCATTTGATTCTTCCACTCAACAGAGTTGAAATATTTATCAACTTCAACATTGGCTGTGATCTCTCCTATCTCTGATGCCAGAGTACTTATTTCTTCAATTTTATCACTGAAAGCATCACTTTCAGGCTCCAGACCTTCCAGCTCTTTCTCTTTTTCTTTCAGCTTTTTTTCCAGCCCGGATAATTTTGTATGATCTTCCGGTGATATAGGTTTCAATTCTGCAATTTTTTCCTGACCAGATTTTTCAGGTCTTAGAGTATCTTTCTTGATTTCTGAAACTACTTTTTTCATAGAAAGATTGGTTTCCTCAATTTCTCTGTTCTTTGCATTTACCAGATAAGCAAAAGCTATTGTAAATACAACTGGCAATGCAAGAATTCTTCGCGCATATCCGAACTTGGTTTTAGGTTTTTGTAACATCTTAAGTCTTTTTTTAAGGTTTGAACTTAGAAACGGACTGGCAACAGGCAACTGTGTTCCGGAAAAGTGGCTTGTTAAAAGCATCTGCGCAAATGCTTTGGTGTCCGATTGTTTTACGGCTTTTTTATCAGCCAGGTATTCGTGGATTAGATTAATTTCTTTTTTGATGATATGAAAAAACGGATTGAACCAGAAAACAGAGGTAATAATCTCGATAAAGATCTTATCAAAGGAATGCTTCTGTTCAATATGTACCATCTCGTGCTTTAAAATCTGCTTTCCGATATCAGAATTCAAGGTGATTGTATTCTTCCAGAACAGGTTTTTAAAGTAGGAAAATGGAGCTTCGGTAAGGTCTGTACGGTAAAAGTTGATCCCGTCAAAACTTTCTTTCTGAAATTGGTTTTTAAACTGCTGGATTTTGAAAATCCCATACAACAGCTTTCCTAAAAAATAGAGAGAAACCAGTCCCAGAGTTGAAAAAATAATGTTAAAATAAAGGTTACCATTGTCTATGTTTTTTTCTGTGTTAAAATTCTGAATCTTATTAAGAAGCATGTAAACATCATTATTAACCTCTATCGTAAAATCGTCTACTCTGATGAGTGGCAGTAAGAGTGACATCACAATTGCTGCCAACAGATAAAACCTGTTATAATGATGGAATGTCTTGTCCTTTAAAGACAACTGATAGTACAAAAACGTTACACCTGAACATAAAATAATTTTCCCAAAGTATAAAAGTATTGCTTCCATAGGTATTAATCTTTCTTTTTCAGTTCATCTAATAACATTTCCAAATCTTCTACTGTCATTTCATTTTTTTCTACCAGAAACGAAACGGCACTTTTGTAAGAACCTTTAAAATAATTCTTTACAAGACTTTTCATCGTTTTCCCGGAATACTGTTCTTTTGAAACAAGCGGAAAATACTCATGCTGTCTTCCATGTACACGATAATCTACAAATTCTTTGTCCTTCAATACTTTTAAAATGGTAGAAACGGTATTGGTATGCGGTTTCGGTTCCGGAAAAAGATCAAGAACATCCTTTAGGAAGCCTTTTTCTATTTTCCATAAATACTGCATTACCTGTTCTTCTGCTTTTGTTAGAGTCTGAATTTTCATATCCTGTTCATTTATTAATTATAATGATATAAAACCTGTCAATTCTATATCACTAATAAATTAGTTATACAAATGTAGAAATAAAATTGACTCAAACAACTATTTTTTTAGTGATAAACTTATTAAAAACGTAATGTATTGAAAATCAAATAAATAAAATTAGTTAAAATTTATTAAATTTTAAATGAATAGGACTATCCACTGTCTACTCTGCAGAAAATCATTTAATAAAATTGCAATTTTACACTGAAAAAACTCAATTAATATCGAAAAGTTAATTGACTTAAAGAATACGTAAATGAAGCTATCCGATTTTAGAGCAGTCATCCTTGTCAAGGTTTAGAACATTGACAAGGATAAAAAGCCTAGTAAACCCAAATGACTTTATGATCTAAAATAAGATTACAAAGCCTCAAAAAAATTCATAATCACAATTGTCAGATTCAAAGTAAAATTTGTCCGATTGATCAGATTTTCAGAAAAACATATCCCAAAAAGTCCTGAAATTTGAACAAAAAACAAAGAGATATGAACCGTTTTTGGGAAAAAGTAAAAACAAAAAATATTCTGGTTATTGTACTGGTTATTTTTATTGGAATTCAGTTTTACAGACCTGAAATTAAGCAAAAGCCAATAACAGGTGAGATTCATGTTCCCAGTGATGTAAGAGCGATACTGCAGCGTTCATGTTTCGACTGCCATTCCAATCAGACAGAGTTGAAATGGTTTGACCAGGTTGCTCCGGCATACTGGCTCGTAGCAGATCATATCAAAAAAGGAAAAGAAGGTCTGAACTTTTCTGAATGGGATCAACTGGCACCTCCGGCACAAAATGCAAAACTTTGGGAAGCTTTTAATCAGATTAACCTGAAAGCGATGCCTCTTAAAAGCTACAAATTGCTTCATCCGGAAGCCAAGCTTTCTGAAAATGATATCCGTATCCTGAAAAACTATGTGACTTCTCTTGCTCCAAAGCAAAAACCTGATACCGCAAAGGTTTCCGCTTACAACAAACAGCTGCAGCAAATTAATACAATCCATACTGCCGCACCCAAACCATCAGTACCCACTGCATTGAATGGGATCAGCTATATTCCTGATTATAAAAACTGGAAACCCATAAGTTCTACAGAAAGGCTGGATAACGGGACAATGCGTATCATATTCGGAAATGATATCGCTGTAAAGGCAACCAAAGAACATAAGACCAATCCATGGCCAGACGGAACCATATTCGCGAAAGTAGCATGGGAACAGATCATAGACAGTGATGGCAATGTCACTACCGGAGCTTTTAAACAGGTGGAATATATGATTAAGGATTCTAAAAAATTTGCATCAACAAAAGGATGGGGATGGGCAAGATTTTTATCTCCCAAACTTGAACCTTATGGAAAAACAGCCGATTTTGCCAACGAGTGTATCAGCTGCCACCGTCCCATGAAAGACAATGATTTTGTATTCACCTCTCCTATTAACCATTAAGCTATGAAAAATCTGATCGTTTATTTACTACTATGCCTATTTATTGTGAGCTGTGGTTCCAAAAAAGAATACGAACCCGTGAATGAAAATGCGTCCCTTCCTGAAAGTTTTGATTTTAATGCGATGAACTTAAAGGTGGTAACCTCATCAATCAATCATAAAAAACAGACCATGATGACTCTGTATGGTAATGATTCCGCTATTGATGAGTTGAAAGATCATCCGGAAAATGATAACCATAAAGAAAGAATACTGGCTCTTATTACCTGGTCGCAGAAAGAAGATCCCTATTGGTATGGAGCAAAAATCCCCAATCATTTGCTGTCTGTAGAAATTGTTAAAAGTAAGGAGCCTTTTTCAGAAAACTCAGAAATTTTATATCAAAAATACGAAGGAAAAGAACTTAGGAAAGCCAACGCAGACGGAAAAGACAGAATCCGTACAATATTGAATATGAAACCTTCCATAATGCCTTAACACAGGTTTTTTAAATCACATATAAAAAAAAATAATATTCATTAAAACTATTAAAAATGGAAAAATTCACATTCAGTTCAAGCCTGATAACAGGATGTATTTCAGCAGCATTACTGCTCTTCACCTCTGTTGCCTGTTCGAAGGATAATCAGGATGAGCCGTCCGATCCTGCCGTTAAAGAAGTTCAATTGAGGAATGATGCAAGTCTTGGTAGTGTTCTTACCGATAAAGAAGGACATACCCTTTATTATTTTGCAAATGATGCTACTGCCACCAACAATTGCACCGGAGGATGTGAACCGGTATGGCCCATCTTCAATATAGATAACCTTTCTTCCGAAAAACTGGGAGCCGGATTAGAGCTTTCTGATTTTACTACGATAACAACAGGTTCAGGGAAAAAACAGGTAACCTACAAAGGAAGACCTCTTTACTATTATGCTCCTTTGGTGAACGGAACCAATGTAAAAGAAGAGGCAGGGAAAACCGGAGGCGAAAATATAGGAGGCGTTTGGTTCGTTGCCAAACCTGATTATACCATTATGCTTACTAACGTCCAACTTGTAGGACATGACGGGAAAAACTACACTTCCACTTATACGGAAGGCACAGGAAAAACATTATATTTTACAGATGCTAAAGGAGTAACATTGTACACCTTTAAAAATGACAAACAAAATAAGAACAATTTTACAGCTTCTGATTTCTCAAATAACGGAGTCTGGCCAATTTATGAAACAGATAAAATTGTTGTTCCTTCCGGACTTGATAAAACACTTTTCGGATCTATTACCATATTCGGAAGAAAACAGCTTACGTATAAAGGATGGCCTCTTTACCGTTTTGGTCAGGATAATATGATTATGGGATCTAATAAAGGGGTTTCATTTCCTGTTCCCGGCGGTGTCTGGCCAGTGCCTGTAAAGAATATGGCAGCAGCTATGCCTTAATCTTGTGTTTTTATAAAAATCTCTGTGCTAAATAACGGATGTGCTGCCGTGCCGTTATTTAGCTTTTGTATCTTTGTGACAGCTTAACTGCCTGATTTTTATTTATGATCTATGCAAAATATATAAACACAAACGGAAGAAAGGTATTCAGGATTGATCCAAGAATCATTCTCTTTAGTGCTCTTTTTATGGGGATTCTGGCTTCGGTACCCAAAATACTCCGTATGCATATTACATTGGGAGAGCTGATGATAGATTTCTCCATATCCTTTTTATTCTCGCTGTTTGTATGGTATTTTAATATCTATAGTCTGCCTAAGTTTTCTATTCAGAATATATCAACACGATTTTTCAATAAAAAACTGGTGATCAGCTTATTCATCGGAGTGCTGGTGATGGCCGCAATAGTACTTATTCATCATGTTATATTTCCGAAATATGGATTTAACACCATGGTATTGATGTATGAATTCCGGGGAGTACTGATCAATCTGACCATTTATATGTTTCTGTATCTTTTGTATCAGACTTATAATTCTCAGCAGATTAAATTTGAGCTTGAACAGATCCGGACAGATAATCTGAATGCTCAATATGAACTGCTGAAACAGCAGATTAATCCTCATTTTTTATTCAACAGTCTCAATACCTTGAAATCTATGATTGATATAAAAGATGAAAGTTCCGGTGATTTTGTGGTCAGACTGGCAGATTTCTACCGTTTTACTTTAGATAACAGAAAAATGGATCTCATTCCCTTAAAAAAGGAACTTGCCATATTGGATGCCTATGTTTTTCTTCTGACCTCAAGATTTGAAGATGGTATAGAATTTAAAATAGATATTCAGGAAGAGATATTAAACTCCTATATTCCTCCTTTTACGCTGCAGCTGCTGTGTGAAAACTGTATCAAGCATAATATTGTATCACTGGCTTATCCGTTAATCATAAAATTATACAGTGACTCTGAATATATTGTCATTGAAAACAATTTTCAGCCTAAGAATATTCCACAGGAATCTGCAGGAATAGGAATTGAAAATATCAGAGAACGTTATAAGCACTTTGCAGAAAAGGAGGTGACTATACTTCAGAATGATTCTAATTTCACCGTCAAATTACCCATAGTAGATGAAAGTTTTAGTAATAGAAGATGAGATAAAAACCGCGAAGGCACTGGGGCGAATGATCGTTTCTGTACAGCCGGAGGCTACCATAGTACAGTATATTGAAAGCGTTGCTATGGCTGTTGAATATCTTTCTGGCTCTGAACTTCCGGATGTTATATTTATGGATATTCAGCTGGCAGACGGTAATTGTTTTGAAATATTCAGTCAGATCAGGATAAAAGTTCCTGTCATTTTCTGTACCGCTTTTGATGAATATGCTATAGAAGCATTCAAAAGTAACGGAGTCGATTATATTTTAAAACCTTTTGAGAAAAAAGATATCCAGTCGGCTTTTGAAAAGATCAACAATCTTAAAAATTTCTTTCAGCATTCTCCTTCTCCCGACCGGAAACTGGAAGATATTCTGAATAACCTGACAACAGGAAGAGGAAAAACCAATTTCCTGGTCTTCTCCAACAATAAATACAGTAATATCCATGTCGACAGAATTGCCTGCTTTTACAGCCAATTTGGAAATACAGTACTGGTGACCCTTGATCAGAAAGAATATTCAATTTCTCAGTCGTTGGATGAGATAGGACAACTGGTTTCAGGAACTCAGTTCTTTAGGATTAACAGGCAATATCTGATTAACTTTGCAGCCATTGTTGAAGTGGAACATTATTTCTCACGAAAACTTCTGGTTAGTTTAAAAATTACCACTCCCGAAAAACCTCTTGTCACCAAAGACAAAGCTTCCCGTTTTCTTCAATGGCTTGAAGAACGGTAAAATGATCAAGTAAAAAACAGGAAATATGACATTAAATAAATCTAAGTTTTATAAATTAATATTAAAATCTTTTTAAATGAAAAAAATACTTTTTATCGGAATGGTGCTTATAGGAATCATAAGCCTTTCATCATTTATTACATCAGATGATACTACAGGTCCAAAACCTGCAAAGTCCATTTATGATTTTAAAATTGAGTCCATAGACGGCGGAAAAATTGATTTTTCCGAGTACAAAGGGAAATACATTCTTATTGTAAATACAGCATCCAAATGTGGCTACACTCCTCAATACAAAGGATTGGAACAGCTGTATAAAGATTATGGTGACAAACTGGTTGTGGTAGGCTTTCCTTCTGATAATTTTGCAGATCAGGAATTCCACGACAATGTTGAAATCAAATCTTTCTGTGAAAAGAACTATGGAGTAACTTTTCCGCTTACCACTTCTGTGGATGTAAAAGGTGCTAAAATCACTCCTGTATTTGATTATCTTACCCACAAATCTCAAAACGGAGTAATGGATGCGAAAATAAGCTGGAATTTCAATAAGTTTCTGATCAGCCCGGAAGGAAAATTATTGGAGTACTTTGATTCTAAAGTAGTTCCTGAAAGTGATAAAATCACCCATTATTTCAAGTAAATAACTCTAAAAAAAACACTACTATCATGACTATAGTAGTGTTTTTTTATTCTTTTGCTTCATTGTTTTTCTTATTATACTTAGATCATCATCATATAACTCCCCAATAATATATCCAAACGAAAGCAACTGAAATACTATACATTAACAATTTAAATTACAAAAATCACTTCGATAAAGACCCCAAACGCATCATTTTTACAACAATGGATCCTATACATTAGAGATTTGTTAAATTTTATTAAATAAATATTAAAATGTATTTGTTTTAACCGGGAAATTATATTTATTTTAGTGCTTTAAAAATTTCTCATGAAAAGATATAATTTATTGATTGTACTATTACTGCTTATTTTCAATGTTACTACAGCACAAAAGAAGGGTTCTCCGGCTGCTGATCTCAGCATTCTAAAAGATACGAAATCAAAAATCGAAGCTACCGTTCCATTGGTAATTCAACATCTTCAAACTATTGCAACTAAAGAAGGAGATAATAATATTGTCAACAACGGAAAAATAGCTTTAGGTAAAGAATATGGTATTTTAGAATCTGAATGGTTTTTATATAGAAACAATATGAAAAACTGTATCCTGAACAATTCTTCCAAGAAAGCTAAAAAATGTATGGAATATCATAACAATATGATGAGAGGTACCATGATCAATTACAACAATTATATCACTAACCTTACAAGAAAGAACGGATATCTGGGGGTTGAAGGTGATACAAAGTTTGAATTTAAGCCTGCCGATATTGCTACAAAATTAAATGAAGCTTATTTCAATGCAAATGATGCAGCAGGAAGAATGAAAGCTGATCAGAAAAGAGACTTTTTAGGACAGACGATGTCTGATGACAACAAGCTTACTCCTTACGCTCAACTGGCACAATAATATCTAAAATCATATTTAAAAATAAAAAAAGAGAACTGCAGTTTGCAGTTCTCTTTTTTTATTCAAAAGCAAAAAATCTCCGCCGGAAAAAGCAGTTTTGTGGTACTAATCATAAAACCCTTGGGGAAAAAGTAGAAAATTTGGCAGAGATTTTTTTGCATACACTCTACAGATCAACTGTCCTACCCATGATCTGTAAGAGCTTTACAAAAATAGGATTATAGCCATCTGCTGGCTGAAAATACCTGTAGAATTAAATATTCAGAATTGTAGAACTAATACTACTTTTATCTTTGCTTCCACCAGTGGTAGTAGTTATGCAGTCCATCATACTCAAATCCACAACGCGGGTACAAAGTGTTTCCTATATCATTCGTTTTTTCTGTTTCAAGCATCAGCCCGCATGCACCTGTTTCCTCGCACCACTGCTTACTACGATCAATTAATGCTACAGAAATTCCTTTCCCTCTGTAATCAGGATGAACAAACAGATCACTTAACAGCCATTGCTTCTGTAATTGAGTATAATGGAATAATTTGTAAAGCTGTACAAAACCTACTGCTTTTCCATCGGCTACTGCAAGAAAAATATCAGACTCACTGTTTAAAAACCGTTCTTTGAGAAAAGCCTTTCCTTTTTCAACATCTGATTCCTGTCTGTAAAAAACACGATAGAGATTGAACAATTCAGCCGTTTCATCAAGATCCTCAAGACTTGCCTTTTTAATAATGTAATTCATCGTTATATATATTTTTATTAACACGACAAAAGTAGCCTTAAACAGGACCAGTGATATCATCCAGAATATTATTAAAAGTGTAGTCCAGATAAATTTAATATGGGTTTCCCATATTCATATTCCATAAATACCGCACGTTTCGGATTGTATCACGCTGAACAAGTCCAGATTTTTACAGAATAAAATCAAACCAATGAAAGAGATCATTCATAAAATCGAAAACGCAGACTGGCAGCACCTTACGGAAAAAATGCATCAAAACGGGTATGCCATTATTCCTCATCTACTGTCTGAAGATGAATGCGAAATATTAAAGTCCAGCTACGATCACTCTCCGTTTTATCGTAAAACAGTTATTATGGCCAGACATCGTTTCGGCCTGGGAGAATATAAATATTTTAACTATCCATTACCTGAAGTTATTCAAACCATACGCTCAACGATCTATCCCCATCTGGCATCTATTGCCAATTCATGGTTTAATGCGTTGCATATCGATACTCAGTTTCCCTTAAATCATCAGGAATTTTTACATCAATGTCATACTAATGGCCAACAGAAAGCTACCATCTTAATTTTAAAATATGGAAATGGTGGATTTAATACGCTGCATCAGGATTTATATGGAGACCTGTATTTTCCTATTCAAATCGTATTAATGCTCAGTGAACCGGATAAAGATTTTACAGGAGGTGAGTTTGTGCTTACCCAACAGATTCCGAGAGCACAGTCAAAAGCTATTGTTTTAAAGCCTAAAAAAGGAGATGTCCTTATGTTCACAACGCAATTTAAACCAGAAAAAGGAACCAAAGGATATTACAGGGTTAATATGAAACATGGAGTAAGTGAAATCAGAGAAGGAAGCCGCTATGCTTTGGGAATTATCTTCCATGATGCAATCAGTTAATTATTAAATAGTCAATACATGAGCTATGATTCAACATTCTCAAATATCTCCTGAAAGCCTGAGAAGCAAAATACACTGCAGAGAAATTCGTTTTGGGGGAAATATGAAACTGAAAATCTACGGATTACTCAGTTGCCGGTCAGGAAAAAGAATGAAGAAAGCAAACAGGGTTTTCTTCACAGAGGAAAAAGAAGCTTTACAAAATAACTATCGTCCCTGCGGACATTGTATGAGAGAAACATATAAGCTGTGGAAAAACCAGTAGTACTGACCATATAATCCTTCTTCCTATTTATTTTACCCAAAATAAAATCTTTGAGTCTTACCCAAAATGTAAATTCAGTTATAAAAGTTTGTCTCTTCAAATTATTCCGACCTGAGATTGCTTCACTTTGTTCGTAATGACTGGATAATAAATGAAAAGAGAAGCAATATAATATTGCTTCTCTCGTTTAGTAGCGGGAACCGGACTCGAACCGATGACCTTCGGGTTATGAGCCCGACGAGCTACCTACTGCTCCATCCCGCGATATTGTAGTACAAAGATAGGGCTTTTTCCATAAATTAAAAACATTTGTTCCATATTCATCCTGCATAAAACATAGTGTTCAGACAATCAGTAAGAAAAATTTCTCTTTGTTTGAATATTAACGTTTGCTAAGAGTGAACAAATGTAAAATCGTACTCAGCTACATATTTTATATGATAATATTTTTAACATAATAAAAAATATTTTAAAATTACGGATTCACTTACTAATTGATCAATATAATTTAGTATCATTACAATACAAATGAAATCTATGAAAAATAAATTATTAGCATCATTATTTATTGTTAATCTTTCTTTTTTATCTGCTCAAAATAATAAAGCAATAATGGAAATAAACTATGAAACTAAATTAGTTTCGGATAGTTTAAATAAAGATAAAATGACAATTTTCGCATCAACACTACTATGTAACAATGTAGAATCAATTTACTTTAGTAGAGAAGCAAAGGCATTTTATAATGGTACTTCTAAAGAAACAATCAGTACAACTGCAGGTGCCATTCCAAAATATCCCAAATCTGTTGGAAGTGTATATAAATCTAAAGAAAATCTTCTTGTATCGCTTCCTGTTGGGAAATATATTTTCACCTATGAAGAACCAAAGTTAAAATGGGAAATCTTAAACGATACTAAGGACATTAAAGGCTTTAAATCAAGACTTGCTAAGACCACAACAGATACGGGAAATACATTCTTTGCTTGGTTTACTAATGACGTGACAATTCAAGACGGACCATTCAGGTTTAAAGGATTATCTGGTTTGATTTTGGAAGTTTATAACAAAAATAAAACTATTGAAATCTATGCAACAGATATAAAAAAATCTGATGAAATAATTGAACCTTTGAATTATGGAAATGATGTAAAAACAAAATCTAAGGATCAGTTTTTAGAAGCAAGAAAGAATTATACAGAAAATCCGTCTATGTACAATGGAAACTTAAGGGTTGTGGATGCCAATGGTAATGATAAAACTAAAACAATGTCTGATCGTCTTAAAAAGATGAATACTTTTCTTGATTAACAATTTTTCGACAATAAAAAAACATTAAATTTAAAAATTTCTACTATGAAAAAATTAATTTTCGTGGGCTTACTAGCTCTATCAACATTTACATTTGCGAATACTAAAAAAGAAGAAGTAAAGCAAGAAATTAAACATGAAAAAACAATTGAAGTTAAGGAATTAACTATTGAACAAAAACAAGCACTAGCTATAATGTTTCAAACATGGTCTGTTGCTTACACTAATTCTTGTGGAACAACTAATACCGTTTTTTTCCAATCAGATAACGCAGATGGAAGCCCTGCCTTTATCAGAGAATTGGCATATGCTGTAAATTCAACTTATGATATTTGTTAATTAATACCATATCAACGTAAGAAGCATCTTATTAAAGGTGCTTTTTTCAAAAATATAATGCAATCTTGCAGATTATTAATTGCTAATATAAAAAAATCGGTATAACTGTTGTTATACCGATTTTAGTTTAGTAGCGGGAACCGGACTCGAACCGATGACCTTCGGGTTATGAGCCCGACGAGCTACCTACTGCTCCATCCCGCGGTGTATTTTTAGAGTGCTTACCGAAAGCACTTGCTTAGTAGCGGGAACCGGACTCGAACCGATGACCTTCGGGTTATGAGCCCGACGAGCTACCTACTGCTCCATCCCGCGGTATATTTTTAGAGTGTTTACCGAAAACACTTACTTAGTAGCGGGAACCGGACTCGAACCGATGACCTTCGGGTTATGAGCCCGACGAGCTACCTACTGCTCCATCCCGCGGTGTATTTTTAGAGTGCTTACCGAAAGTACTTGCTTAGTAGCGGGAACCGGACTCGAACCGATGACCTTCGGGTTATGAGCCCGACGAGCTACCTACTGCTCCATCCCGCGATATTGGATTGCAAAGGTACGAATATTTTTCACAAATCCTAATTTTTCTTTTAAATAAAGGACTTTTATGAAAACTATTTTATTATTTGTATCTTTGTTTTATGGCAAAAATATTAAAAATTTATCCGGACAACCCACAGGAAAATCTTGTGAATGAGGTTATTAAAACTTTAAAAAATGGCGGGCTGATTATCTATCCTTCTGATACGATTTATGCTTTAGGCTGTAATATTTTTGATATAAAAGCCATGGAAAAACTGGCTCAGCTCAAAAAAATGAAGCTTGAGAAGTCAAAATTCTCAATTATCTGTAATGATCTAAGCCATCTTTCCGACTTTACAAGACCTATTGATACTTCGGTTTTCAGATTTCTGAAAAGTCACCTTCCGGGACCGTTCACTTTCATTCTTGAAGCGAATAAAAGTTTACCTTTAGCTTATAAAGGTCATAAGACCATCGGTATTCGTGTTCCTGACCATCCCATTCCTCAGCTTATTGTTGAAAAACTGGGACACCCTATTGCTTCTACTTCCATTAAAGATGATGATGAAATCCTTGAATATTCTACCGATCCTGAACTCATTGCAGAAAAATATGATCATTTGGTAGACATTGTCATTGATTCAGGGTATGGGGATAATGTGGCTTCCACTATTGTAGACCTTACTTCGGGAGAGCCGGAGATTATCCGTCAGGGAAAAGGGATTATTTTGTAGAGTTTCAGTTTCAAAGTTGACAGTTGGCCGGTTGGATTATGGGTTTTAATGGGAAATATTCTATAGGAATTTTACTCACTTTTATTCTTTTAACTGCAGCAATGCTTTATTCCAATCCGCTGATCACTTTGATAACAGGAATGGGTAAAATTACTGCAGATCATTTTATTCTCAGCAGAATTCTGTTATGGGGCATTCTCATTATAGTGTTTCTGTACAACATTTTTGTAGAGAAGGGTACTTTTTTACTTAAAGAAGAAAAAAAATATTCGGCAGCATTTTATAGTAAAGCAGCGCTGATCTTATATTTCATCTGCATTCTTGGGGGAGCCATTCTGAATACCTTCATGATGTTCGTTATAGAAGAAAAAGTAAGTACCAAGCTTCTTAATCTCATACCCATTTTTAGAAACAATTATTTTTTAATTATTTTTACCTGTCTTACAGCTGCTATTGTAGAAGAATTCCTGATGCGGGGTTACCTACAGCCCAGGATTGAAAAAATATATAACAATCCAGCAATAAGAATTATTATTTCAGCTGTTTTATTTGGAATATTGCACAGCACTTACGGTACCATAAGCCAGGTTCTCGGGCCTTTCTTTATTGGAATTGTGTTTGCTATATTTTATAAACGCTATTCAAATATTAAAATTCTGATGATCATGAATTTTATGGATATTAAACACTTATCTGTATTTTAACATTATGAAAATTATAACATCTCCTGCAAAACTCATGAATGTAGAAAATTCAACAGACCTGTTGAGAACCACTACTCCGAAATTCATTGAAGATGCAGCATTCATTCAATCTTATTTAAAAGAAAAATCACCAAAATATCTTTCCGAACTGATGGAAATATCATCCAAGCTGGCTGATGAAAACTGGGAAAGAAACCAAAAATGGAAATCTAAACCTACTGCAAAAGAATCTGCTCCTGCCATGTTTGCTTTTACAGGAGAGGTTTATAGAGGCCTGGATGCCAAAACGCTGGATAAAAATGCTGTAGATTACCTGCAGAAAAACTACAGAATGCTTTCCGGACTTTACGGTTTACTGAAACCCTCTGATAAAGTAATGCTTTACAGACTGGAAATGGGACGTCCATTTGAATTTGAGCAATACAAAAATCTGTATGAATTCTGGAGAGAAAAAATTACAGAACAATTAAATTCTGAGATGAAAAAAGGAGAAATACTCCTTCACCTTGCCAGCAATGAGTATGGAAAAGTAATCGACAGAAAGAAGCTGAACCATACTGTAATAGATTTTGATTTTTACGAATTAAAAGAAGGAAAACTGAAAACCATTGTGGTGTATACCAAGCATGCAAGAGGTCTTGTGGTGAGGTTCTGTGCTGAAACCAATGCAAAGACATTGGAGGATGTAAAAGCCTTTAATTATGAAGGATACAGAATTGATGAAGAGAAGTCAACGGATACAAAACTAGTTTTTACAAGATAAATGACAATTTCAGCATTTAAAAAATATTTCAAAACAGAACTTTCCGGCCTTTATACTGAGTCGGAAAGTGTGTTTTTATCGTCTTTGTTCATTCATCAGATTGTAGGTTTTGATAATTTCCAGCAAAGAAGATCCTCCGAACAGGAACTTTTGATGGATGATGAAAAAAAGCTTTGTGATCTCGTTACAGAACTTAAAACAGGAAGACCTTATCAGCAGATATTGGGTGAAACAGAATTCTATGGGATGAAAATCCTTGTGGATGAAAATGTACTGATTCCCCGTCCTGAAACAGAAGAATTGATGGAGATTGCGATCAGAGAAATTCAAGATTTAAAGTTTGACGTTCAAAGTTTAAAGATTTTAGACATAGGAACCGGAAGTGGAATCATTCCGTTGGTGTTAAAGAAGTATTTTCCTGAGGCTCATGTTTCATCCATTGATTTTTCTGAAAAAGCACTGAAAACAGCTCAAAGGAATGCCGAATACCACCAATTGGATATCAATTTCATTCACGCCGATTATCTCAATTTTGAGCTGGCTGAAAGTTATGATATTATTATTTCGAATCCTCCCTATATCGGGATTGAAGAGGAGATTGAAATTGCCGATTCCGTGAAAGAATTTGAACCTAAAATGGCCCTTTTCTCCCCTACTGCTGATGCTTTGATCTTTTACAGGAAGATTGCGGAAGATGCTAAAAAATATCTGAAAGACGAAGGATTGTTGTTTTTAGAAATCAATCAGAAACTGGGGCCTGAAACCCTGGAACTGTATCAATATTTCTCTAACGCTCAATTATTGAAGGATTTATCCGAAAATGACAGGTTTATTTATGGAAGGAAATAAGTAATTTTGCTGCCATACACCTAACCTATGAAAACTTTGATATGGAACTTCTTCATCGCTATTTCACTGATTATACAACTAATATCCTGCAAACAGCATCCTCAGGATATTGTGAGTGAATATTACCGCAAAGGAGAATTCAACGGTTCTGTTCTGATTATAAAAAATGGCCAGATTGTTTGTGATACGGCTCTGGGATTCCGTAATATTGAAAAAAGGCTGAAAGCAGATAAAAATACTTCGTTCTATATTGCATCTCTCAGTAAACCTTTCACGGCTGCTGCTATTCTCATGCTAGAGCAAAAAGGGGCATTGAAACTGGATGACAAAGCTTCCCGGTTCATTACACTTCCTGAATATGCTAAAAACATTACTATCAGACAACTTTTGCATCATACTTCAGGAATTAGGAATTATGAAAATCTGTTTTCTAAAAAGGAATTAACCAATCAGGAGGTGATTAACTGGCTGTTCAGTGGTAAAAATCTTGATTTTGCTCCCGACAGCAAGTTTAAGTACAGCAATACTGGGTATATAATTCTCTCATGTATTATTGAAAAGGTTTCCGGAAAGTCTTACAGTACTTTTATCAATGAGCATATTATTACTCCTTTAAAAATGCATCATACCTATGTATATGAAGCTGGTACGGTTATTCAGAATAGAGCCTCAGGTTATAATAAAGAGAAGAAACCTGATGACTACTCGATTTTAACAACGGGTGACGGCGGAATCTACTCTACCCCTGAAGATCTTTATCAATTTGATCAGGCTTTACGAAATTATACTTTGATTAATAAAGAAAATACCCAGGCGATGTATTCTACTTTCCCATTATCTGACGGCAAAATATCTGATTATGGATTCGCATGGTTCATAGAGAATAACAATGGGGAAATTTCAGCGATGCATACCGGTGGTTTAAATGGCTTTAAAGCTTTATTCTGGAGAGATTTACAGCATAACACCTGTATTATTGCTCTTACCAATCAGGGAGATGCATTTCCACTAGGTAACTTTTTACATGATATAAAAAAAGCAATACGGTAAACATGACTATTCAATCACACGAAATCAACAATATAAAAATCGCAGAAATAATTTCTGATGATATGATTATCCAATCCGCACAGGATGGGCTGGATCTTATGGGAAATATCTATTACCAGGGTTTTGATAAAGTTATTCTTTATGAAAAAAACATTACCCCTGAATTCTTCGATTTAAAGACCAGAATAGCGGGAGAAATTCTCCAAAAATTCTCAAACTATCGTATAGGTTTGGCTATTGTAGGTGACTTTAGCAAATATGAAAGTAAAAGCATGAGAGATTTCATTTTTGAAAGCAATAAGACCAAACACATCAATTTCGTTGATCAATTAGAAAACGCACTGGAAAATTTTTCAAAATAAGCTCTTTTTCAAATCTTTATCTAAGAAGTTTGATGTTTGTAATGTTTTCAAAAATAATAATACTTTTATAAATTTAATTTTTAGAATTCCTTAATAAAACATAAAAATTTACACAATAAAAACAATATTGTTAGTTTATCAATTGTGTAAAAATTTAAATTAAAACTTATTAATTATTAATAGAAAACTAGAATTAATTCTATAAACATAATCTTATCAATATTTCTTTGTACATTTGCATAAAACACGAGGGAATATGAATCTTACTTATTTAATGGCTATTACAGCTACATAATTCAATTTATTTTTCCGACTATTTCAGATTAGACATAGAATGCTCATGGATGGGCATACTTGTAACATCTGCTATTGGCTTTTGGAGCAAAAGTCTCCTCATGCCATGCTACGACATTCTACATTTCATGAGCCAAATGAATTGTTAGAGACACTTATTTTCCTTACGGAATTAAGCCATCAGAAAGGACTTTTCTAAAAACATAACCATCAAAAAAAAACATAAAATACACAGATAAAAATTATTAAGAACATCATGATTAAAAAATTATTTCTACCATTCGTTTTAGTAAGTTCGTTATCATTCGCCCAAGTAGGGATTAACACAGCCATGCCTGACGAAAGTGCAATCCTGGATGTTTACAGTCAAAATAAAGGAATGCTGATCCCAAGACTTACTACAGCAAAAAGAGACGCCATTACCAATCCAGCCAACTCACTTCTTATCTATGATACGGATAAAAAATGCTTAAGCCAGAATATTGGTACTCCTACAAAACCTGATTGGCTTTGCATTAGTAATAATGCTGTAAAAATGTTTTACATGCCTAGTGTTTCTTTTGATACATCAAGTAATGCCACTGGCCGAACAAAAGATTTGTATACTCTTTATAAAACCCAGTTCGGATATCCAAAAGCAAAAAGCACCAGTGCTCCAGCTTCAATCCCGTTTTTCCCATCTAGTAAAGATCTTTACTATTATGTAACTGATGCTGATCCTAATGTGTTCAGTAATATCTCAATTTCTGATGACGGTGTGATGACTTATGATGTAAAAGCTGCAGCCACAGACTGTTCATTTATCAATATTGTTTTTGTTGTTAAATAATTGAGCTATGATAAAAAGTACTTCAATTGTACAGCACAAAAAGTTTTTGTTTATTCTTTCCTTATTTGTTTTCTCTCAAAATATTCAGGCACAGAATGAGCAAGGGACAGGCTATCCGTATTTTGTCAATTTTACCCAGGGATTACAACCTCAGGAAGCTTATAAAGTGGCAACCAGCGGTGTTCAGAATGATGCAACCTTTACTACGGACGGGCTAAGGCTTACCCGAAGTGTGAATAATATTTCAGGAGGTGTAATACTTGCCGATAAAATATTCAAAAGTGATCAGGGAATTAAATTCGAATTTGAATTTGCTATTTATGGAGGAAATACCAACGGAGGAGACGGTATTTCTATATTCTTAGTGGATGGATCTATTCCTAAGAGCCAACTTAATCTGGGATATTTTGGAGGAGGATTAGGATATAGTTTTGTACGTGGAGGCGAGTCTACGGAAGGACTGAGAGGAGCATATCTGGGAATTGGTCTGGATGAATTCGGAAATTTCAAAACAAGCTTTAACCAAGGGGAAAGAATTAGAAATGGAATATTTGGAGTAGGGTTAGCTGATGGACGCAGTAATGTTTCTTTAAGAGGTAAACGTGGAAATCAATATCTGTCTTCAACTGAGCCTGCGGGATACAATGGTTATCCACTGCTTTACAGCATAGCAACCAATGCATCACCTTCCAGCACTAACAGATCAGCTTATCTGGATACCACAACTGGGAAATATATTGGTGTTAAAAATACAGCTCTTCAACAATTCAGTATAGAAAGCGGAGGAACTACAATTCCTCTAAATGAAAATGATGTAAGATTCCGTAAAGCCTATATTACATTAGTTCCCAATCCTGCCGGAGGTTACAATATATCCCTGGAAATACAGCACGGAACAGTGAAAGAAAAAGTGATTGATAATTATTACTACCCCACTTCTCTGAAATATACCGAGACTACGATATCCAACAGTACGGTACGAACGCTGGATACTTCAGCGCCCTCTACTTTCAGAATTGGATTTGCAGCTTCTACCGGAGCCGCAAAAAATATACATTTACTGAAAAACTTAGGGGTTACAAGACCTTATGCTGCCGAAGTAACAGATGATCTGTTTGCTGGCTGCCCGGGGATAAAATCAATCTATTATCCTTTGCTTAATGATGCAGCTTATTCTTCAGCAGCCGGACAAAATCCGCCAACACTTTCCTATAACAACCTTGATTTTAATTCATTCCGCTTTTTGGATAACAACGGAGCTGTAATCCCGAATATAACAGGAGGTGTCTATACCAGCAGCCAGGGAACATGGACCTATTTTCCAACTACCGGAGCGCTTTCTTTCAAACCTGCGGCTGGATTCACAGGAGTTGCCCAGGTACAATATGACATTAAAGGAGGTGGAAGCAACGGTACTGAAGCTCCTTACAATAAGGAAGAATACAGATCATTGCCGGCATTGGTACAGGTAAATATTTCAAGTACCAATAACTGCAGTAAAGCCTGTGTTATTTCCAACAAAAATGTAACTCAGAAAATAACAAGATAATTTGACAAAAACCAGCTTTTAAGAGCTGGTTTTTTTATTTTCAATAAAATACTGAACAGCATCTTCTATTGCTTTATCAGTAGACTGGTATTGAAGATTCAGATCTTGTACTGATTTCCGATTAGAATAATAATTACAGATCTGCAGGGCTTTCATATTGGAAGTACTGAGGTTTGTTTTTATGTTTAATTTTCTCAAGCCGTCACCTATCAATCCAAGGAAACTTAAAATTCTGTTGGGAATGGCTATCATAACCGGATTTTGATTTGTAATCCGGTTTATTTTCTTAAAAAATTCTTTGTAGCTTAAATTTTCATTGGCTAAAAGGTATTTTTCACCATTCCTTCCTTTTTCAATAGCAGTTACTATTCCGTTGGCGGCATCTTCCGCGTGTACAAAGTTTTTGCCTCCTTTCGGATACAATATTACTTTCTTTTTCCATGCCCAGAAAATAATTTTTCCGGAACTGGGTTTGCTGTCATAGGCTCCGATCATAAAGGTTGGGTTAACAATCACAACCTCTGTATTTTTCCGGTTGTTTAAAAGATAATCTTCTGCTTCCCGCTTACTCTGAGCATAGAATGATTGGGTAAAAGGATATAGCTGCGGTGCATTTTCATTTCCCGGGAAAGCAATATTTCCAAATCCTAAAGTATTCGCTGTACTTACAAACAAAAATGTTTTTACTCTCATCAGTTCTGCATGCGTAAAGAGATTCACAACGGTTTCATAGTTCACTTTCCTGTATTCATCATAATTGAAGAGATTTTGACGTGTTTCTGCCGCTATATGAATGATACAGTCGACATCAGTGAAAAGTGCTGATATATCAGACGAAAGATCAGCTTCCACCAGTTTCAGATTTTCATTTTCTTCGCCCAGCCAGCTGCTTTTCTTGCGCACCAGAGCAATAACAGAATAACCATTTTGTAATAATTTTAAGATAACATTAGTTCCCAGAAGACCTGTTGCTCCGGTTACACAAATTTTTTTCATGCTTCAATCTCTCTTTTTATAGCCTGGGTCATCAAGGGAAGTTTAATCCATATGGGTAATATTTTCATTACCAGCCAGCTGATTGGATTCACCATAATTACGGAATCTTTTTTAAACAGTTGACGAATACAGTATGAGGCTACTTTATCAGGATTTAAAAGCGTTAATCTCCCAATAAAACCTTGCTTTTCTATTCTTTCACATACATCCTGATTCGTTTTCATCGCGCCCGGATTTACAACACTTACAAAAACGTTGGTATCTTTCAGTTCTTCATGAAGTCCTCTTGAAAATGAATGGATAAAGCTTTTGGATGCGGGATATACAGTCTTAAAACCTATGGGTGAAAATGCAGCCATGCTTGAAACATTCAGAATATAGGCTTTGGGCTGTTTTAAAAGATTTGGAAGCAGCTGATGGGTAATTAATGATGTTGCTGCTACATTCACCTGCAATATCGTGTTAATATAATCCGAAGAAGCTTCTGTGAACTTTTTTGTTCCGCCCAGCCCTGCATTATTAATCAGGATATGAATATCAAAAGAGCGATTAAGCCATTCCGTAAGTTTCATCACATTTTCATTGACAGAAAGATCCGTTTCATAATAATGGACTTTTATTTCATAGTGTTCTTCCAGCTCTCTTGAAAATTCTTTGAGGTTCTGATCCGGAAGACTTATAAGAATAACATTGATCTTTTTTTTGGCCAACTGCTCTGCGAATGATTTGCCTAATCCCTGGCTGGCTCCTGTGACTACAGCATATGATTCTTTGGTATCCATACGTTTAAATTTATGGTACAAAGCTATCATGAAAGACAGGCTTGAATGTTCAGAATTATCTGAGCGAACTCATTTTAAAATTTTAAAAACAAATAATTAATTAGTTGAAAATCATAAAATTAAACACAGAACAAAGTAAAACTTTATAAACCGGAACTTATTTTTTGAATTCAGAAGGGGTTTGTCCGGTTACTTTTTTAAAAGTTGTATTGAAAGAGGTTTTGGAGTTGAATCCGGATTCGTAAGCAATTCCTAGAATGGATAATTTACCGTTCGGTTCTTTCAGAAGCTTTTTAGCATAGTCTACCCTATACTCATTTACATATTGGAAGAAATTTTTTCCAAAACCTGTATTGATCACATACGACAGATGATGGGTAGAAACGGTTAACATTTCAGCCAGCCTGATCAGATTAAGCTCACTGTCAAGGTAAGGTTTTTGTGTTTCCATAATACCTTCTAATGAGGCTTTAATCTTTATTAATTCTTCATCGGAAATAAGTTTTCTTCTGGTCTCTTCCGGATCAGGATCTTCATCAATAGAGATCAGTTCCTGTCTCTGTTTTTCTTCCAAAGGATAAATTTCCTTCTGCTTCAGAGAGTAGTAACCCACACAGTAAATAACGGATAAGAAGACTGCATTGATAAAGAAATTCAATGATTTTGGATCGTAGAAAAGATTGTAAATTACATAGATAATATTCACAATGAGAAGCACCACAATAATATATTCAAGCCAGTTCAGGTTGATTCCTTCTGTATTGGATGAAAACTGCTGGATCTTCTTTTGATGTTTTCGGATGGTAATATAAGAAAGTGCCGTATAAAACAAAGCCTGAATCAGGATCAAAATAACACTCAGGTATTCAAAAGGCTTTTCATAACCGAGGTTTACTAAGATAAGACACAACAGAAAAGCTGCAGGAAGTAACAGGAATCTAACATCCCTGATTTTGAAGGTAAAAGAGGGATTGGTAAAGAACAGTACACTAAAGTAAAAAACAATGGGTATGAAAAACTGAATACATCTCACGAAAAACAGGGAGTGAAACTCTATAGTTACGCCTGTAATAAGAAACAAAACTTCATCCAGCCAGAAGGTAGACCACAGAAACAGAAATATCCCAAACCAGAAATTGGCTTTACGGTTTACTTTCAAAGGATTGGCCAGCTTCAGCAGAGAAAGCAAAACCAATGAACCATAGATAAGTATCACGATGAAACTGTTTAACTCTGATGTGTTCATTGGTTTTGATATTTTAATTAAAAATAGTCTTTTATCCTATTCGTTTCCTTACAAAAATTTCATATCCTAAATAAATTAACGGAAGCGACATGATTCCTAAGAAAAGGATATTGCTCATGGCCAGCTGTGGATGCATTACAATAGAGTAAACCAATCCAAAAAAAGCACCTCCCAGGTGAGCAGCATGGCCCAGGTTATCCCACTGCTTCGGGTTCAGCATCATATACACTGAATATCCGAAATATAATGTTCCAAATAACCATCCAGGCAGGAAATTCACGCTGATCTCATTGGGAGCCATGGCGATGGAAGCAAAAATAATTCCCGAAACCGCACCTGATGCTCCAATTGCAGAATACCAAGGCTGATTTTTATAAATCTGTAAACTGAATAAATTCCCAAGAATCATTGATCCGAAATAAAGAATCAAAAATCCTATTTCCCCAAAGAAACTAATGACTACTCCCTGGAAAAAATACAGGGAAAGCATATTAAAAAATAAGTGCATAAAGTCTGCATGTAAAAACGCAGAACTGATAAGCCTTACATATTCTTTACGGTTTGCAATAGCTCCAACATTGAATTTATATTTTTCAAATAATGCTGTATTATTGAACCCCATGTAACTAAAAATACACGTGGCTGCAATGATAATGATAACAACTATATCCATTGTATTCTTTTTATGTTATACCTGAACAGATGTGTTCAGTCTATTCATTTTCATTATTTCCATCACCTTGAAACAAATCACCAATAACTCCTCCGTCTTCATCCCCATCTCCTGTAGGTTCCGGATCTTCATATACTTCAGGCTCTTCTTCTATAGGTTCAGGAATAGTGATATTGATGGCTTTTACTTTGAACTTTGTAAACTGGTTACCAATGGCTTTTATTCCTTTTACCGCGATGAATTCATCGATATTAATTGTTTCCGGATCACGTTCTTTTCCTTTATCTTTTGCAAAAATAATTTCTGCAGTAACATCGTTGGCAACAATTACATTTTCAATGAATGATTTCGGATGTTCAGAAGGCATAAAAGTCTGTACATTTACGGTATTTTCCAGTAAGAATCTTTTAATGAAATAAATATCTTTTTCTCCATCGTAATAGATACAGGTAATTGGCTGTGCAGGTCTCCATTTTTCCAACACCAGATATTCATCATCAAAACGGTTACCCAGATCAAAAGACACCAGTTTCACCTCGCCGTTTGTATTGATCGTCAGGATTTTGTCATCTCCTTTAAAGCTTCCCAGTAGTGTTCCTCTTACATCGGCATTCAGTCTTCTTACCGTATCATCAAACCAGATCTTTCTAGGTGCCAGAGTAGAAACTCCTTCTTCCTTCATATCTACTTTCTTCACGGCATACTTAGTCACAAGATTCCCTTTGGAATCACGTCCTTTAATCGCAAGATCGGAGAAGTTGATCTCCATTTTATTCTTTCTGATTCTGGGATTAGGTTTTAAAAGCACGGTTACCGTTTCTGCTTCCCCATTAGGATTTGCTGAGAAATATAGGGTTTCCGATCCTTTTTTATCTGAAGCTAGCGGATAATCTGTATTTCGGGTAACTCCGGTTACAGAGAATCGTTTCATATAATATGGTCCTTCTCTTCCTTCGCGATAGATCATATTATATACCGTTCTCTTATCATTTTTCTTCCAAATAGCGACATGCAGAATATCTTTACCAACAAATGTTTTGGCCTCTACTTTTACCACTTTCATACTTCCGTCTTTTCTGAAAATGATGATATCATCAATGTCTGAACAATCGAAAAGATACTGGTCTTTTTTCAGAGATGTTCCGATGAAACCTTCTTCGAAATTAGCATAGAACTTCTCATTGGCAACGGCTACTTTTGTAGCATCAATGGTATCAAAGATTCTAAGTTCTGTTTTTCTCTGCTTGTCTTTACCGTATTTTTTCTGAATGTTTAAATAATAATCAATAGCATAAGCAATCAGGTTGGCAAGATGGTATTTTACCTGTTCAATTTTACCTTCAAGTGAGGCTATATTTTCTTTAAATTTATCTAAATCGAATCTTGAAATTCTCTTGATTCTGATTTCTGTCAGTTTTAAAATATCCTCTTCTGTAACCGCTCTTAAAAGATGTTTGGTATGAGGTTTTAATCCTGCATCAATGGTTTTTATTACCTCTTCCCAGGTTTTCACCTCTTCAATATCATGGTAAATCCTGTTCTCGATGAAAATTCTTTCCAATGAAGAGAAATGCCAGCTTTCCTGAAGTTCGTGAAGCTCAATTTCAAGTTCTTTCTTCAGTAAGGATACGGTATGATCTGTATTTGTTTTCAGAATATCGGATACCGTCAAAAACATAGGTTTATCTCCTACAATCACACAGGCATTTGGAGAAATGGTTACCTGACAGTCTGTAAATGCATACAAGGCATCAATAGTTTTGTCTGGCGACACATCATTATGAATATGAATCAGAATTTCTACCTTATCTGAAGTATTGTCTTCAATCTTTTTGATTTTGATCTTTCCTTTCTCATTGGCTTTTAAAATAGAGTCAATAAGATCAGTTGTCGTTTTAGAATAAGGAAGTTCCGAAATCACCAATGTATGCTTATCCGTCTGGGTAATTTTGGCTCTTGCTCTTACCTTTCCTCCTCTGTGACCGTCATTGTATTCGGAGACATCAAGATAACCGGCTGTTAAAAAGTCCGGATACAGTTCAAATTTCTTACCTTTTAAATAGGCTACTGAGGCATTGATAAGCTCATTAAAGTTATGAGGAAGTATTTTTGTGGAAAGCCCTACCCCAATACCTTCTACTCCCTGTGCAAGAAGCAGGGGGAATTTCACCGGTAAATCAATGGGTTCATTGTTTCTTCCGTCGTAAGACTTTGTCCAGTCTGTAGTTTTAGGATTAAATACTACTTCCAGGGCAAAAGGAGTCAGTCTTGCTTCAATATATCTTGCCGCCGCCGCAGAATCTCCTGTATAAATATTCCCCCAGTTTCCCTGAGTATCAATTAACAGCTCTTTCTGCCCAATCTGCACCATGGCATCTGTAATGGAAGCATCACCGTGTGGGTGATATTTCATGGTATTTCCCACGATATTGGCCACTTTATTGTAACGGCCATCTTCCAGTTCACGCATGGAGTGCATAATTCTTCGTTGAACGGGTTTTAAACCGTCATATATTGAAGGGATAGCTCTATCCAGAATTACATAGGAAGCATAATCAAGAAACCAGTCTTTGTACAGCCCGGAAACTTTTTTCAAGCTTTCACCCTCATGCGAATATTCTTCTGTCGTCATCTGTTTTATCTTTTTTCTCTTTATTAGCTTTCACTACTTTGTTTAGAGAGAGTTTTAAATCGTTTACTTGTTTTCTGTTCAAATAAGAAATCTGGTACTTAAGTATTGTAGAACCATTATTCTTACTGGAAACCGTAATGTATAATCTTTTGAAAAAGAGAATACTGACTACATCATATTTTATCAGTTTATATTTTGGAAATTCATCGTGAAGAGGTTTGTTTAAAAAGGGAATAATATTCCTGTTTTTAAAATTCAACGCTTCTCCATCGCTGTCATATTCAAAAATCTGTCTGCCGCTGATGTAAAAGATAATCAGCAGTAGAAGGGGAACAATAATCAATAAATAACTTTCTTTGCCCATTGCATTAAACCTGTATTCATTAGCGACAAATGCGATTATACAAAACACAGTTGTCATCAAAAGCAATGTACTCAAAGAGTTATAAATTGATGCTTTATTACGGTTACTTAGTCTCATTTTAATTTTTTGGCTGGGTAAGTATTATAATTCTTACTTCATCCAAAATTGTGTTTTTTTCAGTATTTGCAATGGTTTTGCAACCAGTTTTTTTAAGTCCTATTAATTTTCTACTTCATCCAGAATTTGTTTTTTATCAATATCCGTATCATCTTCCACCACAAGGTTTTCAAGGATGAAGGTCTGTCTGTCCGGAGTATTTTTCCCCATGTAGAATTCCAGAAGCTGATCAATCGTTTGGTCTTTTCCCACTACTACGGGTTCTAAGCGGATATCTTTACCAATGAAATGCTTAAATTCATCTGGAGAAATTTCTCCTAATCCTTTAAATCGGGTGATTTCCGGATTTTTTCCCAGTTCATTTAATGCTTTCACTCTTTCGGCTTCTGAATAGCAATATCTTGTTTCCTTTTTATTTCTCACTCTGAATAAAGGAGTCTGAAGGATATAAAGGTGTCCGTTTTTAATCAGATCCGGAAAGAACTGCAGAAAGAAAGTAATCATCAGCAGACGGATGTGCATCCCATCCACATCGGCATCGGTAGCAATGATCACCTGATTGTATCTCAGGTCTTCCAGACTTTCCTCAATATTTAAAGCTGCCTGAAGAAGGTTAAACTCTTCATTTTCATATACAACTTTCTTCGTAAGGCCGTAGCAATTCAGGGGTTTACCCTTCAGTGAAAATACAGCCTGCGTTTCTACATCTCTGGATTTTGTGATTGATCCTGATGCAGAATCTCCTTCGGTAATGAAGATCTGAGTATCACCTTTTCTCTCAGCTTTCTGATCGTTATAGTGCTGCCTGCAGTCACGAAGTTTTTTATTATGAAGAGATACTTTTTTTGCTCTTTCTCTGGCCAGTTTCTGGATTCCGGAAAGTTCTTTTCTTTCTCTTTCGGAAATGAGTATTTTTCTCTGGATTGCTTCTGCTATTTCCGGATTTTTGTGTAGGAAATTGTCCAGTTTACTCTTAAGGAAATCAATGATGAATGTTCTTACAGTAGGTCCGTTCGGTCCCATATCATTAGACCCTAATTTTGTTTTGGTCTGGGATTCAAAAACCGGTTCTTCTACATTGATTGAGATTGCCGCGATGATAGACTTTCTGATATCAGAAGCATCAAAACTTTTATTGAAAAACTCACGAATCGTTTTTACATACGCTTCACGGAATGCATTAAGGTGAGTTCCCCCCTGCGTTGTGTTCTGTCCGTTAACAAATGAGAAATAGGTTTCTGTCTGTGATTTGTCAGAATGGGTAATGGCTAACTCAATATCATTATCCTTCAAATGAACAATCGGGTAAAGGATATCGCTTTCCAATTCTTCTTCCAACAAATCTTTAAGACCATTTTCAGAATAAAACGTTTCTCCGTTGAAAAGTATTTTAAGTCCCGGATTCAGATAGGCATAATTGCGGAGCATTCTTTCGATATACTCTTTTCTGTATTTGAAATGCAGGAAGATTTCTCCATCAGGAATAAAAGAAATCTCAGTACCGTTTCTATCCGAAGTTTCCTTTTCATCAAAGTTTTCCTGGATCATACCACGGGAGAATTCCGCTACTTTCATTTTTCCGTCACGGAAAGAGCGAACTCTGAAGTAATCGGAAAGGGCATTTACCGCTTTGGTACCGACCCCGTTCAATCCTACAGATTTTTTAAACGCTTTACTGTCGTATTTACCACCGGTATTCATTTTTGAAACAGCGTCTACCACTTTCCCAAGCGGAATTCCACGGCCAAAGTCACGGATAGTAACTTTGCCGTCATCCAGCTTTATTTCAATTCTTTTCCCTGAACGCATTCTGAACTCATCAATAGAGTTGTCCAGGATTTCTTTTAACAGGATATAAATACCGTCATCAGCAGAAGAACCATCACCGAGCTTCCCGATGTACATACCGGGGCGCAGACGGATGTGTTCCTGCCAATCAAGGGTTCTGATATTATCTTCGGAGTAGGTTGGATTTATTTCTTGTGACATATATGATTTCAGCAAACATACAAAAGTACAAAATTGTCTAAAATTATCCGAATTTTTTCAACTTGTTTTTTTCAATATTCCGCTGTAATCATTGTATTATTATTAATCAAATTATATATTTACGAAATTATCAATATCATGTGAAAAATATATTTACTTTCCTCACATTATCTGTAGTTTTATTCTTTTCCACATTATTTTCTTCACAGATCCCCGGGATGGTGAACTATAGTGATGAGGAAGGATTAAACTGCTCCTATACGTATCATCTGAGACAAGATAAAAATGGCTTTATCTGGATAGGCAGTGATAATGGCTTATTCAGATTTGATGGAAAAGAGTTTAAACAATATGGTAAGCAGGAAGGTTTAAAGAATATTGATATTATATCCTGTGAACCTTTGCCCAACGGTGAAGTATTCATTCTTCCCTTTCTGAATGATTTTGCTTACTTAAAAAACGGCCGCGTTATCAATCTGAACATTAATGACTATGTAAAAAATCAGTTTTCAAGCTCAATTCCGAAAGTTACCCGTAACGGAAACCGACTTTATTTTTATGGAAATTTCAATCCTCAGAATATTTTCATCTATGAAAATGGAAAAGTTAAAAAGATCCCCGTCCCGTTAGATTATGAGAAAAAATCTTTTGAAACACTCAGGTTTGAACCCCACACTTCCAATCTCTACTTACATGATCCCCATCAGGGAGAAATACTTGTCTACAATATCATTACCGGAAAAAAACAATATTTGAGAGGGAGTATTGGAAATATGATCTGTGAAAAGGATGATCTATTTGTGTTCTTACATAAAAATACGATTGAAATTTATCAACTCTCTGCTTTCTCAGCCATAAAAAAGATACTGTCTTATAAATGTGGTACACAAGAAAATGTTTTCTACGGACTTATTGACAGAAACAACAAACTGTGGCTGAATTTAAGCAATGGAGGAGTTTTATATTTCAATCAATCCCTGACTGAAAAGAAGAAAACCCTTGCTACTCCTATCAAAATACTGAATCGGTATGTGATCAATAATGTTCTGGTAGACAAGGATGAAAATGTATGGTTCAATTCGCGGAACAATGGTGTATTTTTCATTTCAAAGTCTCTTTTCGCCAATCATATCAATTTGCCTTTAAAAAGTAATTCTGAATATATAAAAGCCATTGCAAAAGATAACGGAAATATTCTTGTCGGCTATAATCATTCTGCAGGCGCACTTATCAGTAAAAACAATAAAATACAAAATATAATTCTTGATAAAGGAGATAAAGATGAAAATATTGCTGTTTATTTAAAAGGTACTATTAGTATTTTCGGTTTATCAGGTAAGGTTATTGTTCATGATATGGCTAATAACACTTCTGAAAAAATATACTGTTCCCTCAAAAACATTGTCTCTTACACACCGGATTCCCTGTTTTTCTGTACTTCAGGCGGTTTATTGAGCTACAGTTTAAAAAGTAAAAAAATAAACACTCTTTTTCAGGAACGCGTATACACGGTTTTCCCTTATGACAGGGAGAATCTCTTTATTGGCAGTTTCAGTGATCTTTACAAATATAATATCAGAACCCGGCAGAAGACTTTATTTTTAAAGGGATACTATTTTACGGATATTAAAAAATTAGACGATCATACGTATTTGGGATCTACTAACCTCTATGGGATCATTATTTTTAATACTAAAGGAATTATCAGGAAGATCGGAAAGAATGATGGATTAATCAATGATCAGGTAAAAAAAATAGAGGTAGAAAATAAAAATACGTTCTGGGCAAGCACCAATTCAGGGATATCGAGAATCGAACTGGCAGCAAAAGATCAACACATCAATAACTTCACCCAGACAGACGGACTTCCCTCTGATGCAGTAGCCGGTTGTGTGATAAAAAATGACACCATCTTCATTGGAACCTCTAAAGGACTTGGAATATTTTCCATCAAAAAACTACTGACTCAGGAAAAATTCATTCATAAAAAGGTAGTCATTAACTCAGTATCCATTGAAAATAATGAACATTATGACCTACAGAAAAGCCTGGCTGCCTACACCCATAATACGGTTATTTTCAATCTGAGCTTTCTTGATTATCCCTCATTGGGAAAAATAAGCTATAAATATAAGCTGGAAGGTCTTAATAACTCTTGGCAGATCAATAATTCTTCTAAAATCATCTTCAGCTCTATTCCCCCAGGTAAATATACTTTCCGGGTTTACGGTTTAGGATATAACGGAAAACAATCCTACACCTCTTCCGACATCACCTTTGATATAAAACCTCTGTTCTGGCAGACCTGGTGGTTCAGGCTGATATTAGCTATCGTCATCATCGGAGCGCTGTTGATGATTACCTTTTCTTATCTTCATAAAAAACGGAATAAGAAGCTAGAAAAAATGGAGTATGAAAAGAAAATTGCTGAACTTGAACTCCAGGCTATTAAAGCTCAGATCAATCCTCATTTTATTTATAACTGCCTGAATTCCATTCAATTTCTCCTGTATAAAAAAGATTACCGCGAAACAGAAAACTACCTCGATATTTTCGCCAAAATGATACGAAAAACACTTTATTATTCAGAAAAGACCTTTATGTCTATTAAAGATGAAGTGGAATATCTCACATTGTATCTTGATATGGAAAAACTTCGTGTAAAAGATCTTTTTGATTACAAAATTATCATTTCTGAACAGGTAGATCAAAACTGGACGATTCCTTCTTTACTCATACAGCCTTTTGTAGAAAATGCGATAAAGCATGGTATTTCAGGATTAAAAGACAGAAAAGGACAAATTATCATCAGCTTTGATTATACGAATGTCTCTTTATGTATTATCATTGAAGATAATGGTGTAGGAATCTCCAATAAGGAATCTTTGAAAAAAGACAACTCTTTTGGAGTAAAACTTTCACATAAGAGGATTGAGACTTTTAAACAGCTTTTTGATACCAATATATTTTTAGAAATCAATACACTTACTGAAAATAGTGGGCAGGGAACACAAATCAAACTTTATATACAACCTTATGAGAAATAAAATACAGGCATGCATTGTTGATGATGAAAAAGATGGAAGAGATTATATTGCATTACTTATGGAAAATGAATTTCCTGAGATCAACATAGAATTCCAGGCTTCCTCCGTTGAAGAAGCGTATATTTACCTTATCAAAAGTTCTCCTGACATTCTGTTTCTGGATGTTCAGTTAGGTGATGGGACTACTTTCGATTTACTATCAAAGTTGAATGACGTTCATTCTCAGATTATTTTCATCACGGCTTACGAAAATTTTGCTATTCAAGCGATTAAAAATGGGGCTACAGATTATCTTTTAAAGCCTATAAAAAAAATGGATTTCATTATTGCCGTCAATAAAGCGTTGGATCATATCAAAAAAATGCAGCCTTCACAACCTACTCTTTTAAAAGATAACAGAATCATTCTTTCTACTCTTCAGGGATTCAAAATCGTAGATATAGCCTCTATTATCCGATGCGAAGCAGATTCGAGCTACACCACTTTTTATCTTACCAATAAAACTAAAATCATGGTATCCAAAACCCTTCATGAATTTGAACCTATGCTTCTTGAACAGAACTTTTTCAGGATACATCATAAGCATCTTATTAATATTGATCATCTGCAGGAATACATTAAAGGGAGAGGCGGACAGGTAGTAATGAGTGATGAATCTGTTCTGGATGTATCTTACCGGAAAAAAAATGATTTTCTCTCTACAATAGGAAAAACGGAATAAAAGCATTTTCCTGCGCACTTGCTTGCCCATCCTCCACACTTATTAATTGTTCCTGTTGTGTATTAAGCCTCTTTTCTATTTTCGTCATGTTAAACAAAAAAAATCATCATGAAAATCACTAGAAAAGTACTCAAGAGAAATCAAATGAACTCTATTATTGGAGGAACAGCGTTTATTACACCAAGCGGTCCCGGAGCGATTCCTCAGCCCCAGCCTCCCGTTGCTCCGAATCCACAACCCATTGGAGGAATTCCTTTTATCTACACAATGCCATGGAATGGATTGCCATGGATTGAACCTAAATAACAGGTTAAAGATACATTCCAGTATGCAGATTGGAATGTTATTTTTTAAACAAAAACATCCGGTAGTTCAATTACCGGATCAGAAAACAATGCAAAAAACTGAAAAATCAAAAACATGAGAAAAATAACCCTCTATATTGCCTTGGCTTGCCTTTTAACGGCATCCTGCTCCGATACGATGGAACAATACAACACTGAAGCTTCCAATTCTGAACTCATGAACAGGAATCTCACTTCAGAAGATGAAACAAAATATGCTGAAGAAGGAGAACCTACAGTATTAGGAGAACAGCTTCCTGTTCCTTACACGATTGAAAGCATGATGGCTGCTTACAAATCATTACTGGCTGAACAAAAAGCAGAAGGCAACAGATCACTGACTGCTGTGAACATTCGTCCTACACACAAGTACATTAAATTTAATCCCATAACAGAAGATGAACTGGAAGCACTTCAGCAATCCGATCTTATTCTTTATGATTATCCGCTTGACAGAGAAGTATTGGTAGTCGGTAAATTCTATCATGATCCCGATGTTCCCGCTGATCAGCCTACACCTCAATATGCAACTGTAAGAAACGAAACCCCCTTACCTGCAGGAGTTAGCTATGAAGTTCTTCAGGAAGTGTATCTACCCGAGGAGGATATCGAACTTTTAGGCACAGGTAATATGAATTATAAATTCGTCTATAGCCTGGTCCACAGAGCAGAAAATCTATCCGGGTTCACACCTTGGGAACCAAGCGACTATAAGCCCTGGGATAATATAGGAGAACCAGGGCAATGGTATCCCAATCCAAACCCGAATCCCGGAGGAGGCGGAGGTGGTGCCCCTATATATGGTACTATCCGAATCTTCGATACAAGATTAAACACACTCATCCCTTTTGAAGGCGCCAAAGTTACTGCCAAAAGGAGCTTGAGAACAAGAGAAGGCATCACCAATGCAAACGGCCAGTACGGATTGAGCGGCACCCCTTTTCCAAACAATAAAAAAGTAGATTTCAAGCTGCATATGGATAGAAAGCATTTTGTAATAAAGGATAATATGGTGAGTCCTTCCAATGTTGTACGAAATAATATTAAAAGCAACCATTGGAGTCATGACATCATGCCTGGATATGAAAATATGCAGGGTCATATGTTCAGAGCAGCCTACCGCTATTTTTATAAAGACATTGGAGGTTTACAAAGACCCGTCAGACCAAGTGGAAACCGTTCACACATTATAGCTAAGAATACCGCTAAAGATTGGCAGGGAATCAATTATGTTGCTTTTCCATACCTGAAAATAGCAAGATTCCGACCTGGTTCAACTACAGAATATAACTCTGATGACTATTTCTCAACCACAGTACATGAACTCGCCCATACGTCTCATGTTATCAAAATGAACACCGGTTTAGTTCAGTATTCACAGGTTAATTCTATGTTGCAGGAAAGCTGGCCATGCGCTGTAGAATGGTTTGTAACAGGAATAGAATACAGAGAAAGAGGAATTCCTAATTATGGAACTCCTAATTATAATCCATCCAATCCTCCTGTATTTCCTAACCGTTTCGGGTATCAGTTCTGGAGTTTGAATACAAGTTCTGACTATACAAGCTTATTCATTAATTTAGTTGATAACTTTAACGAATTGGGACAGTCATTCAGCCCTCAACCTATGGGAACGGTAAATGATCAGGTTACCGGCTATACTTTAGCCAATATTGAAACTAATTTCCTAAAATATTGTTATGGATTAAGCAGTTTAAGTGTTCAGCTTAAGGCGAACAGACCCGCTGGAGTAAGCAATGCACAGATTGATTTACTATTAAGTTCCTATTAAATTTATTCCTTTTAAAATAATGACCATCCTCACAACAGGATGGTCGTTTTTATATAACTATTTTATTTCAAGCATACCTTATGTGAGGATTCAAAATATTACCTTTTATTTTCCAGCTGCCCAATCATATTTTTCAGCATCGCTGGTACAATCAGTCTATGGAAAGGCCGAACGGGTAAAAAATAGAGAACTCCCAGCCAGTTATGAAATTTTACCGTCGTTGATATGGTAAGGGAGTTTTTATTGATCTCTTTTTTATTCTTTTCTACGAAAAGAGAAACTCTGAAATCCAGATGCTTGTCATCTTCTCCCAGAACAATTTCATTATGGGTTTTATCCAGCACCTGAAAAAGTCCAAGGCGCTCTCCCACTTCACATGTAAAATCTTTTTCCGTCTGATTATTTTCTGTTTCCGCTCCGGTTTTCAACCCGAACAATCCCACTAACTTATTTCTGAAGGTAAACATTTTCTTTCCCCATTTCGGACTGCTCGTAAAGAAAGCTTTTCCAACTGTCGTGATATCAAGTTCTTTATTCATCAGTTCTCCTTCAAAGCTATCCATATAATCAAAATCTTTTTTTCCCGGAGATAGAATGGATTTTTCAGGAAACTCAGTCTTTTTAATCTTCATTGTCATTGTTTTTAATGGTTCTAGCAAATGTAGCAATATTGCTGTGGATTCGAAAGAAAAAATCAAACACATGTTTAAAATCATGTTCTGTCTGAAAACCAGGTTGTTTATTCTTAAAAATACTCAGCATAAGAGGTAAACTTGTACTTTATATAATTTTTATCCTGTCAATTTCAAACCGTTGTAAATATTTCAGTAATTTCGGTCAACAAAACTGTTTTTATGATACAACTTCCTTTGTCGAAACTTTCCAATGTAGGAACTACTATTTTCAGTCAAATGACTCAACTTGCCAATGAAAATGAAGCCATCAATCTGTCTCAGGGATTCCCGGATTTTATGCCCGATTCAGAATTGTTAGATCATGTGGACCACTTTATTAAAAAAGGCTTCAACCAATATGCTCCTCTTGGCGGAATGATTGGCCTAAAGGAAGAAATTGCACGAAAAATAGAAAACAGCCATCAGGCCATTTATCATCCGGATTCTGAAATAACAGTTACAGCAGGTGGAACTCAGGCTATTTTCACCGCGATTGCTTCTTTTATTAAAAAAGATGATGAAGTGATTATTTTTGAACCTGCTTATGATTGTTATGAACCTACTGTAGAGCTTTTCGGAGGGATTGTAAAACGTTTTGAAATGAAAGCTCCGGATTATGAAATCGACTGGGCTGCAGTAAAAAATCTTGTCAGCGAAAAAACCAGAATGATTATTCTTAATAATCCCAACAATCCTTCAGGAAAAATACTGAAAGAAATTGATATACAAGAACTTATTGAACTCGTTAAGGGAACTTCCATTCTGATTCTGAGCGATGAAGTGTACGAGAATATTATTTTTGACGGAAAAGAACATTTAAGCATTTGTAAATATCCTGAGTTGAAAGAAAGAAGCCTTCTTGTTGCCTCTTTTGGAAAGCTTTTCCATGTTACAGGCTGGAAAGTGGGTTATTGTGCTGCACCTAAAAGTTTGACAGACGAATTCAGAAAGGTTCATCAGTTCAATGTATTTTGTGTAAACACACCTATTCAGCTTGCACTGGCAGAATACATGAAAAACGATGAACATTACACTTATCTGAATCAATTTTTCCAGGAAAAACGGGACTTTCTGAGAAAAGGTCTTGCAGGCACTTCATTTGAACTATTGGATTGTGAAGGAACTTATTTCCAGGCGGTAAAGTATGATAAAATTTCTGATAAAAATGATTTTGATTTCGCTTCCGAGCTTACCATCCGTCATAAGGTAGCCAGTGTTCCTTTCTCCTCATTTTACAAAAACAAACTGAATGAGAATGTGATCAGGTTATGCTTTGCCAAGAAACAGGAAACCCTGGAAAAAGCACTTGAGAATTTATCAAAGTTGTAATAGGAATCTGTACTTTCAAGAAACTTATATGCTGCAATTTTCGAAGACCAAAGTATCTGCCCTACCTTTTAATCAGTGAGAATTTTTATTATGATTTGATTATTTTCTGGTACAATTATTCATTTTTACCACTAATGAGTGATTTATTCAATTTGTTTTCCTATTTTTATAACAATCAATCATTTAAATATCAAAATCATGAAAAAAGTAGTTTTGCTGCAAGGACAAAAATTAAACAAAAAAGAATTAAATATGATCAAAGGAGGTCTGAAGATCTGTATTCTTCCCGGAACTACAGAATGTTCTGAATATGCAAGATATTGTGGAGAACCTCAATGCCAGGTGCCTATTAACTAAAAACAATAACCCTTAAAACGATCCCATGAAAATCAAGAATATAAACAAAGGAAAAAAATTAACCCGAAAAGAGCTGCATGCAGTCAATGGAGGTCTGGGCAACGTAAGATGTACCAATTCTTCAGGGTATTGTGTATACATCGGACCTGGATGTATGGAGCAGAAATGCCAGCTTCCGGAACCTCTTGAAGCTGTAGAATAAAATACATTATTCCACATTAAAAATCGGCCGGCTCATTTTGAGCCGGCCGATTTTTAATAATATTGTTTCGTTTGGGTGATAAAACGTTATAAAAACATTCCTCCTGAAACTTCAATTCTTTGTCCATTGATCCATCTTGCATCTTCTGTACACAGGAAGGCTACTACTCCGCCAATATCATCGGGAAGACCAACTCTTCCAAGAGCTGTAGCTCCGGCTACCATACCGTTGATCTCTTCATTATCTCTCACTCTTCCTCCACCGAAATCCGTTTCAATAGCTCCCGGAGCCACCACATTGGCTTTGATTTTCCTTGAACCTAATTCTTTAGCCATGTATTTTGTCAGCATTTCTACTCCTGCTTTAATTGACCCATAAATGGAAGAACCTGGTGTTGCAAATCTGGCCAGTCCTGAAGAGACATTGATAATCCCTCCTCCATCATTCATAAATGGTAATAATTTTTGAGTCAGAAAAAACACCCCTTTAAAGTGAATATCCACTACATCGTCCAGCTGTTCTTCCGTTACTTCCGTAATTGGTGAATATAGGGCCGTTCCTGCATTATTGATAAGAAAATCAATATGAGTACTTCCTGTGTTTTCCTGCAAATGATCTGTTACATTTTTTACAAAGGCATCAAAACTTTTCAGGTCTTTTGTATCCAGTTGAAATGCCACAGCATTCCTTCCCATTGATTTTATCTCATTCACAACAGCTTCTGCTTCATCTTTGTTGCTTCTGTAAGTAATAATAACGTCTAATCCTTTTTGAGCAATTTTAAGTGCTGAGTTTTTCCCCAATCCACGGCTTCCTCCGGTTACCAGTGCGATATTTGTTTTTGTGTTCATTGTATTTTGATTATTTTGATGGTACAAAGTTGGGATATTTTCAGACTGAAGGAGTTGCTTGAATCAATCTGAAATTTGCAAAATTCAAATCAGGAACGAAATTGTAATGGAGTAAAGGTTGTTTTCCTTTTAAAGAAATTAGAAAAATGGGCAATCTCCTCAAATCCCAGCGCATATGATATTTCTGAAACATTCCATTTCGTCTGTTTTAAGAGTATTTTGGCTTCCTGAGTAATACGGTCAGAAATAAATTCTGTAGTGGTCTTTCCGGTACTTTCTTTTAATCTTTTATTTAAATAGTTAACATGAACTGCCAGCCTGTCTGCATAATCTTTCGCGGTCTTCAATTGCAGTCTCTGTTCCCAGGATTCAATAGGAAACTGTCTTTCCAACAGCTCTATAAACAAAGAAACCACTCTCATGGAAGCATCGTTTGAAGCCGATATTTTGGAAGCCGGCTGTAATTTCTGTCCGTAATGGATCAGCTCCAGAACATAGTTTCTGATCAGATCATATTTAAATACATAATCTGAGTCGATTTCCTTTTTAATCTTTTTAAAAAGACTTTCAATCTCTTCTGCAAGTTGATTATCAATTTCAAAGACAGGAACTCCTCCCGGCTGAAAAATAGGGAGATCTTCGAGATTGTAGTAAGATTTATCTTTAATGAAAAAGTCTTCAGTAAAAACACAGAAACTTCCTGATTGATCAGGGTCTTCGGGTACCCAGTGATACGGAACCTTAGGCGTTGCAAATAGCAGAGCATTCTGTTGTATTGAAATTACTTTATCTGCATATTCTGCTCTGTTCCGTCCCTTAATGAAGCTTATTTTATAGTACTTCCTTCTGTTATAAGGCATTTCAGAAGTAGTTTTTGCCCTTTCTATAGTCTGGGCGATATCAAAAACATTAAAATGACCAATGTCTTTATGAAGACCCTTTGGAAAAATACTTTCAAGATCTTTCCCCAGTTTGGCAGCCATCTCTTTATAAAAATCTTCCAGTGAAGTATGTGCTACTTTTTCCATCGCAGATGATTTGTAAAATTCAAATATACGAACTTATAAAACAGTCTATTTCAAATGGATAACAAATTATCCTCTGAACTCCAAATTCTTATAGGCATTTTCAGTATAAAACACCTTACCCGCACATTAAAAAACTCCGCATATTTATTGATTTAACCTAAAATCAATAACTGACATCAAGATATATCATTTAAAAAATTCTTATTTTTTTTCTAAACACAGTGATATAACTCATTTATTTTACTTACTTTCGTCAAAACTAACCCTTTAAAAATCAAACCAATGAAAAATCAAATCAATCAAATTGGAAAAAAATTAAACAAAAAACAATTAAGAACAATTAAGGGAGGCCTTATCAACTGTATGGAACCAGTTCTATGCCCTAGCCTTCCTTGTGAGCCTTCTTCTGATCCGAATGGATGCACGATCATTTCTCCAAAATGTGCGCAAAAAGAGTGCAGACCTCAATTATAAGACCCAATAATTTCATCAACGAAAAAAACTATGAAAAAAATGGAACTTAACAAAGGCAAAAAACTCAACAAAAAAGAATTAAAGTCTATTCAAGGAGGAATGCTTAACTGTATGGAAGCCATTCCCTGTACAGAGTTTCCTTGCGAAGCCTATCCTCCAGGGGATATTAGAAATTGTACCACAATATCTCCAGGCTGCGCTCAGAAAATTTGCAGACCATAAAAATCTCCTATCTATTGAATTATAATTATATCAACAATCACTAAAACCAAACATTATGAAAAATCAAGATTTAAATCACGGAAAAAAACTTAACAAGAAACAATTAAGAGTCATTACCGGCGGAAAAGAAATGTGTCTGTTACCAGACCTTACTTGTAAGAAATATTCGCTTGCCTGTGCAGAATTACAGTGCCAGCCTGGTATTGAATTGTAATAAACCTAAAAAAAACTAAACCATGAAAACTTTAACGAATGAAAAAACAAATGTTAGAGAATGGTAAAAAACTCAATAAAAAAGAGTTGAAAACTATTCATGGAGGTGTAATGATATGCAGCCATCAGGGCATTTGCGCACAAATTCATCCATCATGTTATGAGCCCAAGTGCCGAACAGGTGAGGCAGAATTAAGATGTACAGATATAGTTGGCAACTGCGTTATGATCTCCCTAAGTTGTATGGAACCAAAATGCCGATTCGAAACAGGTATTCCACTTTAAGGATAAAATAATAGAACTGCTCTCTG
>NZ_JAZHQU010000010.1:0-177723 GCF_036543225.1 Chryseobacterium sp. CFS2
AGGGAGCTGTTTTCTTTAACAGAAGCCTTCGTTTTGAACTTCAGCTAAGAAGTATAAATCCAACTTGCAGCAAAAAGCGCTCCCAAATACATGGAAGCGCTTTTTATTATAACTAACTTTAATACTTTTCTTTATACGTTGAATCTAAAGTGCATGATGTCACCATCCTGTACAATATATTCTTTACCTTCTACAGAAAGCTTTCCTGCTTCTTTTATCTTTACTTCGGAACCGTAAGTGATGTAATCGTTATACTTGATTACTTCCGCACGGATAAATCCTTTCTCGAAGTCTGTGTGGATAACACCTGCAGCCTGTGGAGCTGTCCATCCCTGTCCGATAGTCCAGGCTCTTACTTCTTTCACACCCGCTGTAAAATAGGTCTGAAGTTTTAGAAGGTCATACGCCTTTCTGATCAGACGATTCACACCTGGCTCTGTAAGACCTAGTTCATCAAGGAATATTTCTCTTTCTTCAAAAGTTTCAAGCTCATTGATGTCCGCTTCGATCTGTGCAGCTAGTACTACTACTTCAGCTCCCTCATTCTTAGCCATTTCTTCAATCTTACCAATCCAGTCATTTCCGTTTTTAATAGAATTTTCATCTACATTACAAACGTAAAGTACCGGTTTGTTGGTTAGCAGCTGAACCTCTGCAATAACTGATTTTGTGAAATCATCAGTCGCAAATTCTCTTGCATTTTTACCATCTTCAAGGAATTTTTGTAAATTCTGAAGGGTTTCGTAGGTAAGAATATCTTCTTTCTTCCCTGATTTGATGAATTTCTTAGCCTTCTCAACTGCTTTCCCTACTGTTTCAAGGTCTTTCAACTGAAGCTCGATATCAATAATTTCTTTATCTCTTAATGGATCTACTGAACCTTCTACGTGAACAATATTTCCGTTATCAAAACATCTTAAAACGTGAATGATTGCCTCACACTCACGGATATTTGCTAAGAACTGGTTCCCCAATCCTTCTCCTTTGCTGGCTCCTTTTACAAGACCTGCAATATCAACAATCTCAACTACAGCAGGTAAAACTCTCTCAGGTTTTACGATTTTCTCTAGTTCAAACAATCTTTGATCCGGTACAGAAACCGTTCCTAAGTTAGGTTCAATAGTACAGAAAGGATAGTTTGCTGATTGAGCTTTTGCATTACTCAAACAGTTAAAAAGAGTTGATTTACCTACATTCGGCAGGCCTACGATTCCACATTTCATATTGTAAAATTCAAAGTTTAAGGTTTAGGGGTAATTCAAAGACGCTTCAACTTTAAACATTGAACTCAGAACCTTGAATTACGAGTGTGCAAAGATAGTGATTTTTGAGGGAGTTTCATAATAAAAAAATCTGCCAGTGTTCTGACAGATTTTCAAAAGGTTCAGGATTCACCTGATAATTTATGGATTGTTTCCTGTGGCATTCTGAGCCAGAGGAACATCATTCGGTGCTTCCTGTAAAGTTTTATCTAAAGTAAATAAAGATTCATCAGTAGCTCTGTCTCCACCTGCAATTTTCAATTTGTCAATTAAATTCTGAGCTAATGTTTCCTCTTCAATCTGCTCCTGTACAAACCATTGCATAAAATTCCAGGTTGCCCAGTCTTTTTCTTCCATGGAAAGATCTACAATTTTGTAAATAGCGGTTGTATTATCAACTTCATGTTTAAAAACACCATCAAAACAAGCGGTAAGGCTGTCCGGATCTGCCGGAGGAGCTGGAATTGCTGTTACCTGTGGTTTTCCGCCTCTGTTTAAAATGTATTCCATGAATTTGATTGAGTGATTTCGCTCTTCCTGAGCATGGCGGTAAAGAAAATTGGCAATTCCCTGATAGCCCTTGTCATCAGCCCAGATTCCATACGATAAAAAAACGTGTGATGCATGAATTTCCTTGTTCATCTGGTCACTAAGTGCTTTTTCCATGTTGGTGGAAAGTCTTTTAGTATTCATAATGTTATATTTTGGTGATTATGGAATAAATAATGCAAAAACAGTTCCGATAAGGTGATTACATTATATACAACATGACAACAAACGAAAATAGATATCTGATTTTCAATATTTTAAATTATTAATTTATAGCTATTCTAAAATACAAAACCAGCTCTTTTTCAAGAACTGGTTTTAAAAGTTATCATTGAGATTGCTTCAACTTATGGTTCGCAATGACTCATAATGGATCAGTATTATTTAATTTTTCTGGCAGTATAATCACTTTCATTTCCTAACCTGTCAATCGCTTTAATAGCAACGGCATTCAGTTTTTTACCGTCTTTAGATTTAGGAATGTCTTTTGAAAGGGTATCCAATGTCAAAATTTCTGTCTGCCAGACCCCGTTATATTGCGTGAAAAGTACCCATAGAAAAACGTCTGCTACATTTTTTGTACTCCAGCTTGTCTGTGCAAAGCTTCCGTTATCAGCAATAAACAATGTAGGCGTCTGAAGCGGAACAGCTTTTATCCATGGAGATTTCGGTACTAATGCTTTTTCATTGTATGGTCCGTTTTTCAGAGTTGGAAGCATATTTGGATTTTTAGTAAGTCCGGCAATACTCCAGTGAATTTCTCCGGCATCATTTTTCAAAATATTTCTCGAAATTGCAATTTGATTTTTGATTTCCGTAGGGCGGTCAGACACTTTAATCTCAACAGTATTCAATCCCGGCCATAAGTGACGGTTCATCGTATTTTCAGACTGCCACCAGCTCAACAGGGCTTCAAAACTCTGTCCTTTGGAATCAATAGGCCAGTAAAGCTGTGGTGAAAAGTAATCTACCCAACCTTTATTGAGCCATAATTTAGCATCTGCATACAGCTCGTCATACTGTGAAGACCCTACAATTCCTGCAGGATATCCAGGTTTCCATATTCCGAACGGGCTGATCCCAAATCTTACATTATTTTTTTCTGCGTGAATTTCTTTATAGATACGTTCTACAAATTTATTAACGTTATCTCTTCTCCAATCTGCTCTGGATAATGTACCGCCATTGCTTACATAGGTATTCCAGGTTGCATTATCGGGGAAATCCGCCCCTTTGTTATAAGTTGCATAAGGATAGAAATAATCGTCAAAATGAACGGCATCAATATCATATCTTTTTACAATATCTTTCACCACATTTGATACGTGCCCCTGTGTTTTGGGATTGGCAGGATCAAACCAGTACATTCCGTTTTTTAGTCTTACAACAATATCAGACAATTTATTGGCCATTGACAACTTATTCACAGCACCACCATTGGTATGATGGGCACGATAAGGATTTAGCCAGACATGCAACTCCAATCCTCTTTTATGAGCTTCTTCAATCCAGAACTGAAGCGGATCATAATTGGGTGAAGGAGCCGTTCCAGTTTCTCCGGTAAGAAAGTAAGACCATGGCTCGATATTACTCGTATAAAGTGCGTCTGCAGAAGGTCTGATCTGGAAAATAGCAGCGTTAAAATTATTATCTTTCAGCATATCAAGCATACTGATTGCTTCGGCTTTCTGTTGGTCCACCGTAAGATCATTTCTTGAAGGCCAGTTGATATTCGCTACACTGGCAATCCATGCTCCGCGGAATTCTCTTTTGATTTCCGGAAGGTTGGTTCTGAAATTTTCTTCCGTTGAAGCTGCCGTTCCTGTTGTAGGTTTTGTAGCTACCGGATTTACTTTTGGCGGGTTTGTATTGTTGGTTGGTTTTGTCGGATTCTTTGTGGAAGGTGTTTTTACAACATTGTTCTGAACAGAACATGAGGTAGTGTAAGATGCAAAAACGCCCAATAAAACGATAAGTTTTAATTTATTCATTCTCATAGTCACAAAACTACTTTAAAATTTATTTTTTATTTCTCAGAGATTATTATGCCAAAATAAGCATTTTAATGGGTTGGCATAGAAAAAAAGCCTCGAAAATCGAGGCTTTGATTTTATGTATAAGATTTTTATTATGCTTTTGCAGATCTTTCTAATCTTTTTCTTTCTTCTTCAGAAAGGATTTTCTTTCTCATTCTGATGAAGTTTGGAGTTACCTCAATCGCTTCATCACCTTGGATGTATTCCATACATTCTTCCAGAGAGAATAAGATTTTCGGAGCAACACCAGTATCTTTATCTTTTCCTGAAGCTCTCATGTTGTTCAACTGTTTTGCTTCTACGATGTTTACTACCAAATCTCCAGGTTTGTTTTGTTCACCAATGATCATTCCTGTGTAGATTTCCTCACCCGGATCAACGAAGAACTTACCTCTATCCTGCAGTTTTGCAATAGAATATTCTGTAGCAGGACCTGTAGTTTTGCTAATCAAAACACCATTGTTTCTTCCTGGGATAGTACCTTTGAAAGGCTTGTATTCTGTGAAACGGTGTGCCATAATAGCTTCACCAGCAGTAGCTGTCAACATCTGAGAACGTAGTCCGATCAAACCTCTTGAAGGAATTTCGAACTCCATGTGCTGCATTTCACCTTTAGTTTCCATAATATGAAGGTCACCTTTTCTTTGCGTTGCCAAGTCGATAACTCTTGAAGCAAATTCTTCAGGAACATCTACAACCAAAGATTCATAAGGCTCACATTTCTCACCGTCAATTTCTTTGAAGATAACCTGCGGCTGACCAATTGTCATTTCATATCCTTCTCTTCTCATTGTTTCGATCAAAACAGATAAGTGAAGAATGCCTCTACCGAATACCAAGAAAGTGTTTGCATCATCAGTCTGCTGAACTCTTAATGCTAAGTTTTTCTCTAATTCTTTTGTTAATCTTTCTTTCAGGTGGTTAGAAGTAACATATTTACCATCTTTACCGAAGAAAGGTGAATTGTTGATAGAGAACGTCATGTTCAAAGTAGGCTCGTCAATTGCAGTTCTTTCCAATGGCTCTGGATTTTCAAGATCTACAAAAGAATCACCAATCTGGAAGGCATCAAAACCTACTACAGCACAGATATCTCCTGCTTTTACTTCAGTTACTTTTTTCTTTCCTAATCCTTCGAAAACGTAAAGTTCTTTTACTTTTCCTTTTACAATTTTACCTTCTGCCTGAGCAAGACCGATCCATTGGGATTCTTTGATCTCACCTCTTGTCACTTTCCCGATTGCAATTCTTCCTAAGAAAGAAGAGAAGTCAAGAGAAGTAATCTGCATCTGAAGATTTCCTTCTGTTATTTTCGGCTCAGGAACATATTGTAAAATACCATCTAATAGTGGTAAGATGTCCTCAGTTGGCTCTAATGAAGTGTTGAACCATCCTTGTTTTGAAGATCCATAGAACGTAGGGAAATCCAATTGCTCTTCTGTAGCTTCAAGGTTGAAGAATAAGTCAAATACTTTATCGTGAACTTCGTCAGGACGGCAGTTTGGTTTATCTACTTTATTGATTACCACTAATGGTCTCAATCCTAACTCCAATGCTTTCTGAAGTACGAATCTTGTTTGTGGCATTGGTCCTTCGAACGCATCCACCAACAAAATAACTCCATCAGCCATTTTCAATACTCTTTCTACTTCTCCACCAAAATCGGCGTGACCAGGAGTATCAATTACGTTAATTTTTGTGTCTTTATAAGTAACAGAAATATTCTTGGATAAGATAGTGATCCCTCTTTCTCTTTCAAGATCGTTGTTATCCATAATTAACTCCCCACTCTCCTGATTTTCTCTGAAAATGTTGGTAGCGTGAATGATCTTGTCAACCAAAGTCGTCTTTCCGTGGTCAACGTGTGCGATAATCGCAATATTTCTAATGTTTTGCATAAAAGATTTTTACGGGTGCAAAAGTAGTGATTTTTAATGAAAAAATATTTAGTTATATAAATATTTAATATTTTGTTTAAAATACTTATTTATAAGACAATGAAAAAGTGTGTCCAAAAAACACTCTTTAAGTCATTTATACTTCCCTGATTTCTCACTGCCGGTTCTCCACATATCAGCTCAGATAACCTGCAATTAAAGGGAAACCAGATTTCATTTCCGGAAATTCATCTAAGATTCCTCTTGGAGTTTGCCTACTCATTATCAGCATGATAAAATTATAAATAAAATACATAGCGGCAAATATTTTTCACAATATTTAACATTTAAGGAAATACTGTAACATTTATTGTATCAATGTCTTATCAATCGGTAAAAAAGAACCAGATCAATTAAAACCACAATGAAAAACTTTACAAGAAAAGATTTTTTTGAAACTTTATGATGGAAAATAATCATTCCTGATGCGGCTCCCAGGATGCCAATCAGAGAAAGTCCTAACAGAGTATTTTCGGAAATCCTCCATTGATGTTTTTTGGCTTGCCATTTGTCAAAACCAAAGACACCAAATGTAATCAGGTTTGCGATCAGCAGAAAAGGGATCATTTTCAATTAATTTGCCGCAAAAATAAAATTTAATTTACAGATAGAAAAGCTGCGGGAATTTAAATCCAGGTTCAGAAAAATATTTTTGATGCTATGAGAACAAGATTTTTTACATTTGCTCTTCTTAAAAACAAATCAATGACGGTACAGGATCTTGCAGGAAGCTATTCAATTGAAGGAAGTAATCAGGAAGAATCTTCCAACCCTACTTACCATGGCATATTAACCTTATCCATTGATGAGAACAACCGTATTATTGCTCAATGGATCATTGGTGATCACCAACAGAATGGCACCGGATTTTATAAAGATCATATTTTAGTTATCAACTTTCATTATGAAGGAGATGATCATAAAATCTATAAAGGAGTTGCCGTATACCGCTGTTTAAGCAAAGATGTACTGGATGGCTTTTGGTCTGAGAAGCATGGTAATCCCTTATATCTTGGAAGTGAATTTTGTGTAAGAATTCAGAACTCCATGATTTTGAACTGATTCCATTTGTAATATTAAAAAGAGCTGTCTTCCATGAAGACAGCTCTCGTAGTTATTGAAATTTAAATAACTTATTTTTTAGCTTTTACGTCGATCGCAATCTCGATATCTTTGCTGATCATCCATTCTGCAGGATCTGCTTCAGAAGTACCGAATTTGATTCCCCAATCTGCTCTGTTTACCGTAAATTTAGCCTGAATAGCCGCTGTATTTTCTGCTACATCTACTTTAGCAGGGAAAGTAACATTCATTGTTTTTCCTGATAATGTAAGGTTTCCGCTTACTGTTTTATTAGCTCCCGCTACAGCATCTTTTGGTGCTTCTTTCAAATCTGTAACACTTGTAATTTTGAAATCAGAAGTAGGGTTTTTCGCTACATCAAAGAAATCAGGGTTTTTAAGGTGAGCTTCAAGATCTGCCGGCTTTTTATCTTTTTCTGTTACTGAAGCCGGATCTACTTTGATTGAGTTCATATCAATCACAAAGTTTCCTGCAGAAACCTGACCTGCATCAACACTGATATCTCCTGATTTTACAGTAAGTGTTCCCCAACGAGGTGCCATTCCTCCTTTGTGGAAAGCTTTCCAGTTTACGATAGAAGTTACAGTATCTACTGCCAATGTTTCTCCTTTGCTCTCTGCTACAGTTTGTTCCTGAGCCGTAGCTGCAGTTTCTGCTGTTTTTCCTTTATCACATGATGCTAAAAGCAATCCTACTCCTACTAATGCAATTACGCTAATTTTTTTCATATTGAACTGTTTTAAAAAAGTTTATTGAAATTTTGTTGTTTTCGGATACAAAAATAGAAAAACCAGCTTACCTTCATCTTAACATATATCAAGAAATACAAATTCGTATAATTATTTACAGTCATACATCCACTGGCGATAGACATCCCATCTATATTGAGAATCATAACTGCTGAAGAATTCTTTACTCTTCTGAGTCCCATTTCTAGAGCATTCAACGGTATTATCTTTCTGTGGATCTCCTTTAGCCACCCAGCCCGTATCTGAATAATCGGTATAGGTACCATCGTGATCATTTTTTAAGGTCACAGTCCGTTCATACTCCTGTACCATACAGTTACATTTTTTAGGTTCTTCAGAATCAGCATATATACAGGATTTCATAAAAGAACAACAGATGAATAGGATCAATATTTTCCTCATGTTTATCATAGCGAGCTACTAGTTTTTGAATTCATATAAATAAGTAAATATTTAAATACAAAATCAGGACAAACACAGATTTAAAAATTAATTATCAATCAATTAAAATACAGTTAAAATCAGACACAAAAAAAAGAGTGGAGAAGAATAATTTAAGATTAAAAAAATAAAGAGATTAATGCATTCCGTATTCGTTATTTCTCATTCCAAAACCCTATTTTAGCTTTCCGAAAACAGAACAATGACGACCGTAGAATTTATACAGAAGCAGCTCAATATTTCTGAAAAGAGCATCAACAATACTTTACAATTATTAGCAGAAGACTGCACTATTCCTTTTATTTCCCGTTATCGAAAAGATAAAACCGGAAACCTTGATGAAATACAAATCGAACAGATTTCAAAAATCAGCAAGCAATTTGAAGAAATCGTCAAGAGAAAAGAATCTATTGTAAAATCTATAGAAGAGCAGAATGTATTGACTCCTGAACTTCGACAGAGAATAGAGGAAAGTTTTGATATCCAGGAACTTGAAGACCTTTACCTACCTTTCAAAAAACGCAAGAAAACCAAAGCGGATACAGCCAAGGAAAAAGGACTGGAACCTTTAGCTAAAATCATAATGAGCCAAAAAAACAATGATATCTCTTTTCTGGCTTCAAAATATCTTAACAATGAAGTAGCTTCAGAAGAAGAAGCATTGCAGGGCGCGAGAGATATCATAGCAGAATGGATCAATGAAAACATGTATGTCCGTAAGAATCTCCGCAGACTATTTCAGCGCAAGGCAGTGGTTACCTCTAAGGTTGTAAAAGCTAAAAAAGATGAGGAAGAAGCACAGAAATTCTCCCAATATTTTGAATGGGAAGAAAGCCTTAACAGAACACCGTCTCACAGACTTCTCGCCATGTTAAGAGCAGAAACCGAAGGCTTTGTAAAAACAAATGTAGGAATAGACAAAGAAGAAGCCATCGATTTCATTGAAAAAGCCATTATCAAATCTAATAATGAAAGTTCGGAACAAATTTCACTGGCTATAAAAGATAGCTATAAAAGACTTTTGGAACCAGCAATTTCAAATGAAGCCCTACAGGAGGCCAAAGAAAAAGCAGACAAAAAAGCCATTGAAATTTTTTCTGAAAACTTAAGCCAACTCCTTCTGGCTCCACCTTTGGGAGAGAAAAGAATTCTGGCAATAGACCCCGGATACCGAAGCGGATGTAAAGTTGTGTGCCTGGATGAAAAGGGAGATTTATTACACAACGAAACCCTTTACCCTCACGCTCCGCAGAATGAAAGCGGTATGGCTATGAAAAAGATCCGCTCTATGGTCAATGCTTATAATATTGAAGCCATTTCTATAGGTAACGGAACAGCAAGCCGTGAAACAGAGTTCTTCATTAAAAAAATTACCTTTGATAAACCCCTACAGGTTTTTGTGGTTTCAGAAGCCGGAGCATCAGTCTATTCTGCAAGTAAAATTGCAAGAGATGAGTTCCCTTCATATGATGTAACGGTGCGTGGAGCGGTTTCTATTGGAAGAAGACTTTCTGACCCACTGGCAGAATTGGTAAAGATTGATGCCAAATCAATTGGTGTTGGGCAATATCAGCATGATGTAGATCAGACCCAGCTGAAAAATGAACTGGATTCTACAGTGATGAAATGTGTAAATTCTGTAGGAATTAATTTAAATACGGCGAGTAAGTCCCTTTTAAGTTATGTTTCGGGAATCGGGGATAAAATGGCGGAAAACATTGTTAATTACCGCACTGAAAACGGTGCATTTGAAGACAGAAAACAGCTTAAAAAAGTACCAAGACTAGGAGAAAAAGCTTTTCAGCAGGCTGCCGCTTTTGTAAGAATTGCGAATGCTAAAAATCCGTTAGACAATTCTGCTGTACATCCTGAAGCGTATGGAATTGTAGAGAAAATGTCAAAAGATTTAGGAATTAAAACCAATGAACTGATTGCTAATAAAGAAAAAATAGCGCTGATAAAACCTGAAAACTACCTCACAGGTGAAATCGGAATCTTAGGAATAAAAGATATTTTAAAAGAACTTGAAAAACCAGGACTGGATCCAAGAAAAGCCGCAAAAGTGTTTGAATTCGATCCCAATGTTAAAAGCATCAAAGATTTAAAAGCAGGCATGATCCTTCCGGGAATTGTCAATAATATTACAGCTTTTGGGTGTTTCGTAGACCTTGGTATCAAAGAAAGCGGACTTGTTCATATTTCCCAGCTGAAAGACGGATTTGTATCCGATGTCAATGAAGTCGTAAAACTTCATCAGCATGTTCGTGTAAAGGTAACAGAAGTAGATGAAGTAAGAAAAAGGGTGCAGCTGAGTATGATTTTATAATTTTCAACTGTTTACTTATTTAAATTAAAGCAGAAACCACAAAACAGTCATTTTGAATACAAAAAATTTAATTTTCGACCTCGACGGCACATTATGGGATTCCAGAGCCACCATCATCAAAATATGGAATGAAGTATTGGGTAGAAATCAGTGGCTCAAGCAGGAACTGAAACCCGAAGATATGGATCAGTATATGGGATTATTAGCTCATGACATCATAAAAGATATTCTTCCCGGTATTTCAGATTTGCAAGCCCAGGAACTTCTTTCTGAAATTGTAGCCGAAGAAAATAAAATACTACACCTACAGGGCGGAATTTTATATGATGGTGTTGAAGAAACTTTAAAGAGTTTAGCCAACACCCATTCTCTTTTCATTGTAAGCAACTGCCAGGAGGGTTATATTGAATCATTCTTAGACTACTATCAATTCAATGGTCTGTTCGTTGATTTTGAGTCTCACGGACGAACCCAAAAACCAAAATCTGAAAACATACAGCTTCTGATGGAAAGAAACCAACTGTCCGTTGAAGATTCGGCATACATCGGCGACACCCAAACCGATTATGATTCAGCCAATTCTAATGGATTACCGTTCATTTTCTGTCAATACGGATTTGGAAAGTTAATTGATCCCTTTTATGAACCGGCAATTCTGACCTTTTCACATCTGAGAGATCACATTTCCGGTACTTCAAAATAAAAGGCTTCCTCTGGTGAGGAAACCTTTTATTTTCGCACAATATTTACCAACTCAATAAGCATCCTCAGGCGGTTTTACTGAATTTAAGCTTTGTAAAAAAAAGTAAATATCCACATCAGAGGGAATATCCAATTTTTTCCGTAATCTATTTTTCTTTGTTTGTACTGACCTGTGCTGCATAAACCCATACTGCGCAATTTCTTTAGAAGAAAAACCTAATTGTATCATTGCACAGAAGGAAAGTTCATTAGTGGAGAGCTTTGGATTAATATCAAGAAGCTTTTCTACTAACTCCGGATAAGCGCTTTGATATTCATTAAAAAATAAAGGATCATTTTTCTTGGCTAAAAAGATCAGTCTTTCATCATTAATCGACATTTTTTTTATTAAAAATTCGGTCTCTAATTCTCTAGCCTTTATAATTTTACGTTTTCGGATAATTCTTTTATTATAACTATAATACACGAATATAATAATGGCAATTAATAAAAAAACAAGTCCATTATAAATAATAGCGGAACTTCGTCGCTCACTATCTACTTTCTCCTTTTCCTGAGTCATTTTATCAATAGAAGTATTGATTGACTTATCCCATGCACGGCCCAGGCTATCATTTAATTTACTATATTTCTCCAGATACTCCCTCTCTTTTGAACCATCATTTAATTTTTTATAAGTATCGACAATAACTTGGTACACCCTCGGGATTTGATAAATTCTTCGAGTCTTTTTAAGAATTTCTACTGACTTCATATAGTAATCCAATGCTGAAGTATAATTCTTCTTTGCAAATAAAAAATCCCCATAATAAAGATAAGTGATTGCCCTTTGAGAATCCCAGTAATCTCTTTTTCCTAAAAGAGCAAAAGCTCTGTTAAAATAAACCTTTGATGAATCTTCATTTTTACCATAAAGCAAATAGTGATTAGCTATTGTGGAAGTAATAACCGGCGTAGGTTTTACATCTAAAGCCTTATGTAAATAAATTAGTGAAGAATCAATTGAGCCGGTTTCCCTTAAAAAATCAGCTCTGTTGGCATACACCAAAGATAAAATTTCCTGATTGCGTTTATCTTCTATGAGTTTTCCGTAGTAAATTGATTTTGAATTATACTTAAGCGCTTTTTTATAAAGACCTATTACATAATTAGCCTGACCATATTCCTGATATAATTTAGTATACAGATAGTAATCTTCTCCCCCTTCAAGATTATCTTCAGCAATCTGAAGATACTGGAATGCATTATCATACATTCCAACTGTTGCATAAATATTACCTAAATTAATATAAGAAAGAACTTCACCTCTCTTATAATCCTGCTTTTTACTAATATCACAAAATTTCTTATTAAGATCAATCAGTTCTTTCCTTCTGCCACTTATCCTCAAATCCTCATTAACCTTTAGCAGCATACTATCAATATATTGAGGAGTATACGTCTGAGAATATAGTAAATCAGAAAATAACAGACAGATTAGGGTGCTAATCAATATTTTCGAAAATTGATTAAGCTTAGGCATTCGCATAGTAAATTCAATAATAATTAATTTCAAAAAGATAAAAAAGATGTTAATCCCTCATATATAAAATAGTACTTAACAGGATCTTTATAACACTTTTTTTCAAACCCATCACACACTGCAATTTGTTTGCCATAAAATTAAAAAAAATAAAAATATTTACAATATTTTTACTAATTTTAGTTAAAATTGGTAAAAATATAAACATTATTATCACTATGCATTGATTAATTATAACAGTTCAAAAAACATTGATACTGAGAAAAATAAAATCAAAAAAACGCATCATAAATTGATGGATAGAAAATTTATTTTTTTTAAGTAATTATCATCATTTTATGAATTTTAAATTCATTTACAGATTCTATTTTAAAATTTCATCAAAAAAAACAATTCATCTGCCCCTAAATCCTATTGACAGACCTAAAAAAACAAATGATGTACTTTTGATGTATCTAAAATTTTGCTTGGTGTAATGATCAAATCTAAATTTGCAAGAGATAATTCTTTTGGTAAATCTATATTTCTGATTTAAGAATTTCGTTAAAAGTAGGAAAGATTTGTTTTAAAGTTTCAGTCCATGCCCTACCAATAAAAAATCTATTGTATTTAAACTTTAATAACACAAGCAGTTTTCATTTTGACTTTTATAAGTCTTTATACTGATCAAAGTTGCTACTCCCGTTTTTTTACGGGAGTTTTTTTTAATTTTATACATAAAGTTCATTACAAAACTATCCGTTCTAAATCAGGGAGTTTCAAAATGGTGTACTTATGATGTATATCTATTTAGTTCGAACAAAATAATCAGTACTAAATTTGAACAAAAATTATAACCAAGCTTTTACTTAATTATTTCCACTTCTATTCAAGTAGAAATTAATGTTGAAGATCTATTAATATTGTGAAAATTTACACTATACATTATAAATCCTCACTCCAGCTTGGTAAAAAGAACCTTAGATCTTTACTATAGTTTCAAAAAATAAATTTTAATTATATAATCCCGTTTATTTTGAACTTTAAAAAAATACATATTGGCAGCACAATCAAAGCTAAATTTATGGAAGAAGCACTGGATATGCAGAGAGCTTGCAGTTTTATGAAATGCACCGAATCCGAAATTGAACAAATGTTCCTTGAAAAAGATCTGACAACAGATAAATTATTGAGATGGAGCAAACTGTTAGAATATGATTTTTTCCGGACCTACTCACAACACCTGATACTCTTCTCTCCTCCTAAAAAAGAAATTTCAAACAAAACTCCCCATAAAAAACCATCTTCTTTACCTGAATTCAGGAAGAACATATACACTAAAGAAATCATAGAGTTCATCCTGGAACAAATTGAAACAGGAAAAAAGACAAAATTAGAAATTATAAATGATTACAAAATCCCAAAAACTACACTGTATAAGTGGATTGCCAAGTATTCAGAAAAAAAATAACTTGATTACAGGAATTCATCAGAAAATAAGAGAACAGAAAAAGCATCAACCACTGTTGAAGCTACAAAATTAAATAACCTTTCAAAGCAGAATACCGAAAGCGGAAAGGCCCTTAACAAAACATAGACTTAAGAATAAGCCTGTTTTTTTGTTATTTGAGTTTCTAATCCTTTTGAATATGAGCTATATAGACCTAACCGTTTTCAAAGTAAGAATTGATACAATCTTAGCTTATTCTTCTGAAACCTAATGTTCAGAAAGATTTTTAAAGAACAAATACAGGTCAACATCAGAAGAAATATTCAGTTTTTTTCTAAGCCTGTGCTTTTTATTCTGTACAGATCGGTGCTCCACAAAAGTATATTGTGCAATTTCTTTTGATGATAATCCCAGCCATATCATTGCACAAAAAATCAAATCAGATTTTGACAGATTAGAATTTATCGCAAGTAATTTTTTAATAAAATTAGGATACGCTTCCTGAAATTTATTAAGTAAATCAGGATCATTTTTCCTCGCCAATTCAATCATACAATCGTAAGAATTATTGAGTTTTTCCTTTAAGATATTCGTTTCAGATTCTTTTTGCCTTAGTATACCTTTGTTCTTACGACAACGGATATAGGCAAAAAGTAAAACAACAATAAGGCACAAAACCAAGATATTGTAAATAAAAAACATATTTTTCTTTGAAATATTTTCAGATTCTTTTTCTTTCTCCTCATCATTTAACACCCTTTAAGTATTGGCATTACTTTGTCAATTGAGGAAAACTACAGACCTTCTTTGTCTTTTTTCAGAATAGCCACTACTATCCCTGGTAACAAATTCTGATTTAATTTTCGGGACAATGATTCTACTTCGAACAATCAACTGTGTTGGGTTTACAACTCCGCCTAAAGTAATTTCAGGAGCAGAAGAATCAATTCCGACTTGGGAATACACATGCAATAAGTATAATATTAATAAGGCTAATACAATTTTTATCTCCACGCTATTTTTTTGTTTCGCCGTAAAAGTATAAAATAAGCATTATGATGTATTAAATAACACGTACATCATAGATACAGCATGGCGAAATGCGCGTAATTTCAAACAAATAACCCTATTTTATTGAGGAAGGCAAGTTGCTTTTTGTTGTAGCAAATTTTTGCATTTTTTAGCATTAAACAAAAGCTGTACACATGATGTATATGAAATATTGCAACATATAGAATGGAAAGCTAATTTTACATGAAAACACAAACTATATACTTTTTATCAGCTTTCAAATTGTTTAGTTGATATTAAGACTAGGTACTAGGGCCGTAAATGAAATTAAAGAAGTAAAAACACTATTTAAAGTTTAAAAGCAGTTTCCGCATTATTATTTTTAAATATTGAAATCATTCTTATTGGTTGGGGATCTTTCTTTAATTAATTTATGAACTCTAGTATCTATTTTTATCAATATGGCTCATTCAAAAAAGTTTATAAAATAATTAAACCACATCATTATATATGGATCATCATAAACAATCTCACTCAACGACTCCTGATTACAAAAAAATTTACAGCGATCTTGTTGACCTGAAATATCCGGAGAAAAAGCATGAATGTGAAAAAATTTTATCGAAGAAAAATCTTTCTGCGTTTGATGTAATAGAAATAAACAGGATCATATTTAGTTATAATCAGAACATTAAGGAAAACCAGTCTCACCGTTCTTATAACAAGGAAACGATATACAAAATTCTTGAATATCAAAAAAAGAATTATCTTAATAACACTCAGCTTGCTTTACATTTTAAACTAAGTCGTAACACCGTTGCAAAATGGAAGACTTTATTCAGTATTTAATCAATTCACACTCCTATACATTTATTATAAAGTTCATCTGTAGTTAAAAATATTATATTTTTTATTTAGAATATATTTTATACAGAGGGTAAAAGAATATTATCTCTTTCTTATTTAGATAGTAAGGAATATTCTATTTCTTAGGAAATTCATAATAAAAAATGCCATCATTGGCTAAAACATATATTATTCAACTAGATAAATAAATGCATTAGCCAATAACGGCAAAAAAGAATAGGATAAATTAAAAGGCTTTACTGTTATTTATTCAGAGAAATTTAAAATTATACTGAACTAATATATCTGCTCCACCCATATATCTAATCTTTTATCTGTTTCAAATAAAGAATATCTATTTGTAATCTTTAGAACTTCTTCTAGGTTCTTTTACTTCCGGCCATTTTACGACCTCTCCTTTTTCATCCTGAGGCATTATTCTTTTTTCTCTGTTGCTGAATTCAGGATCTTCGGAAGCCATATAAGCTAAGGCTGCCGTTAAAATCACATTATTTTTAACTTCATCAAAAACGATCTTATCGTAAGTATCTTTTGTAGTATGCCACGTATATCCGAAATACCCCCAGTTCAGAGAACCTAAAGAAATTCCGGGTACTCCTGCTGCCACGAACGAAGCATGGTCAGAGCCTCCACCTCCAGGCATCCCTGGGAAATCAGTCTTAATATGGCTTCTTACTGCTTTGGGAACACCATCAAGCCATCTTCCAACATAATCATAAGCTTTTACAAATCCCTGACCGCTGATATTCACAACACGTCCGGTTCCGTTATCCTGATTAAAAGCAGCCTGTACTCCTTTAATAATCTGTGGATTATCGGCTACAAAACCTCTAGACCCATTTAATCCCTGCTCTTCACTTCCCCAAAGTCCGATTACAATAGTTCTCTTGTTATTAGGATAATATTTTTTCAGAATTCTCATTGTTTCCAGCATGGTGATCGTTCCTGTTCCGTTATCTGTAGCTCCCTGAGCTCCGTCCCATGAATCAAGGTGGGCAGAAAGGATCACGTACTCATCAGGTTTTTCTTTACCTTTGATCATACCGATTGTATTAAAGCTTTTTGCTTCAGGAAGTATTTTGGATTGAGCATCAATTTTGATTTTAGGCTGCGTTCCTTTTTCTGCCATTCTGTACAGCATTCCATAGTCTTCCACATCGATATCAATCATTGGAATTTTGGATGTTTTCGCTCCGAATATTCTGTTGGCTCCCATGATACCAGTCCAGTTTGAAATGGCAATACCTGCCGCTCCGGCCTTCTCTAAAGCTTCAGGAAGACTGTTATTATCATAACCGGCATTCTTTATATAAGCAGCAAAATCTTTGGCAGCCTGTTCTTTTTCTGCTTTAAGCTTTTCATACAATTCAGGTGTTGCAAATTCTTTGATTTGTTCATCAGAACGACCGATTTTCTGGTACTGTGCCATCAGCACAATTTTTCCTTTCACGGAAGGAAGCCATTGATCAAATTCAGCTTTAGAAGATACTTTCGGAAGAATAATTACTTCTGCCTCTACAGCTTTTTTAGTAGCCGGGCTCCATGCAAGCTGTGTTGCAGAAAGAGATTTTACACGCGGATACGTCATATCAACATGAGTAACACCTCGCTGCCAGCCTTTCCAGGTTCCAAATTGCTGAAGATTGGCATCTACTCCCCAGGAACGGAGTTTATTGGCACTCCATTCATTGGCAGCAAGCATTTCCGGAGTTCCTACAAGACGAGGTCCGATTCCATCCAACAGCTCAGACGCCAGGTTTTCCAGCTGGGAATTATTATTTACTTCATCTACAAAACTTTTTACGATAGGGTTTAACCTTTCTTTTGGGTCAACCTTTACCTGAGCCCAGGAGAACTGAGCGGCCAGCACTACTGCAGGCACTGCAAAAAATCTATTTATCCTCATAATATTTATTGATTGCTTTAAAGATAAAAGAAATTAGGGAGATGATGAAAGATTAAGCCTGAAAAAGAGGCATTCCCTTGATAATATCCATTTTTTAATCTAAAAATAATAACAAGAATCTACTATGGGAATAATTCACAAAAAAAGACTATCCATATGACAGTCTTTGGCATTTATAAAATGACATTTTATTTTCTATTGAGAAATACCTGATAAGCAGATGTATTAGAAATAAAAAAGCCGGCTTCAAAAGCCGGCTGAAGGTAAATTATTTCTTAGCTTCTTCTACAGAAACTTTTCTGAAGTCTTTGAACAATTTGCTTAGTTCTAAAGCTGCTTTACGAGCTCTTGTACCAGCTGCTTTGTTTCCTTTTTCCGCTTGTTGGTTTGCCTCAGTTGTGAACGCTTCAAATTCTGCGTTGATTTTTTCAATTAGTTCTTTCATTTATTTAAAAATTTAGGCTGCAAATATAGGTTTTATGGTGATTCCAGCCTAATTGTGTTGAAAAAAAATAGTGGATTTAATCATTTTTTCTAAGTCTTACTTAAATTCAATTTAATTTTTAAAATAAAATCAATTTATTGTAGAAAATCAGCCCTATACCTGGATATTATATAGAGTAGAAGTAAATTTTTAAATAAACTATTCAAAATCAATAAGAATCAAAAAAAGTAAACGAAGATTTTCTTAAAAAATTTCATTTAGAAAGCCATTTTACTTTCTCTATTTTACTTAATTTCTCTTAACGTTTTAAAACTGCAGCTCTTTTGCTTTCTTGCCTGCATCTTTCAGTAAAACAATGCTTTCAGAGGTAATTCTTTCACTAAAAATAATCCTGAAATGAAAATGATATTTATCCGTGAAAGAAAAGGTATTTCCGGGAGTAAACAAAATCTGATGTTCCTCACAATACTGGTAAAACATTTCCATATCAGTATTCTGAGGAAGTTGCCCCCAAATACTGTAACCTCCTCTCGGCCTGTGGAAATAAGAGCCTTCAGGAAAGGAATTTCTTAACACCTCCAATACCTGAACAGCCTGCTGACTGAGTTTTTTCCGGAATAACCGGAGATGCCTTTCATAACCGCTTCCCTGTAGCAGTTTTAGAACCAATTCCTGGTAAATAGGCGAAACGGTGCGCCCTAAAGCAAACCTTACTCTTTCGGATTTTGCATAAAAACTTCCGGCATATAACCAGCCTAAACGAATTCCCGGAGCTAACGTCTTTGAAAACGATGAATACATCATGACTATCCCTTTTTTATCAAAGCTTTTTATACTTTGCGGCCTTTGTTCTTCAAAATAAAGATCGGAGTACATATCATTCTCAATAATACAGAACTGATACGTTTCTGCCATGCTCAGAATTTCTTTTTTTGTTTCATCTTTCATTACAACACCGGTGGGATTGTGAAAATTGGGAGTCGTGACAAGAGCACAGATCTTATTTTCCTCACAGATCGTTTTGAAATATTCAGTATCAAAACCTGTTTTATAATGTACAGGAAGCTCAATGGCTTTTAACTCAAGGTGAGCAAGTACTTCCAGTACAGAAAACACACATGGACTCTCAACAGCCACTACATCTCCTCCTTTTGTAACCGATTTTAAAGCAATTGTAAGGGCCTGCAACGCACCATCCGTGATAATTATTTCGTCTGGATTCAATATACAGCCATAAGCTCCCATTTGTTTTGCAATCTGTTTCCTTAATAGCTCCAATCCGTTTGGGGGATAATACCTGAGCAGTGATGCCCCTTTCTCACGAATAACTTCCTGCATTGTTCTGAGGATAAGTTTTTGCGGAATCAGAAGATCTCCGGGTACAGCCGTATTGAAAGAACTGAATTCTGAAGTTCTTTTGGAAGTAAGCATCATATTTTTCATAAATACTTCATCCCTCACTACGACCGGAAGCTTTGTTTTTACTTCCGGAATATTTTCCTCCTGAATTCCTGTAACGAAATAGCCAGACCGTGGATTACTCCTGATCAGCCCTTTAATCATAAGATATTCAAATCCACTTTGCACAGAGCTTGTGCTCAGTTTGTATTTTTCCTTAATGTAACGAACGGAAGGAAGCTTGTCATTTTCCTGTAAAATTCCATTGTAGATCTGCCTCTCTATTTCGGCCGTAAAAATTTCGTACTTATAAGGTTTCATCATAATACATCAACTGTACTGAACAAATTTACAAAAATACCTTTCTGTACCGATGATATTTTAGCGAACTGTATCCTTTTTGAATAGATTAATCTTATAATTTTGAATAAAAAAATCCCATGGATATCATTTCAAAATTTACAGTAGGTTCTGAAGAGGGAATTTCTGATCTTATAACCATTATTGATTCTTCCATTTATTCATTACACAGAGAGCTTGTCAGTGAGGAAGACATAAAAAAATATATTCACCACGAAATAGATCCGAGAAAGATGATCAATGATCTGAATGATCTTTCCAATCAACTAATCATTATGTATGCGGATCAGAAGCCTATTGGATACAGTGTTATCAAAAGCGGCTCTCTCCATCCCGGAATTCCTGAGGGAAAAAGGGCTACAGAAATCAGTTTTGTAATTCTTTCAGAGTTTGACACTCCGGAAACAAGACAATCCCTTTGGAAAAAATGCAGATCCGCAGTAAGTTTTACAGATGTTATATGGATCAATATCCTGGATCACGATCCGCTTGCAGACTTTTTAAAAGAATATGGTTTTGTAGTGGCGGATAGTTCAAAGGCAGATCCTTTTCAGTTGCCATCGCATATTTTAGAATTGGAGGTTAATAAAAGTTAGTTTAATTCATTTTTTAACTACAGATTTCTCAGATTGTATAGATGCTTTTCTATATTTTATCACTGCAGGTCTTTTTTAAGACAAATATCGAGAGAGACTATCATTCTTATTTTTATTATCTCACTTAAAATCATTCTGAGTGAACAACCATTTACTTATCTTTGATTTTTATAATTTTTACTTATGAGCGATCAGCTGGAAACCATAGAAGATTATTACAGACGCATTCGTAAAGACCAGATCAAAATATTTGATTCTGAAGATTTTGAGACAGGAAAATCTCATTTCAATATTTCTATGCGGAGATATTGCAGCTTTAAGAGTCCCTACAACCGACGTGATTATTATAAAATAAGCTTTATCATAGGAAAAGGCACGATTCATTATGGTACCCATCAGCTGTTTATTGATGGGCCTGCATTATTTTTCCCTTCTCCAAGCATTCCGTATTCATGGGAGTGTGAAAGTGATGTACAGGAGGGATATTTCTGCTTGTTCAATCAGGAATTTTTTAATGGAAATTCAGAATTTAATCTGTTTAAAAAAACATCAATGTTCAAAGAATGGAGTAAACCAGTGGTATTTCTGACGGAAGAACAGGCTCAGCTGGCAACTCTTTATTTTGATCAGATTTACAGGATGAATAATTCTGCATATCCTTTCCGTTGCAGCAGTATCAAAAGCAATCTTGCCTCTGTGATGCATCTGGCACTGGAAAACCGCGTGGAAGATATCAATCCAAATGAACTCCCTGCGAATGTACGTCTGTACAAGTTATTCGATGAATTGCTCACCAAACAGTTTCCTCTGGACTCTCCTGCTTATCCATTGGCATTAAAAACACCTTCCGACTTTGCCGAGCACCTGAATGTACATGTCAATCATTTGAATTCTTCTGTAAAATCTGTAACCAACCTTACCACTACTCAGATTATCAAAGAAAAAATGTTTGAAGAGTCTAAAAACCTGCTGAAGTATACGAATTGGGATATTGCCCAGATAGGCTATACTTTAGGGTTTGATCAGCCTGCTCATTTTAATAACTTTTTTAAAAAGCATGCCCAGACTTCACCATTAAAATTTAAGAATTTATCTTAATATTTGATTTTCGTAATTTTTGCTTTGTCTTTTAAAATCCAGTTTTCCATTTCTTGACTTATTTTTGCATGGTAAAAACGAATGAATATGTTGAGAGAAGCATCTGAGCAACGAATCAGATTAATTACCATTATGGCCTTCGTGTCTATCCCGCTTTCCGGGTTTGTCACAGATATTTATTTACCATCGTTTCCTTCTATGGCCAAAGAAATGATGGTTTCGGAAAAAGATATTCAGATCACGCTGACCTCATATCTATTGAGCTACGGAGTTTCCCAGTTGTTTGTAGGAGGAATTCTGGATAGTATCGGACGTTACCGTCCTAAATTGATCGCCTTGTTCCTCCTGATCCTGACCAGTATCCTGATTACGATGACCAACAGCATTTTACTGATCTGTCTGCTTCGTATCCTTCAGGGAGCAGCTGTTTCGGTTCTTGTGGTGGCTACGCGTGCTATTTTCGTAGACATTTATGATTCGGAAAGAGTAAAGCATTATCTGAGCTATTTTACCATTGTATGGTCGTGCGGCCCTATTCTGGCTCCTTTCCTGGGAGGATATCTTGAGAAAATATTTAACTGGCATGCTAATTTTTATTTTCTAGCCGGATATGCCGGATTCCTGTTCCTTTTTGAGTGGTTTTTTAGCGGCGAAAGTCTTCCCCAGAAAAAGAAACTGGATCTGTCAGAGAATATCAGTCTTTACAAAATGATGCTTAAAAACAGGATTTTCATGTTAGGGATTTTCATTTTAGGATTGAGCTACTCTATTGTTATGCTCTTTAATATTACCGGACCTTTTATTATTGAAAATACTTTTCATTTTACGCCGGTAGTTATTGGATACTGTACATTGATCCTGGGCTTCTCCTGGATGATAGGAGGTTTTATCGGAAAACGAAGACTGACTCTTGATTTTAAACCAAGAATTCTACAACCTATTTTGCTTCAGCTGATTCTGATTGCCGGGCTGATCATCACCAGTTATTTTGCAGAAAGTCTTTTCATTATGATTCCTTTTGCCTTTTTTATTCACATCTGTTCCGGAATTTTATTTACCTCCTTTTTTACAACAAGTATGCTTTACTTTCCTAAAAATGCAGGTACTGCCGGAGGGCTTATGGGTGGATTGGTATATGTAATCACTTCTGTAACGAGCTTTATCATTTCTGTAAGCGGAACGGTAGCGGATCAAAAAGATCTTTCGTGGCGTTATCTGATCATCGCATTTTTCCTTTTGGGAATTATCCTTTTTATGCATCAGGCCGTTAAAAAAGAAAAAGCAGAGAACTAATCTCTGCTTTTTCTTTTTATTTTATACTTTCCAGATACTTTTTTATAATGATGGCATGGCAGTGGGCTTCATCTTTAGCAGCATATAACAATGTAATTTTTTCCTGATTCTTATGACGTTTCAGAAAGTCTTTCCCTAGATTACTTTCATGAAGTTCCTTCATATACTTTTCTGAAAATTCTTGCCATAACGCAGGATCGTGATGAAACCACAGTCTTAATTCTGTTGATGGCGCAATGTCTTTATCCCATTCATCAAGATCAGCATTTTCTTTTGAAAGCCCTCTTGGCCAGAGACGATCTACCAGAATACGACAGCCATCGTCTGCGGACGGTGTTTCGTAAATTCTTTTTAACACAATTACAGACATATCCTTTTTTAATTAATATTCTAGTTATCTGACTACAAAATTTGTTCCTGAAGATTTATTTTTTCATTTTTTATCTCTTGTTATAGAATACTTTACCTTCAATTAGTTTTAATTAAAACTAATTTTTCGTATATTTGTTAGGATAAGTCATGCTAAAATCCTTTTGGATATCGATTTTATACTGCTGTATCATTATTAATTATAAAGTATGCCTGCAAAACAGAATAATAGATCAGAACTGGCTCTGGAACTTGGTCTGGCGATGAGTGAAATGAAAAGCCGTCTCCGGCAGAAAATTCAGAACAGTATTAATGAATATGATCCTGATCTGTCTTTTGAACTGATTGAAATTCTGGGACTTCTTTCACGCAACAATGGCATCAATCAGCAGGAAATCGGGAATAAAGTAAGTAAAGACAAATCAAGTATTACCTACCTCATCAATAGCCTTGTAAAAAGGGATTTAGTGGAAAGGATAGCTGATAAAAACGACAGGAGAAATAAACAGATCTTTTTGACTCAGAAAGGGAAACAGATTGTAGAAATCGTTTATCCCTGGGCATTGGATCTTTATAAAAAGGCAGCAGGTACTATAGACGAAGAAGAGATTAGCAAAGCGCTGCTTTTAGTAAAAAAAATGACCGCAAACCTGGAAGAACCGGGATCAAAACATGATAGCATATGAGAACAATCCTTGTACCCATTGATTTTACATCAACTACGGAAAATGCAGTAAGAATTGCCGCAGATTGGGCAAAAACCTACGAATATCAAAACATTATCCTACTAAAAACGGCAGGTGAATCTGAGTTTGACTACCTGCATATTGCAGAAGGGCATTCCTTTGTGAATGAAGAAAGTGTAAATAATTTACTGCAGAGAACGGAATCATTATTTGACCACTTAAGCAGTATTATTACCGAAAAGTCGCCCGAGGTAAAGGTTTCCAGGATTTTAAGTGACTGGGTCATTACCAGAAGTATTAATGAGCTTTTAAAAAATCAGCCGTCTGTGGAATTGATTATTTTGGGAAGTGATGATCAGACTTCCAGTACTGAGAGTTTTGTTTCTGATAATATTATAAGTATTGCAAGAACAAGCCCTGTGAAGACCTTGATTGTTCCTAACAGCTATCATTACACTCCTATTAAGAATATCTTTATTCCTTGTGATATTAAAGGAATTAAAAGATTAGAAAGATTATTTCATCACAAATCTGTTATTCATAAGCAGGATGTACGATTGTCATTTTTAAATATCAACAACAATGAAAAAGAGAATGAAGACCATAAAAAAGAACTGGAAGACTATATCCGTGAACATTTAACAGAAATCCCAAGCAGCATTCACTATTCTCATGATGAAAACGTCATTAATGGAATCCTGTCTTTTGCGGCATCAAATGAGGCAGATCTCATTATTGCGTTACCTGGTAAGCACAGCTTCCTGTATTATCTGGCAAGCAGAAGTATTTCTGAAGGAATTTACCAAAATACGCATCAGCCTGTTTTAATTTTAAAATAATAAAGAACTTCGTTTGAATTACTGAAAGCTAATAATAAATTTTAGTACTTTCAATTTTAACCATTTTCTGTTCCTCCATTTTTTTGACATATCTGATCACCGTTTCCACCCGAAGACCGGTTAAGGTTGCTATTTGCTGTCTCGTATAGGGAATCAGAAATGAATACGCTTCTACGAATCCGAAATACTTTTTAATATGATCAAAAAGCTTTGTGAGCTTTACAATGGGATCCGAAATGGCCAGAAAACTGGAAATCATAAATCTGAAATGCATTCTGTCTGCCATGTATTTATTAATTTCAAGTAGCAATTCAGGGTTTTCCAGCAGGATTTCAAGAATTTTTGTTTTGGAAATTCTAATAATTTCACATTGGGTAACGGCAATGGCATTAACAGCATAATGATGATCAGTAAATAAATAGCTTTCACCAATACAATGCCCATCAAAAGGCAGCCCGTGAACAAATTCTTTTCCGTCTTCTAAAAACGTATTCAGCTTCACAGTGCCGTATCTGATCTGGAAATAATATTTTGCTGCGGTACCTTCCTGAAAAACAGCATCTCCGGCTTCATAATTTTCCAGAGTGGCTCCGTAGGAAAATAATAAGTCTTCACCTATGACCATCTTGTTATTATTAATTTGAGTAAAAATACTTAAAGTATAAGCAATGCTGCAACTTATCAAATACCACAAAATACAGTATTCTCTAACCTCAACACTACTCTTCTATTTTTATTATCAGGCAGTAATTTTCTTTTTATGTTTTGCTCCCCAATCTGCCAGAGCAGCAATAACATCTTTCAGTGATTCGCTATATCCTGTGGGAACATATTCTACCAACACCGGTTTCTGATCTGTAATAACCGTTCTTTCAACCAGATGATTTACCTCCAGTTTTTTTAATTCGCTGGATAATACTCTTGCTGAAATTCCTTTGATGGTTCTCTGCAGTTCATTGAAACGGGTATGTCCACCCAAAATAGCAATCATTACGCGGATGGTCCATCTGCCTCCTAAAACATACAAAGCATCCTCTGTAGCAGACAGATGAGTACTGCATTGCGGCCTTGAATACACTATTTTTTCTTCTTCCATTGTTTCTGTTTTAGCTTATTACTAACCTAAATGTTATTACTAACCTTTTGGTAACTACTATCTTTTTATTAGTAAATATAAATAATTTTGAAACATCAATTTTAAAAAAAATAAAAAATGAAACGAGTACTTCATATTGTCTCAAGCCCGAGAAGCGAATCATCAATCAGTAAAAAACTGGGAAATGCCGTTGTGGAAAAAATTACAGCAAAATACCCTGACAGTGTTTTTAAAAAACGTGATTTGGCGAACCCTCTTTTTCCTCATTTAGAAGAAGCACATATCAATGCATTTTTCACACCTGCTGAAAACCGTACTTCTGAACAATGGGAAACGGTAAAACTTTCAGATACAGTCATTGATGAGCTACATGAAGCCGATATTATTATTATCGAAGCTCCATTGTACAATTTCAGCATCACTTCTACCCTGAAATCATGGCTAGATCATATTGCCAGAGCAGGAAAAACTTTCAGCTACAGTGAAAACGGTCCTGAAGGTTTGGTAAAAAACAAAAAAGTATATCTGGCTTTTTCCAGTGGCGGAGTATATTCAGAAGGGGAAAGACAGGCTTATGATTTTGTTGTTCCTTACTTAAAACAAACTCTTGGATTTATGGGAATGACGGATATTTCTGTAGTACGTGCAGAAGGTCTTTCTGTTCCTGTCATTCAGGAAACGGCTTTACAAAGAGGGATTGAAAGTATTGTTGTAGAGTAAAAAATTTAATAAGGCTGTCTCAAAAATGAAATTCTTCATTACATTTCCGGGGTGTGTTCATAGACTTCCGGCCTATTCAGAATGAAACTTTTGAGACAGCATTTTTTATTTGAATTCCATTTTAATTGAAAGGGAACTTTACCCAAATAAAAGAATATTTTTCTCAACATATGTAAAGAGTTTTTCAATTTTTATCTCTCACCTTTACCTCATTAAATGAAAGATTATGGAAAGCAATAAACAACCTGTACTGATTAATCCTGCTGAATTATTTAATCCTGGCCCTTATAGTTTCTCACACAGCATTTCTATAGAATCTCCTTCTCAGATGTGCTTTATTTCCGGGCAGAGCGGAGGTGTCGGGGAAAATCATGAATTGGCGGATGATTTTAAAACTCAGGTTCAGGATGCTTTAAAAAACCTAAAAATTGTGCTAAAAAGCCATGACATGACATTTGAGAATATTGTCAAAATTACCTTACTCATTGTGGATCACAATCAGGAAAAACTTGAAATATGGGCGGATGAAGCGAAGAAAGCATGGAATCATTCATTCTTGCCTACCAGTACACTTATTCCGGTAAGTCAGCTCGCTTTACCCGGAATGTTGTTTGAGATAGATGCGATTGCTGTTAAGAATTAGTTTCTGTTAAGACGTTCTATCAATAATGATGAAAAACTTTTCACTCCGGTTCTGATGCTTTCCTCATCCACTTGGAAATTAGGAGAATGATTCATTGCTATCACTCCTTTTTCAAAATTGGATCCCCCAAGGAAAAAGTAAACTCCGGGTATTTTTTGTTGAAAATAAGCAAAATCATCATTAAAAAACGGAACCTGACCATAATCTGATGCAACAGCATTTTTTCCATAAAGATTCTCAAGGATTTCTATTGCCGATTTTGTCAGTTTTTCATTATTGATAACCGTTGGGTTTTCCTGAACAAATGAAACGGAAAGCAGTTGATTTTTATATCCACTATCTTCAACAATCTTCTGAACTTCAGGAATTATTTTATCTACATTGGAAGCATTCGTCTCATACAGGTAGGCTTCAAGAAAAGATTCATTATTTTTAGAATAAGTACTGAATTTTCCATCGGTAAAAAGATAATCTTTGAAAATAGTATCTGGATTGGTCAACCCTATTTTAGGATCAACAATAGACTGTATTTCCCAGGGTTTGCTTCCGGAAGAAACCCGAAATAAAGAATTACTGATTTTTTTTGTTAAACCATTGAGCTCCTCTTGAGATAGTCCTTTTTTTAATTGAATCCTTATTTTCTTCTGATAGGCAAACATTTCACTGGGTTTCACCATGATCTGGCCAACAGCAGTAGCCGTCACATGAAGCCCATAGATTTCATTAGGGTTTATTTTAGATAGCAATCCATTATTAAGCAGTTCTTTTGCGCCTTTGAAGGTTTCCTCTTCAGGTTGAAATATAAAATATACTGTTCCCTTTAAATATTTTCTATTTTTGGAAAGAACCTCAGCAATTCCTAACCCGATCGCCATGTGAATATCGTGACCACAACCATGCTGAACTCCCTTTACTTTTGATTTGAAAACCTCCGGATCCGGATAATCATTCGGTAGTGCATCCATATCTGATCTCCAGGCTATTTTTTTGCCTTTTTTATCTCCTTTCAAAATCCCTACAACGCTATACCCGTAATGACCTGTTTGAACTTCCAGTCCCAGATCCAGCAGATACTGCTTAATTTTTTCCTGAGTTTGCTTTTCCTTACCGGCTAATTCAGGATTTTCATGAAATGTTCTTCTTAGGTTCACTAATTTATTGAATACTTTATCTGTCTCCAGCTGAACGGATTGATGTACCGGCTGTTCATTTATATTTTTGGACAAATTCGTACCTGTTTCTTTCTGGCTGTTCAATCCCTGTGCAGAAAAAAGAGAGGAAGCAAAGCACAATAAAGTAAGTAAAAATCTTTTCATGGTCAATAGTATTTGGTTTTATCTGGGATAACTGTTTAGCAAAAAGTTAACTCATATTGATTAGACTACCATAGCTTCACTTTTGTTACATCCTGATCGTCAATTTATTATTATTTTTTAAATTCAATTGAATCGATTCCCTTTAATATCCTATTCTGTTTCAATACCACATTATTTAAATTAATTCTAAACTAGGTGAAAACAAAACCCCTTGAAACCCTTTGCTACAAAGGGTTACTTTATAATTTTTCAAATTACCGTTAACATAAATTACGTAGAAATACTGAATCTTATCTGCCGGGATCTGATTAATTTCGGATAAACAAAAACTGGTTACTATGGATCGCTTGAAATACATTCAATCATTTCGGAAAAAGAGATGGTATCTGAAAAATCTTGCAGCTGTAGATCAATCGGCTTGATGCCCTCCTGTTGAAGGAATTGAAGATATCTAACCCAAATTTTTAACGAAATGAATATTATTAACAAAATTCTCAACGTCGACGATTATTATTTCGACGTGTTTATGTCTATCTCGGAAGCGCTCGCGGGATTTACGGTAAACGAACTACAATCCACAGGTCTTGCGGAAACCTATTACACTTATGTTTTAAAAAGCTTAGAAGCCGCCACTTTTGTAGAATTCCTTACCCTATCTAAAAATATTCTTGAAAATTCTTCCGGTGAAGAGGAATTAAAAAAGGCCATTCAATCCGAAATTATTGGTAATGCAGGAATGAACGAGATCGCCGGAAAAGTAATCACCATGTGGTATTTGGGAACCTGGGAAGGCAGTTACATCAATGATCTTTCTTACCAAGAAGGTCTTGTCTGGAATCTGATGCACTCTCATCCGCCAGGAGCAAAACAACCTGGCTACAAATCATGGAATATTAAACCTGTAAACAGCAACTCATGAACCAGACCCATAACAAAAAAGATGTGATCATCGTAGGAACGGGGATCGCAGGATCATTGATCGCAAAACTACTGTCTGATCATGTATTTGATGCCGCAAAAGGAAAAATGATTCACCGTGCAGATGCCGGAAAATCGGATAGCATCAAGGAAATATCAATACTCATGTATGAGGCGGGACTGGAAGCTGGGCTGGAACTGGATTCCGTATCCTCAATGACCACTTACAATGAATATATACGTACTTTTTATCGGGAGGAAGCCAAGGTTCCCAATTCACCTTATCCGAATTTAAAGCAAGCTCCTTCTCCCAATGTTCTGGATATGGAACATATTGTTCAGCCGTTCCCTGATAAAAAAGGATATCTGGTTCAGTTTGGGCCTATGCCATTTGCAAGTGATGCTATAAGAGTGGGAGGCGGAACTACCCTTCACTGGCTGGGAACTACACCAAGAATGCTTCCAAACGATTTCAAACTCACCGAGAAATATGGAATTACAATACACAAACCGGATTCTCAAGAAAAAACGCCTATCAACTGGCCTATTGACTATGAGGAATTAAGGCCTTATTATGAAATGGCAGAATTTGAAATCGGAGTTTCCGGAGATGTTTCAAGACAGGAATATCCCATTGATGAGAATATGGAAAAATATTATGGAAATTATGTATTCCCGATGGAGGAAATTCCTCAGAGTTATATGGACCATAAGATTATTGAAGGGCTTAAAGGGACAAGTGTGAAACTAAGTTCCGGAGAGATTCCTTTAATGATGGTACCTTCTCCACAGGGAAGAAACTCTATCCCCAATCCAAAATACGGAAAAACAAAGATCATCAAAGCCGAACCAAAAGAATCCGGATATAAACTGGTTTTAGACAGTTCTGAAAAAGAAGAATATAAAGCATTGGGTTCTGTATGGAATCCTTATATGGGAGAACGTTGTGAAGGGAATGCTTCCTGTGTTCCCATCTGTCCTGTTCAGGCTAAATACAATGCGCTAAAGACATTGAAAAAAGCTTTATATAAACTTAATGATCACGAAAACCTTAAGCGTAATCCATACATGCAGATTCAGGCTCAGAGTGTGGTTTACAGATTGAGCATTGACCAGAACGATAAGGATAAAATTTCCAAAGTTCATCTGAGAAGATATACCTCAAAAGAGAAAACAGATTTCATTGAAGAATCTATAGATACTTCAGATGCTATCGTAATTCTTGCGGCTAATGCTTTTGAAAATCCAAAGATTTTGCTGAATTCCCCATATACTACTCAAAACGGTGTAAAAACCGCGGCCAACAGCAGTGATCAGGTGGGAAGAAACCTGATGGATCATATGGTAATGCTGACCTGGGGACTTTTCCCTGAACCGGTTTACCCATACAGAGGGCCTGGTTCTACAACAAACATTTCGTCTTTCCGTGACGGGAACTTCAGAGGTGAATTTTCAGCGTGGATCTCTCCTCTTGACAACTGGGGATGGGGATGGCCGGCATTTTCTCCGGGATCTGATGTTGCCTATTTTATCAGCGAGGAGAATCTTTTCGGTGCTGGATTGAGAGAGGCTCTTACCAACAGACTTTCAAAACAGGTATTATTCCATTTTGAAATTGAACAATTGCCGAATCCCAATAACAGGGTTACGATTAATGATCAATACATGGATGTTCTGGGAATTCCTCGGCCTGTCATTCATTATGAGCTGACAGAATATGAAATGAAAGCCATGGAACAGGCAAAGCATGCTTCGGATCAGATGTTTAAAAGATTAGGCATTAAAGATTTCACCAAATATACTGCAGCAGATATGAACTCCGTGATGTACAATGGGGTAAGGTATTCTTACAACGGCGCAGGTCACATCGTGGGTACTCACAGAATGGGCTCTACAGCAGAAGATTCTGTTACCAACAGCTATTGTAAAGCCTGGGATCACCCTAACTTATACATCGTAGGAGCTGGAAATATGACTACTCTGGGAACTTCAAACCCTACTTTAACATTATCAGCATTTACGATCCGTTCAGTAGAGTCTATTCTTGCTGATCTTGAAATTCAACTTAAAAAATAACAACATGAGACAAAAACTTATCAATAAAACCGCTCAACCACAGGAAACGTTATTAACAGCAGGAAGAATGGCAGCCAGAAGTGCTGTTGTTACTGAGGCCGTTTCATTGCCTTCTTTGCTGTTTGATTCAACGCTTAGTAAGGAAGACTGGATGGAAGGATTAAAGCATCACAGTAAAACATTAACTAATCTTCTGTTAACCAATCAGATCAAAGAGTTTAATGCTTACCTTCAATCGCAGTTCGGATCCAGAGTTTCAGAATTAAAAAAGGGATTAATCGAAATTGATTATAAACCGATTTTACAGGATCTTTTACAGACGGCAATTCTTATCGAACATTCCACCATTCCACCTTACCTTACTGCTTTGTATTCAATCAAGGATGGTACTAACGCCCTGGCTTCGCAAATTATCAGAAGTGTTGCTGTGGAAGAAATGCTTCACCTGATTATGGTTTGTAATGTTCTGAATGCTATAGACATCCAGCCTTCTGTCAATAAACAGGAGAATTATCCTACTTACCCGATGAAACTACCCATGAATGTTGATTTCTATGTTGGCCTTGAAACATTCTCAAGCAACAGTATTGCAACATTTATTGCAATTGAAAGTCCAGGCAAGCCTTTGGTAAAAGCGCCAAAATATAATCACGACACTGACACTTCAGCATTATATACTCAAAGAGCCCCGGTACAGGAAAACAACTTCTGGACTCTTGAAAACATGAAGGGTTTCATTATGGAAAATGTACACACCATTGGGGAATATTATGATGTTTTATTTTTCTATATCGTTATTTTCCAAATTATTGCATACTACAAAGAACACGGACAACTTCCTGCGAATTTTGAAGAATTAAATACCGGAGGAATTTTCACAGGAAATCCTGCCAAACAAATCCGTCCTGAACAATATTACGGAAGTGGTGGGAAATTACATTCTGTAGAGGCTTTAGCCGGAGTAATTGCTGTTTTTGAGGAAATAAAAGGACAGGGAGAAGGTGCTGATGATTCTATTTTTGATGTTGATCCTTCTCAGTTTGAAGAAGGGGCGGAACTGGCGCATTATTTCAGATTTAAAGAAGTTTTCCATGAGCATTTCTATCTGGGAGGAAATTATGAACCTTTTATGGATGAAAACGGAATGATGCCTGTAACAACGCCACCTACTGGAAAAGATCTTCCGGTAGACTGGAATGAGGCATATCCAATGAAACCTAATCCTAAACTGGAAGATTATATCAAAAATAAAGAATTATATGCCCAAGGTATTGAGTTTAATAAAACCTACAAGCGTTTATTAGATGCTATACAAAGTGCTGTAGAAGGAAATCAGAGAGAGCTTGAAAAGTCCATTATGTATATGTATGCCTTGAAAGAACAAGCCGTTAATCTGATGAAACAACCATTGGACGCTCAGAATAATGCAGGCCCAACTTTCGAATACATCAATCTATAACCATAAAAACGATATATCATGCTTAAAAGAAAAAAAGAGAGTCCCGAAGCGGGAGGCGAACAGTTATTCCGTAAGATGCCTGGCCAAAATGAGGTTAATCTGGCTGAGGTAATGGATGGATATTCAAAACTTCTTATTGATGATCCGGTAAGACCTTTTAGAGAAGACAACCTGCAGTCCATAGAAAATAGTGTAGATTATGGAGTTCTGGCAGCATTGGATGGAACATGGGTAAGTTACAATGTTAATTACAATAAAGACATTACCAAGCCTTCATTAGCAAGCGGAGTACATACTACGATTATGCCTTCTCCGGGAACTAATTCAGGAACAATTCCCGGAAAATTCGCTTTTGACAGTGAAGAATATATTGAGAAGTTAACCTTTTCCATTGTTCCGGGTGGAGTTCGTAACCGTGGTGGAGCCAGTGAACTTTTCTGTGGGGCTGTTAAATATGAACAGAGCATTAAAAGTGTTAATACCGTACAGGGACAGGACGCTTTAAAATATACTCCTATCCATGAAGAAAACGGAATGTATCTTTGGCTGAGTGACGTTTACAATCATGCAGCAACCAAGGAATCTATTGAAAGAGACCGCGGCATTCATGCTATTTCAACAGAAGATGCGAAGTATGGCTATACAGGGGAATACAGAGATGAACCTTTGGTAAGGATAACACCAGACGGAGAGGCCAACCCTAAATATATTCTTTTAAGCCAGCTACAGCCGGGGCAGCCTTATTATGAAATCATTCCGGCTCAGGAAATAAAGCCGGGAGCAGGAATTGACGGGCCTTATTTTATTCCGGACTACTCTATCTCGAGAAGCGGCGTTATACCTCATGGAAGCACCATTACTTTACTTGGAGATATCATTCCTCAAAATAAGGACAACCAAACGTTCTATTTAATCGAAGGCTCACCTCAATTCCCTTATGGTAAAGAGGCATGGGATACGAATCATCTTTCCATTTCACGTACAATGGGAAACGCAGGAGTAACACCGGATAATATCATTGATCTGGACAAACCTGCACCTGCCTGGGTTCATGAAACACTTAATGACGTTAATGATCAGGGTTCAAACAAGATTTATACCCAGCGAATACTGGCAGACGATTTATATCCTTATTCTGTACGTCCTGATCTTAGGCTTAGGGATACATTAAGAGGTCAGAAGGTCAGCAATTATGTTCATGTAAGAATGTCTTCCAAGATGAAAACCGGAGCACAGGGAGGCGTTTTGAATGTTCCTTTTGTCAATCGTTTTGTTCCGACTGTTGAGGTAGATATGGACATGTGGATTGAAACAGTGATTGAAGATGGAAAAGAGATTCTTCAGCTGCAATATGAGCAAATCGTATTCTTCGAATTTGATTTCGGAAATGATGGCGGTACTACCAGCTGGCCTCATATCCAGGTCAACACCCTTCGTAAAATACAGGATATTCCTGAGGATCAGAGAAAAGTGATTGAAGAGCAGTTCTTCAATATTTCTGGGAATTCTGATGCAGCATCAGGGTGTCCTTATCATAAAGGATAATATTGTTAAAAATAGGTGGTATTTAATTTCATGACTACCCACAATCAAGTAGGAGGCCTTTATGAGGTCTCCTACTGATGTAAAATGTCAGGTACTCGCCTATTATTTATCTTCACTCACAGTCTGTTTTCCAGAACAAAAAAAACTTTAAACACTTATTTACATGACTGTTACTTCAAATGATTTAGAGAATCAATATGGGAGCCAGAACATCTTTTTAAAAAAATATATTATTTCAATCTAATGTCTATATTTGCACAGTTTCATTTTGAATTTCAAGCCTTACTTTAGCTTCACGAAATTCAATTGCAAACCAGAAAGACTATTGAACTATGAACAAAAAAATAAAAAATGGATAAGAATAATTTATTAATTATTGTAACAATAATCTCTTTGTTCATTTCATTTTTTCTTGCATTTTTTCTCATTACCGTTAAAACAAAGCATAAAACAAGTAATTCTCTTTTTGCTTTGTTCCTCATCATCACTGCAATAGACATTAGCGAACCCTTATTGAGTCTCATAACGGATGTTCCTTCAAATTTTGGAATGCTAAGAAACACTCTTGCCTTTCTACAGATTCCAACCTTTTACCTGTATGTACTATCGGTTTGTTATTCTGATTTTAAATTTAAACCTAAATATCTCATACACCTACTTCCTTTCTTAGCAGCCAATATCGCTTTGATCCCCCGTTTTTATTCAGTGGATACTGCTTCTAAAATTGATTTCATTATGGATCGTCAAAATATGATAGAGATCCAGTTCAATCATATTCTTTTTCATATTCAGACATTTATCTATTTTACGGCTGTTTTTATCCTATTGAGGAAAGCAAAAAAATTATATCTCGAGAACTATTCCGGTACCAATATCAATTCTTACCACTGGTTGTTCCAATTCACCAGTGTGCTTGCTGTTGTGTATTTAACCGCACTTTTAAAAAATATTTTTAAATTCTCAGATTATCCCTACATCTCGGAGTGGATAAAAATCGGAATCCTGGTTTCTCAATTGTTTATTGTGTGCTGGTATTTGTTTAAAGCGCTCAACAATCCCGGTCTATTCAGAAACATCGATTCAAAATTAAAGCTTGTTTCTGATATTATTTCTGAGGAAAAAAAGAATGAGCCTGAAGCTGTAGATGAAAAAGAGTACAATGAGGAACTTCTGAAGTTAAAGCATTTTATGACCGCAGAAAAACCCTTCCTGAATCCTTCGATAACCATTCAGAATATTTCTGATCATATTGGAATTCCTACCCGTGAATTATCTGTGTTAATCAATCATCAGCTAGGACAGCATTTTTATGATTTCATAAATACCTATCGGATAGAATATGCTATGGATATTTTAAAAGATGCTACAAAAACGAAGGTAACTATTCTTGAAATCTTGTATGAAGTAGGTTTTAATTCAAAATCTTCATTTAATACTGCTTTTAAAAAACATACAGGAAATACGCCAACAGAATACCGTAAGTTACTACAAAACAACACATTGTAATTACTCGTACTTCGAATCTAAAGTATTCGTACTTATTTTTTTAGTCAAATCCGTCCAATTACATGTACTCGGTCGCATAGGATCAGCTGCTTTCTCACATTTGTATCATAATAATGTTTAACCATAAATAACGATACAATGAAAACCTCATTCAATCTTTTAGCAGTACTATTACTAATAAGCACTTTTACTTTTGGGCAGAATATTTCCAGAAAGAAAGACTATAACTTTCTTACAGATAGTTTAAATATTGAGTCACAACTGGGAAAATATAAGCTATCCGGATTTAGCCTTGTTGTCTTTGAAAATTATAAGATTGTATATTCAAAACAGTTTGGATTAAAGTCTATAAATTCTAAAGAAAAGATAGATGAAAATACCGCTTTTTCCACGGCATCTATTGCCAAACCAATTACCTCGCTTCTTTGCCATATTCTTGAAGAAAAAGGGTTAATCAATTTAGATGAACCTATAGACAAATACCTGAAACGATGGCACTTGCCAAAAAGTAAGCTGACTGAAAATAACAGTCCAACCTGGAGACAATTTCTGAACCATACCGCAGGTACAAGCCAGAGTGGATTTGAAGACCATTATGAAGGTGAAAAGATCCCTACTCTACAGCAAAGTCTTTTAGGGCAAATCCCCAGATATGATAAAGAAATTGAATTTCTGTTTACTCCGGGAACTGACTGGCAGTACAGCGGAGGTGGTTATGTAATTGTTCAGATGGCACTGGAAGACACTCTACATCAATCTATTGCAGAACTTGCCCATACCTATATTTTCTCACCTCTTGGTCTGAAAAATACAACGATGATTCAGCCCAACGAAAATGGATTTCCCACCAATGTGGCTCTTGTTCATGATAAAGATGGTAATGTGATTAAAACCGGCTTGCCTATCACTCCACAAGTGGCAGCATCAGGACTTTGGTCTACCCCTTCAGATCTTGCTAAACTTTCGATTGAGATCCAGAATGCATTGCGCAATAAAAACAACAAAGTGATCTCTCATCAGGTAGCAAAAAGAATAACGGAAGTCTCTGCTTTAAAAAATGCAGTAGGCGGTTGGGGATATGGATGGCAGAAATCTTTTGGATACAATAATTATGAATGGTTTTCATGTAATGGTTCCAATACGGGAGTGGGCGGCAATACTTTTGCGACAATGAAAGACGGAAATGGTTTTGCATTCCTAGCCAATGGGGAAAAGCCTAATCGTATTCCTGTGATGATTCAAACGCAAAGAAAAATTCTGAGCCTGATGAACTGGAACGGAGAATCAGATCATGAAAACATTCAGGAAATACCTTTAGAGCTAAAAGAGAAACTGGTAGGGACTTATGATGATTTTCTCTATTCACAAAAAATGGTAACTAAAATAGTAGAAAAAAATAACCGCCTGTATGTTGAATCTCCAATTTTAGAAATGTTTAAAGGCAAAAATGATAATGAACTGGTATATTTAAAAAATGGACTGTTTAAAATTGTTGATTATCCTAATTTGCTGAAGTTTGATTTTACCAACGGGAAACCAAGTTCAGTCACTTTAATAAGAGGTAATCTGAATACTAAAGTAGCACTTGATAAAGAAAAAATAGCACAGGACTAAGCAAAACTGCGAATTGGTTCAATAAGCAATTGCCGGCCAATTCCATTATTCGTCAATTCCACCATTTAAGGGGCAGATTACTGCCTCTTTTTATTATGTTCTTTACAGTAGATTAAAGGTTTTCGTAGGTCTGATCAACCATAAAGGATATTGCTTTTTTGATTTTCTCGCGTCCTTCAGGAGTGTTCGTATCTATTCCGCAGAATAGGCTGCCATTTAGGGAGGCAAACATATTCAGATAATAAAGTCCGGAAACCATGATCGCCATAATGGAACGATAGGTATCCATTTTATCTTTGAAACGGGATTCCATTAATAATTTGAAGATATACTCTCCGTTTTCTTCCTGAGTATCAATCAGTTTTTTCAATGATTTTCTAGGTTCAGAAATCGTCCACAACAGTAATTTTTGAGCTTCTTTATTGGTGTACACATAATCGAACTGTGACTGAAGCATATGCTGAATAAATTCTTTTCCTCCGTCTTCAAGATTGGGTTTCATTTTTTCAACTTCTTCGCTGGTTGCTTTCACCCAGAAGTCTTGTGTACGGACATATTCGTCCATCAGGCCATCCATTCCGCCAAAATACGTGTAGATCATTTTTTTATCTACCCCGGCAGTAGCAGCGATATCATTAATCTTCAACCCTGCATGTCCCTTCGTTTTGAGAATTTTCCCCACGGCATCCAAAAACTTTTTTTTGCTACGCTCCTTATTTCTAATACTCCCTGATGCTGACTTTCTTTCCATGACTAAACATTCAATATACAAGTTTAAGAAATTTTTTTATCATTTTAGACACCAACGAGTGTCTAATATCAACTATTTGTATATATTTGCACAAACTAATACCATTCTCTATATAAAAACACGATCGAGATCAAAAAATTAAAAACTATTCAGATTGTATCGTTAGTTCCCTCAGTTTAAAATATTTCGAACATTCACGACTGAGGTAAAAACACAACCAACAGCATCATTTTTTCCATAGTGGTGCTGTTTTTATTTCTTAAAAAATGGTTTCATATTAAATAAAATACTTTTCTATAGATATTTTTTATGGCCCATTCTTTTTTAATAAACATTTTGCTGCTTTATAGAAATATCTTCTTCTATATTTTATAGATTAAACTGAACTGTCAGCATCTATTCAGAGAAGTATTTACATCTATTACAAAAAATAATATATTGAAATTCAGACAATTAAATAAAATTATGAAAAATTTTAACATTTTACACACTTCACAGTGTCTTATTTTATATATTTGTACAAACTAAAACCAACTATATATTTTAAAACACTATTAGGTTGAAAAATAAAACAATCCAAATTGTATTATTGAGTTCCCTTACTTTAAGACAATTTCGAAACCGAAACAACTAAGGTAGAAACACAACTTATAGACAGACCATTAGATTTCTAATGGTTTTGTTTTTTTATAAGGTTCTCTATTCTTAAAAAATTACACACTTACAGATTTTCATAAGTATGATGTAACATGAAAGAAACAGCTTGCTTGATCTTATCCCTTCCCTCAGGAGTGTTAACATCGATGCCACAGAAAATACTTCCATTTATTGCCGCATACATATTCAGATAATAAAGTCCGGAAACCATAATCGCCATGATGGAGCGTACACCTTCAGTATTATCTTTAAAATAAGGATCCATCAACAGCTTAAAGATGTATTCTCCATTTTCTTCCTGGGTATCGGTAAGTTTCTTTAAAGCTTTACGGGGTTCAGACAGACGCCATAGGAGTAGTTTTTGTGCTTCTTTGTTGGTATTCACATAATCAAATTGAGAAAAAAGCATTTTTTCCATAAAGGATTTCCCTCCGTCATCTAATTTGGGCTTTATTTTCACAATTTCTTCAGTGGTTACCCTGCTCCAGTAATCCTGTGACTGGATGTACTCATCGATCAGTCCGTCTATACCTCCAAAATAAGAATAGATCATTTTCTTATCTACCCCGGCTGTAGCAGCAATACTATTCACTTTCAAGGCAGTATATCCTTTGGTTCTCAGTATTTTTCCAACCGCGTCCAAAAACTTTTTTTTACTGCGTTCCTTGTTCCGGATACTTCCTGCTGCAGACTTTCTTTCCATGGTAAACTTTCAATCGTACAAGTTTAAGAAATTTTTTTCATTTTAGACACTTTTTAGTGTCTAAATGTATATATTTGCAAAAACTAATAACCACTTTTTTAAGCAAATGATCTAAATTATGAGATTAAGAGAGATCAGATTGTATCGTTAGTTCACTCAGTTTAAATATTTTACTATTCAATCACTGAGAGAAATATAACTCATACGGCATCACTATATTCTAGTGTTGCTGTTTTTATTTATGAACATTCCGCATTCATCATTACCCAATAGATCATATTTCAGTTTTTTTTCAATTAAATCCAATTTTCAGGATGGCATTATTCACAATAACACACTATTTTACAATGCTTTATATTTATTAATTAAAAATTAACATATTTTTTTCATCATTAGACACTACGAAGTGTCTTATTTTGTATATTTGCTCCAAACTAATAACCATTTTATATAGAAACACTATGTGAGTTGAAGGAAATGACAGGTTTCGAAAACAAGCAACTAAGGTAAAAACACTAAATGCAACAGTATCATTACTTCTCTAGTGATACTGTTTTTAAATTTGAAGTAATGAGCTTTGAATTTATAAAGAAGATTGTATATGCCGATATCGGTATTATAATAGTTGATATGAAAAGAGACTGTCTCAGGACAGTCTCTTGTATTTTATTACGGTTAAAAAAATCAGCTTTTCGCTTTTTCATCTGTGAAAAATTGAAACCCTTCTTTTCTTTCAATAAGCTGCATTGGATATAATTCAGGATTATATTCACCATTCAGTACTTCATTCAGAGCATGTTTTTTAGATTCTCCAAAGGCTACTACAAGAATATTTTCAGCTTTGTTAATCAATGGTGCGGTCAGTGTGATCCGGAACATTTCCTGAGGCTTCAGATAATAGGCAGATACCCATTTTTCTTTTTCATGCAACACTTCTTCACCCGGAAATAATGAGGCTGTATGACCATCATCTCCCATTCCTAAAAGAATAAAATCAAAAATACCTTCATCACCAAGAACATTTCTGATCTCTTGTTCATAGGTTTTTGCATAGTCTTCAGGAAGTTTTCCGTCACTATACATAGGGAAAACATGGCTTTTATCAACAGGAACCTGGCTTAAAAGGGCTTGATCCGTCATCCGGAAGTTACTTTTATCATCATTTAAAGGAACCCATCTTTCATCGACCCAAAAAAAGTAGACTTTATTCCACTCTATCTGTTCTTTATATTCCGGTGCTGCCAATAACTTGAAAATAGCTTTAGGTGAAGAACCTCCGCTTAAAGCCACTACAAAACGGCCATTTTTCTGAATAGATTTTTTTGAAAGGTCAACAAATGCATCTGCTGCCTTTGTGTACAGTTTTTCCAGATCGTCAAATACTGTAATATTCATTTTTCTTTGTTTAAATTTTATATTGTTTTATACCCAGCTGTGTCCTTGTCTTTCAACCAAAGCATTAACATCTTCCGGCCCCCAGCTTCCCGCTTTATAATTCGGGAAAGACAGGTCTTTGTTATTTTCCCATGCTTCCTGTATTGTGGTGACAACATCCCATGCTTCTTCCACCTGATCAGAACGCATAAATAAGGTAAGATCTCCTAAAAGGGCATCCTGTAAAAGAGTTTCATAAGCTTCCGGAGTATCTTCCTGACAGGCAAAATTATCAAAGATCATTTCGGCAGGTTTCAAATCCAGGGTAAGTCCTGGTTTCTTCGTCATAAACTGCAGTCTGATATCCATCATCGGCTGAATATTAATAATCAGTCTATTGGCTGATAAATGATGAGGACTGTCTGAGAATGTGGAATGAGGAAGCGGTTTAAACTGAATGGTAATATAAGAGTGCTTTTCTTTCATTTTCTTTCCGGTACGAACATAGAAAGGAACATCCTGCCATCTTTCGTTATCCAGGTAGAATTTGATCGCCGCAAAAGTTTCAGTATTGGAATCTGAAGCAATTCCATCTTCCTGACGATATCCTTTCACTTCCATTCCATTCACAATACCTTTTCCATATTGTCCCCTTACGGCATAATGATCAACCTGATCAGAAGAAATTCTGCGGATAGATTTCAAAACATCTACTTTACGATCTCTGATTTCCCCTGACTGCAATGAAGCAGGCGGTTCCATAGCTACCATGCACAGGATTTGCAAGAGGTGATTCTGAATCATATCTCTCAAAGCTCCGGTCTGTTCATAAAAGGCTCCTCTGGTCTCAACTCCCACTTCTTCTGCCACCGTAATCTGTACGGACTCTATATATTTATGGTCCCATAAAGGTTCAAAAATAGAGTTCCCAAACCGGAATGCCAATATATTTTGTACTGTTTCCTTTCCCAGATAATGATCAATACGATAGATCTGTTCTTCCTCAAAGGTTTTTGCCAGAAGGCTATTAAGTTCGATTGCGGACTGTTTATTGTGACCAAAAGGTTTTTCAATAATAATACGGTCTTTTTTCGGATCGGAAGCTAATGATGTAGTTTTGATATGATTGGATATCGTAGAAATGAAATTAGGGCCAATTGACAGGTAAAACAACCTGTTGCCTCTCATTCCGTAAACGGTATCAAAATTCTGCAACTTCTGTTGTAGATTTTCATAAGAACTTTCTTCATCCAGCTGATGCTGAAAATAAGTTATATGAGCCTGGAAACCTGCCCAGTCTTCAGATGTTACTTTTTTTCTGGAGAAGCTCTCGAGATTTTCTTTGATGTAATTTCTGAAATTTTCATCGGTATTTTCTGCCCTTCCCAGCGCTACAATATTGAAGCCTTTGGGCATTCTGCCATCGATATATAAGTTGTAAAATGCCGGAAAAAGTTTTCTTTTTGCCAGATCTCCTGTAGCACCAAAAATAACGATAGTTGTTGGCTGCAAGATTCTATTTTGATTCATTTTTCCGAATTTTAATTGTTTGCACTTTGCCAAGAGGTATGGAAAACTCCTTCCCTGTCGATACGCTGATACGTATGAGCCCCGAAATAATCACGCTGAGCCTGGATCAGATTCACAGGAAGAGATTCTGTGGTATAAGCATCAAAATATCCCAACGCCGTCTGAATTCCTAAGCTTGAGATTCCGTTTGTAACAGCATATCCGGCAGTTTTTCTTAACGCTTTGATTTTTGATTTTACCAGTTCAGAAATATCATGATCAAGCAGGATATTGGAAAGATTAGGATTTTGAGTATATGCTGAATAGAATTTTTCCAGCAAAACAGAACGGATGATACATCCTCCTCGCCAGATTTTCACAACATCTTTCAATGGGATTTCAAAACCATATTCTTCAGAAGCTTTTACCAGTAATGATAATCCCTGGGCATAGCTGACTAATGTGGAAAGGAAAAGAGCATCACCTACTTCCTGAATAAACAATTCTGTGTTTTCCGGTTTTGTGATTTCTTTTTCAGTATATATTTTTGAAGCCTGAATTCTCTCGTTTTTATAAGCAGACAGAATTCTTGACGTTACCGCAATATCAATTGTAGGAATAGAAACCCCGATTTCCATAGCTTGCTCAGAGGTCCATTTTCCGGTTCCTTTCGCTCCGGCCTTATCTAAAATCACATCAACAAGGTAGTTGTCTGTCAAATCATCTTTCTGGGTAAAAATATCTCTGGTAATTTCAATAAGGAATGAGTTCATTTCACCATTATTCCATTCTCTGAATACCTGATATAGCTGGTCATTATTTAAGCCTGCACCTCTTTTCAGAAGGTCATAAGCTTCACTGATAAGCTGCATGATGGCATATTCAATACCGTTGTGTACCATTTTCACATAGTTTCCGGCAGACCCTTTCCCCATATAAGCTGTACATGCTTCATTGTCTACTTTTGCAGCAATGGCTTCAAGCATTGGTTTCAGAAGTTTGAATGCTTCCAGATCTCCTCCAGGCATTATACTTGGACCTGTTCTCGCTCCTTTTTCACCACCTGACACACCCATTCCCATAAAATGCAGTTTTTTGGATGCCAGATCAGCAACACGTCTGTTGGTGTCTTCAAAATAAGAATTTCCTGCATCAATTACGATATCACCTTCGTTTAAAAGCGGGGTAATGTTTTCCAGCACAGCATCTACAGGTTTTCCTGCAGGCACCATAAGAATAATTTTTCTTGGGACTTCCAGTGCAGATACAAAATCTTCCAGAGAGCCTGTACCTTTTACTTTCATTTCGGAAGCAGCTCCGCCTTCTAATTCTTTAACTTTCTCCTGATCAAGGTCGAATCCTGCGATTGAAAAACCATTGTCAGCGATATTATAAAGCAGATTCCGCCCCATTACTCCAAGGCCAACCATTCCATAACTATATCTTTCCATTATATTGGTATTAATATGAATTTTTGTTATACAGAGAATAAAATTACGTAAATGCCTATAATGAAAAAAATAAAAGGAAAGAAAAAGTTTATAACTCCTTTGTTTTACCCTGATTTATAAGCCCCTAATATTCACATTTTCATATGATTTTGTGTTTACAGAATAAAATTCAATCATTAATATGGGAATGATCTATTAAAACAGTCTGTTTTTTGGCATAATTAAACTTATATTTGCCAAAATTTATAAAGTAATGAACTATAAACTTGAACTCAACACTCAGGAGCCTAATTCTAAAATCGTTTTTAATAACATCATATTTGATTCGTTCAAGATTAATATAGTTGAAAGATATATCGGTTCTATGAAGGCTCGTCCTACATTATGCGAAGTTTTATTTAAAGTAAGGACTTTGGATAATGTACTTATTAACAGAAAAGATGGTAATATAAGAGTAAAGGTGAAAGGTGACGATTTTGAAACGTATCAGAAATTATCCAGAGACCTGAATTCTTATGAATACAAAAACAAACTGATTAACAGAAAAGAGGTAGAAGAGAACTATGTTCATTTCATCCTGAGTTTAGTAATTACGAATTATCAGCTTAACTAAGCTGTTCCGGACATTCTCCTTCTATAGTATTTTGTAGAGGGAGAATTTTCAGGAGAACAAGGTATAGGAAGCAACCCATTTTAAATTAAAACAGTTAAGGAATACGGAGAAAAGCAAGGTGTTTCTCAGTGCTTTTCGATCTGGAAACATGTAAAAAGTATAGTTTAAATCAAATTATTCGTTATTACGTAGGATATGGCTTCAATTATATTTTTCACTCCAATTCTTTCAAACAATTTGCTCCTGTGAAACTTTATTGTACTGGGTGACACAAACAGCTGTTCTGCAATTTCTTCTATTTTCAAGCCCTGAAGGTACAATCGTATGATTTCGATTTCCCTTAATTTTAAGGCTACTTTAGATTCTTCCGTCCATTTTCCTGTAAAGAGATTATACTTCCAATAGCTTTCTGAAGTATTGGATATGATCCTGATATTTCCGGCAGTCCGGTTCAGGGAATAGGACACTATACAGACTATTTTAGAGATTTCTCCGTCATCACAGAGCTCTATGGGGGTAATCCTGTGATTCACCAGCACATCTACACTATTGGTATATTTAAGATGAAAATCATAGGTGATGGTGTGTATTTTTTTCTCCTCGGGTGAAAGACACTCAAAAAACTTAAGTCCATACGTACTTACTTTCTTTAATATTTCAAGATCTTCCTTCTTAGTGTATTTACGAAAAAAGCTATAGCCCATTTTTTCAACTTCAGCAGACCCAAAACCGGAAAAAAGAAGAGGATTTTCCGAAATAAATTCTAATTTCTTTGTTTTAAGATCTGCAATATAAACACTACCCAAGCTGGTTTCCGACACTGCTTTAAGTACATTAAAATATTTGTCTGATGCGTTCTTTTTTTCAGAAATGGACATGCCCGACGCATTCCTGGCATACATTGAATTTATTTTATCACCCATATTTTTGACATGATAACAAGAGATACAAAACTATTTTATTAGACTACTTTTTATAAACATATTTATAATTAATTAAAACAAAAAATCTATTAAAACTTAATTATAATTAAATTTAAAACTACAAATATTTATTTTAATATCAAAAAAATCTATACTTTGTTATTTTTATTAAACTTTTAATATTTGTAATGAATATTTTCTGTCTTGTAGGGCTGTAGAAACGACATTAAAAGACGAAAAGCGAAAACTCTATGTCAAAAAAATCATTCCATTATAAAAGTAAAACTTACCAATTGTCTTCTCCAAAAGCATTCTGTGAGGAATCACCTCAACTTAATTCATCAGTATTTGATTTAAAACTATACGAAAGTATAGTCATATTAAGATTTTATTAAATTATTTTTACCCAAGTCATCATTATAAAAACTAATCTAAGAAAACTATATAAAAATGAAAGGAAATCCAACACGTTAAAAACTGCAACAAGTTATATGCAGTACAGTGAACAAATATCAAATTTGTAACGGATCTGCAACTTCCCCCATTCCCACTTACTTAGTACCTACTATTTTTTTCTGTTTATCCATTAATCACTTTTTTTAAAAGAGGTGATAAGGAAACGCAGTGATATATTTTAACAGTTTACCCTATCTGTGATTGAAAACAGAGTTTTTCCATGAATTTATCAAACAAATTCTATGGAAGAACTCCGCATATCTTTCACAGGAGTAAGTAAGCAAATTGAATAACAGACTCTAACTAAAAATGAAACTATATGAGAAAAATTCTACCTATTATCCTATTTTTATTGACTTTTGGTCATGCCCGGGGACAAACCTGCGCTCCGGTTCCGGTGCCTTTTTTACAGTCATTCAGTACCGGTGCACTTCCTGCATGCTGGATCAGCCAGAACCCTTCTTCAGCATCCACAAATGCTAACGTCAAATGGAAGTTTTCCGGAGCAGCAGGCTACGGAGCTACCGGAAACGGAGGAAAACCTGCCGGAACTTTTGCATGGGTTGATGCCTCTTCACCTTATGCTGATGAACACACTGTGGAACTGGTGAGCCCACAGATTAACTTAGCGGGATTAACGAATCCTTATATCAAATTTGAATGGTTTAAAGATCATTTGACCGGACTTAACGGTACCGTACCTGCTGCCGACAACAATCAGTTAAAACTTGCCGTAAATAACGGTTCAGGATGGGTGCAGGTATGGTCAGGTGATACCAATTCCCCAGAATGGAGAACAGTTGGTGTTCCTTTGGCAGCAAGTTACGTCGGAAATACCATACAGCTAAAGTTTACCGTAGATAAAGATGCTGCAGGAAATGGAAACTTTTATGATGATGTATTACTGGATGAGGTTCAGGTAATTCAGGCTCCCACCTGTTTTGAGCCAGTGACTTTACCGGCCTCCAATATTGCACCTGCTTCTGCAACGCTGAACTGGGCTGCTCCGCTTGCTCCAGCTCCAGCGCCAGCCAATGGTTATGAATATTATTATAGTACAAATAATACTCCTCCTGCCACTGCAACAGCGGGTACACCCAATCCGGGAACAAGTGCTAATATCAGTTCACTTACTTCCGGAGCTACCTACTACTGGTGGGTAAGATCCGTTTGTTCCGCCACTGACAAATCACCATGGATTGCAGGTATTCCCTTTACTCCAGGACAGATTGGCGGAGGTACAGCTACCCATGCTTTTCTACCTGTATATTCTTGTTCCGGATTTAATTATTCCCAGCAGATTTATATGGCTTCAGAGATTGGAGCAGCTGTAGGAACGAATAATTATATAACAGCCATCAGATTTTTTGTTTCCACTGCTGCTGCTGCCCAGGCTAATTATAATCAGTGGGTGGTCTATATGGGAAACACCACGCAAATAGATTTTGCAACCACTTCAAGCTGGGTGCCTTCAACTTCTTTAACACAGGTGTATTCCGGTACTTTACCGACAATGGCAGCTGGTACATGGGTTGAAATTCCATTAAGTACTCCATTCTTATGGGATGGTGTCAGCAATGTGGTGATAGGTGTTGACGAAAATTCAACAGGGACCTCATGTACCGCAAACTGGGGAAGTTATTCTGCGGGAAATAACCGTGGAATGATTTATTATAATTCAACAACCAATCCGGATCCGGCGAACCTTCCTACGGCAACAAGCCGGTATGCTGTACTTTCAAGAGTACAATTAACAGGTACAACGTTACCAAGCTGCACCAATACGCCTCCGGCCAATATTGCTGTGAGTAATATTACCGCTACCTCAGCCAATGTTACCTGGAATGCAACAGCCAATGCAACGTATGTGGTAAGATACAGAATCCCTCCTTCCCTTACATGGCAAACCATTACTATAACAACTCCTTTTACCAATAGTGTAACGCTTACTTCCTTAACTGAACAAACACAATATGAGGTAGAGATCGCAACAATCTGTGGAACTCAGGGCGTATTTTCTGCGCCTGCCAGTTTTACAACTCCGGCTCTGACTTATTGTAATGCAGCCACGGCAACCGTTACAAACGGTTATATCAACAATGTAACTATGATCGGTACTAATGTCCCTTTAACCAGTAATAATTCCGGGCCAACAACGTATACAGATTACTCTACAGATCCTGCAAAGACAGTTACGCTGCTTAGAAATTCAGTGAATAATACGTTGTCTGTAGGAAGATCAATTATATCAGGAACGTATTCTACCAATGCATGGATCGATTTTAACGGTGACGGTATTTTTGATAATAATCCGGTAACAAGTCCTGGTGGGGAAAGAATTATGAATCTGGGCTATTCAAACACGACTCCTGTTACCGCTACTTTTGATGTACCTGCAAATGCCTATATGGGAACAAGTAAGGTAAAAATGCGCGTCATCGTATATTCTCTCACTCCAGCCAACGCCTGCGGACCTTTAACCAGCAATGGAGAAGTTGAAGATTATTATGTGAAATTTATTGATCTTCAGCCTTGTACTACTGCTGCTCCTGCTAATATTGCAGTGAACAACCTTACCCATAATACCGCTTATGTATCATGGATGCCTGCTGCTAATGCTACTTATGTTATCAGATGGAGACAAGGAAGTACAGGAACATGGCTTCCGAGTCCAACAGGGCAGACTCTTCCTGCAGGACAAAGCTTTTATACCATAACGGGACTTACCGAGCAGACCGGATATCAGGTACAAATTGCAACGATATGCAACGGAAACCAGGGAGCATTCTCTCCCAGCATAAGTTTTACGACTCCGCCACTGACCTATTGCAGCATGACCGGAACAGGAACTAACGATTATATTTCAAATGTAAAAGTGACCCCTGTCAACTTTCCGATAATGGATAACACTTCTGTTCAGACGAATTATATCAGTTATACATCGGCAGCCACGCTTATTAATCTTGAAATCGGTTCTCAGGGAAATCAACTGTCGGTTTCTAAAGGCTGGGTAGGAACTCAATATGCTGATGCTGTAAATGCATGGATCGATTGGGACCGAGATGGAATTTTCACCGATACTGAAAAGGTACTGACTTCTGCAGCCAGCACAACGACTCCAATAACAGCCACTTTTGATGTTCCCGCAACGGGAGTTTATACAGGACCTTTAACAACTACCATGAGAGTGGTAATGAAACGAACCAGCGCTCCAGTAATGTGTACAGATCCAGCCAATGGTGAAGTAGAAGATTATAGTGTAAGATTAAGACCATGCAGTAATGCAACACCTGGAAATCCTGTATTTACCAATATTACCCATAATTCAGTGAATATAAACTGGACTGCAGCCACTAACAATAATGCTTTTATCCTGGAATACAGACCTGTTACAACACCTGCTTCTGCTTGGACAACTTTGAACCTTTCTGTTTTAGGAGGAAATCCGCCCATAACAATCAATACTTTAACTCCGGCTACAGCTTATGAGGTAAGAATTGCAGCAGTTTGTGGTAGTGGCGGAATCGGAGCTTACACTCCTATAAAAACATTTACAACAAGATGTGATCCTACTCCACCATTTGTAACTATAAGCAATGTAACCTCCAACTCAGCACTGATTACCTGGAACCCAATTGTTCCAAGTGCGTCCTATATTTTAAGATGGAGAGAAGTGGGCACTATTCCATGGAATATGCCAGCAATCCCTCAGCCACCGGCAAATTCATACACGATTCCAAACCTTGATTCATTCAAAACGTATGAAGTGCAGGTAGCCAATATCTGTAATGGAGAACTAACCGCCAATCCGTGGTCTAACCCGAAGGTATTTACTACAGAAAGAATTTGTGAAATCCCTCCTCCTGGGCTTATGATCACTCAGATTACTCCAACAACGGCAGAAGTGGTATGGGATTCGTTTCCGGGAGCCACTTACCTGCTGAAATACAGAAAGGTAGGAATTCCAAGCTGGACTGATGTTCCTGTGATTACCAATACTTACACCATTACAGGTTTGCTGGAACTTACCAAATACGAAATGCAGGTGGCCAATATCTGTAACGGAGTACCGGGAAATTTTACCAAACTATACTATTTCACTACTCCTACTGTAATCTACTGCCCGATGTCAGCAGCCAATTCCACAACAGAATTTATTTCAAAGGTTACTGTGAAACCTAATGGTAATAAGGAAATGATCAATGAATCGCTCGCATCTACCTATTCTGATTATACCGAAAATGCTTTACAATTTATTGATTTGATTCAAGGATCAAAAGGAAACCAGATTACTATTGATAAGACTTTAAGCTCAGGAACTAACGCAGGTATTGCTGCCTGGATCGACTTCAACAGAAACGGAGAATTTGATATCAACGAAAGAATTCTGGCGGACGGCCCTAATGGAAATCCAACGGCAAGTACTGTTTTCTCAGTTCCGACAGAAGCTTTCATCAGTATGACCGATCATAAATATGTAGTGATGAGAGTAGCTTTACAAAAAGATGGTATTCCTGTGAACTGTACCAAATTCAAAGATGGTGAAGTGGAAGATTATACGGTCAGAATTTCGAAGCAGCCAGTACCGAATTCGCTTAACCAATCGGAGATCCACATTTATCCCAATCCGGTAAGTTCTGTATTGTATGTAAAAAACATAAGTGCAAAGGCTCAGTATAAAATTTACAGTGCTGTTGGAAGACTTATATCAACCGGAATTATTCTTAACAATGCTATTGATGTCAGCAATCTCATCCACGGAATGTATATGATAGAGATTGAGGATGGAGGCATTACCGTTCAGAAGAAATTTATAAAGGAATCATAATCTCTTTTATAGATGAAAATTCAATTTTTTAGAATCAAAATTCTGTAATTCATGAAAAATATTATATTCAGTTTATTATTCATTCTTTTGGGCATTCATATTTCGGCTCAAAGAGACACCGATCACTGGTTTGCTCCTTATTATGCCTCCACAAGTTATACACAGGCATTATATCTTTCTACTGATTCTGCAACTCCTTTTGTTGTGACGATAAACAACAACAATACTCCGATCGGAAATGTTACCATCAGTAAAGGGGCTCCTCAGATATTTGTTGTACCCATTGCTGTTATCGCCGCAAATGTAACGTCAGACGCTTATAGTGTTATCAACAAAGGACTGCATGTGCAGGGAACAAAGCCATTTTATTGTTCATTAAGAATGGTAAGCAATACTACACACGCTGAAATTATAACAAGTAAAGGAAAAGCAGGGATTGGTAAGGAATTCTATGTCGCAGGAACTCCTACTACCTCATCACTTAGCGGATATAATTTTACAGCAGGGATACTGGCTACTGAAAACAATACGGTAGTAACTGCCACATGGAGCGGAACTGTAACGTTCTTTGGAGCTGCACCTGTAACCAACACGCAGACTATTACCCTTAATAAAGGACAGTCTTTTATTTTTGCAGGTGGGCCTGGGACGGGTGGCCAAAACCAGTCTGCTTTTATAGGGGCTAAAATTGTTTCTGATAAACCCATTACCCTTACCAACGGAAATGTCAACGGAAATTTTGGAAACAATACCGGATCAGGGTCCGATGCCATTCTCGATCAGTCTGTTCCTACAGAAAGACTGGGAAGTACTTTTGCCATGGTAAGAACAAGATCTACCAATGATGATCTGGAAGGAGGTATCATCGTTGGAACGGAGGATCATACCCAAATATTTATTAATGGTTCCAACACTCCTATTGCCACCATCAACAGTGGTGATTTTTACAGAATTTCAGGAAGTAATTATGTTCAGCAGGGAACTTCCGGGCATTTTAACATGTTTATTACCACTTCAAAAAATGTCTATTTATACCAACTGGTTTCTGTAAATAACAGCAGCGCAACATGTGGATTCAACTATATTCCACCATTAAACTGCTTTTTACCCAGAAAAATTGATGAAATCGGGAAGATCAATGAAATGCCCACCGGAACAGGAACAACAAGTACTGTTCCTAACGGAACTATTGTAAAACTGAATATCTTAACAGAAGCAGGAGCTACAGTCACCGTCAATGGAAATACTCCATTGGCAACAGAAGGTCCTTTTCCTTTAACGGGAAATAACAGCTGGGTAACCTATGCCATCCCATCAATTACCGGAAATGTAACTGTTATTTCTAACAAAGCTGTAACCGCAGGGATTAATGGAGGCTACAGCACATCCGGATATGGAGGTTATTTTGCAGGTTTCTCATCCATCCCGCTGATCGCCAAACAGACAGGAGAATGTATTCCTGGTATTGTTCTTGAAGTGGATGACAGCTATGATACTTACCAATGGTTTTTGAATGGAAACCCTATTACAGGAGCCAATAGCAACTCTTATACGCCATTGGTTTCCGGAAATTATACGGTAAGAATCGCTGTAGGTTCATGTACTCCGGCAATCACTCCGGTTTATAAGGTGTATACCTGTCTTGAAGAGTCTACCAAAGCAATGACTGTCTGCGAAGGCTATCAGGCTATCGTTCCTCAGTTTACCAATTCTACTCAAAGTTATGTTCCGAGTACAGTAACTATTTTAACACCTCCGGCAAACGGTACCGCTACTATTGATCCGGCAGGAGTGATTACGTATGTCCCGAATTTCGGGTATATGGGTACAGACACTATTGTTTATAAGTTTTGTGGAAACAATCCTGACTTTACAGATTGTGAGCAGATAACTTTAACGCTAACGGTTTCCGAAAGCCCAATTGTTAAAGATGCTGCCTTAAGATCATGTTTTGAGCCTTCCAATCCTGTATTGGGTCTGTTTAATTTAACTTCAGCAGGAGTGAATGTACAGCCGGGAACAATCAAACAATATTATCCTTCTCCTGCCGATGCCCACAGCGGAACCAATGAAATCCTGACCCCAGCCAGTTATATTGCTCCAGACGGAGTGGTTTATATTAAGGTAAGCAATGCCAACGGATGTTACAGAATTGCAGAGGTTACCCTTACGGTTATTCCTCCTTCCTACTCGGATGTATTAAAAGATAAAATTATCTGTATGGAAAATACCACCACTCTGGATGCCGGCCCCGGATTCACCTCTTACCTATGGAGTACCGGAGCAACAACACCATCCATCAACAATGTCGGAGTGGGAACGTATTGGGTAGATCTTAAAAACAGAGAATGTACCACCAGACAGACTGTAAAGGTTTATCCTTCTGAGCATCCTGTTATTTCGGATGTTAACATCAGCAATAATTCGGTTACACTCACTGTAATCGGAGGAACAGCGCCTTATCAGTATTCCATGGATAATATCAACTGGCAGAATGAAAATGTATTTACCAATGTTCCGCGCGGAACCCACACGTTTTATGTAAAAGACTCTTATAACTGTACTCCTGTAGAGGTAGAAATTACAGTACCTAACCTTATTAATATCATCACTCCTAATGGCGACGGAATAAATGATGTGCTTGATTATTCTGCTCTCGCTGGAAAACCTAATTTCAAATTCAGTATTTATGACCGTTATGGAAGCAAGATTCATGAAGGAAGTAAATTAAACGGCTATCAATGGGACGGCGGCATTGGCGGTAAGAAAGTATCTACCGGAAACTATTGGTTTGATATGGGATGGAATGAAAATAACAAAAAACAGACCCCGATAAAATATACGGGATGGATTATGGTAAAAAACAGAAATTAATCAAACCTTCAAAAAATTTATTTTAATTATGAAAAAGCTATTATATCTATTGCTTGTATTCTTTTCAGGAGTACTGCTGGCGCAAAAAAATACCCATGTAAAGTTTGCGGTTTATAATAATGCCATTGGAACGGACACTATGTTTGATCTTTACAAAAGCAGTATTGAAAAGGTAACCGTTTTTAAAACCAAAGCCAGCCTGCCTTCCCATTTAAAGAAATTTGATTATCTGGCAGACCATGGTTTAATAGAAATCAGGTTTAAAAAAAATGCAGGATTTCCTGACAGCTTATCACTGGAAATGCTGAATGAGCAGAATAATCTTCCTAAAGACAGACCTGTGTTTATTGAAGGGTATCTGTTCAATGACACCACATGTCTGGTCTATAATGATATGATTGGTAACATTGAGCTTAAAGATACCAACGGACAACAATACATTCATATTTCCACCATAAGAAATTAATGACCGCATCGGATATTAATTTAAAAGCAGAGGCTATTTCAAAGTGAAATAGCCTCTCTTATTTTGAGGAATGATGCCAGACTTTATTTCAATAATTTAGAAAACCACACATAAATATCCATATCACCGGGAATATTCAGCTTTTTCCTTAGATTATACTTTTTGGTCTGCACTGTACGTACTGAAGTAAATGTATATTCGGCGATTTCTTTTGTAGAAAAATTAAGGTAGATATAGGCACAGAATCTTATTTCCGAAATTTTCAACGGAGAAACTTTCAGCAGCTCCTCTGAAAAATGTGGGCAATACTCATTGAAACGAGTTAAAAACTCAGGATTATTTTCTTTGGCGAGCTGTATAACTTCCTTAAAAATACTCTCCTGTACCGGCATCTGATGAGGGATATCAATCTTATCCAGATTTTTACTCTTGTGTTTTCTATAGTAATACAAGAAAAGAAATATAAAGAGAAGACATGCGGCAATGCTCAATGACAGGATGAAGAAAAGGTTTTTTGTTTCCTTCTTTCTCTCGGCATTTTCTAATTCATTCTGTTGATCTACAGTATCATTCAGGGTTTGGTATTGCTCGCTGCTTAAAGACTCTATATCCAACAACCAGTTAGAATAATAACCGATACTGTCTTTTTGCCCAAGACTTTCGTATAAAGCTTTAAGTTCTCCTGCTACAGCAATCTGATAATTTTCACTTTTATAATAATTTTTAGCAATATTTTTACATATCCATAAATAATACTGAGCCTGTTCAACATTTTTAACAGCCCTAAAATATCTTCCGGCATAGAAAGCAGTAATATATTTTACCCCAATATCATTAATCTTTTTTTCATTGTGAATGGCTTCTTCAATATATATTTTTGCAGAATCTAATTGATTGAGGTCAGTATAAATTCCCCCAAGATAAGCTGAAGTTTTATAGCTGTTACTCAATCTGTTTTTATCTATCCTGTAGCGGTTACCTTTATTTTCTCTGTAAATCTTTGAATATTTGTATGCTGTTCTATTATACTTCAATGACAATTCCTTTTTATTGACTTCATCATATTTACTGGCATATTGCCGGTTAATCAGATAAATAAAATATGCATTGTCTGTTTTCATTGCCTTATCATAGATTTCCTCCAATTGTTTAAAGGATGCAACCCTTTCCCCCAGCTTCTGGTATAAAAAAGACTTTTGCATATGGAGGTAAAAAATGACTTCAAAGTCAGTATCTGAATTGATGAGGTTTTCTTTTTCTACTTTATTGATATAATAAAAGGATTTCTTTGTATCATTCATTTTATCGTAGATATTGGCAATTTTGAGGTATCCTAATGCGGCACAATCATTATAGGAATCTTTTTTACAAACCTTAATAAGGCTGTCAATCTTTTCTATTTCTCTAGGTCCGGCAGTAGAAAAATCTATGTCAAACAGCACATTCTTTAGCTCCTTTTCTGTATGCTGTGAATAGAAAAAGGAAGAAATCAATAAGAAGAAAACAGTTAGCTTTTTTACCATAATTCCGACAAAATACAAATGTAATATTAATACTACACTACTACTAATTTACATACAATACATACGTATTACATACTCTATATAACAAAACAACAACAAAACATTAGTTGCATTACAAAATTAGCAATTACCTTTGAATACCCGAATATTATATTCATTCTTCGCAATATCACTATTTAAATACCTAATTTTTAAAATGAGAAAAACTCTATTATCATTATTTTTGATTTCAGGCTTCTGTCTTTCCAATGCACAAAGATGGGAATCCTCTTCACAGAAAGTATCTGAAATCAGAAGGGAGGTTAAAATCCAGCATGCTTACAAAACTGATATTAATATTTTAATTCAGTTATTGAAGAACGCAGAGGAAACGGGTGTAAATGCAAAAGCAGTCACAATCCAGCTGCCCACCGCAGAAGGAACCATAGAAAAGTTTGCCGTATACAGCAATCCTGTAATGGAAAAGTCACTGGCTGAAAAATATGGATTGGGATCTTACGTAGGGATAGGAATTGATGATCCTTCCAAGTATATAAGATTCAGTACATCCCCTAACGAAATACAGTCCATGATTATCAAAGATGGTGTATTTCAGTTCATTGAACCTATTACAGCAGATAAAAAGACTTATGGAGTGTTTTATAAAACGCAAAGAACAGACTCCGAACATGGCTTTACCTGTAATATGGAAGGAAGCAAAGGGCTGGATATTAAATCTTTAAAACACACCGGAAAAAATAAACTTCCCGGTATTGATATTACAGGAAGACCTGCCGCATCAAGATATAGAACCTATAGACTGGCTCTGTCTGCAACAGGTGAATACACACAGCTTTTTGGAGGGGTTGCAGGCGCTCTTGCACAGATGAATAATACCATGACCCGTGTGAATGGTGTTTTTGAAAAAGAATTTGCTATTCATTTAACGATACAAAACTTTCCTAATATCATTTTTGCTAACGCCGCTAATGATCCATATACAAATGATTTGAATGGTCAGTTACAACAGGTCTTAACCGCTGGAGTCGGAAATGCCAATTATGATATCGGGCATGTTTTTAATGCCGCAGGAGGAAATGGAAATGCAGGGTGTATAGGCTGCATATGTACTGATCCAACAGCAGCAGAGCCGCTAGGAAAAGGTTCTGCATTTACACAAAATGGCAACCCTGTGGGAGATACTTTTGATATTGATTATGTAGCCCATGAGATGGGGCACCAGCTTGGAGGTAACCATACATTTTCTACTGTTACCGAAGGCTCAGGAGTCAATATAGAACCTGGAGGAGGAACAACAATCATGGCCTATGCAGGAATCACAGCTAATAATGTCCAGATGAATAGTGATGCCTATTTCCATTATTCATCAATAAACCAGATTTTAACCAACCTTGAAGGTAAACCAGATTGTGGAGTTGCCGAAAATATTGTAAACAATAATGCACCCGCTATTACTCCACTTATTTCCTATAATATTCCTAAAGGGACAGCATACTACCTGGATGCTAATGCTGTAGACGCAGATGGTAATCAGTTTATCTACAACTGGGAGCAATATGACAGCGTGGGCAATACCAGTTCCATCTCAGGAGACAGCGGCTGGGGTTTTAATCCTGAAGGATCACTTACACGTTCTTATCCAGCAGTGGCATCAGGGAGAAGATATTTCCCAAGTCTGCCTGTCGTAATGAGTGGTAAATTAACCGACAAAGATCGATGGGAATCTGTATCCTATATTCCAAGAGTTTTGCATTATGCTGTATCTGTAAGGGACAATAACCCGAACAGACCATTGACTATTTCAGCAGAAAATACCGTGACAGTAGGAAACGATGGCCCATTCAAATTCAAAGGTCTGAGTACTTCCTCTGTTCTGTATAATAACGCATCCAATACTATTTCATGGGATGTTGCCAATACAAACCTTGCTCCTTACAACGCTGCCAACGTAAAAATAGAATATACTACTGATGTCAATAATGGAGCAGCCTGGACAGAACTTACGGCATCAACGCCTAATGACGGAAGTTTTGAAATACAGATGCCTGCTTCCTTACAAGGGAATATCAAACTGAGAATTTCAGCCGTTGGAAATATATTCTATGCTGTTTCTCCTACAATAACTGTAGGAAGTGCACCCGCTTCTGTAAATAATGCTCCAACAGGAATCGCAGCATTTGAAAATGACCTATTAAAAACATCTGCAACCGTTTCCTGGAATCATGTCCCGGGAGCCACCTATTCTGTCAATTATAGAAAAGTGGGAGCAGCCAACTGGTCTAATGCTGTCAGCCCGGTTAATTCAGTATTATTGAATAACCTTGAGGATGAAACGTCTTATGAAGTCAGCATTGCATCCGTTATTAATAATGTTGCCGGAGCATTCTCTCCTACGTATAATTTTAAAACTAAAGGTTTACGCACAGGATATGATTACTGTCTGATGACTACAGGAGGAAACACTACAAACAGTCCCTATTTCAGCGGGATATTAAGGGTAACTTTAGCCAATGTGGATTTAGCAGGAAACGGAATTACCGTTCAGCATGCCTATAAAGACTATTCGGAAGATCCTTCAAAATTGATTCAGCTTACTCAGGGCGCTCAGTATAATCTGAACTACATTGTTTATGCCAACCGTGCAGGAGGAAATTATCAGGATTGGATACAGGTATGGATTGATTACAACAGAAACGGAGTATTTGAGGCTTCAGAAAGAATTGGTATTAACGGAGCAGCTCCGGATGCCAATAAAAGACACCAGGGAAGTTTTGCGTTTGCAGTTCCGGCCAATGCCTACAACGGAGATAAGACGTTAAGAATGAGAGTAGCAAGTGGGTTTTTCAATGCATCAGTTGATGCATGCACAAGCCCTTCTTTAGATGATAATGGTGATCTTTTCTCAAGAGGTTCGGTGTGGGATTTCTCTGTAAAGATCAGTGCTGCCCTTGGAACGAAGGAATCTGTACAGACAACATCTGATATTGGGCTCTATCCTAACCCTGCAGATACATTTGTAGAAGTAAAAAATATAAAAGGCAAAGCTGATTACAAAATCTACAGTGCAGACGGAAGACTTGTTCAGGAAGGGAAATTGGATGGACAAAGGATCAATGTTGCTTCACTGATCAAAGGAATGTATGTAATCACCATAAAGGATGATACGACGACTTATAATACAAAATTAATCAAGAAATAGTTGTAATAATTAGTGTACCGTGTACCTGCTGGTCATTTGCAATACCTGCAGGTACTTTTATAAGCCACTTTTAAAATAATACAGCCCAATCAATACCTCATAATAAATCAAAAAAATCTCTAACAAAGTAAATTGACATTTTTAATCATCGTTTGTATTGTGTACCTGCGCTGGAAGTGGTTTTTCGCAGGTACCTTTTTTAAATAAGAATCTAAAAAACATATGATATGATAAAAAAACTACTCTTTCTGATATGTACTGGTTTTTCAGTCTTATCTTTCTGTCAGACCGATGACGTTCTGTTCATAGGAAACAGTGTCACGTATTTTAATGATATGCCTGAAATTTTCAAAAATATAGCTGCTTCTAAAGGAAAGAATGTTTCCATAACAACCCATACTCCGGGAGGAACCGGATTTGTTAATCATGTAGATGATCCTGCACTGTACCAAAAAATAAAATCAAAAAACTACAAGTATGTTATCATGCAGCCCGGTACTGGTGAATCTGCAGGTCATTCTTATCCTGTTTCCGTGACCGCAGAACGTGGCCGCAAAATCAGGGATTCCATCCGAAAATACAGCCCATGTTCCAAAATATTCTTATATGAAATTCCCTATGGAGTACCATCCGCTAATGAATATAATGTCTATTTTACTTTTCAGCAGAAAATAAAGGATTCCATTACTAAGATGTCTAACCTGATGCAGGTGGAAATGGTTCCTGCCGGAGAATCAGCAAGGCAGTATTACACTTCATCGCAGGATCTGGCTCTTCATGGATCGTATAATGATATTCATCCGGGGCCGAAAGGAAGTTACCTTGTAGCAGCTTCTATGTATTCTGCGGTTTTCCAGGATCATGTTTTCCCTTCTGCATTTTATAACGGACTGCCTCAAAACACGGCTGAAAATTTTCAGGAGATTGCTGATCAGGTCTTTTTTAATAATCCTGCACAATGGAACAGCAATGCGTTTCATCTTCATTCGGATTTTACTGCTGCAATCAATGGAACGAATGTGAATTTCACCAATCACTCCACCAATTACACTTCAATATTATGGAACTTTGGTGATGGCACCACGGATTACTCATCAGATCCGGCTCATCAGTATGCCTCTCCCGGAAGTTATACCGTCACCCTGACAGTTAATAAAAATGCCTGTTCAGAAACATTGAGTAAGGTTATTACTATCGGTTCTTTGGGAACTGCAGATCCTGCCATTGAGTCCGGACTTACCTTTTACCCTAATCCGGTCAACGATTTTTGTTACCTGAAAAGTAAAGGAAAAATAAAGAACATTATTATTTATGATATCGCTCAAAGGAAGCTTGCCGACTGGAAAAACCTCTATGTTTTTGATCTCAAAATAGATTTTTCAACGTATGAGAAAGGTGCTTACATGATGAGTATTCTATATGAAAATGATCGTAGGGAAAACATTAAAATCATGGTCAAATAATTAAATAACTGAAGAAAGAGAACCCAATCTGAGTTCTCTTTCTTTTTACCATACAAATAGTATGTTTATAGATATCAACACATTGAAGTGTTTTCAAATCTTATCCTGCAACTACTTCCTCTGCATATACAGCACCTTCATAACAGGCATTGTAAATTGCTTTCAGTTCCTCTAAAACAGGCACTCTCGGGTTGAAACCCGTACAAGGATCTGCTAAAGCGTTGGCTGCAATATAGTCAAGATTTTTATCCCAATCTTCTTTTGAAATTCCGAAATCTTTGATCGCTGAAGGATTGTTAACTTCAGAACGCAGCGTCTCAATAGCCTGAGCCAGTTCTTCCGTTGTTTCTTTCCCGATGACCTTTGCAAGTTCAGGATAACGTTCTGTAGCCAGCGCATTATAACGGATCACATTCGGAAGGAAAATAGCATTGGAAGCTCCGTGAGGAATTCCGTACAATGCTCCTACCTGATGAGAAAGAGAGTGAACAATACCCAGCCATGCATTGTTGAAGGCTAAACCAGCCATAAATGATGCGTCATGCATATTCTGACGAGCCTGGATGTTATTGGGATTTTCCACTGCTTCTTTTAGATTGTCAAAAACAATTTCTAACCCACCTTTAGACAAAGCATCTGCAATATTATTATCAATATTTGAAACATAAGCCTCCACGCAATGCGTCAATGCATCAAGACCTGTATTGGATGTCACATGTGCCGGCATTGAAGCGCAGATTTCCCCATCAATAATAGCAATATCCGGTGTCAATTCGTAAGAAACAACAGGATATTTTACGCCTTTCTCTCTATCTGTAATCACCGCAAGACCAGTAGTTTCCGTTCCTGTACCACTGGTAGAAGGAATGGCAATAAACTTAGCTTTATTTCTCAAAACAGGAACTGTAAAAGGCTTGATTAAAGCATCAAATTCTACCTCAGGATATTCGTAAAATACCCACATAATTTTTGCAGCATCAATTGCGGAGCATCCACCTAAACCGATAATCCAGTCGGGTTGGAAGGTATTCATCACCTCTGCACCTTTCAGACACGTTGCTGAAGAAGGATCCTCTTCTACTCCTTCAAAAATCTGTGTTTCGATGCCTGCCTCATGAAGGTAAGCCACTGCTTTATCAAGGGTTCCGCTTTTTCTCATGGAACTTCCTCCTGTTACAATAACTGCTTTTTTTCCTTTGATATTTTTTAATTCATCAAGACTTCCCGCGCCATGGAAGACTTCACCTGCAATAAATAGTTTGCTCATTTTCTTATCTGATTTTAATGATACAAAATTAGACAAGCCTTCATAAGCCCTGTTATACAAACAGGACTACGCGTTATACATTTGCGCCAGTTCCTGCTGAAGTTCGGTGGGAGTTTCTTTGAGCTTTGCTTTTACAAATTTATTGAGAGCAGAAGGGGAATTAAAACCCAGATCAAAAGCAATTTCTTTATGGGAAAGGTCTGAAAACATCAGCTGCCGTTTAATTTCCGTTAAAATACGGTTATGTATAGCCTGAATAGCAGTCTCTCCGCAATGTTTTTTCGTAATAGAGTTTAATTTTTTGGAAGTAATGGCCAGTTCTTCTGCATAATACTGAACCGTTCTGTGTAGTTTATAGTGTTCATTCAACAGCTTTTTAAACCTTACGTACATAGGCTGGTCTGCTGTTTTTTCATGCAGAACCGGATGCAGTCCGTGAATCGATTCAATAAGTCCGAGAAGGACAATTTTAATGTAAAATCTGGCCTGTTCTTTCTTTATAAGAGTTGGCTGTTCGTAAATTTCTTTGATGATTGAAGTGTTGCGTAAGCTTTGTTCAAAGTCTTCCCGTGAAAGTATCGTACAGTTGAGCTGTGTAGAAAGATTAACATTATAGGTACTCAATTCATTTTTCAGAATATCAGAACAAAAGAGTATTTCCTCAAACAGGATAATCTTCCCCATCAGATCTTCGCTTGAATCCCCTACAAAATGCACCTGTTCCGGAAATATCACAGAGATTTTCCCTGCTTTTATCCAATGAATTTTATCTTCAATATACACCTGAAGTTTTCCCTGTTCTACAATAAAAATACAGAAATGATCTTTTTTATGAGGCTTTGCATATTGATCCAAGTGATCTTTAGTCAAATCAAAAACCCTGAAAGACAAGTTTTTATCTTCCTGCTTCTGAATATTTTTTTTAATCTCCAGTTTCTTCATAGTTCCTTTTACCACAGCAAAGTTAGGATTAAAAAAAGTTATACGTCTATCTGCCCTAAATAAAAAGCCCCTAAAATAGAGTGCCCCCAAAAGTTCTCTGTTAAAAAAAATCGTGATCTTTTTCATAGTTCATTCCATACAAACAGAAACTCCCAAACAATGTATTGAGAGAGAGTTTCTCATGAGTTTTTAATTATCTGCCTGCCCTATTTCAAGCTTGTTTATTTTCCCTTCTTTATTAAAATGGAATTTAAAATAGGCTTTAAAATCTCCGTATTTATCACTGTGGAATGCTCCATACACTGAATTTCCGTTATCCTCCACTTTATCAATGCTTACGAAATTTTCAATAAGAATGGCATGGGTTGAAAATTCTTTCAGATCTCTTGGGTTACCGTCATCAAGCAACACTGCGTCTTTAGCAAAAAGAGATATCCATTTTTCTATATCACTTGCCTGGAAAGCTTCAATAGCCTGTTTTACTTTTATATTTTTAATTTTCGAAGTATCCATACTCTTTATTTTTTTGTGTTGATGGTTTTGATACCGCTGTCCACAAGCATTCAGACTGCAAGCCATCATCAATACCATACTTAATAATTTAAAAATATTCATAGTATTATTTTACTGATTAGCTCCGCCATTGACTAATAAATGCTGCCCGTTCACAAATGAAGAAAGATCACTGGCAAAGAATTCTGCAATATTGGCTACATCTTCTACTTCCGCCAGTCTTCCCATCGGACAGCTGTCAATCAGGGATTTTCTCAATTCAGGATAGCTTCCTTCTTCCGCAAAAATTCCCGAATGATCTACCGCAAAAGGAATAATTGTATTCACCGTTACTCCACGATGGCCAATTTCTTTGGACAATACATCTACCAAATATCTTGGTGTTGTTTTACTTCCGCCATACACTGCCATCCCGGGAACAGGAAAAGCTGTAGTACTTGAGGCAACATAAATGATACGTCCATGGTCTTCCACATTCAAAGCTGCCTGCTGCATCGTAAAATAAGCCCCTTTGGTATTGATGGAGAAAAGTCTGTCAAACTGCTCTTCCGTGAACTGCGTTACAGGAGTTTCCACCATTTCAATTCCGGCATTGGCAACAACAATATCTATTTTCCCGAATGCTTTTTTAGCTTCATCAAAAAGATATTTTATCTCAGACACTTTGCTCACATCTGCCTGAACGGAAATAACCTTTCTTCCCATAGCCTTGATATTGCTTTCTACCTCATCTGTGGAAGCTTTGTCACGGGAATAATTTAATATGATATCTGCCCCCAGCGCAGCATAACGTTCTGCAATAGCTTTTCCCAAACCTCTTCCTGAGCCGGTAATAACGGCTACTTTATTTTGTAATGAATTCATTTTTGTAAATTTTAATAATGATTGTGTGTAATAGTTGTTATTGAACAGTTGATTTTGATGTCTGTCTTTCATGAATCATATCAACTACCTTATTGTTCAGCCAGGCAAATAGAAATCCTGCTAAAATGGGTATTAATAAGTTGAGTACAGGCAATGGTTCCAGTGGAGGGTGAGCTCCAAACAGGATGATTAAACCCAGAAACCAGGCAGGAATATTGTTCAGTTTTTTTGTTCCTGCAAAGTAGGCTAATGATCCAATGTACAGGAAAACTGCCAGGGGAAAACCTAACCCTCCGATCAGCTGCTGCAATCCGCCTGCAGTCACCTGTATCAGAATCGCCATCATCATTCCCAGTACAATCTGTAAAAGTGCCCAAAGTGAGGTTTCTATCTTTTTACCGAAAATATAGAAACTGACCCAGGCTACAAACATCACCCATGTAGGCCACTGCAAAGAAAAAGAAACAGAGACAGCAACCGCTCCGAAAAATCCGAAAGCAATAGCAATTGGTAAAGTCTTCATAATGTAATAGTATTGGTGTATGATATTAAGCCATAGCCCCATTGGCTCCAATCGTTTGTCCGCTGATCCATTTGGCATCATCACCAGCCAGAAAGACCACAATTTTGGCGATATCAGCAGGTTCTCCCAGACGGTTAAAAGCATTTAAAGAAGCCAGTCTGTCTATTACTTCCTGAGGTTTTCCTTCTGTAAACAATGCGGTGTTAGTTGGTCCCGGAAGGATTGCATTCACATTGATTCCTCTGCTTCCCACTTCTTTAGCGAAAACGCGGGTTAATTGTTCCACAGCTCCTTTAGTCGCTACATACGTTCCATACGTGGGCATCATCACTCTGGTAGTTGTTGAAGAGAAATTGATAATACTTCCGTTATCAGCAAGCTTAGTGGCAGCTTCTCTCAGGGTATTGAACGTTCCTCTTACATTGATGTCAAACTGACGGGAAAAGTCTTCATCAGTAGTGTCTTTGATCAGTTTTGTAATCATAATTCCGGCATTATTCACCAATACATCAATCTTACCATAATGACTGATTGCCTGATCGAATAACTGTTTTACAGCCTCAGCATTGCTCACATCTGCCTGTATGGCAATCGCATTCCCCCCATTATCTTGTATGGATGCAACTACTTTTTCTGCAGCCTCTTTTCCGCCAGCGTAGTTAACAATAATTTTTGCTCCGGCTGAAGCTAATTGTTGTGCTATTTCAGCCCCGATACCTCTTGACGCTCCGGTCACAAGGATTACTTTGTTGTTTAATGTACTCATATTACTTTGTTTTATCAATGTTAATTTGATAGGACAAAGTTGGCACTTTACACCTCCGGAGAACGTACAAGAATTATAGCAGATGTTGCAAATTTCTAAGATTCCTTTCTGAAGTATTGTTTTCTGTACTCAACAGGGCTGATGGAAGTATGTTTTTTGAAATAATTGCTGAAATGAGAGGTTTCCAGAAAGCCTAGGCGGGCAGCGATTTCTTTGATACTGAGTCCTTCATCCTGCAGCATTACTTTTGCTTCGGTAGTCGCTTTATCTGCAATCCATGAGCTGATTGTTTTTCCGGTTTTACTGCTGATCACACTTGACAGATAGTTAACATGGAGTGACTGCAGATCTGCATAATCCTGAACTCTGAACTGGGTATTGGTTTTTCCGTTAATCAGATCTCTGAAATGCCGTTCAATGTTCTGTTTAAAATTTTTTACAATCTGAGAACTGCGGTTTCCTTCATAAATAGGATTATATTTCTGGAAGAAATATTCTTTAATTTTCAACAGTAACGCAATCACAAGAGCTCCGATAATTTTATTTTTATAGAGTGAACTTCCTCTATATTCCTTATGAATCAACGTGTATAGTTCTTCTATCTGACTAAACTGATCGGAAGTTAAAACACGCGGTGAAACCACTTCGGACAAAAGAAACGAGAAGTCATTATAGACATCATCATGTACATATTCTTTCAAAAATCCTTCCCCAAAGGTTATCAGGCAGGTATGCTCCAGTTTTTCCCATTCAAAAATCCGGTAATTGCCGGGATTGGTGAAATAAACGGTGTCTGAAGTCACTTCAAATCTCTGATCATCAATGGTATAATATCCGAATGCACTTTTAATAAATAAGAAGCTGAAATAATTAGGACGAAAAGGTTCTGAACGAAAAGGCAAATCATGGAAAGTTTCTTCCAGGTAATGAATGGTAAAGCCGGATTCTTCTTCCAGATCATCTACAGGAAGTCCCAGTTGCTGATAGAGCTCGCGCAAAGTGCGTACATTCAGATTACCGTTTGCCATTGCATTAATTTTCGGGTAAATTTAGAAATTTAATTAAAGTATAGCCATTGTAAACACTAAAAAATTATTCTCCAGCATTTTCCTTCTATCAGGGGATTGAAGCAGATATTCCATCATTTTTCATAAAAAACATCAAATAAAGTTTGTTTTTATGACCAATCGGTCATATATTTGCATCATTATTTAGTCTTATCATGGCAAAAGGGGAAGAAACCAGACAGTTCATTATAGAAAAAGCAGCACCTATTTTTAATACAAAAGGGATTGCAGCTACTTCTATGAGTGATATTATGGAGGCAACCAAATTGTCTAAAGGCAGTATGTACGTCCATTTCGAGAATAAAGAGGTTTTGGCCTGTGCCGCTGTGGAGCATAATATGAAAATGCTAAGCGACAGACTTCAAAGAGCTTTAACCCAGCATAAAACTTCTAAAGAGCAGTTATTCGCTTACATTGATTTTTTTAGTGATCCTAATCATCCTCCGGTGGCGGGAGGCTGTCCTTTATTAAATTTCGGAACGGAAGCTGATGATACCAATCCCATTGTAAAAGAAAAGGTAAACCGTTCCATTAAGCAGGGTCAGGATTTACTTTCCGGCATCATTGAGAAAGGAATTGCCCATAAAGAATTCAGAGCAGACTGGAATCCGGCAGAATTTGCAACGGTTTTATTTGCCATGCTGGAAGGTGGGCACCTGATGTCAAGAATGTCCGGTAATAATGATAGAATGGAAGTGATTGGCAACAGTTTAAAAAAAATGATAGAGGAAAATGGGCTATAATTTTTTTTGCTATAAATATGACCGATCGGTCATTTAATATAAAAACAACTTTTAGAAAAAGTATAATCATAACAATCAATTAAAAAACAGAACAATGTCAAAAACAGTTTTAATTACAGGTGCATCAAAAGGTTTCGGAAAAGCATGGGCAGAAGCTTTTTTAGCAAAAGGATACAAAGTAGCGGCAACAGCCAGAAATGTAGAAACCCTTCATGATTTAAAAGAAAAATATGGAGACTCTGTGTTGCCTTTAACGTTAGATGTAGATAAAAGGGAAGAATCTTTAGCAGTGGTTCAGAAAGTTCATCAGCATTTTGGCAGCATCGATATTCTGATTAATAATGCAGGATATGCATTAACGGGAGCAGTTGAAGAAACAAATGAAAAGGAAGCCAGAGCACAATTCGAAACGAATTTCTTTGGAACATTATGGCTTACACAAGCAGTACTTCCTATTATGAGAGATCAGAAAAGCGGTCATATCATTCAGGTTTCTTCTATTTTAGGATTGGCAACTTTACCGACTATGGGACTTTATAATGCTTCTAAGTTTGCGTTGGAAGGATTAAGCGAAACCTTAGCTACAGAAGTGAAAAGCTTCGGTATTCATGTAACTTTGGTAGAACCTAACGGCTATGCATCCAACATCTGGCATACAGGAATCAATACCCAAAGTAATCCGGCTTACGATGATGTGAAAAAGGCTTTCTCTGAATCTGAAACCTCATTTGGAAATGTAGAAGCAACAGCTCCTGCCCTGATAAAGTTAGCAGAAACTGAAAATCCGCCATTGCGTTTATTGCTTGGGAAAGTAGCCCTGCCATTTGTAAAACACAATTATGAGCAAAGATTAAAAGTATGGGAAGAATGGAATGATTTATCTGTAGAAGCCCACGGGTAATTTCCCCAAAATATACTCACAAAATAAGCTCCGTTTTTATCAAGAACGGAGCTTATTTTTTTATTCTTTTTCAAGATGAGCAACTGCACACTTTTCCAGTTCTTATTTTCAACTGTTTCATGCTTATATAGTTTTCCTGTTCACCTCTGGTAATGTCTATTTCACTAATGAATATGACTACTTGAACAAATTACCCGTTTATCAGCTGTTTTTCAGCGCATAATTTTGTCCCATCAAAAAGAAAAACAGATCTAAAATCTAATACAACAAAGCAATGAAAACAACAATTTCAACCATTATGTTAGCAGCAACTTTTATTCTAAGTACACCTGCTATTTCAAAAGCACAGATTAACAAGGCTATTACATCTTCATCAAAATCGGATACCAGTATACGCCCTTTTCACATCAGTATCCCGCAATCCCAATTGGATGATCTTAAAAAAAGAATCTCCGAAACCCGTTTTCCGGATAAAGAGACTGTGAAAGATGCATCTCAGGGAATTCAGCTTGAGCAGTTAAAAGAACTGATTACCTATTGGGGCAATGGATACGACTGGAGAAAGGTGGAAAACAAACTGAACGCTCTTCCGCAGTTTGTAACCAATATTGACGGACTTGATATTCAGTTTATCCATGTACGTTCAAAGGAAGCTAATGCAATGCCTGTGATACTCACTCATGGCTGGCCGGGCTCTCCGCTGGAGTTTATCAATACAATAGGTCCTTTGACTGATCCTGTAAAGTATGGAGGAAAAGCGAGTGATGCATTTGATGTGATTATACCAGCAATTCCGGGTTATGGTTTCTCAGAAATTCCTACCGAACTGGGATGGAATCCTGACCGTGTTGCCCTTGCCTGGGATGTACTGATGAAAAGACTCGGCTATAAAAAGTATGTTTCTGAAGGTGGTGACCACGGCTCGGTAATCTCTGATGCGCTGGCAAAACAGGCTCCTTCAGGTCTTTTAGGAATTCATCTTACAATGCCCGCAACTATTCCTGCTGAGCTTGTAAAACCGATCAATGCAGGTGATCCTGCTCCTGCCGGACTTTCTGCTTCAGAAGCACAGGCTTATAATGCTATGAGTACTTTCTTTGGAAGAAATGCAGCCTATGGAGGAATGATGGTTACGCGACCACAAACTACGGGCTATTTACTTTCCGATTCTCCAAGTGCTTTAGCCGCTTTTCTCTATGAAAAAATTGCAGAATGGAGTGAAAGTGATCTTCATCCTGAAAATGTAATTGGCCGTGATGCTATCCTCGACGATATTACATTGTACTGGCTGACCAATACAGGAGCATCTTCTTCTCGTTTCTACTGGGAAAACAATAAAAATAATTTCAGTGTAGAAGCACAGAAGACAAAAGACATAAAAGTTCCTGTAGCGATTTCGGTATTCCCTCACGAGATTTATCAGGCTCCTGAAAGCTGGTCAAAACGTGCCTACCCTACTTTGTATTACTATCATAAAGCTTCAAAGGGTGGACATTTTGCAGCCTGGGAACAGCCACAAGTCTTTACAGAAGAGCTTCGGGCAGCTTTCAAAGATCTAAGAAAAAAACTTTAAAACAATATTGTTCAATCTAAATAATAAAAATATGGAATTAAATACCATTCAGGAAGTAGAAAATACAACCATAGTCAATATCAGTAAAGTGTTGTATTCCGGTAATGTCATCGTAACAGGAGGTCGTAACGGAGCAGCGAAAAGCAGTGACGGAAAACTGGATATTGAACTGACATCACCCGGCACAAAAGGAAACGGAACAAATCCGGAACAGCTATTAGCAGCAGGATGGTCGGCCTGTTTTATTGGAGCTATGCATTTGGGTGCTGCTACAATGAGAATTACTCTTCCTTCAGACCTGTCTGTCAATACCTCAGTAGATCTGGCAACCCATGATGACGGATTTTTTCTGCAGGCTCATTTACAGGTCATTTTACCGGGAATGCCGGTAGATGAAGCAAAAAAAGTTGTGGAAACAGCCCATGCAACCTGCCCTTATTCCAAAGCTACCCGTGGGAATATTAATGTAAAGATAGATGTAGTAGTCTAATTTGAGAATGTTTTTACCATGCTGATTAAAGCCTTCCTTGCCACAAACAAGGAAGGTTTTTGCTTAATTATGATTGAAGTAAGTAATTTTGATTTAAGATATAACTATTTAGCGGCAGTAGTGACTTTATTAAATGCGTAAGGCACTACTCCAATTCCCAAGGTCAATAAAACACCAACGAGGTCATTAAGATTGGGAAAGACATTGACATCAAAATAATTCCAGATGGCAAAAGTGGTCAGAACACATGCCAGACCTACAGATACCAGCCCGCTTATAAAGGCAAGAAAACGGCTAACACTTGTATTAGGTTTCTGAGCATTGGATTCTGTAGTGGTATTCAGTGTTGTTGCTGCTTCATTCATTGCCTGCTGGCTAGCCAGAGGAGCAGCTAAAAAAGCCTCCATCTGTTTTGTTTTTTCTTCCTCCATCTGAACATTCGCATCTTTATCCAAAAGCAGGTCTTTTAAAGATACCTTATCTTTTTTCAGCTTAAAAAATACCAGGCATGTAATTAAAAGAAAGAGTAAAATAGGAGAAAATGCAATCCACTTTTCAGCATCAGTTATAGGAATTACCTTTGGTACAGGCAGTGTTGTGTCAGTTGGGTTTGCATAAAGACCGGCAGATGTAAAAAATGCGGTCAACGATAGGAAAAGAGTCAATGGTTTCATAGGTATTAGTTTTCAGGTTATTATTATTTATTTTGAATGGCATGGAATGCATTTTACAGCACACCACTTATTTCATCACAAATTTTGTCATTATATAATAACCTGTCAATTACCCATTTGGGTAATATCATTTCCTAAAATGAGAAAATATATAACCTGAAAATCGATCTTTTTCAGTTTTTCAAATACCGAATTGACTTTCCACTATCAGTTCCCAAAATTGACAAAATGAGGAATATCCGTAGCAAAATTGTTCATCGGTAAAAGATTATTCCTGTTGCTGTTAAAATCAAAAACGGAATTATTATCAAAAGGAACACGGGGATAATACATGAAAGAAATCTGAATCCTGTTGAAAACCAGATAGGGATTATTAATTAAAACACCTATTCCGATTTTTGTATTTACTTTTGTTTTAAACAGTTTATCATCAGGCATTCCCAGCCAGCCGACTGCTGTTGTCAAATAAGGACTGAAGTGGAAATTCTTCCAGGTCTTATTAATAAATAATTGAAGCTGGTATCGTAGAACCAGTTTTTTAGTTCCGATATAATCCGTATTGTAAACAGGAAATTCATCTGCGGAAGAAAGATTTATTCTATCTTTATAAGAGTAGTTATGCTGTGGATTTCCCAAGGCTAACGTGGGAGAAAAGAAATGTCTTGCTTTGGCAAATTTCCAGTCCATAAGATGGGTAAAATAGGTTGCATCAAAACGGAAAGATTCCCTGTTCTGGCTGTCTTCATTAAAAAACCTTCCAAACTGGCCTTTCACTGTAAAGTATCCCAACTTTGTAAAACGGCCGTAAGATGCAGAAATTCCTACATACGGATTCACTTCTTTATTTCTGGATAAGCCTCCTGCAATAATGTTCACAGAATTACCGTAGGCAACATCCTCAGGCAAATCATATTGAAATATATTCTTCTGGACCGAAAAGTTTCTGTGGATAAACCCTACAGACATCAGGAAGCTGTTGTAAGAGCTGAAATACTGGTACTGGTCAATTCCAGGACTGTCTTTGTACCTGTAATTCTGAAATCTTCCTATAATGGCAATATTACTGGATATTTTTTCATTGGGATCCGCTGAAACCGGAATCTGATAACCTCCCCATAAATCCTGACTGTATACTTTGATCTGAACTTCGGGAAAAGTGGTATCTGTTTGTATCGGAAGTAACACTTTCCGCATAAAATATTCAAAGGTAAAACCTCCTGCCCATTTCGTTAAAGGAGAGAAAAAGTCTCTTCTAAGACTGAAATTGATTCTTTCATTTCTCGAAAAATCCCTTTCCCCAAGAAGCTGGGCGTTAATATAAGTACCAAAAAGATTATAGGTGGTATAGCTACCTAAAAGATAATCCTGCTTCTCTTTGGAATCATTTCTGTAAAGAAAATCCAATGTGTGTCCCAGTCCCAGTACATTTTCTTCCGTAACCCCCAGACCAATCTTGCTTCCGGAATAACTGATTCTCGGTTTCAGACTCCAGGAATCAAGAACCCGTACAACAACATCTATGGAATCTTTACTGGAAGTACTGTCAGAAACACTTATATTCACCCTGTTTATAAAAGGCATTGTTCTCAGCAAACGTTCAGATTCGTAGAGTTTCTGGGCATTATATTCTTCTCCTTCTTTAAAAAGCAAAAAATTATTGACGGTTGATTTTTTAGTACTGGCATGAAGATGATCTGCCACCCAGTCATACCATTTCGTTCTTTCTTTACTGTCCTGCGAGCCATATCCGAAAGGGTCAATGGTTTCAATCCTGACCTTTCTGATAATTTTTTTATTATATGTCTCCTGGGAAAGCTTTTCAGTATTGGACTTCACGGAAGTGGAATCCGGTTCTCTACGAAATATAAAACGGTGAATGAATTTGGTAACTTTTCTTTGATCCGAAAATTCTTCTATTTTGTAATAAAGCGAATCTTTCTTCTCTTGTGCATTTAAAAAGAAAAAACCACTTAAAAAGAAAATCAGAGTTACAGTCGTTCTAGTCATTAGTCATCAAAATTCAATTCAATTTGTAGTATCAATTTGCAAGCCAATAAGGCTTAAAATATATAAAAGAAGCAACTTTATGGGAAATAATGATTAAAGTTGCTTTCTATACAAGTTCCTTTTTACAATTTAAGACGCTCTTTTTAATTTTCTCAATTAAAATAAAATGAATACAATTTATTTTTTACATTAATTGTTTCAGCGCTTATTCATATCAAAGGAAGATGTCAATCGTGCTGATAGATGTATTCTCATTGTAAATATGAGTGTCTTTCTTTATATTTGATTTATAATTTTATGTTGCCATGAAAGCCACCATCGTGCCTGAAGAGCTCATTGGAGCACCCTATTATCGAAATTTTTTATCGATAGATTCCGTTAATCTGGTAGAATCCTGCTCTCACAGTATTGATGATCAGAAAGGAGGCATGTTTCTCAAAGATCATATGCTGCTGTTTGTACTGCAGGGAAAAAATCTTATCACCCACGGCAGAAAAACCTATCTGGTAAAAAAGAATGAAATGGTGATTTTGAAGAAAAACATCAGTATTACTTACGACAAAACAGGATCTGCAGAAACCGGTGAAATGTACGATAGTATCATGTTTTTTCTGAAAGATGAATTTATTTCCGACTTCATTAAGATGGCTGGCATTACCAACAGCAAAACAGAGAAACTGGCAGATGTTAATGTAAAACCTGTAGAAGAGCCTCTACTGTCCTTTATCACTTCTATTAAGGGACACTTTAATGCTCCTGATAAAATTGATAAACGGCTTCTCAGAATGAAAATTATGGAACTTTTATTTGATTTAACTCAGGTTGATCATAACTTACTTTTACAGTTGCTCCAACTGAAAAAACAGTTTGTGACGGATATATCAACAGTCGTAGAAGAAAATTTCATGAATCCCTTAAAACTTGAAGATCTGGCCTATCTGTCGGGAAGAAGCCTGGCGAGTTTCAAAAGGGATTTTAATACCATTTACAAAGTTCCGCCTGCTCAGTTTATAAAGGAAAAACGGCTTACTAAAGCAAAAGATTTACTAACGGCCACGGATTGGCCTGTCAATGAAGTAGGATATGCCGTAGGTTTTGAAAGTATTTCTCATTTTTCACGGGCATTTAAAACATTGTATGGAATATCTCCTACTGTTTTCAGGAATGAAAATTTGTAAAACAACCTGTCCTTTTAAACCTTCCCTGCTAAAAAAATCTATCCCCGGCAGATTAATACTTCCGGGGGCACAATTTACTATTTTGAATGGTAGTAAAAAGCAATAGATTTTCTGCTGTAATTTTATCTGAATTTTTTGAATACCTTCCACATTTCAGCAGCAAAGATTTCCGGTTCCTCAAACGCCGCAAAATGACCTCCTTTTTCTACCTCATTCCAATAAAAGATATCTGACCACGCTGCTTCTGCCCATTTTTTGGGTGGAGTAAAAGTTTCTGCGGGAAATAATGTTGCTGCCATTGGCGTTGTAATAATCTCTGATGCAGCCCTGCTTGCAGAGAAAAAAGCATGAGTTCTGATGGTACTGCCTACCCCTTCCCAGTACAGACGTGAAGCGGATGTGCCTGTTTCTGTAAACCAGTACAGGGAAATATCATTGAGCATTTGCTCCATGCTTAAAGCATCTTCAGGTTTGCCATTGTTATCGGTCCATTCCCAGAACTTTTCATATATAAAGGCAGCCAATGCTAACGGTGAATCGTTTAGGGCGTAGCCTATGGTCTGAGGTCTTGTATTCATGATATCTGCATATCCTGATTTTTTATTGATATACGTTTCAATACCGTCAATAGCTCGTTTTTCCTCCTCTGTGGGATTCGCCGGATATTCGTCCGGCACTACAAAAAGTAAGTTGACATGCGCTGCAGCCAATCCGTCAGGCTTCATGTCTGCCAGAGCATGGGTAACGGCAGAACCGAAGTCGCCACCTTGTACTACCCATTTTTTATATCCTAATTTTGTGTTCATCAGGTAAGCATAGGCTTTTGCAATTCGGCCGGGATTCCATCCCTGTTCTTTAGGTTTATCTGAAAAACCAAAACCTGGCATTGCAGGAATAATTACATGAAAAGAGTCTTCAGCATTTCCTCCAAACTTCGTGGGATCAGTCAGACGGTCGATGACATCGATAAATTCAATAATTGAACCCGGCCAGCCATGAGTTAACAATAAAGGTATAGCATTGGGATGAGGAGATTTTGCATGAATAAAATAAATTCCTACTCCATCAATCAATGTACGGTATTGAGGATATTGATTGATTCGGTTTTCAAATTTTTTCCAGTCGTAATCATTTTTCCAGTACTCTATGAGTTTTTTTGCAGCATGGAGAGGAACGCCCTGTGACCAGTCGTCTACGATTTCTTCATCAGGCCAGCGAATCTGGTGTAAGCGCTGTTTCAGATCCATAATAGCTTCTTCGGATATATTTACAGTAAAGGATTCGATCTCTTCGGTTGCTTCCGGCAACACAAAGTATGAATGAGGTTGTTGTGACATGTTTTTAAGTTTAACTGAGTATTTGTTTTTAGCATTTTTTACTATGCTGAAATAATTTTACATAGGAAGATCTAGCCAGCTACCCGAACCATTTTACGATTGATAAATTCACCGATTCCCAGTTCTGAAAGTTCTCTGCCAAAACCGGAATTTTTAACACCGCCAAAAGGTAAATGCGGAGCATCGGAGAAACAGGAATTGATATAGACCATACCGGATTCGATTTTTGATGCCACTTGTTTAGCATGCTCAACATCTTCGTCAAATATATATCCGCCCAATCCGTAATCGATATCATTAGCAAGATGGATAGCCTGTTCTTCCGTATCTACAATATAAAAGGATAATACAGGGCCAAATGCTTCCTGTTTATAAAGGGGATTGTCTTTGGATATATTGGTTAAAATTGTAGGCTCAAGATAGAATCCGGGACGGTCTACCCGTTTACCGCCAACCACTATATTCGCACCGGCAGACTGAGCGTCTTCTATTTGTTTTACTAATCCATCGAGTGCTCTTTCACTCGCTAACGGGCCAAGACTTGTTGATTCATCATTTGGATCACCAATTTTAATGGCAGCAAAGCGTTCTTTCAAAAGTTCCAGCATTTTTTGTCCCCGTTCCTGTCCTACTACAATCACCCGTTTTATATTTACACAGCCTTGTCCGGAATTATAGGTTCTGCCCATAACAATTTGTTCTGCAGCAGCATCCAGAGATGCTCCTTTTAAAACCAGTGCCGGATCACTTCCTCCCAATTCCAGAATTACTTTTTTAAGATTTCTGCCGGCACGTTCACCTACGGATATTCCGGCACGTTCGCTGCCTGTAAGAGCTACTCCTCTCACTCTGAAATCATCAATGAGATGGCCTGTTTGTTCGATACTGCAAAATAAATTGGTATAAACACCATCAGGAATCCCTGCTTCTCTGAACAGTTCCACGAAAGCAAGAGCACATTGAGGAACATTTTCAGCATGCTTCATTAAGACAACATTTCCTGCTATTAACTGAGGAACAGCTACCCTAGCCAGCTGATAGTAAGGAAAATTCCAGGGTTCAATGGCCAGTATGACACCCAATGGCTCAGAAAGGATCACTGCATCTTTTTCTTCTTCAATAACTTTGGGAGCCAGCATTTTTTCAGCATTCGCGGCATAATAATCAAAGATACCTATGACCAGATCCACCTCGAGATCACTGAATCTGGACATCTTTCCCATTTCCAGAGTCGCAAGTTTTGCAAAATATTCTCTTTTTTCCTTCAAAATCTCCCCGGCTTTTTTCACCAGTGAAATTCGCTCAGAAACCGGACGCCATTTCCAGTCTTCCTGAAACCTTAATTGTGCAGTACTAAGCAGTTCATTTACTTCCGCATCTGTATGATAAGGAAATTCTTTTATGAATTCACCTGTAGCGGGATTAATCGTATGATATTTCATTTGTATAATTTTATGAATCGTTAGAATTTTGGGTTGTTTACGGGAAAAAAGTCTAACCTTGTGCCGCTACCGCGATATCATTCCAGTCTTCCCAGACCTGAAATTTCGAAGCATATTCTTTCTTTGTTTTTTGAAGGCCTATTTTTCCTAAAAAAAGACGCAATGGTGGATTTTCTGAATCGATAAGCTGTAAAATGGCAGGAACCGTTGCTTCCGGATTTCCATAATCTTGTGGAGGAACGCCTTCAATCTCATGCAGTTTCGATTTAACATCATTGTACGCTGAGATTTCATTTCCGATAACGGCAGATGATCCACCAAATTCAGTAGTATACCCATTAGGTTCTATCATCGTGACATGAATTCCTAATTCTTTCACTTCACCAGCCAGCGCTTCACTGAAACCTTCAACGGCAAATTTTGTAGCGTTATAAATTCCTAACGTAGGGATACTGTAAATCCCGAGGACACTTGATAATTGTATAATATGCCCGTGACCTTGCTCTCTTAGTATAGGAAGTACAGCCTGCGTTACCCACAGTGTTCCAAAAACGTTGACATCAAATACATCTTTAATGGTGTGTTCATCTAACTCTTCAACAGCTCCAAAAACACCATAACCTGCATTGTTGATAACGACATCGATACTTCCAAAGTATTGTTTTGCCTGCTGAACGGCCTGAAAAACAGAATTTCTGTTTGTTATATCCAGTGTAATAACCAATAACTGTCCTTTATATTGCTGTGCAAGATCATTCAAGCTCTCTGCATCTCTTGAAGTTGCCACTACCCGATCTCCTCTTTTAAGAAAAGCTTCAGTCCATAGTCTTCCAAAACCTTTGGAAATTCCTGTTATAAATATTGTTTTGCTCATTTTTATTTATCTTTTTTAGCAGTACAAATTTAGAGCAAGCCCTTATTTTCAGTTTTCTCAATCGGCTCATTTATGTTGATAAATCAGCTCAATTTGTAGGCTGGTTTAATTTATTTGAGACATTTGAACAGGAAATTAATTTTCCGGATAATATTCATATCATTAAAAGCTAACTTAAATCATAAAGTAATACCATCGGAACAATCTTTTTTTGATTATTTTTACTCATTATAAATAAAAATAATACATGAAAAAATTCGTACTTACGGGAATAGCAGTTGTAGGAGGATTTCTGACAGCCAATGCACAGTGTAAACCTGTAGCCACTCTTTCGGAAAACTTTGATACCTGGAAAGATATCAATAAATGCTGGACTGCTCAAGCCGGGAAAGCCATGCTGTATGCAAGTGACAAAAGAATTGTATTTTATTCAATGACTAATCCTGGAGAAAATATGTATCTGGTAACACCGGAAATCAAAGCCGGAACCTATACGCTTTCTCTTGATCTTTCGGATAATGGAGGAGAAACAACATTAGAACTGTTCTCAGTAGACAATCCTTCCGAAGTAAAAACGTATGTTTCAATCACTAAACCTTCCAAGATAACAGGAGAGAAAAAAGTATTTACTGTTTCTTTGAAAAAAGATTCACATTTAGGGTTGAAAGTCTTACTGAATGGAGTACATCAGGCTGTTTATATGGATAACCTGTCTCTGCAGTCGAAGAAGTAGATTTAGGATAATGCCTTTTAGCACCAACAAAAAACAAGTCTAAGAAAAACGACAACATTCTTATCAGTATATATTCAAATACAAAAACTCAGAGTGAAATTTCACTCTGAGTTTTCCACTTTTAGTTTTGGGAATTATATACGAATTAATCTTGATAAATAATAGCTTTCAGAACAAACTATGGAATGGAAACAGGGAACAATCTGTGAAGACGCTCCCTTTATCATTATATCTCAATAAAATACTGGAAAATCGAGCCTTGTTAATGAGTCTTAATTTACTTATATGTATTTTATTTGTTCAGCGTCTGCAATACAATATCTGGCAATAATTCATGTGCTCCATCAAAGATAGTAATATCGACGTTTTTGTATTCTTTTTTGAAGATAATTTTCCTATTCCCGATTTGTCCGTAATTGTGTAAAGGCGTTTGTTTTTCTAAAAGATGAACTATCTCACAGTCATTTACATATTGAGAACTATCTGAACATTTTATATCGGTTAATACCTTGTTGTAAAAATTTATGGATTGAGTAATAGGGACAGAACCTCGTATTCCATCATATACTCCTGCATATATTTTTAGTTTGGTAGTTGTCAGTTTTTGAGTTGGAGTTTTCCAATAGATAGGCGATTTTGATTTCGCATAAATTTCGTTTAGTTGCCCATTCAAACTATTAGTACATATCAAAATATCTTTCCAATAATTTAAGTGTCGTATTTTTGTTTGGTGATACCACCAATAAATATCAGAGATTGGACACCACACAGAAAACTCAGCAATATTATGTTTTGATTTCATAAAACTTGCTAATGCCGCATGTCCACCCCCACTTACGCCAATAACATATATCTTATCTTTATCGCAGTTGAAATTAGACAGAGCAAAGTCAATAGCATCATCTATATCTTGTATTGCTAAATCACTACCACAAGCTTCAACATTCTTGTTGGAACCTCTAAAATCAGGATGAATATAATTCCAGTTCTTTTCTTTTACTTTATTTGCTATTTTGTCGTATTCTTGATAATTGCTACTCCACTGATGAAGACTGACAACCAGAGGTTGCGATGCTTTTGCTGTTGACTGGAAAACATACGCTTTTTGCATGGAAGAGTCTTTAGTTGATTTAATATTCACGACATGAAAATCTTCTGTCCATTTCTCCGCTTGTATGTGCTCAAATGGGATATATTTAATTATTTTGGGGATATAACTTCTTTCTTTATACCCGACTAATAATAAAAGGAGCATAATTAAGATGGCTACAGTACTCAATAGTAATTTCTTTTTCATAGTTTCTTCGGTTATATCTGCCATACGGTTATTTACCATTATCCTGAATATCTTTAGTCAGTTTCCGTAAGCAGAGCTTGGTAATACTATCTTTTTTTAATTGATTACCATTACACTTCTCTTTAGGAGATGATTGGAGTTAATGGAATATTTTTCTTCAAATATTGCTTCTCGGTTTTGTTCTTCAGCTACTTTCATTTTGCCTTCTTTTCATCCTTAGTCTTGGAGCTGAAAGGTTATGATTATCTCGTTATCATACTACCAAAGTTTAATGAACTTTGTAGGGTTAATCCGTATATAATTACCACTTTACTTACTTTAGGATAAAAAAGCTGATTATACTAAAAATATACGTTTCCATTTTGTAACGGTATTTCTACTTAATTTAAAATGCTTAGCTAGCTGACTATTATTTAATTTATGCTTTTTCTGGTAATCAAGTATTTCGAAAATAGCCTGTTTATCATAGGATTTGAATTTTTGACTTTTAGATAATTCATCAAAAAATATAATATTATTAATCTTTAAAACATCGGACAAAGACATTGTATCTTTTGACAGATATTTTTTTACATATTCCCGTTTATCCGGGCATTTAGACTCTATGAAATCATGATAAATCCGTTTGTAATCAGGACCAGTATTTATTGTTTGTACTTGCTTATCCATCTATTCAATGTTGATTTTGGGATTCTGTATTGATTAATGATTTCTATCGGAGTCTTCTTTTTATTTTTCAAGAGCTCCAATATATAGTCTATAATTTCCTTCGTATATAAACTTTTCCGGAATTGAGGCAGTTTTGATTTCACTCCATTTTTATTTTGGTTGGCAATGGGAGCGTATAATATCAAATGATTGGAATAGAGGCGAAAAAAGTCATATCTCAATAATTTTGACCATTTTAGAAGTATATCCACGTCTAATGATTTCTTAGAATACATTTCCAGAATCTCATTTTCTGTTGAATGCAGGAATCTGCAGATTCTGCTCATACCAATATCCTGTTCATTAACACATTCATATACCAAAGCACCAATATGAATGTCTTTCAAATTTTCCATCTTAAATTAATTTATATCTGTATTCAAAAAGTAATATTTTTACAAGAAGTAAGTTCCTGACCCATCCTTTATTAAATTGTTGGATATATCTCCTAAAAGCTTGTGGGTTTCATTCTCACTACAAAATGTGATATCAATATTTTTTCTTAACACCCTCCCTGAAGAATTTAAAAAAAGAAGGATTAAGTATTTTCTAAAAGTCTGTTCTTTTACTTCTATCCTTATAATTTTTTTTTGCGGCATTTCAAAGACCGGATTTTTTCTCCCCACTGAAAGCCAATGATAATTTTTAATGGAAATCACCTGTCCGGAATTCTCATATTCAAATACAAACTGTATTTTTAACAGTTTATATACAAGTATCAATAAAGTGATTAAGGAAAAAATTCCTAAAACAAAAATATACCCCAAATACATGAGAATACTAATCGCTAAAAAAAGCAGCGCTAAAACTACCAGCTGAAAAGTCATAAAATAACCTACTCTCTTCTTATTATTTATTTTCATTACCCTTCAATTATTAAAATTGCCTATTCTTATTTATTTTCTTTGTATATATTTTGATTTCAGACGGAATATTATTATCCTATTCATCCTGCAAGTTTGTAAAAAACACCGGTTGAACTCCCTAAAAAGCAATGATGTCAAAAATGTAATTTTATAATTTTAACCATACTTAGTTTTTCTATTTGCATTTATTCACTTATTGCCCATCTTTTGTTTTTTAAGACCAATAAATTTCATTCATAATTTAATCAAGCAAAACATATTATTACCTTTAAAAACAAATACAAATAATCCCAAATAAGTGAAATATATAAAAGATTTCATTTAAAAAATTTGAGAATTTATTTAACTTTTAAGGTTTAAATAAAGCATTAAAATTACTGGCACAAATGTCTACTAATACGGACAAAAGGTAAAATAATTACTGTAAAAATAGATTAGTAATATTGTAGTTTTTAATTGTGAATTATGTAGTTTATAAATGACATTTAATTCTTTGAACAATGATTTATTTTTACTACATTTATGTTCATTCAATTGATTAAAACACAAATGTATCACCTCTCCTAATGTATCATAAAGCATTCATATTGCTATTACTATTCTGGGTACAACTTTGTTATAGCCAGCAAGAAGCTTCTGTATGGTATGACACAGATAATGGCCTTCCACAGAATAGTGTAAAAGATATCATTAAAGATAAATATGGATTTATATGGCTCAGCACAGAAAACGGACTAGTGCGTTATGACGGGTTTAATTTTGTAACGTATAATCATCTTCATCTTAAAAACAACAGATTTACTTCTTTTTTTGGAAGTGTTGAAAAAGACTCTATTTATAATTTTACAGCGTATACTGAAAATGTTGTTTTGGTATCCAAAAGAAACGTAAGCGTTTTACATCACCAGAACAATTGTATCAGAAAAGCATTGCATGAAAACAAGCACTATGGATTATTTGTAAAAAATGAAACTCCGGAAAAAACAGATCATAAAGATTTCTTCGTTTATTTTGATCAAAAGAATTCCTATCATCTGTTTAATAATGGAACTATACACTATAATGATAAAAAAATAGCACCTGTAAAAGGGCTTCATGAGAACTATATAACCCAAACTTTTTGTTTGGGACAAAATATTTTTATCATTTCCAGGAAGTCAAAAAAAATCATCAGAATATCTTCAGGGCAAATTAGTTATTTAAATGCTTCCGAGATTTTCTTCCAGAATAATGTGAAAGTATACTGGAACCAGATAAACAATCAATGTTTTATCTTCCATCATAAGTCATTGTATAAGGTGTCCTATCACAACAATATCATTGGATTAAAAAAAATGATAGATTATAATCTTAATGAAAACTCTTTAGCCTCTGTTTATCATGATGAGATTAATAATAAATTGTATCTGGGAACATTATCAGACGGATTGAATGTAGTGAAGTTTAATAATTTTCATGTGGCCAACCGATCCAATAAATCTTATGAAAATATTTTTTATTCCCTACTCCCTTTTGACAATGATAAAGTAATTACTTCTTCAGGAGATGTTTACAATGAAAACGGACTGGTAAAACAGTATCATTTTACTACCACAAGCAAATATTTCTTATTTTATGACAGCAAAAAAAATATTCTTGTTCAAAATGGTACTTCATTACTCCGTTTTTTCAGAGATTCCAATTACTCAACAAATGAATCTCTGTATTTCACAAAAACAACACCTTATGTTTTAAATATCAACCACAACTATGTTATCGTGTTTCATCTGCCCTCGTTACAGTCTAAACTCATCTTCTATGAGGGTTCTACCTTTAAAAATCCTTTTTTACAGTTTTCCATTCCCAATATCGCTACATCAGTCCAGGAGCTGAGCAAAAATAAATGGCTGATAGCTACCAGAGACGCTTTATATTCAATAGAAGCACCTTCTTTCAGCCCTAAAAAAATATCTGGTGCTTCATTACATGTAAGAGAAATTACAAAAACAAAGGATGGAAATGTTTGGATCATGACTCAGGGAAATGGTTTCTTTCTCTATAAAGAAGGGGAACTCATTAAAATGCCCGAAGATAAAAACGGATATCTTTTATTTTCACATACGATTCTGGAAGATAAAAACGGTTTTCTCTGGATCAGCACCAACAATGGCTTGTTTAAGGTTTTGAAAAACAATCTGCTGCAATATTCTAAAGACAAAAAAACTTTACCAAGCTACTACCGGTACAGTAAGGAAGACGGTTTTAATACCAATGAGTTCAATGGAGGATCTTCTCCAAGCTCGGCAGTTCTCCAGAATGGAAATTTTGTATTTCCTTCCATCAAAGGACTGGTATTTTTTGATCCTGAAAAAATAAGAAGTTATTATCCTAAAAACGTCTTTCTGGAAAGGGTTATATTTTATGATTCCAAAAGCAGTATCAAAGAACAGAAAATTCATCTGGAAAACAATTTTTATAAAGCAGTCATTTTAATAGATGTCCCTTATTATGCTAACAGAGCTAATCTGGTTATCGAAGGAAAGCTGAAAGGTTCCAAGAATGAAAAATGGGAAAGAGTAAGCAGTGATGGTAAATATTATATCTCAAACCTGGAGCCAGGCCAATATCAGCTAATAGTGAGGGTATTGACTTCTCCGAAAGGAAAATACATCTATAAAACAATTAATATCAGTGTAAAATACTTATTTCACCAAACACTTATTTTTAAATTCTTTATCATTTTACTATTGGTCTTTATTGTATTTACATTCTTTAAAATAAGAATAAAAAGACAGGAACAGAAAAAACGAGAACTTGAAAAAATTATTGCCATAAGAACCCGGAAACTCTCAAAAGCAGTTTCAAAACTGGAATATACCAAGGAACAGCTCCGAAAAGAGAGTGTACAGCAGAAAAAACTTTTGGAAACGATAAGTCATGACATTATTACGCCCGTAAAATATTTATCCATTACCGCCCAAAAGTTGTATGAGACAGACGAACATGACCGTTACATACAAAAGAAATATTTCGAAAGTTTCTACACATCTTCTGTAGAGTTTTACAATTTCGTGAAAACCTTAAAGGAGTACGCAGAGATTTATAACATTTCCAAAAAAAATGAAATTTATAATATTTATGAGGTAGTAGAAGCCAAAAAAGCTCTTTTTGAAGGTGCAGCTAAAGAGCAAAACACTCTTATTATCAATAATATTAAAGATCCCACTTACTCAAAAAACAATCAGAATGTGATTGCTGTTATCATTCATAATCTCATAGACAATGCCGTTAAAAATACCCCCAATGGAGTTATAGAGCTTTCTACCACTGAAGACAGCAGGACTTTTTTCCTGGAGGTAAAAGATACAGGTAAAGGAATGAGCGAGGAACAAATGATTTATTATGAAAAACTTCAGGATAATATTGAAAATGAAAAGCTGGTTTTACAAAAATACAGTTTAGGATTACATCTTATTCTTCAGCTGCTCATGATGATCAACGGTAAAATTGAATTTAAAAATAATACCCCCAACGGAACGATAATATCCATTAAAATAAAAAAACAAAAAGATGACTAGAAAAATTATTATTGCAGATGATCACTTCGTAGTAAGATTAGGCACTACCCTGATTCTGGAATCTCACTACAAAGATGTAAAAATTTCCTGTGCAGAATCTTACATGGAGCTCACAGAAAAATTATATGCAGAGTCGTTTGACCTGCTAATTTTAGATATTAATATGCCGGAAAGCAAATATTTAAGTATGATGGGTGAAATAAAAACAATACAGCCCGATCTTAAAATCCTTGTTTTTTCAGTATATGACAATGATATTGCCGTACAATATATCATTGAAGGAGCGGATGGTTACATAAATAAATTATCTGATGAAAATAATATCCTGGAAGCAGTCCAGCAAATATTGGAAACCGGAAACTACTACTCCCCGGAAATTGTAAAAAAACTTGTTTCTTCTGCTAAAAAAGACACTCCCATCAATCCCCTTGAAACATTATCCGAAAGAGAAAAAGAGATATTTGATCTTTTAGTAAAAGGGTATGGAAATATTGAAGTATCGAATGAACTCAACCTTCACCTTTCCACGGTGAGTACTTATAAAGCAAGAATTTATAAAAAACTCAATATTAAGAATACCGTGGATCTTGTGAGGCTGGGCGATAGAAACCAAACGCACAAACATAAATAAATGCACAAAAAACCTAGTATTATGAAAAATAATTAAAGCTCACAGAATGTATGTAAAAGAAAAAAACGGAATAAATATTCCGTTTTTTTTAATTGTATTTTATCATAATAGTAAATTATTATGATGATTGTATTAATGTTTTTTTGATTTACTTTTCTTTTGTAATTTTTGGGTTAAATGAAGGAGTTCATTAATTTGTTCTTTTTGAGCGTCAATCTGCGTTTGCTGCTTTATAACATGCAGGTACAGCTCTTCTACCTTTTCTAATGTCTGGGTTGAAAGTTCAGATAAATTAAATGAATAGAGTCCATTTTCCGTTTTGGCCAAATCATTAACAGAAGTTACTCCAGGTAAATGATTGTTATTCTTAATAAATTTTTCTGTATCATAAATATTCAAAAATTTATATTTAGAATTCAGTAAAGACTTTCCATTGTAGTATTCTTCAAATACATAATCAGGATAGTTGGCGGTTGCTGTCGTAATGCTTCCGCTTATTTTTAATTTCTCACCCGGGGCAAACGTTGTGCTGGCATATCCAATACCAACATTTGCGGCAAAAAATGAATTTCCATCCGGTGCAATACGGAGTTGTTCAGCACCAAGAGATCCACTGGTAGGTGTTGTAGTAAATAAAATACCACTGGGCGCTGAAGTATTACCTGTCCCTATTGATAAACTTGTGCTGTTTCCTGCAGCCTTGATTTGTGCTGCGGCGTTGGTATCTGTAAAAATATGCAAACTGGGATCGCCTCCATTTGTTAAGGATATTGTTGATCTTGTTCCTGTCCCTGAATCCTGTAAAATACCAAGACCTACACTATTATTAATAGTTGTGGTTTGCTGGTTCACGAATTTCAGATCCTTTCCATTTTGGGTAACCGTTCTGGTATTGGTAAGGGTACCATCGGCGTTATAAATATTATTGCTGATTACTTTCTGCCATAGTGCACCATCAAAATAATAATATCCAACACTTTCGATGTTCACTCTTGGTCCGGTATTATCACCCGACGAGATATCTGTAATATAGATCAATGCTCCTTTTTGATCAGCTCCATAAAGAGCATCTCCTTTAGAAGAAAGCTGTGTCCGTGTAAGCCGTGGTGCCTGAAATCCGTCCGGATCAGCGGTTCCCAGTTTTCCATTGACATCCAATGTGGAATTGGGAGTTGCGGTATTAATACCTACACCTGCCGTCTGCGCAAAAACTCCGGCAGAAGCTGCCAACAGGACTACTGTTAATAAAGTTGTTACATTTTTTTTCATTGTTTTTATATTTGTGTTTACACTTTTTCTGAAGTGGAGAATACGAGATAAGTCGGTACATATAATTCTTATATCAACTTGTGCATTATGAGTAGAAAAAAGAAAATATCCCTTTGCTTAAAAAATAGAATAGAAAAAAGGCCTTTTGTTTAAGGATAAACAAAGAATATTTTTTTACAGAGGCTTTATAAGCTAAGATAAATGTACTGTTCTACAGATGTTTTTTTCTACTTTTTGAAGTTTAAATATCTTGTATTATTCTTTCATTTGCATTTTTATCATTACTGAATTAATAGTTCTATTAATTTCAGGAATGGAACTCATTCATTTTAATAGTACAAATTTAAACCTCAGAATACAAAAAATTTAAGCATACTGCGTAAAAATACATCACTACGAATGTAGTATTACATCTCACTTAAGTAGTTTAAAAACTACGCAACTCTGTAGATCATGAAAATATAAATAAGAAGACAGTTAATATTATATCGTGTGATCTTAATACTCCTTTTATTTTTCAGGAATGAAACTGATGCATTTTAATAGCATCAATTAAAAATAGGGAATGTTAAAAATGCAAATTTATTTTGTAAAAACAAATTACCATAAGTATAGTGATATATCTTGCTTATGTAGTTTTATAACTACAGGTTTTAAAAGCACATATAAAAGCATTTATGTACTTTTGCGGCTAATATGTATTGATGAAAATAGTAGAGAGTTAATATGAATTTTTAACAGGATTCAAGTATCATTTACATCGTAGCAATTTTCAGGATCATTCTTTACAAGGATGCTCAGTTAACGATTATAGTTAACAGCTTTACATAACCATATAAATATCAAAAACTATTTAGCAGAATACCATAAAAATAAGCTGCAGATCATCACTGAATGCAATACTCCCAGCTTACTCTAAAAGCCTTAGAAATTGATACAGCTATCATTTTAAAATGACACTCGATACTTCATCCAGCTTTTAAAATTTGGTGTTTTATAATTCTATACCATGAATACTTTATCATTACAAGTATTAAAAATGCGTTATAAACAATTTATAGTTTTATTTTTCATCAATATACAACTGTATTACAGCCAGCAGGCAGCTTCGGTATGGTATGATACAGATAAAGGACTTCCTCAGAACAGCGTAAAGGACATTACCAAAGACAAGTACGGATTTATCTGGATCAGCACAGAAAATGGATTAGTACGTTATGACGGAAATAATTTTGTCACCTATAATCACCTTAACTTTAAAAATAACAGATTCACCTCTTTTTTTGGAAATGCAAAGAAAGATACTATTTTTATTACAACAGCTTTTGAAGAAAATATTGCATTAATATCCAAAAGAAATGTAAGTATTCTGAGCCATCGACTGGGCTGTCTTCAAAGAGTATTACGTGAAAGCAGATCGAACCTTATTTTTACTAAGAATACAATAGAAGATAAGTTTGAAGATACAGATTTCTTTATTTACTTTGGTAAGAATAACTATTATCATTTGCTGCATGACGGAACAATACAATACAAGAATAAGAAAATCACAACGCTGAAAAATCTGCGTAAAAGCTATATCTCAGATACATTTTGTTTTGACAAGACTATTTTTATTATTTGCAGAGCTTCAAAGAAAATAATTAAAATTTCTCCAACCCGGATTACTTACTTGGATGCACCTGCAGTATTTTTTAGGAATGATGCAAAAATATACTGGAGCCAGATTAACAATCAATCTTTTATTATCCAGAATCATATATTGTATAGAATACAGTACGAGTACAATAGCTTTACTATAAAAAAATTAGCTGATTATGACCTTAACAAAAATTCCTTATCTTCCATCTATCATGATGAAGCGAACAATAAGCTCTACCTGGGTACATTATCTGACGGATTGAATGTCATAAAATTCAACAATTTCCATGTTTCCAACAAATCGGATAAATCATATGAAAATATTTTTTATTCCATACTTCCTTTTGGAAATGATAAGGTGATTAATTCCTTAGGCGATGTATACAACGAAACCGGACTGGTAAAACAATATCATTTTAACACAACCAATCATTTTTTTTTACTGTATGATAATCAACAGAATATTCTTGTTCAGCAGAGATCAGGTTTACGACGTTTTTTTAAACAGTCTGATTATTCTAAAAAAGAAAATCTTGTTTTTAAAAATGAGCCCTCCCGTGCATGGAAACTGAAAAATTATTTTATTGTAACCTTTCATAAACCTATTTTAAAATCTACTCTTAGGTTTTATAAAGATTCCGGCTTTACAAATCCTTTTTTACAGTTTTCCATCCCTAATATTGTAACTACTGTTCATGAATATGACCATGATAAATGGCTTGTAGGTACCAGAGATGCTTTGTATTCAATAGAAGGTCCCTCTTTTTCTCCTAAAAAAATCTCTGCCAAGCCATTACATATAAGGGAAATGACAAAGACAAAGGATGGAAATGTTTGGATCATGACTCAGGGAAATGGTTTCTTTCTGTATAAAAAAGGGGAACTCATTAAAATGCCCGAAGATAAAAACGGATATCTTTTATTTTCACATACAATTCTGGAAGACAAAAACGGTTTTCTCTGGATCAGCACCAACAATGGTTTGTTTAAGGTTTTGAAAAACAGTCTTCTGCAATATTCTAAAGACAAAAAAACTTTACCCAGCTACTACCGGTACAGCAAAGAGGATGGCTTTAATACCAATGAATTCAATGGAGGGTGTTCTCCGGGTGCCGCGGCTCTCCCCAATGGAAACTTCGTATTTCCTTCTATCAAAGGACTGGTATTTTTTGATCCTGAAAAAATAAGAAGCTATTATCCTAATAACTTCTTTCTGGAAAGGGTTATATTTTATGATTCCAAAAGCAGCATAAAAGGACAGCATATTCATCTGGAAAACAATTTTTATAAAGCGGTCATTTTAATAGATGTTCCTTATTATGCTAACAGAGCTAATCTGGTTGTTGAAGGAAAACTGAAAGGCTGTAAGAATGAAAAATGGGAAAGGGTAAGCAGTGATGGCAAATATTATGTCGCCAACCTGGAGCCAGGCCAATATCAACTAATAGTGAGGGTATTGGTCTCTCCGAAAGGGAAATACATCTATAAAACAATTAATATTAATGTAAAACATTTGTTTTATCAGACATTTATTTTTAAACTCTTTAGTGTCTTAATTTTAGCTCTTATTGTGTTTACTATCATTAAAATAAGAATAAAAAGGCAGGAACAGAACAAAAGAGAACTTGAAGAAATAATTGACATCAGAACCCGGAAACTGTCAAAAGCAGTCTCCAAACTGGAGGATACCAAGGAACAGCTCCGAAAAGAGAGTGTACAGCAGAAAAAACTATTGGAGACCATCAGCCATGATATCATTACTCCCATAAAGTTTTTATCCATCACCGCCCAAAAACTCTATGAAACAGACGAACACGACCGTTACATACAAAAGAAACATTTTGAAAGTTTCTATAAATCTTCTGTGGAGTTTTACAATTTCGTGAAAACCTTAAAAGAATACGCGGAGATCTATAACGTTTCTGAAAAAAATGAGCAGTATAATGTCTACGAAGTTGTGGAAGCTAAAAAAGCTCTGTTCGAAGGTGCTGCCAAAGAACAAAATACGCTTATTATCAATAATATTAAAGATCCCACTTATTCAAAAAGCAATCAGAATGTGATCGCTGTTATCATTCATAATCTCATAGACAATGCCATTAAAAATACTACCAATGGAGTCATAGAACTTTCTACCAGTGAAGATAGCAGCACCTTTTTCCTGGAGGTAAAAGATACGGGCAAAGGAATGAGCAGGGAACAAATGAACTATTATGAAAAACTTCAGAATAATATTGAAAATGAAAAGCTGGTTTTACAAAAATACAGTTTAGGATTACATCTTATTCTTCAGCTGCTCATGATGATCAATGGTAAAATTGAGTTCAAAAACAATACTCCAAAAGGAACTGTTGTATCCATTAAAATTAAAAAAAAATATGACTAAAAAAATTATTATTGCAGATGATCATTTTGTAGTAAGATTAGGGACTACCCTGATTTTGGAATCACACTACAAAGAGGTGAAAATTTCATATGCTGAATCCTACACGGAACTCACGGATAAGTTATACGCTGAACAATTTGAACTGTTAATTCTGGATATCAATATGCCGGAAAGCAAGTATTTGAGTATGATCGGTGAAATAAAAACAATACAGCCCGATCTTAAAATCCTGGTTTTTTCAGTATATGACAATGATATTGCCGTACAATATATCATTGAAGGAGCAGATGGATACATAAATAAATTATCGGATGAAAATAATATTCTGGAAGCCGTTCAGCAAATCTTTGAAACCGGAACTTATTACTCTCCGGATATTGTAAAAAAACTTGTTTCTTCAGTTAAAAAAGACACTCCTATCAATCCACTGGAAACATTATCCGAAAGAGAAAAAGAAATATTTAACCTGCTGGTGAAAGGGTATGGGAATATTGAAGTATCAAACGAACTCAACCTTCATCTTTCTACGGTGAGTACTTATAAGGCCAGAATTTACAAAAAACTCAATATTAAGAACACCGTTGATCTTGTCCGGTTGGGAGACCGCAATCAGGCCTATAAAAAATAGCTAAAATCCCCGGACCTATTAAAAGCAGGGCTTCTTACCACTTCAAATCTCTAATAATCACGATAAAAACTGTCGTACCTGTCATTAAATAACTACAGATCCGATACCCTTTTAAGCTATGTAATTGTATAGTTTTGCTTCATAAAAATAATATTATAAGTTATTTGCTTATATCTATTTCTATTGACAAGCCTTAAATAAGCATTCATTAAACATTCATTCTATTTTACCTGTATTTTTACGATGGTACAGGATTAAGGTGAGCTCAGTGAGCTCATCTTTTTGTTGATCTTCCATACAATTAAAAACTATACCTCATGACAATTTATAACTTCACGGATATAGTTTAATATCTACAACTTATATTTCTTATTACTTAAGCTATTTCAATAGTTTTGTTAAACATTAAATTGTTTATGTATGCTTTACTATTAATACTGAAAATCAATAAAAGTTAGAAGGGCTTCTTTGAGTACAAAAACTATATCTACATGGTTAATTTCCGGTTTTTAGCACTACAACATTATTCATAATATTAAATTTCATCATTTTAAGCTTATAGTATAAGTCGGATATGAACCAAAAAATATTTTAAGGATATAGCAAATTATCAGTATTTAAGTGTACAATGAGAGATGGGCATTTTGCCCATCTTTCTTTTTGCCCTACTCCAAAAGAGTTTAATTTTCCAGACCTGGCTTTTCCGTTTTCCGTACCCAAATTCTTAGCATTATTCTAATTTTTGAATGAATACAAACTGGCACAGTAAGGAAACAATTTTGTTATCTCACCACCCTATTAACTTCGTCATTCTCTATAATTTATATCTACAAACATGTAGGTTTAAATGGACAGAAAATATATTCGCCTGTTCACTCAAAAAAATAAATTTGTGTATCAATAAACACATAGGATAAAATGTTTATCCGATAATTTAATTTTTTTAATTATGATAGATCGAATAGTAATTTTAGGAGACAGTATGTCTGACTTTGGTATTAAAAAGGATACCATTATGGGTATGGTAGCAAGAGCTGCCGGTCTGATGCGTGTTAATGCTGTAGGACGTTTCAGTGACTCAAAAAACTGGGCCGACTACATTTCGGAATGGTCCGGTATGGAGAGTCTGATAGATGATAGAAGTAAAAAAGAAACTAATGCTTTAACGAAGAAGAAAATATCTTTGAAAGAGTCAACTCATGGAAGCCCTGACAACAGATTATCTTTCGTAAACTATGCAGTTGGCGGTGCAGTAGTCAATGAAAGGGAAAAGCTGAAACATAAATTAGCACTGACCACTATACTGGAGCAGAAAGAAAAATATTTCAAGGAATTAGACAGTGATACGTTTAAGGCTAAAAATACGATGCATATTGTCTGGATTGGTCTGAACGATACGGTTACCGACGGTAAAGACGCTTCAAAAATGAAGGCAATCGTTGACCAGGTTAAAGGTATGACTGATGAGATTCGTGCCCGTGTTGCCAGGGATGGAGGAAAAGCATATTTCATGGTGGTCAATAATCCTGCTCCGGAAGAAGCTGTACGTTATACGCATGCGGATAAGGATCCTGAAAAACGTGCGGAAGTAGAGAAAGCGCAGGCAGCTACTTTGGAGTTTAACAAACAGCTTAAAGAAGCGTTTCCCGATAAATATGATGATACGATGGTGGTTGATATGTATGAGGCACTTAAAACCAACTTGTATAATTTACGTCTTATAAAAGCAGCACAGCACCGCGGAAGAAAGGTACAATTCAATAAGCCGGAGGACAAGGATACTTCTCTGGCGAATACCCTGAAAGAATTTAAAGAAATATATAAAGATAAAGGAGGTAATGAAATATTTGATGAAATCCAGCCGCTTCTGGATAAAGCAAATAAAACTGATAATGAGATTACACTTCACAGGGAAGTGGGTGATTTAATCATTAAGAAAATGGCTGAGGGTCACCAATCTGCTGAAAAGCTGGAAAGCATAAAGGCTGTTAAAAATGCATTAATGGCTACCGGAACATATCCGAGTCAGATTGAATTTGTAACAAAGTATTATCAACAGATAAGACCCGAAAAACATCAGGCAGATATTGCGAAACTTCAGGGAGAACTTAATACAATATTTTCACAAAACCTTGTGAAGCAGCTGGATGATAATTTAAATATAGCCAACACCGGATTATATGATACGGTTGGTGCTATATTGAATGACGGGCTCAATAAAGATGGGGAAAATAAAGATAACAGTACATTCAGAAAATTATTAGATAATGTAACCGCTAATAACCTGGGATTTGTAGCCACATCAGATGGAGCACACCCTACTCAGGCAGCTTACAAAGCGATTGCTTTAACGATGGCCTCTCACCTTATTCAAGGCTTTTCTGTTTTGCCAGGTCCTGATTTTATACAGAATGCACAGAACGCACTCGTTGAAGCTGAAATTTTTGAAAATAAGGTAAATATTCCACTTACCCGTTTCAATGATAAATCAGACCTTAGTAAATTTACTAAGCCTGCTGTGAAAGAAAATCCAGAGGCTGTTCTCGCTTCTGAAACCCTGAAACAGCAGCAGCCAAAAGACAGAATACAACAAGACAGGCCTAAAACGGTGACTTTTAAAAATTAAACCGAAGGAATCCTGAACACTAATTAACTGTTAGATAAAGTTTACAACACTGTTATGCTACATGAAGTATACTTAGAATTTAAGTTGTACATGTCATTACTAATGTTGTAAACTTTTACAGTTATTACCCTAAACCAACAACTCGTTTTTTACAACTTTAATATAACTATAATATGCCTCAAACAGAAACCGAAGAATTACACGAGCGTCCTGAGAAAGCAAAAAATAACCGTTCTCATACCCAACAGACAGATAAGCATGAGAGTACTGATTTTAAAAATAAAAATGCAGAAACGGATACCTCTCCGGTAGAAAAACCAAAAAAAGGAAAAGCTAATTTTCTCCATTCTATTATGGCAAACGGTTCTTCTATTAAAGGTACGTTAAAAACTACTGCGATTGGACTGGCTGCGGGATTTGCGCTTGGTATGCTTTTTCCACCATTGGGGCTTGCTGTCATGGCTATTTCTGCAATTGCCGGGGTTATCGCTATAGGTGTGAAAGTAAAGCAGATTTATAATAAAACAAAAGCGTATAATAGAACAAGACCGGAAAACAGTTATAATGAAGAGCATACTGAAGCAAAGTCTGAAATCCTTCGTGAGATTGTCCGGGAATTAGTGAAAGAAAAATTATCACAAGATAAAGAGGAAAGTAAGCAACAGGATAAAAAGAATGGTGTTGAAGAGGATTTTCAACACAATATGGAAACATTAGCAGGAAGCACAAGAAAAAAAGCAGAGCATATTCCTGAAAACGGGATAAAAAAGGGAGTGGATAATGACCCCAAATTATCTTTTAATTCGAGAACAAAGAATGCAGGGACTGATCATAACAGAAAGCCGTCAACCCCTATGAATGAATCCAGGATGGCTATGTTTACCCAACCATTAAACAGCCCTCATCCTAATATAAAAAGAGGAAATACCGCTTCAAAACCCAAAGCTCAGCGGGAAACACAAAGTGTCCATAAAAATATGGGAATGAGACGCAATACATTATAATGTCTGTGATCATTTATTATTGTCTTCTTGTAGCTTAATTAATGGCAAAAATGATAATGTAAAGACAGTATTTTACAAACTGTATACATTGAAATGTTATTGCGGAAAAATGTTGGGTTTTCAAAACTTAAGATTTTTCCGGAATAACTTTTTACTACTTTTAAACCCTGTACAAGGCAGAGAATTAAACAGCAAGAATTTCTATAGATCTGTATCTTTTATTTCTTTATTTTGAATATTATATTGTTCTCCGATATAGTTCCATAAAGTAGTATTTATAGGTCTTAATATATTGTTGCACGTGTTGGAAGCACTTTCTCTGAGTACGATGATGGCTGCGTGCCTTGACAATGGATCACCAGATTCAATAACTTTCAACAGATCTGCGGTAATCTCTTTATTGACAAATCCGTCCATCAATCGCCAGATTTCCGGAGATACTGTTTTTCCCGCAGACCATCTTTCGTGAATATAATCGGTGGCGATGAAAGCCAGCATTTCATTTTTACGCAGATCAAGATTGATGATCCGATAAAGCGGGCGTCCCATACACAATGCTTTCAGAACCAACCGATTCCAGGAATCCTGAGGCAGATATTGGGCTGCAAAAGGATTGAAAAGAGCGATAGAATCAAAAACAGAAATGATATTCGTTTTGATATCCTCTTCAACAATAGGCACAAACTCACAGGCATTTTCAAGGAAGAAAATTCCTTTGTAGATACTGATCAGTTCATTGATATCTGCTGACTGCATAAGCTTTTTCACCACGGTTACATTTTGATCTTCAGGAATATAAATCATCAACAGACATCGGCAGAACTGCTGAAGGTTCCATTGACCGGAGGTAAGGCCCGGATAAAGCTGTTCAAGGATGATTTTTTCAGGTGAACTCCAGTCTGGTGAAACGGATGGAATCATTTCGGAAATCCGTCCGAAGTTCTTCAAGAGAAGGGTCTCATTTTCAAACAGCATAACCGTTTCCATCCAATCCATCCGGTCTTTTGAAAGCCTGATCTGAATGAGTGAGTATATTATTTCGCAGGAATTATTTTTAAAAGTGTGATCTGTCATCTTAGTGTTGTTTTTTGAATGTATAGAATGGGAGATACATTGACAATACGTCTTTTGCTTGCTTATTTTTTTGATTTTAAAGCATTAAAAGCTTTTCCGGGTAAACCTCTCAGAACAGAACCTGCCCTGTTACTAAATTTATTACCTGATTCAGGATCTACCAGAAGATTCGCAAATTGCGGAACTTTTAGTATCATAAATATCATGACAAGCTGAAGCGCAACAGAAAAGAGAACATTAGTCCATTCTGTAGTTCCGATAGGTAAAAGAACAATAATCACTTTTAAAAGCGTTAATATAGGCTCCCATAGCAGAATAGACAGGAAACCAAAGAACCATGTCTTCAAAATTCTTTCATTAGACACAATAAGTGAAAACGGCAGAACAAATATTCCCAAAGCATAATACACAAATATCATCAGCAATTGTCTCAATAATATATAAGCTCCAACACAAGAAGCAACAAGATAAACAAGGATATGGAAAAATTCTAAAAAAGGATTGACCTGTAGTATATCATATACTCCGTTTCCGTCTGCCCCTTTTGACTGCACATGCGATATCCCTTTCTGAAAGAAATTTTCAAACTCAGCAGGGCTTTTGTTGGTCACTTTATAAGCCCCGTGTTTTACGATATCTGATAAAATATCTACGGTATCAAATAATAATAATTTGACCAAAGGAATATATAATGTGATCACCATAAGAGTGAGAATAGGTCTTAAAAGTGCCTCCCGTCCAATTTTTTCATCCGGATCCGACATGGCTTTCATTACTTTATACCCGACATAAACAAAGGTAAATGTAACGGCTATGAGCAGAACATAGGGTCTCAGCTCAGTAATAAACTGGTCAAAGTTAGTTTTAAGAATTGTCCTGTATTGATTTAGAACTTCATTTACTGTCATTTACTTTATATTTTTAGTCGTGATTGATTTTTGCATTTCGATCATCCTGCTGTACATTATTTTATTAAGACTTTATTGATTACCGACAGGGATTGAAGGTCTTTCTTTATAGACAAAACAGTGGCTCTGATTTTCAAAATTCTTGTTAAAAGCTTTCCAAACACATTATAAAACTGCCCTAAACCTCCCGAAAGAAGTCCTGATGCCAGATATCGTTTGTAGTCAGAATCGGCTTCCTCTAAATATCTGTTTTCAATGGCCAGTTCTTCAGATTTCTTTCCCAGGGAATGTTTAAGAAAAAACGGATTGTATCTGATGATACTGATCACCTTTCTGAGATCTTTTATATCTGTTTTGGTCGTTTCAATCGTAGCGATAGCCGCAGCAGCAAGCGCAAGGCTTTGTACGCTTTTAATGCTCTTTTTGTCATCAATCTCTTTTTCCAGCCTGATCAGCTTTTCAAACAACTCATTTTGTTTATCTTTTAAAACAATTTCTGCTGCTAATCCTCCAATAATTCCAGTTTTGGTTGCAGCAACAGTATAATCATTAATATCAAAAGACCAGGTCTGTGTATAAAAAAAACTGAAGCTAAAAAGAAGCAGGAATGCGGATATTGGTTTAATATGTTTCATCTTCCAGTGTTACTCGTATTACTTTATCTAAGGCCTGCTGAATGAAACGCAGCCTTTCTCCTTCAGGAATATAGTTGGCAGCATTCAGATAATTGGTAATATTTTCTTTCTCAGCATCAAATTTCTTCTTGAATCTTCTTCTTACCAAAACATTTGAAGGTTTACCACTTGAAAGCGGAGAAACAGCCACGATCTGATATTTATCCTTTACATAATCATAACTTGTTCCGGATAGAAATCTCAGTATATCGTCTTTTTTTGAAGCTAAACCAGGTGATATCCGGGTAAGTTCCTGGTTAGGTTCTATATAAATATCTTTTGTTCTTTTCATAATACCTGTTTTTGCTAAAGCATACCCATTCAGCTTTCTATGGGCTGAGGCCATATCTTTGTAATATGACTTTGACAGAACATCATTAGCTGACCAATTCCAGGTGAAATGAAGCGTGACAAGCTGAGCTTTGGGAAATACGGATAAGAAGAATACCCCTACGAGAAATACCTTACCACTGAATGATTTGAAATCAATATACAGTATATTCATTACTTTAAATTTTAGATTAATTATTTAGTAAACTGCCGGACTATTTTCCTCTTGAGCGTACTTTCTTTGATATTATCTTCTACCCTATCCAGCTGCCGGTTAATCGCAGACAACGACGTTCTCAGGTCTTCATACAGATTAAATTTTTCTCCCAAAATGACCACTTTTTCACCGTTTAAGAAATGGGAAGACATATTCTCAATCTGGCTGTCTGCTGACTGCAGATACACTCTGTTTTCTTTCTTTTTTGAATAATACAGGAAAGAAAGATTTTCATTATCCTGCCTCAGTTTCCGGGATCTGTCTTTCACATTATTGATAATATTATTTACCGTAAACAGCCATGCAGCACCAGTATAATATGGAAGTCTTTTTCCATACTCTTTCAAAAAATCTTTAGTCCTTTTCTCCGTTGTTTCTTCTCTGCTCTTCAACAAGTGTTTTTCTATAATAATTCCACCTGATCCAAGATTCGACGGGACGTCTGAAATAGGACCAATAGGATTATTGGCAAAGGGTTGAGAATAAGCTCTTAAGGAAGCAAGAACAAATAACATTATCAGAAACCTGTACATATGGGAATACATTTATTGGTAAATAAAAACTAAAATATAATTTCAAGATTCTTGATCATTTTGATAAGCTCCGGATGGCTTTGTACCAGCAGTGCTAAAGCAGGCAAAGTCATTACCCCGATAACTTCCTTGTCATTTTTAGAATATACCCTTACCAGCTGCTCGCGGATTCTGTAAATTTCCTGTCTTTCGGCTGCCTTTATTTTTGAGGCATCCACATTCTGGATGGAAAGAAGCGCAGCTTTATTATACGCTAACGATCGTAAGTACTTCTTCTTAACATTGGTTATATAAGGAAGTGTTTTAAACTCATTCAATAGTTCAGATCCTACCCCTAAAATTCCGGTCTTTACAGAATTAATCGTACTATTTTCCTTATCGAATTGAGCTGACTTTTTATAATTCCTTTCTAAAAATTCTTCATCATTCTTAATCATTTCTTCCAGGTAATCATTCTGGAACTTTAGCTGCGCAGCTCTTGCCGTGGTATGTGCAAGAATTTCTGCAAGCTTTTTCCTTGTGTCTGAATCGGTATTATTCAAATGGATCGCAACATGTACAAACTGAGCTGAAAACAGCTGAAATGTAAAAAAAAACAAAAATGGTAATGCTCTCATAATACTGTATTGTTAAAACTTATTATATATTGAGGTTGTTTAAACTTTTATATTCATTGTTTTAACCACAAAAGGCACAAAAGTTTGAAACACTTAAGTTTTTTTGAGAACCAAGCCTTATGCATAAGTACACCTAAGTTTTGTGAAAATCCTTACCTATTGAGCGAAGTCGAAATGTTCCTCTTATGTAAACTTTTCTGCGGTATCATATTAAACTTACTTAAGTGAACTCAAGAGTTTTACAATGAAACCTTTTGTGACTTTTGTGGTTTTGTAAAGTTTAAATAACTTTATTGATCAATACTGATGTTACTTGGGTATGAGGCCTAATTTGTAGAACAGATTGCTTTGTTCCGCCTCATATTTCATTTCATCCAGTTCCTGAATCAGAAAATTTAAAGTACTCATAAATCCTGCATCCAGCTTTTCTCTGTTTCCGCGGTTAACCTTTATCCCTACGCCAGCTATAAACGTATCTTCCAATATGCTGTTCGCTGCTTTAATATATTCCAGTTTCTTTCTGCACTTCCTTTTTTTAACAGGATTAAAATAAGGGGTGCATACCTTGGAGTACGTGGAAAAGTTGATAAGGTCTTTTTTAGAAATGGTAGTCCTGGCTGCATTTTCAACTTCATTGATAACCGCAATCTGACCTAGCTCATCCAGGCTTTTTTTGGTCGCTTTTTCATAGTCATTAGTGACATTGTTCTCAAAGTACCTTTCCGCCAGACCTATGGGATCAATGTATGGTAACTGCCCCTTATACTGCAGTGAAAAAAACAGCAATAGCAGAATCAGATATTTCATAACTACATATGTTAATGATGTTTATATATATTCCGGGAATAAGAGTTTCTTTCTGGGAATGCGGATATTGACGCTTCTTCCTCCGGCATGCTCTCCTACTTCCAGACTCAGTATCTCATCTTCATTCAATGTGAATTTGTCAAAGATGAAGGTAAGAACCCTTGTTTCGCCCAGTTTAATATTTCGCTGCTCGCCACAGGATTTTACCGGTGTCAGGATTCTCTCCTGATAGACATAATCTTTTTTGGCAGCATTATGATTCTTAAGTTTTGATCTGAAAAGGATCTGGTCTATATCCAAAGTGATTTTAGAGGTATTATAAATTTCTACGCGTAAGACCATTTTATTCTGAAAGTTCCTGTAATAGATTCCGTTCAAAGTCAGGTTCAATCCATCATTATTATCTTTGATTTTTACGGTAGAAGGAGCACTTTCAGATAACATACATAATTCCTGAAGATCCTGTGCTGTCCTTTCTTCCTTTTCAATTTTGTAAATATTTTCTTTTGCAAAATAATCGATCGTAGTAAGGGTTTCCACCGCCTTATACGTTGTGATATCAGGGTTTCTGTTATACTCCATATCAATAGAATAATAGCTTCCTTTACCATTAATCACGGTAAGATTCGCCTGCTGGCTTTTTAAATCTTCCAACTCTTCACCTGTATGCTTTAACTTAAGCATATTCCCAATGGTATCGGCAACGAAATAAGTAGATCCCACATCCACATATTTTATTTTTTCATCAAAAATAATGTGTGTGGTTTTCACATCTGAAACTTCAATGGCCTGGCGCTGAGATAAGGGTTCCAATATTTCCTGGGCAAAAGAGACCTGAGAACAGAGAAAAAATAGAATAAATAATACAATGTGTTTTTTCATTTCTTTTGAGAATTTAAATCAATAAAATCATTAATGGCTACAGACATATTTCCTTTGGCTTCGTATATGCCCCGGATTACTTTGTTTTCATCGGCATTGGAAGAGTAACAGGCATATCTTTCCGGGGATACTTTCACTTTATATACATTAGACATACTTCCTACTTTAACATATACCTCTCCTTTGTCTGTAGAGTAAAGTTTTTGAAGATCAGATTCACTGAGTGATAAATATTTAGAAAACTTGTCTTTAGAGGCCATTTTCTTTTTATGGGAAAGCATAATCAACGTATCAGTATTATTCACCATGGCAGGTCCGGCAGCGGTATCTAAGATATCTTCAAGATCCTGGGTGGCAATGGCAACCTCTCCATAAAACTTACGAACGGTTTTGTACAAATACTTGATAAACTCCGCCATCTCTCCTTTGGAAATAGGCTTCCAGCACTCGTCTATAAATATTGATTTCTTTACGCCGGGAATCTTTTGGATCTTAGTCATCACCAGATTAATACACAACATGGTAACCAATGGAAACAATGTCGGGTGATCTTTAATGTTATCCATTTCGAATACAATAAAACGCTCATGAATCAGGTTGGCAGGTTCTGCTGCATTCAGTATATCTTTATAATGCCCATCATAAAAATCTCTGAGAGAGAGTTTAAAGCTGACCTTGTCAAAATAACTTGATTCTTCCTCAACAGCCGTATTTTCTGATATAAACTCATAGAAAGTAGCCATGGAAGGAAAAACATCGTTATTAACGACATGCTCGTAATAAAGATCCAGATAGGTGGACAATATTTGTTTTTCTTCTCTTGAAGCTCCCTCTTCTCCTTTCCATAAGAAAAAGATCAGTGAAAGCAGAAAGGTTTTCTTATCTATATTGATTTCATCTTCATCGTAGTAATAAAAAGGATTAAACTGTAATGGTGAATTTAAGTCATAGGTAAAGTAAACACCTTCCACCAGTTCACATAACTTTTTATAAGAGTTTCCGATATCAATCATGACAATATGGTGACCCTGCTCATAATATTGGCTCGCAATGTGATTGATCAAAAAAGACTTTCCGGTTCCTGAAGGCCCGAAAATTAATCTGTTTCGGTTCACGATGATTCCCTTTTTCACAGGCTCATCCCATAAGTCAAGACGTAAAGGAGATTCATTTTTACGGTCACAGAAAAGAATTCCATCTTTATTACTCTCGTAATAAGACTCAAAATTCAGTAATGAAGAGGTTTGCTCGGATATCCCGATAAATTTATGATTCTCTGAAATATAGGCTGGTGCTCCAGGGCAATTATTCATATATAATTCATTGAGTGCATACTTTACCTGATAAGGCGTAATTCCCAGATCTCTGAAAGCATTTTCCAGTAAGTTGACATCATGTTCCAGCTTCCTTTGTGAAACATTCCAGACAATCACACTGAAATGCTGATAAACAAACGTCAGCTCCCTTTCCAGCACATCTTCTACAAGATCTTCTACCTGGGAATACGTAACCTGATTTTCTCTGGAAAGTATCGCCATACTTTTAAACTGATTCATTTTGGTTTTCAGAGAAGAAAAAACTTTTTCTGAATCCTCAATAAAAATCACCTGATTGTAGATATGGTTTACATCCAGCCCTGTAGATACCGGCTGTATAAAAGGAATTCTAAAATCAGTTTTTGGGGTGGAATATTCAATGCTTTTGATGGTACTATTAATGGTAATAGGAAGCTGATTATTAGAAGAGATGGTATACAATTCTGCAAATTTATTTCCTATCTGTAAGTTCTTATCAAAAAACATATCCCTCAGATTGGTTTCCCCTTCTTTCGAAAGAGATAAATATTTCCCTAACAGAGCGATAATCTGGTTATTATTCAACCTTTCTACTGCAAAAAAACCTTCCTTTGTTAAAAATGAAAGACTCGATTCTACAGCTTTGATAAAATCATCTATTCCATCTAAATATTTATTGTACTGGCTGGAATTATTAAGGATACTTACTTTACTTTTGGAGTCCTTTATTATCGTGAGATAACACTCATGACTCATGGTCGGCTTTTCATGGAAAAACCTGTTGTCACTTGCTGATAAAAAATTAGGACTGTCTGATACCTGCTCTTTAATGGAGTCTACAAAAAAGAAATCCTGTTTCTGCAAAATTGTTCCGGCAGGTAAAGATCTGATTACTTTATCAAAAATAACACTGATCTGCTCCATCTGATCGCTATCAAGCGAATATATCTGAGGGAGCATCACCTTATACACCAAGCCAACATCTCCTTTTTTGCTCATTAACAAATCATCGTCTACCGCTAATATGTTAAAAGCTTTTTTGATATCTATATCTTTCATAATCTTAGGAAATAACTATTAAACTATTGTACTTTACTTCTACACGAATGTTCTAATTAAAACCAGAAGCATTATTGGAGGATCTTATATTGATCCATAACTGGTATTTTTTAGGTAAGAACACTCTCCTTTTTTCAAATACTTCTCTGCTTATTTCTTTTCCTGCTGATAAAATGGCCACGTTTCTTGCCTCTTTCAAATCTACTCCGGTATTGGTACTACCCCCTAAAACAGAACCGCCGGCATTTGTTCCTCTTTGAATAGCATAATCGAAAACATCTTTCGATACTGTTGAAGGGATTTTAAGCCACGAATGATTGTTCACCTGAATACCTTCTCTTCCGTCATAATCGAAAACTTTAAAGTTTAACTGGTAAAGAACATTATCTTTTTTATAACTTTCAATATCAATATTGATCCGGTCTTCTCCTAAAGATATTCTTCCATACACAATAGAATTCTTAGGAATTACCAGTCCGCCCGGAACATCTGTAAGCCTCATATCTTCTTTTATCCGGATCGGAATAATATTTTTATCTAATATTCTTTTCTGCTCTATGGTTTCTGAAGGAATCAGCTGTAAAATCTTCTTATTGTTTCCGGCTGTTGTTCCCTGGAAAAAATTCTTTTGATCACGAACATCGTTTTTAACCAAATCCTTTTTACTTTCCCTGGTCTTTGATGCATCAGCAGAATCCAGTGAATTACGGGAGGCCGCACCTTCTGTTAACCCTGCACGAATCTTATCCTGAAGCGCAAATATTTTGTTCAGACTACTTTCAGAGCCTGACCCATAATCGGAACTATAACCTGAATTTGAACTGTAACCGGAACCGGAAGGGTAACTTCTTCCTTGTGAAGAGATGTTGGATAAAGCCTTCATATAGCGCTCCTGCCTTTTGGCATAATCATTTTCTTCAGTTTTGCCGTCAAAATTCTGAAACTGTCCCTGCAATAATTTTTCATCTTCGGGAAGTTCTGTATCTATACCATACTTTCCATCTTTTGAAAAGTACTTCTTTAAATCTCTTTCATCCTGATTATAAATCTCCAATTTTGATTTTTCTTCAAGCTGTTTCTCATCTACATTGGGAGTTAAAATCAACTTATCATCAGACTCCTTTATTTTTGGGAATAGTATAAGGCTCATAATCAAAATAAGAGTCCCTAATGCAGCCACAAAAACAACCCCAATGATGATCTTTTTTTTCTTGTCAAGATTTGCAAACATATTTTATAAACTATTTTTACACATAATATTCAGAAACAATAAAGGGTCAATTTTTTTACCTTCCACTATTATTTCATAATGGAGATGAGGACCCGTAGAATGTCCTGTATTTCCACTCAAGCCTATCAGTTGTCCAGGCTTTACAAATTCACCTTTTCCAACAAATAAGGCCATTAAATGTCCATATCTGGTTCTAAAGCCTCCCTCGTTATCAATTAAGATGGTATTGCCATATCCTCTTTCGTACATTGAACTTAATACGATTCCGTAATAGGTAGAAAATACAGCAGTTCCCTGAGGTACAGAAAAGTCAACACCCTGATGCTTTTTAACTACTCCATCAATAGGATGTTTTCTATACCCGAAATTGGATGAAACAATTTTACTATAGGATTCAACCGGTGGTATCATCTTTTGTGATTGTACTCTCTGACAAGTAAATACGATAAAAAGAATACAACACGCAGGAAGGATCCTACTTCTTTTACTAAGAACTCTATCCATAAGAAGTGGTCATCATTTTATGTTTTCTCAATTACAAAAATCAATTCTGTTGAGTCTCCTCATGAGCGGATGATTCACTGCCCATAGCAGCTTCTTCCTCCTGGGAAATTCTATATAATTCGTTTTCAATAAGAATATCTACCTCTTTTACAATTCTTTCAAAATTTCCATTTAAAACCTCACTGATCATTTCTCCTTCTATAATGGTGGGTATCTTATTCTTTATCTGGTCCGTACGCTTCTCTACTTTTATTTTCCCCCTGAAAATTTTCCGGTTAATTTCTTCTCCGAAATTATCGGCAACCACCCCTACAAATTCTCCCTGGGAAAGCTGAGATATAGCAGATACCGGAATGGCATACTCTAAATTCTCATTGATAGAGTATGAGTTATTCGTATCAATGGTTACATTCTTTAATTTTTGTTTTTTCTTTCCAAATATTTCCTGAAGCTTATTTGCGGTCTCACTTCTTACTGAACCACTGAAAATATTACCTACGATATTAAATATGGTTTCCGCTACTTTATCTCCATAATCTCTCTTCAGCTGTTCAAGATCCTGCATTCCAATGGTTGTAGAAACTTTATTGGATCTTGCTGTTGCAATCAGGTTATCTAACCCCATAAAATACATGGTTGGCAGCTCATCCAATATGACAGAGCAAGGCTGTCTTCCCTGTTGATTTATTTCTTTCAGAAGTTGGGTAACCACAAGCCCTAAAGCTGGTGAATTGGTTGTTTGGGTACTTGGTGAGTTGGCAATTATTAATATGCAGGGACTTTCGGGATTATTGATGCTTAATGAAATATTTTCTTCCGGAAAAACATTATTACCCATTACCCAGAATAATTCTTTTGTTGCCAACTGAGACAGCGGTATTCTCGCAGAGGCTGTCTGACCTGAAAGCTGCTCGTAAGCCTGTTTTGCTAAAGCATCTGCAAAAGGAGTCATAAAAAACCTTAGTTCTGAGTATTGACCAAAAACTTTAAATACTTTTTCATCCGGCAAAGAAGCTAGAGAGATGGCATGAGGCAGCGTACAGAATTTCCCGTCTTCATAAATTCTTAAGAAATAAATACAGGCCGCGAAATAAGAGATAGCTGACTGAGCAAAAAAGTCTTTTTCAGTAATCCATTCTTTATTTAAGTTAAATAAGATGGTTTGTGATGCTTCAATGGCATCTGCAGCTTTTCTTATCAATTGAGGATCCAGAGGATTCACAAAATTAGATTTCTCCAGATCATCTAAAGAAACCACACAGAAACGAGGTTCAATGTCGTATTTCTCTTTATAATATTCATAGAAAGCAAATGTTTCTTTTGCCAGTGCAGGAAATTTAAAATCATACACCATCATCGAAAACTGCTTTTGAATATGCTGCCGAATATATTCTTCAACTACAGAATAAGACTTTCCTGATCCCGGTGTTCCCAAAACCATCGTTGCCCTAAAAGGATTCACCACATTAATCACCCCGTTTTCTGTTTTGAAATTCACAGAATACGGATTTTTCTTCACTACTTTTTCCTGTTCAAAAATTTGATTTTTATCATTAAATTCATCCTTCTTATCATAAAAATTGAAGTATTTTCTAAATTTTAAAAACCCGACGATATAAATAATATAAGAAGCAAAAGAGATAACAGTATAAGAGATAATTTCAATCTTCAAAACCGATACGATTAAGAAGGTGATCAGAGATGATCCTACTATGATAATATTCCTCATAAAAGAAGAATTTTCTTCTACTTCTCTCTTGACTTCAAACCCAAAGCAGCAAAAGGAAACAATGGCAAGGCTTATCGTTCGTAATAGCAAAGGATTCTTAATGAGTGGAAAAGTTTTAAATAACTTTATGATGAATATATTGATATATTCGTTACCCAATCCTTTTTCAGCTACATAACTATATTTAGAATAATAAATATCTACTAAAATAAATAGTATACTTACTAAAAAGGAAAATATAATTAAAATATCTAAAGAATATTTATCATTTTTCATTACACATACATTATAATAGAATCCCGTTGTTGAAATTCCGGATTATCATCAATACTTAGCAATCAAAGGACATTACAATACAATAGTGTATCCTTATCCCCGGTCTATTGGGAATCTTCTTCATTAGGAGCGTCCTCTGCCTTTACTCCATTGCCGCCATCGTTAACTGAAGCATTTTCAAACCCTTTACTTTTGAATAAATAATTTTCAATGAGTAAACCATGCGGATTATTTTCAGTTCTTGCTACATTATATAAATCGAAAGAGGAATAAAACAGATTTTTTGCACTCACATTCTGATCGACTCTGGAGACACTGAGTTTTCCATAAACAGATGCGTGATAAGGATATTCTTTATCGTTAACTTTTATAGAATCTATCTCCAGTTTCTGAACCAGGTTCTGAGATTGTATCCTGGCAAAATGCCCGTTGGCTTTAAGCGATAAATACAATTGTTTTCCAGAGTTTCCAATCAGATAGAGCGCCTCATTGATATTCTTATCATAACTGAACTGATCATATCCAAAAAATAATCTGTGAAACACTTTAATCTGATTCTTGATCTCAGGCAGTCTGTAATTTTCGTAATCCTGATCATTATTCATAGAATTTGCAATGGCTGCCTGTCCTTTTTCAGTGATAATGTATATTTTTTTAGTAAAAACTTTACTTACATACACAGCCCAGACTGAACTGGAAACAATTGCTACTATTGTAATAGAAAAGCTTAGCAATAATGCTTTTTTAACTAAAGAGTAAGTAGAAGGAATTTCACGTAATTTTTTTAAATCCATTGGTATTTTAATATTGATAAATGATGATACAGATAACAGAAAAGCATTCTATCTGAATATTTTAACTTTAAAAGACACTTTTCTGCAATTTTCACATAAGGGATATTGATTTTCATCTTTGTTTTCTGATAGAGGAGCAATATTAGCCAGCTTAACATTCTGGTCGCTTTTACACTTCACACATGTCACAACACTACTATTGGAAACATCAAGCTTAGCAACCACTGCGTTTTTACCAGCTTCTGCTAAAGCTAACTTCACGTTTTCTTCTTCCCTATTGGAAGGTTCAACAAAAGATTTAAATTTCATAGTTCAATTAAAGACGTTCTTAATGGGCATGATTAGGATACAGGCCACCAACAAAATTTCAGGAAAACTGCTAAAAAATATGGTATTGAATAATTTATGCTTTAAGTATTCAAGATTCCTGCAGAAGTAGGTAGTGTTAATTTAGATTTAAGCTATATTAAATTGCGTATAGCTTAAATCTAAACTGGTTAAAGCGTTCTTTATTCTAAATGAATACATGGGTAATAACATCAACCAGCCCAAAAATAGCTAACCCTATCACAAAACGGACAAAATTCTTTTGAGCCTGTTCGTTACCCTGCATATACTGAACAAATATCAGAAAAGCACCCACCACCGCAAAAGCGGCAACGCCCGCATTCAATGAGGTTTTAAGGGTGGTTGTCCATCCATCAATTTTTGCCTTAATATCTTGAGAATATAATAAACTACTCATGGGTAGTAATAATGCAATCAAGCTCCTTCTATTAAATTTCAGATTTTTCATTTTTTCTAATATTTTAAATTTTTGTTTGTCTATGTTTATCTGTAACTGGGAATACCTGCTGAAAATGTAATATCTTATTCTTTATCACCAATATTCCGCAGCATTTTCACAGTCTGTCAACAATCTTTTAATAATTGAGACATTGGATATAAGTCCAGTTATTCAACTCAGATCAATTAAGAATCTGATAATGGAATCGTTTTTTTTAAAATTTCCTTACTATCTTTTGAATTGATGCTAATCAGATTTTCTAATTTTTCATCAAATCTGATACATTGTACTCCCATCTTAAAATCAAAAAAATATTCTTTAAACTCCCCTTTTCTAGGGTACTTTTTGATGATGTATAAATACAGGATGGGAACTACTAAAAAGACTAATGATAACAGTACATTTTTAAATACAATAAAAAGAAACAGCATCAGACATATAACAACTATCATAGCGGTGATAACAGGATAACCGAAGACTAAAGGAGTTCTTTCTAACGTTTTTGGGGTTTTGTATTCCATATAATTTGTGTTTATTTTAATTGAAAAAAGTCTTACTCATTACAAACAGTCCGCTTAAGGGAAATCTGTTTTGGTAATAAGGAATGGCAGGCCGAGTATAACTCGGATAAAATTTTCTCAGCCTGCACATACCCAACCTATATTGATGAATACTAAATGTCTTCACAATGGTAAAACTTGCAGATTAAACACCAACAGATTTTACTTTATATTCTATTCATCAGAACTTTTAATGTCCTGCTAATAGTTCTTTGAGTAGATAACAAAATGATTGATCATACAAACAGTTGCAATAGTTTTTCAATCCCTAACTATGCTACTCATAGTATATTTTTATGTATTAAAATTCTAAGGCCTTCTTTGTGTTCTGGCAGGAGCTGCTGAAGCCTGCTCTGCTTTAGCTCTAGGAGGAAGTTTTGGTGATGGTTTAGGAGAAAGTTTTGGTGATATTGCAGGTTTATTCTGTGTTTCTGTAAACTTTGAAAGATCATTTTTACCTGATCTCAATTCACTTGCATTTGCATATAAACCTTGATCCACATTTGCATATATGTCTTGATTCACATTTGCATATATATCATCTTCTACATACGATGCTTTTTCCTTACTACGTTGCTTAGATATCGCCGCTTGCTGCTCAAGCGCTTTTTCTATCGCATTATTCAGCTTTTCCATAAGTTCCTTATTAAGCCCTTTCGCTGCTAACATCCCGATACTATTCGGATTTTTACTTTTGGTAAATACTTCAATATTTTCTTTACTATCATCAACAAAAATATTTTTAACATCAATTAACCCTTCAATGTTTGCTCTTTGTGCTCTTTCATATTTTTGTATTTCCGTATTCTTATACTGAGCCATTTTAAGCTTATTTTGCTGGGTAGTACCATTACTAACAATAGGAACAACAATCATTGGAATATCGTTTAACTGAATTAAGCCCTTTATTTCATTTATTGCCTTAATTGCACCCGGAAACATGGAGGCTGTTAATATAGCAACATCAACACCTTGCTCTTTACGTTCTTTAACAAGTTTATTCAGGCTCTGTCCTTCAAAAAAATCAAATGTGTGTACAGGTTTTTCACGTTTTCCTTCTGCTTTAAGTTTTTCATTTTCTTTTATAACGTCATTTTTAGCACTCTTCAATGCAAGCTGTACCGCATACTTAGAAGTTGGTGTAAGAGGAGCTTCACCCTTAAGCTCCTTTATTAACTGATCTTTTGTTAATTCCGGCTCAACTTTTTGTAATTCATGAAGAATGTCATCAGAATTATAAAAATATTTCATCATAGTATTATGAAGGTGGCCGTCAAATTGTGTGTTATCGAAGTCTAAAAAGACATTTGTTTTTGTTTTTGTTTTCATTTTTTTTACTTATTTATTAATACTCTTTATTTACATTACTAAAATCTATAAGATTTTAAATCCCGACGAGGCATCATCCGATTAAATATTAATAATCAATACTTTACATTATTTACAACAGAAAAGAAAATATACTTATACAATACAAGTCTGGAGAAAAAGCAGAAACCGTATTAAGAAAATCATCCTGTGCATAATAGGTCATTACAATGTGCTTATTGTTTAACTATTAATCACTTGCAAAATTAATCGATTTGATAATTCGCAAAGAAATAATACTGTAAGAATAAACAGGCGGGCGTGTAGTTTTTATTTGTGTTCATTAGCTGAAAAAAAATTACATCACCTGGATGGATTTGCTTAATTGACAACTATTTCCGCATACCATCATTACCATTTTGAACAGTACCAAAATGGTTGATAACAGACCCCAATCAATGTATTTTAAGAAGATCATCCATTGCATTACCTATCATTAAAATGTGTTTATTTTTTAATTATTAATAATTTCAAAACTACCTGATTTAATATTTTATCCAAAAAAAATACTGTAAGAATAAACAGGCAGGTATATAGTTTTTATTCGTGTTAATAATGGGGAAAAAATGACACGATCTTCGGTGTTTAACTACTGCTGAGAAATACTCTTCACAAAAAATGGATGACCTTAGTAGCTCTGCCACTAGTTTAATCTATGCATAAAAACCCAACTTATATTTTCACTCCAGTAGTTTAATAACCACAAATAATAATCAGATTACCAATTACTTAATCGATAATTTTGCCCAGAATATAATAAGCCACTTATCTGGAATAATATAATTATTCAAGCCGGCTAAAAAAAGAAAGATATGATGAACGATTTACTTACTATTGCAATTATAACTGCATCTGTTATTACTACCTCTTTTTTGATCATGAGTTTGAAGACCAGCAACCATTCATTTGGAAAACTATTACTTCAACCCATACAAACGGCGGCAGGCAAAACGAAAGTATTACACATTCTTTTTAAAAGGAATCTCAGGAATGGAAAGACTACTTTCAAAAACCAAAATCACAGAAGATAAATAAAGAGATTTGTTTCTCCTATAATCAAAGCCTTATTCATCCTTAAGTATGTAAGCAACAACGGGAAACACAATAAATAATGTCATCTATGTAGTTTTATAACTACTGATTTTCAACTTACAATGGGAACTATTTTCCTAAATTTACCATTGTAAAAATCACTTATTATAAATATTTTTTCTTCAACCAATAGTGCTTTGGGTTCAAAATAATCTGAAACAATTTTCAAAAAAAATCTGTAAATGAAACTAACCTTACCAGAAATGGTATATTTTTCAGATGAAAGTGAACCCAGGGCTTATTAAAACTGATTTTATATTTCTACAAATACGAATCAGTCAGCCATAGACGATCATAAAAAAGCAAGTGTCAGAACACCTGCTTTTTTCATTTTATGATACTCTAACAAATATTATTTAGAGAATAGGGACTAATCGGTTAGCTTCATTTTTTAACTCTAAAAATTCTTTGAAATTTTAAGAAATCCGAAGAAAACAGATTCAGTTTTCAATTCTGTTTAGTTTTAAAAATTGATCCAGGCTGCATTTTCCGGCACCAAAAGATAAAAGAGTAAGGAGCATCAGAATATAATATAATGGGATTTCAAAACCATTATCTCCCGCATCAAAACCATTTCCCCAATGTACAGTAACAATGGCAACAATCATCGTAATGATCAAAGGAATGGAAATCCATCTGTTGAGCAGGCCTAAGGTTAACAGAATTGCTCCCAAAAGCTCTGTTCCTGTTGCTAAATAGGCATTCAATACAGGTAAAGGAATGTTTATCATCTCAAACCATTCCGCAATACTGTCAATATCTTTTAACTTCATTATTGCCGGGTTAAAAAAGCCATATGCCAGCACCAAACGTAAACCTAATAAAACAAAATCTTTTATTCTATAAGACCTGTTCATTATTTCGTGTATTTTTTTCATTTTAATGTAATAATATTAAGAAAAGACCAGGACAATGATCTTTTATAAAAGTAAATTCTACTTATATCCGGTATCCTAAAAAAATAGTATTCTGCAATGCGAACTGTTCAAAATCCTGATATAATTTGATGATTTTTTCCCTGTCGTTATCATATCCGTCAAGTAATTCTATGAAATCTTTTCTGCTGAAACAGCCTTCGTTGGCTTTTAAAATGATTTCCACAAAAGGATACGAAAGATCGTTGAACTGTATTTGTTTTGTATAGAAGTCCCGATGTACAGAAACAAAATACTGACCTTTGTCTTCTTCTGTAATTTCTTTCACATTTTTTAGATGAATCGGATATTCTGTAGATAAAATCTTAATTTCCGGATTAGGGATAATCCCATCTTCTTCTGATTTTTTTTCTATACTGAATTGATCAATGGGCAAATCCTCCATCATAAAAACTTCAATCTCCAGCCATTCATACTGCAGTAGAGTAACAAGAAAAGGAAACTTTTTCTTAAAAGGAAAATCATGTTGCTGATAATAATCTGAAAATTCCTGCGGAAGTTTCCACACCTGAGGAGTTTGACATTGGTGGTGTTCAAAAAAATGCTTTACCATCCTTTTCCATCTTCTTTTTCCGATTAATTTCCTTGCCATAGGAAATGCTCTTTTCAAGGTATCTTTTATCACATTATACACCAGCCTTCTGTAATGAAATGTATGCTCCTGAACACTGGTTGGCGGTTCATGCAAACCGGTTCTGCAATACAAAGCAAGATCGGTTTGAAGGGAAAATGTTTTATTGTCCATATTCAGTATCCAATTGAAGTGTTAAGATTTCGTTTTTTAACAATTTCAAAGTTTCAATTTCAAATTGTAGATTTTCCAGTTCCGGAATATTAAAGTCCCTTTCCAAAAGAACAGGAATATCTTTGCCTATTTTCTCTATAGCCCACGCCAGTAAGTTATACACGGGATCAATAATATCTTCTCCATGGGTATCAATAATTAAATAATCATTGACCTTGTAATGACCAGCTATATGAATATATTTCACTTTATCCAGGGGCATGCTTTGGATAAATTTTTCAGCATCATATTTGAAATTAAAAGCATTAACATACACGTTGTTTACATCCAGCAGCAATTCGCAGCCCGTCCTGTTGACAATTTCGTTAATGAAATCTGCTTCTGACATTTCAGCTTCTAAAACAGTATAATAGCTTCCGTTTTCTAAAATCAGTGGTCTTTTCAAAATATCCTGAACCTGAAGAATATTTTCAGAAACCCGTTCTATTGCCTCCTGGGTGAAAGGAATAGGCAACAGATCATATAAATGGGCATTATCCACTTTAGAGAAAGTAAGATGTTCGGAATACAATACAGCCTGAGTATCTTCCAAAAACTGTTTTACCTGTTTCACAAAACCCTTATCTATTCCTTCCGGACTCCCTACAGAAAGAGATAATCCATGACAGTAAAGTGGGTATTTTTCCAGTACCTTCTTTAATTCCCTCTTCCAGTACCCTCCAACTCCCAGCCAGTTTTCGGGCGCTACTTCCACAAAATCAGGTTCTAAAACATCCGTATTTAAAAATGTTTTGGAAAATTCTTTTCGATAACCAATTCCTACCATAATCGTCTATTTACCGATGGTACTTAAAAAATCAACAGACCTGTTATACAAGTCTGTTGATTCCAAAAAACTATTTAGTTGATGTTGTTTTTGTTTTTTTAGTTTTTTTGGCTTCATTCTTAGTTTTTTTCCCTCCACATTTGCCTTCACCGCATTTTCCTTCCCCACATTTCCCTTCTTTAGTTTTCGTTTCTGTTTTTTTTCCTCCACATTTTCCTTCCCCACATTTTCCTTCTGAAGTTTTTTTCCCTCCGCACTTAGCTTCACCACTTTTTCCTGTTTTACCTCCACAAGCAGCCTCCGTAGAATGAGTTTCTATTGATTTTACATTGGCGAAAGCAGTGTTGGCTCCTAATGTAAACGCTCCCAGAGTCAGAACTCCTAATAAAATTGATGGTTTTTTCATTATTTAAAATTTTAAAAATTATGTTGTATTATTTGATTCCGGGAATGTAATTCTCATCCAAATCCCTGTTCCTGATTTACTTTAAAAATGGGAACTCATCCGTATTTTTCACCGCCGGAAATCAGTATTTTTTATCCTGGCACAAGAATTAAAGGTGAATTTTCATTTTGTAAAAGTATATCATCCAGCATTTTCCAAAAAAAATATCGTGTAGATATAAGTTGTTGAGCCCACATAATAGTACTACCTGATTGTAGTCAAAAAAGGATTATTGTGTAAATGGTAAAACGGTCATTAGAATGAAACTCAAAAAAAAATCCAGAGAAAACAGTTTCTCCGGATTTAATATTGTTCAATTTTATGTCAACTGATTTCAGACAACTCAGCATATTGAATAGCATGAATTCGAAACAAATTAGCAGTCTGAATTACTGTACTAACTCCAATGTTCCATCTGCAGGATTATACAATGTCCCAACAATTTTTATCTTTCCATTATCCTCCATTTCCTTAAGGATCGGACTTTTCTTCCGTATATCATTGAGTGCTATTTTGACATTATTTTCAGAAACGAACTTTACAAACTCATTGTTTTTTGAGGTTTTCATTCCTGTAAAACCTAGACTGATATTCACCGCTGGTCTTAGCCTGTAAAGTGTCGCTGCAATATTACCAAACCTGACATTGTCAATAGCTGCTTTTACAGCTTCACAATGTTGATGCCCCATTACCACGACAAGTCTGGCACCCTCTACTATACAAGCAAACTCAATACTTCCCAACACCTCTTCATCTACAAAATTTCCAGCTACTCTTCCCTCAAAAATATCTCCCAAACCCTGATCAAAAATATCATCTACGGAAACAGCATTATCTGAACAACTTACGATCATAGCTTTAGGAAACTGACCCGTTACAAGCTTTCCTGTATGTTTTGTAGGCGCACTCTTAATTACAATTTCATCCTGGAATCTTTTATTTCCTTCCATAAAATCTTTCAGAACCTCTTCACCTGTTAGTTTATCCTGTTGTTCTTTTGTCAGTACATGAGAAGAAATCTTTGACTGAGTCTTTCTATTTTCTGCTTTTTTACATGAAACTGCCAATCCAGAGAGTAATAGACTTAATAAAATAATTTTTTTCTTATTCATCATGAGCTGTGCTTGTTAATTTATCTTTAAATCGGGTTACCTTAATAAGTGTATCTTAGTCAACAGGATGAGGCGTATATCTTAAATAAGATTTAATTTCTCTAACTCCTTTGGGATATAATTGTCTTGCATCCTCTGTTGAAATAGCGGGAGGAATAATGACATCATCACCAGCTTTCCAATTAACCGGAGTTGCTATCGTATAAGTATCCACTAATTGCAAAGAATCTAGAACGCGCAATATTTCATCAAAATTACGCCCTGTAGATGCAGGATAAGTAATCATTAAACGAATAATTTTATTGGGATCAAGAATTAACAAAGAACGAACTGTTGATGTTGCAGATGCATTAGGATGAATGAAATCGTAAAGCTTTGAAATGGCAAGATCATCATCAGCAATGATTGGAAAATGAACACAAGTCATTTGCGTTTCATTAATGTCTTTGATCCAATTCTGATGATCTTCTACTCTATCAACACTTAATGCAATCACTTTAGTATTGCGGCGATCAAATTCCGATTGCAACTTTGCTGTCATTCCCAACTCCGTAGTACATACAGGGGTATAATCTGCAGGATGAGAAAATAAAATCCCCCATGAATTCCCAAGATAATTATAAAAATCTATTGTACCAACAGACGAATCAGCCTGAAAATTTGGGGCAGTATCACCTAATTTAATTGACATCATTATTTTTATTTTAATTGATCATTATTATTTGCAAAACTATTTATAAACTGATGGATTAAATAATGTAGCCCGTAAACATTACACTATAACAATGTAAATATTAATGGCAGGAAGGAATAAATTTTCTGGAAAAAAAGGCATAAAAAAAGCTCCTAAAAAGGAGCTTTGTGACCGCAGAAGGATTCGAACCCTCACTGTCGGAGCCGAAATCCGAAGTTCTATCCATTAAACTATGCAGCCTATTCCAGGTAGCAGATTGTAGGATTCAGGTAACAGGCGCCGGGCCTTTTTACATCTATCCTTCTACCTTTAGAAAGTAATTTTCACACCTCCCAGAATCTGTGCACCCAGGACTTTATAGCCTTTGTACGTCTGGTATTTTGAGCTCAGAAGATTATTTCCGAGTGCGAAAATACTGAAATTTTTGTGAATTTTATACTCTGCAGAAAGATTTAAATCAGCATAACCACCAACTTTATCGTTTGTATTTTCTGTAGACTGGAAAATTACATTCGGAGCTCCTACCCCTTCGATTGCATAAGAATTTGTAGTTCTGTCACTTGCAAAGATTCCTTTGAAACCTAACAATAACTTTTTGTCAAGCATAGTATATTTTGCCCCGATGCTCGCATTGAACAATGGAACGTTATAAATATTGTCGTAATTCTTAAGATCGTACTTTGTAAATCTTAATTCTCCATCTAAAATAAGGTTAGCCAATGGGAAATACTGCACGCTACCTTTGATATCACTTACATTTCCATCGTCATATACTGCGGAGAATGTATTGGCAAAATTGTAGGCAGAACGGTTAACAGAGGTATTGTCAAAAAGACCGTTGGCTTTAAAGAACATAATATCTCTCATTTTTCCGTACCCTGCAGAGAAGTCGTATTTCAGCGTTTCATCAATATCTCCTCTCAATCCTACATAAAAATGATATTTCGTCTCTGTAGGCTTTAAAAACTGGTCAGAAAGGATGAATGGATTCGCCTGCAGCATATCCCCGTAAGTATTCAGCTTCAAACCTCCGTCTACCCCTCCGTAGAATTTAAATTCTTTGGCAGCCGCAAACTGAAATTCTGCCTGTGGAAACCAATACGTTTTATTATTTTTCTGCTGTTCCAGCTGATCATTAGAGTTTTTAGCATTCAGGAAAGAGAATGAAGAACCTAAGGTTAAATAAGAATCCCCTTTTCTGAACGTCACTTTCGGGGTCAGGCTGGTATTGAAGAAATTGGAAGAGTTTTTATCCCTGATCGCAAAATCGGTCTTAACAGCATCCAATCCTACTCCAAGATCAGCATTCAGATTGATTCCTGATTTTCCTAATTCCACCGCATGTTTGGAGAAATTGGCAAGGATGGAAACCTGGTTTTCCTGAGCATCAAAATGATCTTTAAGGAAAGAAGATTTTACCCTTACATCATTTAAAATTTCGTTGGAATAAAAATCATAGTAACCGTTTACTTTAAACTGATTGACTTTCTGCTTCAGATCCAGTTCACCCGTTGGCTGCATGGCATAAATACCGTAATAATTATAGCTGTCTAAACCATATTCTGCATTGATATTGAATTTTCCTTTTTCTCCATAAGAGTTTAAGAAAGCTCCGATATTCGCTGAAGTCTGCCCGGATTTCCAGTCGTAATCTTTTTTAAGACCATTGGTGGAAAGTACATGAACATCTGCTCCTACTTCAAACTTATTTTCAAGGGTTTTTGAAACGTTTCCGTCTACCAGCACTTTTCCGTAATTACCCATCCCGAACTGGAAGTAATTATTCTGAGCCGTTCCGTCAAATTTCGGAGCAACATCTTCCCCCTGAATGGTAGACGTTTTGAAGTCTGAAACAGCAGGAACATCTGTGATGGTATACTTCACAGGGGTTTGCGATTTCTCTTCCGGCGGATAATTTTTAATGGTTTCCACAGAAGTTTTCTTCTTCTCGATCTTCTTCACTTCCGGCTCTCTCTTTTTGTTAAGAACCAGTTTTTCCTCCTTGATCTGGGAAAACGCCACTGACGAAATTCCTAAAAATAATATGGATAATATTTGAATCTTCTTGTTCATATTTTCTTTATTTGAAAAAAATATATAACGGGTTTTATTTATTGGAAGCAATATAATTGCCTAATAAAGCTTTCCCTGACTGTTTTGAAAAAGTTCTCCCTAGTCTGAATATATTAAACAGCCAAAGGCTTTGATAAACTTGTAATTTGTATTGATAATTTTTTGTTGTGCTGTTCTCAGCTACATCATAACTGTAAGAAATATCGTAAGGAAATCCTGAAGGCAGTAATCCCACTGTAAGCATACTCCCAATCATAGGATTTCCACATGGCGGAGTACGGGTCAGCATGGGATGCAGTGTTATTTTAACTGCATGGGTACTGTCATCTACAATTTCATAAATATCAGAATGTTTTAAAATCTTAAACTCTTTCTCAAGATCCTTATTCACTACAAAAGCCTTTTGCTTAGGAAAATCAGCTTTTGCGTGGTTATACTCTTTAGGATATGCACTGTACGATGGAATGCAGCTCCAAAGAGAAGCAGAAATTAAAAAAGAATATGTGGTAATTTTAAACACCTTCATGTCCTATTTCTTAATCTGTTTTTTAACTTCTTTAGCTTCAGCAACAATTTCAGGGAAATCCTTATAATTGGTAATGATCTGGTCACATGTATAACTTGCCTGATAGTTATCTTTCAGACCGATATAGTTTTTCGCCATCAATACCAGGGCTTTCGCTCCCCAGAATTCTTCTGATGCATAGTTATTGGCAAGCTTAAAGATCGTTTCATTAGAAGATTTGAAAGCTTTTCCTTTGTTCTGATAATACGCTTTAGCATACAAAGCTTCCGCAGCTACTGAAGTGTTGGATGATTTCTCAAGAGAAACATAGGCCGCCTGAGCATCTTTATCTTTTCCTGAGTTCATCAGACTTCTTGCTTTGATCACTTTTGCCGTTTCAATTACCGCTGCTGAGTTTTTAGAATTAGCGATTACTGCATTAGCTAATTTTTCAGCTTCAGAGAAGTTATTTTCTTCAGCATACAGTTTCATCAGCTCTACATTTGCATAGTTTTTAATGCTGATATTGGAAGAGTTTTTAATGCCTTCAAGGTACTTTTTCGCTTCCGCAGTATTACCTTGTGCGATAAAGATTTGAGCTAAACGAGTTTGTGCGTCATCCTGGTAATCATTCTGAATTCCAGCAACTTCCTGAAGAACAAGTAAAGCTTTAGTTGAATTATTGGTTTGGTAGTAACTTTCTCCTAATTCATACTTCGCCTGATACAATCCCTCACCTGTTGGATTCTGTGTCAGATACTTTTCGTAGTAAGAAATTGCATTTTTATAATCTTTCTTCGCGAAATATTGTTTACCGGTAGAAAGGTTGATTTCATCAATTTCTGCAGCATCTACATTCACCCCAATATTTCTTGCAAAATTTTCATATCCGGAAACATCTCCGTTTTTCGTAAAGATAGGTTTTGCAGCCTGAACAACCTTTTGAGCATAGGCTGTATTTTTATACTGCTCACCCAAAGATTTAAGCTCAGAAAGTGCTTTATCGTTTTGATTCTGATCAATATAATTCTGCGCTCTGTAAATAGAAGCATTGGCGATCAGATCTTTGTCCGAAGATCCTTTAATTACTTTTCCGAAATAATCATTGGAATTGGCAAAATCATCCTGAGCAGCATAGGCTGTTCCTATTTCATATTGAGCATCATCGTAATATTCGGAATCCGGATATTTTGATAAAAGGTTTTTAAGGTTGGTAATCTTCGCCTGTGTATCTCCTTTAAATCCTAAAGCCATGGCTTTTTGGTACAAAGTATAATCCGTAGCATCTTCATTTTTATCATAGATGGCAATTGCTTCATTCAGGTCATTATTCGCATAATGAATATCTGCAAGACGAAGTTCTGCATCATTTTTAAATTCCGGCTTCGGATTGGTAAGATACTGTTTGAAATACGTTGATGCCTGATCAAATTTCTTGGATTTAAAATAAGCATATCCTAAATCATAAGGCAACTGTTGTTTCTCAGGGAAGCTTTCGGTAAGAAGTTTCTCGTAACGAACAATGGCAGACGGATAATTCCCTTTCTGGTAATACACCTGTGCCAGCCAGTATAAAGCCCGGCTGTTGAATTCCTTATTGATATTGAAACCAAGACTTCTTAAGAAATATTTCTCAGCTTCATCATAGTTTCCTTTGTTGAACTCTTCAGTTCCCAATAAATAAGAAACTTCCTGATCTACTTTGTTGATTTCAGGCGTTGAGCTCTGCAATCTGTCAATAGCGTTCAGCGTTTCTTTATAGTTTCCGGAATACAGATATGATTTCACCAATAATGACCTCATTTCTGTGGCATTGGCTCCATTCTGATTATCATTGATATAACTTTGGATTACCGCAGAAGGACTTTCAAACGGGTTACCAATATCATAACTTAGTTTAGCATACTGCTCATGAGCCAGCTTTTTCACTTTCGCATCATAATCCATCTGATAAGAAGAACGGAATGCTGAAAGAGCTTCCTGTTTTTTATCTACTGCCAGGTAAGCATTTCCTAACTGGTAGTAAGCATTTTGAGCTAACGCAGAATTACTGTTCAGAAGCTGGTTGTAATAGGAAACCGCTTCATCATATTTTTTAAGCTGTGCAGCCACAAATCCCATCTCATACAAATCGTTTTCAGACGGATTCTGCTGTACGCTGAGATAATCTTTCAAATGCGGATAGGCAGAAGTGTAATCATTCTTCATGAAATAGCTCTCTCCGATGATCTTGTGAACTTCCGCTTTATAAGAATCTGAAATATTTTCGTTTAACAGAGCATTTCCTTCTGTAATCGCCTGATCGTAGTTCTTGTCATTATAATACATCTGTACATAATAAGGACGTACCAGCTTAGAGAATTTATCCTGATCTTTTACAGAATCAAAATATTGGAAAGCTTTATCATTCTGTCTGTTGCTGTAATATAAATGCCCAAGCATATAAGCGATATCTCCTTTTTGAGACTGATCTGCTGTTTTATAAGCTTCTTCCAGAGCATCAATGGCGCCTTTAGAATCACCCGTCATGAATTTTGCATAGCCAAGCTTCAGAATATACTGTGTATTCTCTTCTTTTGAAAGCTGATACTGATTCACTTTTTTCAAAGTTTCCAGCGCCTTGTCAAAGTCTTTTTTTGCCAAGTAATAATCCGCCAAAGGAAGATTAGCCTGCGCAAAATAAGCAGAATTCGGATATTCTTTCATGAAAGCGGTTAATCCTTCTTCAGCATGATTTTTCTGAAGAATCACACCAATTACATTATCAAAAAACTGCGCACCTTCCTTTTTCGAGCGGGACAAATTCTGATTATAGAAGTATTGTCTTGCATATTCGTATTGAGAAGCGTTGTATATTTTAGTTTGATAAAGATTTTCGGCTAGATTAAACCTGTAATTTTCTTTCTGGGTAAAATATTGGGACTGTTGAGCATCGGAGATTCCGAAATAGATTACAGCAGCCGCTAAGAGTATTTTTTTTGATTTCATTCTTCTTGATATAAGAAAATTAGTCTAAATAAGTTAACGAAAATATTAAAAACTTATTGTTTAAGCAAGTTTTAACAGCGTTAATGGTTGTTAATATTCATTCCATAACAATGAAAATTTTCTCACTACACAATGATAAAATTTACTACTTTCGTCTGATAAAATGTAAACAATTTTAATAGATAGTTATCAAAAACCTATTTTGACCGGATACTTTTTTGAACAGCAGCGAAAAACATACCATAAACAAACTATATATGAAATTTAAGATACTTTTAGCATTAATTTTTGTAAACCTCCTGCAGGCGCAAAAATTTCACTTTCCAAAGGCAGCTGTCACAGACTCTGTTATATTGGAAAAACAGATGCCGGGACTTGCTCAGCAAGTGATACCCCAACTTCAATCCGCCAAATACAAACCGGAAAATACGGTGGATCTTATGGACAATCTTTTCCGTTTACAGATGGTGGCACAGGATTATAAAAATTCGTTAGTTTCTCTTTCCGAAAACCGTAATCTTTTTGCTGATCATAATATGGGAGGATACAGATATATAGGATTCGAACTGTACAGCATGGCTAAGATGGCCCAAAAAGAAAATAACACTTCTTTTTCCGGTGCACTCCAGAAAGTATTCAATCAAAAATATGAAAGCCTTCCGGAAAAACTGATTCCCAGACTTATCCTTGCCCTTGACGGAGATGTAAGAGAATCCCGAAAACAATTGAACAAACTACTGGATAAACAAAAAGATAAAGACAGCATTGATTACAGAACGGCTCTTGCATTATGCAAAAGCTACCTGAGTTATAAAACCTATTCTGGCATCAAACCTCAGGTGATGCAGCTGCTGGCTTCAAAAAATAACGAAAAATTTATTACTGAAACCAGAGATTTAAAATTAAAAAATGGAAATACCTTAACGATTACCATTGTTCGAAAAAAAGATAATACCTCTCCGCTTCCTGTTATTCTTACTAATAATATCTATGCTGGGCCTATTGATGATTTCTTCGGAAAAAGGGCTGCTACTTATAATTACGTAGGCGCTGTTGTTAATACCCGGGGTAAGAGAAACAGCAATAATGTGAACAATCCTTTTGAGCATGAATCTGAAGACATTTATGAAGTAATAGACTGGGTAAGCAAACAACCGTGGAGCAACGGAAAGGTAGGAATGATTGGAGGAAGTTATTTGGGATTCAGCCAGTGGGCGGCAGTAAAAAAACTGCACCCTGCATTAAAAACTATCGTGCCTCAGGTTGCCGTAGGAATCGGGATCGATTATCCGGCTCAGAATAATATCTTCATGAGCTATATGCTGCAATGGATACAATATGTAACCAATAACAAATTTACCGATGAAAAGGATTTTGCCAATGCCGTAAAATGGGATTCTATCAATACAAAATGGTACAAAAGCGGAAAATCATTCAGATCTTTAGATACAATAAGCGGTAAGCCAAGCAAAATATTCCAACGATGGCTGGATCATCCGGGATATGATCAGTACTGGCAGAAAATGGTCCCTTATAAAGAGGATTTCTCTAAAATCAATATTCCTATTCTAACGACAACAGGATATTATGATGATGATCAGATAGGGGCTCTGTATTATTTCAAGCAACATCATCAGTACAATAAAAATGCAAACCATTATCTTGTCATAGGTCCTTACAATCACGGAGGAGCACAAAGTTTCGGATTTACTTACGTGAATGGCAATCCTATTGATCCGGTGGCCAGAATAAGCATTGATGATCTTGCCTTTTCATGGTTTGATTACATTCTAAAAGGCGGAAAAAAGCCGGAAATATTAAAAGACAGAATCAATTTTCAGGTGATGAATACCAATACCTGGAAGCATGTAGCTGATCTTGACAAAATGCATACTTCTACTTTGAAATTCTATCTTCAGGACAAGAAAAATACATCTTCGGTATTCAATAAGCCTGAGACTCACAATTTCACTCAACAAACGGTTGATTTTAAAAACAGGGATCAGAAAGACGTCTATTACAAAGTCAGCAAAAAAGACAGCATAAAAATAACGAATTCTATCACTTTTGAAAGTGAAGTATTGGATAAAGATATGATCATCAGTGGAAATCTGTCAGGGATCTTCAATGTTTCCATCAATAAAAAAGATTTTGATACCGATACTTACCTGTATCAGATTCAACCGGATGGAAAGTCTTCATTATTGTCCACTCATATCGTGAGAGCCAGCTATGCAAAGAATAACGAAAAACGACAGCTTCTGGAACCCAATAAAACAGAACAGATTCCGATCAACAATTCCTATTTTATGAGCAAAAGGATAGAAAAAGGAAGCAAGCTCCTGTTATTAGTGGGTGTCAATAAAAATCCCAACTGGCAGATCAATTATGGATCCGGTAAAGATGTAAGTGATGAAACAATAAAGGATTCCGGGGAACCGCTGGAGATAAAATGGTACAATGACAGCTACGTGGAAATCCCTGTTTATAAAGATTAAAACCTTTTGTCTGAGCAAATTCCAGCAGACTTTATATGATAAAAATTCTTATTTTAGTCAGCTAAAAAAAATAACCAATTGGGTAATCAATGATCAAGACCTTATTTTAATGTAAGGCTTTTTCAGCAGCAGCTCAAAATACACTATTAATGAAATTTAAGATACTTTTAGCATTAGTTTTTGTCAATCTAATGCAGGCCCAGAAGTTTTACTTTCCGAAAACAGCAGCAACAGATTCTGTCATTCTGGAAAAACAAATCCCGGAACTTGCTCTCAAGGTGATTACTGAACATCAGTCTCCTAAAAATAAACCGAAATCTAACGTCACATTTTTAGACAACCTGTTTCGTTTACAGCTCGCTGCAAAAGATTACAAAAATTCTATTGCCAGCTTAACTGATTACCGTAAAGAATATGCAGATCATAATATGGCAGGGAACAAATCTCTCGCTTATGAAATCTACAGCATGGCCAAACTGATGGAAAAAGATAAAAAAGTTTCTTTTCCCAATGCTCTTCAAGCAGCCTTCACTACAAAATATGAAAGTTTACCCGATCCGCTGATTGCCAAAATAGGGACCATTCTGGATGGTGATGTAAAGGATTATAAAAAATCTCTGAAAACAGCCCTTGCCAAACAAAAAGATAAGGATAGTATAGATTACGCTTCCGCACTGGCTTTATGTAAAAATTATGTCAATTATAAGACTTATTCCAGCATCAAGCCTCAGATTATGCAGCTATTTAAAGCAAAGGAGCAGGAAAAATTCATCATCGATACCCAGAACCTTACCTTAAAAAACGGAACGAAGCTCACGATTACTATTGTACGAAAAAAAGAAAACACCTCTCCTCTTCCCGTTATTCTTACCAATAATATTTATGCCGGAGAACTTGCAGATGCAGGGATGGGAAAAAGAGCAGCCGTTTACAATTATGTAGGAGCCGTGGTGAATACCCGTGGAAAAAGAAACAGTAATGACCCCAATAATCCATTTGAAGATGAAGCACAGGATCTTTATGAAGTCATAGACTGGGTAAGCAAACAACCCTGGAGCAATGGTAAAGTAGGAATGATAGGCGGAAGTTATTTAGGATTCAGCCAATGGGCAGCGGCAAAAAAACTGCATCCGGCTTTGAAAACAATCGTACCTCAGGTAGCGGTAGGAATCGGGATCGATTATCCTGCTCAAAACAATGTATTCATGAGCTATATGATGCAGTGGATTCGCTATGTCACCAATAATAAGCTGACCGATGAAGCAACCTTCACTAATTATCCAAAATGGGATTCTATTAATACAGCGTGGTATAAAAGCGGCAAATCATTCAGAACCCTGGATTCCATAAGCGGGAAACCCAATAAAATTTTCCAACGATGGCTGGATCATCCCGGTTATGATAAATACTGGCAAAAAATGGTTCCTTATAAAAAGGATTTTGCTAAAATAAACATTCCTGTTTTAACGACTACAGGCTATTATGATGCTGATCAGATCGGAGCATTGTATTATTATAAACAACATCACCAATACAACAAACACCCTAACCATTATTTAGTGATAGGCCCTTATGATCACGCAGGAGCTCAAAGTTATGGATACAATTATGTCTATGGTACCGGGAGCACCCTCATAGATCCTGTAGCCAGGATAAGTATTGATGAACTCGCTTTTTCATGGTTCGATTATATTCTGAAAGACGGCAAAAAACCGGAACTTCTAAAAGATAAAGTCAATTTCCAGATTATGAGCAGTAATACATGGAAACATGTTCCCAGTCTTGATAAAATGCACTCTTCTACGCTTAAATTTTATCTTCAGGATCATAAAGACGGATCTTCGGTTTTTGAAAAACCCCAAACCGAGCAATTTACCCAACAGACCATTGACTTTAAAGACAGAAATCCAAAGTATCTTTATCATAAAGTAAGCAAACAGGATAGTGTATATGTAACCAATTCTGTTCATTTTGAAAGTGAAGTTCTGGACAGGGATATTATACTAAGTGGAAATTTATCCGGAGTATTCAACGTTTCCATTAATAAGAAAGATTTTGACCCTAGTACTGCATTGTATCAGGTACAACCGGATGGCAAGACGTTTTTACTATCTACACATCTTACAAGAGCCAGCTTTGCAAAAGACAATTCCAAACGCCAACTTCTTAAGCCTGGCAAAAAGGAGCAGATCCCGATCAAAAATTCATTGTTTATGAGCAAAAAAATAGAAAAGGGAAGCAAACTGGTATTAGTGGTAGGAGTTAATAAAAGTAAAAACTGGCAGGTCAATTATGGATCCGGTAAAGATGTAAGTGATGAAACAATAAAGGATTCCGGGGAACCTCTGGAGATAAAATGGTACAATGACAGCTACGTGGAAATCCCTGTTTATAAAGATTAAAACCTTTTGTCTGAGCATTTTTCCCCAAATGTTCTTAACAACTGTTAACATCAAAATAAAAAATCATTACATTTGCTTTTTTTCAAATCAAATATAGTTATTGAATGAGTCAACTTTTTAGAAGAAAAATCTATTCAGATACAGATACTTCAACGGGACTTTTAAGGGTCTTAGGTGTATGGGACATTGTATTTTTTGGTATAGCGGCCATTATTGGAGCTGGAAGTTTCAGTAGTTTAGGAGAAGCCGTTTTCAGAGGTGGTCCCGGTGTAATCCTACTATATTTGATTTGCGGCTTTGCCTGTGGATTTACGGCTTTATGCTATGCTGAATTTGCCAGCAGAATTCCTACGGCAGGATCTGCCTACACCTATGCCTATGCCAGCTTTGGAGAGCTGATTGCCTGGGTAATTGGCTGGGCCCTGATCATGGAATATTCTTTCGGAAATATTTACGTAGCCTTTTCCTGGTCAGATTATTTTACGAGCTTCTTAGGACGTCTCGGAATGCATATCCCTGATTATCTGACCTGCAGTTATACGGAAGCCAGAAAAGCCGTTCAATATGGTTCAGAAAACAAAGAACTTTTAAGTGCATGGAATACTGCCCCATTGATTGGAAGCTTAAAGTTCATTGTAGATATTCCGGCATTGGTCATCAATGGTTTGATTACATGGCTTTGTTATGTAGGAGTAAAGGAAAGCAAGAACTTCAACAACTCTCTGGTTATCTTAAAACTGGCAGTGATCATACTGGTAATTCTTGTAGGCTGTGCTTATGTCAACACTGAAAACTGGACCCCAATAAGCCCTACAACCGGAACACCATCCTTCATGCCTAATGGTTTTGCAGGAGTAATGAGTGCCGTATCCGGTGTATTCTTCGCTTATATCGGATTTGATGCTTTGAGTGTACTTTCTGAAGAGACCAAAGATCCACAAAAAACCTTACCAAAAGGAATGATCATCTCTCTTGTACTGTGTACGGTGATCTATATTGCATTGACGCTTGTATTAACAGGAATGGTAGATTACAAGAAATTCGATGGTGTGGGAGACCCGCTTTCATTCATATTTGAAAAAACAAATGCTAATGTAGCCTGGATGGAACTTATTGTTTCGTTTGTAGCGATTGTTGCCATTACCACTGTATTATTGGTATTCCAGATGGGACAGCCAAGAATCTGGTACGCAATGAGCCGTGACGGATTGATGCCTCAAAGATTTCAAAAAGTACATCCTAAATATAAAACACCATCTTACGCAACAGTCGTTACCGGGGTTGTAGTAGGAATTCCTATTCTATTTACAGATAAAACATTCATCCTTGATTTTACAAGTATCGGAACTATTTTTGCATTTGTATTGGTGTGTGCCGGGGTACTTCTTCTTCCTGCTAAAGAAAAAATAAAAGGCAGATTTCACCTTCCTTATGTGAATGGTAAAATCATCTTCCCTGTTATTTTTATCGGCGGTTTGCTGGCTTTCTACAAATGGCAGCCAGAGTTTTTTGACAACCTGATGAACTGGTCAGATCCTAATGAAGGAGAATTCAGAGCTTCTATTTTCTTCTTTATCATCATCAACCTGATCTTATGTATTGTGACTTTTGTAAAGAATTTATCATTAATTCCATTGATTGGATTAAGTTCATGTCTGTACCTTCTTACAGGAATGAGCCATGAGAACTGGTTCTGGTTCGGGATGTGGTTCCTGATTGGTATGGTGATTTACTTCTGCTACGGATACAAAAACAGTAAACTGGGAAAAGAATTAAAGAATAGCTAAATAAACAAGCATAATTGTAAAAAGGCAAAATGGCAAAGAGGTTAAACCTGATGGAGAAACTGATTTGCGATTTTGCCTTTTTCTTTTTTTATTCACTTTCAAAATCGGCAGAATTATTGCTTTAACTTCAATAGAATCAATAAACTAGATTGCCATGACTGAAAGAATTAAAACATATAGAGAGTTTTACCAGTTTTATCTTACTGAACATAGTAAAACAGGAACCCGTATTTTTCACTTTATCGGAACATTTCTCGTATTTTTCGTAATATGGTATGTCATAAGTTCCGGAAAAGAAAGGTTTCTATGGTATATTCCCATTGTAGGCTATGGCTTTGCGTGGTTCAGTCACGCTGTGATTGAGAGAAACAAACCTGCTACTTTCAAATATCCTTTATGGTCTTTAATTTCAGATTTCAGACTGTTTTTTGAACTGCTTATTGGTAAACAGAAATTCTTTACATCCAATAATCAGCCTCAGAATTAAGGGTAACCTTAAACTTTTCTCTTATTTTTTTTGCTTAAAATTATTTAATGTTGGAAAACGCAAAGGCGCAAGAATTCATATTTTGCGTATATTTTAAGGCGCAAGAAAATCCCAGATTTTCAGCAAGTAATATTATCAATTTCCCAAAGATCACATTAGAAGTGAGAGGTTAAGAATATGCAGTATCCAATTTTATCAAAGATAAAATCCTTGCGTCTTACATACACTTGGTTTGTAAAAATCTTAGCGCCTTTGCGTGTTCAAAAAAACTTATACTTAGTATTCCAAATTCTATTTCTCTATTGAGATTGCTTCACCTTCAGTTCGCAATGACTATGCGTCGGTAGAATTCTGTTTATTCTGATGAAGCTTCTTCCCAATCAGATATCCCAATGAAGGCAGAATGAAAGATAATACTACCGGGAATATCAATGCCAGTCCTGAACCCTCAAGAATAACCGTTAGAGAGAAAAGATACCCGTTATACACAAGCAGTGCCAGTGTAAAGAAAAAACTGTCACTATTGCCATTGGAAAGGATATTAAAATGGCTTCCAAACTGATCAAATAAACCGGAACAGATGAATAAAAATACATTCACAAAAAATACCCACAGAACAGTTCTGTAGATCATTTTCTGCTTTGCATTCAGGTATCCTGCAAAGATCAGAAAAAGGGACAGGATTCCGGAAACGGTATAATCCAGGCTGGACATTGCTACCTCACTTCCGGTTCTTCCAAAGAAATATAAAGCATATAGCAGAATATTCAGGAGATAGATTATTGTTACATAATTCATACGTCAAAAAGTTTAGGGTTTACCATTAATATTTTTTTTCAAGTATGTCGTAGTGAACCGTATTTACTATTTTTTCAGCAAGAGCGTCTCCATTCACACTTGTCCGTTTAGGAATATAACTTGAAAAAGTTATTGTATGATCTTTATTCAATGTCACTTCCACCTCTTCAAGAATATTTTGGTCATCTACATAGAACTGAATTCTGTTTTCTACAATCCTCCAAAAAGAAAGTCTGGGCTCTGAGGGACTGCAGTCACCTGTTTTTCCTTCCACATAACTATAAATGGCAAAACCATCTTCCCGGATCGCATAATTCCTCATCAAACGGCAGTTATCAAATTGTTTTACTACCTTCTTGTTATCTTCATAAAATCCGGATTCCTTCAGTTTCCAGAATCCTGTAACATTTTCTTTGGTTAATTTTTGCGCCTTCACCAATGGAGAAACCGCCATAAAAAACGCAAGAACAAATATCTTGTGCATGGGTTAATCTTATAATTGTATGATTTTAAACGAATATATCCTTAGAATAAAAAGTTTCAGCGGGCGGCGAAGCCGCCCGCTGAAACTTTAAACTTAAAACTTTGAACCTTAAATTTTAAACTATGAATTTAAAGTTTTATTTAAATTTCTTCTTAAAACTGAATTTCAGCATATTCATCAGCCCTGGTTCAATAATGTCTATTCCCAGTCCGAAATTACTATCTGCAACAGTATGATGGTCAGTTCTGAACTGTTCAAACTCATTTTGCGGAATCTCAAGATTGACCAGAGGGTGGTATTCTATAGATACACTTGCCCCGTTTTTATGTACTTTTTTACGGCTTTTATAGTCAAAATATGGATTTGCAATGGTACTTTCCTGAATGGTATATTTTTCTTCCGTATCAATTTTCTGATCTGTATGGAGATTGATTTCATATTTCTCACTGTCGAAATTATGCCAGAATGGTAAATCTTTGTGCATAAAGTCTCTTGCGCCTGCCTTCACTACATTTCGGTCAAAGTACATCAGAAAACGGTTTTTCTGAGGATCTACAAAATACGGATTCTCAACAACCGCTGTATATTGAATCTTGACTTCATTCAGCCTTTTATCATCACTTACCACATCAATTGCAGCATCTTTGAATACATTTCTGACATCAGTACCATTTCTGTCTCCTGAATAATTAAGCGCATAGAAAAGGAAACTGTTCCAGGTATCTATAATTTCTCTTTTATTGGTACTTTTAAAATATCTTCTCATCGCATTGGCTCTGCTTCCTTTGTAAGTAGTTGACAAAGTAAGATTTCCGGTATTCCCTTGTGCATTCAGATCTACTTTTTCATCAATACAGAAATAAGGGAATTTATAAGATTTCCTTACCTGCAGTTCCTGATCTTTTTTCACTTCCAGATAATGCATAAAATACATAAATCCTCTGTTTTCAATAAGCCCGAATTCATCACGGATAGTAGCATCAATAAAATACTCTTCGCCTTTATAGTTCACTTTTACGACAACATGGTTAAAGTTTAGCAATGATGGCAGATAATATTTAATATAATAATCGGTATTAAAATTCACCAGTACAACGGATGCATCTACTCCTATATAATCAAGGATTACTTTTAACAGAACGGATTTTGCTTTACAGTCACCCTGTTTATTTTCATAGGTTACTGACGGCTCCTGCGGCTTATGCCCATTCATTTCATCAGCATTGAAAATATAATAGATGTGGTTCTGCACATATTCTATCGCAAACTGCAGTTTTTCATCCTGATCAGCTATAGCGTCCAGTTTTTCAACCAGATTCGGAGCAAAATCCTCTAAAGAAGAAGCATTAAAAATCTCCTCATAGATGGGTACAATATAGTTGGAAAGATCTTTCCAGTTACTGTCTGTAGCGAAATCTATATAAGGAAAAATTTCACGTCCGGAATCTACAGGATTGATATAATTCTGTTCTTCAATGACAAACTGTTCTCCTTTCTTCAGGAAGCTCGTTTCCGGCTCAAGAACATGGCCCTGTTCGTCTCTGAAAAATGTTTTTTTGTAGGCAATAGTCTGCTCACGTTCGTTGATAAAAGTGAATGTAAAACTGCCGTAAGCCCAATAGTTATCCGGACTTACCCAAACGTATTTTGAGAATTCCTTTCTTAGAAAATCACGGTCTGTGAATTCTTTAATTCTTGAATCTTCCAGAATCAGTACATCATACAGTCTGAGATCTTTGATGGTAATATTGATCTTTTTATTACTGCTCAAAACTCCTCCACTACTTTGATTCTCACTGTCAAGAACTTTAATTTTCGTATCCGGAATCTTATCAATCAAAACGCCATCTCTCAACACACTGATTCTGTGAATCTGATACACTTCATTCTCTTCCACAATGACATCAGAAACCGAGGCTCTTTCCAGGTTTCCAGGTTCGTTCAGAGTATATGCCATACAGACATATTCACTGTTTTCTTTATTGCTTGTATAGTATTTTTTGTCTAAAAAATAGCAGTAATCACGACCTTCATCAATTTGTCTCTTGGCAAATTCGGAGTCTTTGATTCGGTTTTTTATTTCCTCATCCCCGATATTTCCTGCCCACATTTCAGGTTTTTGAATCCTGTAATTTTCAACTTGCATTTGATTTTCCATATTTATTATAAGAATTATGTTTTGTGGTTAGTGTTTAAGAAATTCAAATTAAACGATTAAAAAAATAAAAAGCAATAGCAGAAGTACTACAATTTCGGCATAGTAATTGCGAGGTATGGGAAAAAAATCAAGTTTATGAAAAGTATAGCAACAATTCTAAAGGGGACTGTACCCGCATTAGCATTATTTGCAATGACGCAATGTACAACCACAGCCAATGCATCCGCAGGTGATGAAAAAACATTCATCGTAGGACCACAGACAGCAGACTGTACAGGCGTAGCTCCTATGAAATGTCTGCAGGTAAAAGAAAACACTTCCGCAAACTGGACCAATTTCTACAGCAATATCGAAGGATTTACTTATGAACCGGGATATGAATATGTTTTAAAAGTAAAAACAGAAAAAATTGCCAATCCGCCAGCTGATGGATCTTCTATAAAATACACATTGGTAAAACAGGTTTCTAAAACAAAAAAGAAAGAACTGGCAGCTAATGAAAAAACAATTATCGTAGGGCCACAAACCGTAGACTGTTCTGCAGGAGCAGGTCGTATGAAATGCATGCAGGTAAAAGAAAATGCTTCTGAAAACTGGACTAATTTCTACAGCAGTATTGAAGGATTTACTTATGAACCGGGTTACGAATATGTTTTAAAAGTAAAAACAGAAAAAATCGAAAACCCTCCGGCAGACGCCTCTTCAATTAAATATACATTGGTAGAACAAGTTTCTAAAACGAAGAAATAATTAATAAAAAAGTTCCTGAAAATTTCAGGAACTTTTTTTTATGTTGGAAGCTGGAAGAATGAAGTCAGAAGTTACTTTTGGTCAATCCGGAAAAGTTAACAATTATATATTTCATTTTCCTTTCTATCTTAAAATCCGGTTTCTTTCTGAGGTGGATCAGGATATTTTCCTTTGGTAGTCTCTCCTACTGTATTGGCGGTTGTCATGGCTACAACCAGATCATTCAGCATTCCGCTGGCTGCAGTAGGCGAATTGGGAAGAAGTACAAGACTACTTCTGTTGCTTGCTCCCACCGAGTGCAGCGTATCATAGTGCTGTGTTACCACGATAAGCGCTGATGCTTCATGAGAATTGATATCTACATTATTCAGCATTCTTACAGACTCTTCAAGTCCTTTTGCAATTTCTCTTCTTTGGTCTGCAATCCCTTGTCCCTGAAGTTTTTTAGATTCTGCTTCTGCTTTTGCAACGGCTACAATTCGGATTCTCTGTGCTTCTGATTCATATTCTGCAGCTGTTTTTTCTCTTTCTGCCGCATTAATTCTGTTCATAGCGTGTTTTACCTGCTCATCAGGATCAATATCTGTTACCAACGCTTTGATAATATCATATCCGTAGCTGTTCATCGCTTCCTGAAGTTCACTTTTCACCGCAATTGCCACATCGTCTTTTCTTACAAAAACATCGTCCAGTTTCAGTTTCGGAACCTCAGCACGCACTACATCGAATACAAATGAAGTAATTTGATTTTCCGGATTTTCCAAACGATAATAAGCATCTCCTACCTGGCTTCGGATCACCTGGTACTGAACAGAAATTTTCATTTTGATGAAAACGTTATCCAATGTTTTCGTATCAATCATTACGTCCAGCTGCTGAATTCTCAAATTAAGTCTTTTCGCAATCTGATCTATGATGGGCAGTTTAAGATGAAGCCCTGAATGTTTTACACCCCGAAATTTTCCGAAACGTTCAATAATAACTGCAGTTTCCTGTTTAACAACAAAAAACGAAGCAAATAAAATGATAAGCCCGAAGAAAATAACGGGCGCTAAATATATACCCATAGTTTTAAGTTTTTCTAATGTGTCGCAATAAATCCTGTTTTGTTAAAAACATTTTTACTGGTGTTTGCTTAAATATATGAAAAATAAATTTAAGACTTAGGGGATCATCTTCAGGAAATCAAACATCGGAAGTATCGCATTATTTAAATTAAAATTATTCTGAAAAAGACTTACTTTTGAATATTCATTACTCATCATGGTTAATTCTAAAGAAATATTAAAAGATCACATTTCAAAATTTACGACGCTCACAGACGAGCAGCTGGATTATGTTTTTGGCCATTTTAATCTGATTACTTTAAAGAAAGGACAAAGCCTGATCCTGGAGGGTGACTTTGTAAACCATGAATATTTTGTGCTTGAAGGCTGTTTAAAAGCTTTTTATCTTAATGACAGCATGAAAATGTTTATTCTCCAGTTTGCTATGCCGACCTGGTGGGTTACCGATTTTGATGCACTTTATAACAAAACAAGAGCTACTATCAATGTAGATTGTATCACCAACGCAACAATACTCTCTATTTCCAATGAAGACAGAGAAAAAATCTGCAATGAAATTCACGAGGTTGAACATTTTTTCCGATGGAGAACCAATAAAGGATATGTTGCTGCGCAGAAACGTCTGCTATCTTTTATGAATAACGATGCCAAATTCCGGTATCAGGAGCTTTTATCCATGTATCCTCAATTGTATAATCTGGTTCCAAAGCATCTGATTGCTTCTTATCTTGGGGTAACGAGAGAAACTCTGAGCAGACTGCACCAATAATTAACATCTTTACAATGATTGATCTCCGCCTCTATTTTGTGAGGTACATCACGTAACTTTTTCTTTCGATCGACTGAACTTTGTGTCAATATTTAAACCCAATAAAAATGGACACAAAAAATTTTAAAGTCAATGCCGGAAACAGTACCATCAACTGGATCGGCAGAAAAGTAACCGGAGCTCACAACGGTACAATTAATGTAAAAGAAGGAAACTTTACATTAGGAGAAGGAAAAACTGTATCTGGCAAGTTTGCCATTGATACCCGCACCATCAGGATTCTTGATATTGAAGATGCTGAAACCAATACGCAGTTTGCCAATCACCTGGCTTCTGATGATTTCTTTAATTCTGAAATATTTCCTGAAGCCTACTTCGAAATCACTCACGCTGAACCTGGTGATGAAAACCTTTATTATGTAAAAGGAGATCTTACCATAAAAGGGATTACCCATCCTATCGACACCAGCCTGCATATTATAACAACAAACGATACGGCTGTTTTAAAAACCAAAATCATAGTCGACAGAACGAAATTCAATATCAAATTCAGATCCTCCAATTTCTTCACCAATCTCGGAGACACTTTGATCTACAACAATTTTGATTTACATATTCATCTTGTTGCGGAAGCTTATTAATTCTATTCACCTTAAAAAATTACCATTATGCCATTTATAAAAGTAGAGGTGCTTCGCGAAGATCTTACCCGCGAAACCAAACAACAATTAATCAGAAAAATCAGTGAAGCAGTCACTTCGGTTTTGAATAAGGATCCTCATTTAACCCATATCGTGATTAACGAAATTGAAGATGATAACTGGGGATATGCCGGAGAACAGGTTTCAGTGTTAAAAGAACAAGGATTTTCAACAGTTAAAAAATAAGCATAAAAATGAAAAAGCAAACCATAATTGTAACAGGAGCCTCTTCAGGAATAGGGCTAGAAACAGCACGTTATTTTCTGCACAGAGGTGACAATGTAATCATCAATTCGCAAACAGCATCCAAATTAGAAGAAGTCTATCATGAACTGGGAGCCGGAGACCATCTGGCCATGGTGGCCGGAAATGTTTCAGAAAAGTCAACGGGAGAAGCATTGGTGCAGACAGCCCTTGAAAGGTTTGGTTCCATTGATGTTCTTATCAATAATGCCGGAATTTATGAGAACAAACCCTTTCTGGAAGTCACTGAAGATTATCTGGACCGATTTTTAACAACCAATTTAAAAGGAACGTTCTTCACAACGCAAGCTGTCATTCCTCAGATGATCAGGCAAAAAGACGGAGTGGTTATCAATGTAGGAACGCCATTGGTATATCATGCGATTGCAGAATCTCCTTCTACAGCACCTATTTCAAGCAAAGGAGCGATTCATGCTCTTACTTTACAGCTGGCGGCAGAGTTTGGAAAAGATAATATCAGAGTTAATACGGTTGCTCCGGGATTGATAAGAACTCCGATGCATGGTGCGGATCTTGACAATAATGCAGGAATACACCTGATTAACCGCATTGGTGAGCCTGAAGAAGTCGCTCAGATGATTCATGCTATCGCCAAAAACAAATTAATTTCCGGTGCCATCATCAATGTTGATGGAGGAATGGGAGCCGGACATCATTTATCATGAAACTATCATTAATTATAGCATGGCTGTTCAGCTTTCCGTTGAGCGGCCATGCACAAAATGTAAAGGATATGAAAACCTACCCAACCCCAGAAACCGAAATAAGAAATGTCATAGAGAATTATTATTTCAAAGGAATTTATGAAGGGAATACTGAACTTCTTAAAAAAGCATTCTATAAAGGCGCTTTGCTTTTCGGAGATGTTGATGGAGTTCCGTATTTCAAAACAGCAGAACAATATATTGAAGGAGTCGGAAACCGTGTAAGCCCACAGAAATCCGGAAAAGATTTTAAAGCAATAATTCTTTCTATTGAGGTCATTAATTCGATTGCTGTTGCAAAATTACAGGTCAGAATGTATGATTTTAATTATTATAATTTCATAACTTTCAATTATATAAACGAAAAATGGTTCATCATTAACAAGACATTAACCAACGTACACCTTTAATTCAAATTTTTAACTAAAAAGAGTAAAGTCATGTGGAATAAAAATAGAATTACGGAATTATTGGGAATTGAATACCCTATTCTGCAAGGTCCTTTCGGAGGAGGTCTTTCTACCGTTGCGCTGACAACAACAGTGAGTAATCTTGGCGGATTGGGAGGGTTTGGAGCTTACACATTGTCACCACAGGAAATCTATGACATTCACAAAGCCATACAATCCAAAACAGATCAACCTTACAACCTTAATCTCTGGGTAAATGATCACGATATTATTGACGAAGAACACACGAAAGAGCAATATCAAAAGGCCGTTGAAACCTTCAAACCGTATTTTGATTTTTTAAATATCGATATTCCTGAAGCACTACCCTCTTTTGAATCAAGGTTTCAGAATCAGTTGGAGGTTGTTCTTGATATTAAGCCCAAGGTGTTCAGCTTTATGTTTGGTTTACTGGATGAAAATATCATTGAGGAACTTCATCGTCAGGGAACAGTGGTATTGGGAAATGCAACAACGCTGGATGAAGCGATTGCCCTGGAAAAAACGGGTGTGGATGCTATTGTGGCTTCCGGTTTCGAAAGTGGTGGCCACAGACCTTCGTTTCTGGATCAGGCTGAACTTTCTACAATGGGAACTTTCGCTTTGATTCAATTAATTAAGGATAAAGTAAAAATTCCTGTTGTAGCTGCCGGAGGAATTGCCAACGGCCGTGGCATTGCGGGAGCTTTTAAACTGGGAGCTGATGCTGTACAGATTGGAACCGCTTTTCTGGCAACTGAAGAATCCGGAGCCCTTCCAATCCATAAAGAATTTCTATTTTCTGATGCTGCTAAATCCACCACGCTTTCCAGAGCTTATACCGGAAGATTGGGACGTGGAATTACTACAAAAATCACAAGAGATGTATTGGCTGCAACAGACAAAACACTGCCCTTTCCTTTGCAGACTCATTTCATGGGAGCATTGAGGAAAGCAGCTTTGGAACAGCAAAAGAACGATCTGGTATTTTTCTGGTCGGGTCAGATTGCGCCGCTTTTAAAACATAAAAAAGCCTCCACTTTAATGCTGTCATTAATCGAAGAGGCTTCTGAATTATTACAATAAATAGAATTTACACCGTCATTCCGATGTCTATTCCTTTAATTTTTCGATACAAATCGGTCGCATAGTTATCCGTCATCCCTGAAACGAAATCAATCACACCCAGCACTTTCTGGTAATCGGTTCCGTCATTGTAAATAAATTGCTTTGGAATTAGTTTCAAAGCTTTTTCATCATAAGATTTTCTGTGGTCTTTAGTTTTCAGAATGGAAGGAATAAAATGGTCCAGCAATTCATACATTACATTATAACCGGCATTTTCAATTTCAACAACCGCTTTGTGATTGTAGATTTTTTCTACGGAGAAACTTTCAATATCCTGTAAAGCTTTATTTTCTTTTTTGTAGATATCTAGTAAACCATTGTCTAAATTTCCTTCAAGAATCGTTTCAAAGTTATATTTGTACATCTCAATCGATTTATTGATCAAAGCATTGATTACTTTTGCTCTCAAATAGGAAATCTGTTCGTTCTCATTGGAGATAGAGCTTAACTTGGTCTCAATTCTCTGAACATCATCTGTTTCAGATTTTACCAGTTCGAAAAATAAGTTTTTACAGTCTGCAGTTGAAACAATTCCCAGTCTGTGAGCATCTTCCATATCGATGATGTTGTAGCAGATATCATCAGCCGCTTCTACCAGCCAAACAAAAGGATGTCTCTTGAAAATATGCGGTTCTTCGCTTTCAGAAATAAGCTGAGTTCCTTTTGCAATTTCGAGGAATATATCTTTTTCATTCTGGAAAAAACCGAATTTCTTCCTGTGAATGATTCCTTTTTTCTTTGCTACAGCTTCGCACGGATATTTTGCGATACTTGCCAGTGTTGAGAACGTAAGCTGAATACCTCCGGCATCTTTTCCTTGCTGTTGCTGCGCCAACACTCTGATTGCATTGGCATTTCCTTCAAAATTAACCAGATCCGCCCACTCTTTTTCATTGAACTTTGATTTCAGGTCTTTTTCGTTCCTTTCAAAATAGCTTGCAATGGCATCTTCTCCGGAATGTCCGAATGCCGGATTTCCCACATCATGACACAAACATGCGGCTGCAATTACATTTCCTAAGTTATAGAGATAAAAATTCTTTGAATCTTCAGTCAGTTCATTTTTAAAATCATCCGCAATAAATTCACCGATAATACTTCCTAGACTTCTTCCTACAGACGATACTTCTAAAGAATGCGTCAGTCTGTTGTGTACAAAAACACTTCCGGGAAGAGGAAAAACCTGAGTTTTATTCTGCAGTCTTCTGAAGGCAGAAGAGAAGATAATTCTGTCAAAATCCCTTTGAAAATCAGTTCGTGAAGCTTTAGTCTGTGGATTGTTTCCTGTACGTTGATTGGTGAAAATCTGGTTTAAATTCATCATTTTTCAAAATTACTCCAAATTTTAATTGTACGGAATAGTATTTAGATTTTTATTAGAGAGATCTGTCATTCAAAAAATCTATGATAATAAACGTTTTTTCGGAATTAGAAAGCTTGAAGAAATATTCTACATTTGATACGACTAATAAAACTGAAGAATATATCATTTTTCTTCTTCCAATTTTAAATTCTTTTTTACAATGACGGACAATACATGGCTCAACAGATGGGACGAAAGGTACAGCAGCGAAGAGTTTGCGTATGGAACAGAACCCAATAATTACCTGAGAGAACAGCTCACCAGATTAACTCCCGGGAAAATACTCTTCCCTGCAGAAGGTGAAGGCAGGAATGCTGTTTTTGCAGCAACGCAGGGATGGCAGGTTTCAGCTTTTGATATAAGTGCAAATGGCAGGAATAAAGCGTTACAACTGGCTGAACAACAAAAAACCAGCATTGATTATCAGGTGGGAGAGCTTTCTACTTTGAATTATCAAAAAGAACAGTTTGATGCTATTGCCCTTATCTATGCTCACTTTCCGGGAAATATAAAATCTTCCATCCATCACATGCTGAATCAGTATCTGCGAAAAGGCGGTTTTATTATTTTTGAAGCTTTCAGTAAAAGCCATCTTGAATATATTGCAAAGAACGAAAAGGTAGGTGGGCCAAAGGATATTGAATCCTTATTTTCTATTGAAGAGATCAAAGCTGATTTTCCGGATTATGATATTATTCAATTAGCAGAAACAGAAATTGAGCTCAACGAGGGATTGTTTCATAATGGGACTGGCTCTGTGATTCGTTTTGTAGGGCAAAAACTGGTCTAAGGATATTTTAAACAGGCTTGTTTTGGGATAAAGCTCAGATTTTATTGGGTTATGGAATATTATTTGAATCTTTATCTCAAAACAAACGTATGCCTGAAGGTCCATCCATCATATTAATGAAAGAAAACCTGCAGCCATTTGCAGGTCAGCAAGTAACAGAAGTTTCAGGAAATGCCAAATTCGAGAAAGAAATTTTCATTGGTCAATCCCTTCTGGAAATCCGAACTTTTGGAAAACAAACTTATCTTGTTTTTGGAAAAGCAGCGATCCGGATTCATTTATTAATGTTTGGTTCTTACAGCATTGATGAACAAACCAAACCGGATAAAAGCTTGCGTTTAGCATTGTTTTTCTCTACGGGAAGCATCTATTTTTACACCTGTTCTGTAAAGTCTGTAGACCTTGAATTTCTCTCCACAATTGATTGGGAAGCCGATGTAATGAGCGATCAGTGGAATCCTAAGAAAGCTGAAGAGAAATTAAAATCGAATCCGAAAATGATGGTTTGTGATGCACTAATGAATCAGGATATTTTCTCTGGTGTCGGCAACATCATTAAAAACGAAGTGCTTTTCAGAATTGGAGTACAGCCGGAAAGTATGTTGGGAAACCTTCCTGTCAAAAAAAGGAAAGAACTTATAACTGAAGCCAGGAATTACAGTTTTGATTTTCTGAAATGGAAAAGAGAATTTGTGTTGAAAAAACATTGGCTTGCTCATACTAAATCTGTGTGTCCCCTATGTGGACAGAAATTGATCAAAAAACAAACCGGTAAAGGAAAAAGAAGGAGTTTCTATTGTGAAAAGGATCAGAAGCTGTATTAGCTCAACACTATTTTAAGTTTTGTAAGCCATTGAATGGTTTATTTATCTGAACAGGCTAAAGCCCGTTTTTCTATTGAATAGTTTTTCCCACAGATTACGCAGATTTCCACAGATGATAATGTATATTTTTGATTGGTAACAGAAGGGTTCAAGGATTTTATTACTCATTGCTTATTATTCATTATTGATAAAAAGCTAGTCTGAGTTGAGAAGTCCTCCGGCAAATCTTGTAAAGAATTCAGCGCGGTAGACTTCTCCCAGAGGAATTTCGGAATCTTCGATGTATATATTGTGATTATCAAATGAATCAATATAATTCATATTCACAACGTATGATTTGCTGACCCTGATGAACGTTTCCCCTGAGATTTTCTGATGAATGGTTTTTAAATTCATTGCGGTGATCAGCTTTTGCTGTCGGGTATGAATAACTACATAATCTTTAAGTCCTTCTATAAATTTAATATCTGAAAAACTGATTTTATAGAACCTTCGCTCAGCTTTGATGAATAAAAAATCTGCGGTATTGGATTCTACCGTATTTTTCACGGTATCTTTAGATAAAAGTTCGGTATACAGTATGGCTTTATCAATGGCCTTTTCCAGTCTTTGGGGATCAATGGGCTTCAGAAGATAATCAACGGCTTCCAGTTCATAGCTCTTCAATGCATATTGGGAATAGGCTGTAGTAAAAATGATCAGGGATTTTTTGGGGAGCATTTCCGCAAACTCAAGACCTGTCACCATCGGCATTTCTATATCGAGGAAAATAAGATCTACATCATTATCTTTAAGAAATTCAAGAGCAGAAGGCGCATTGGGAAATTCGCCAAGGATATCAATACTGGAGATTTCAGCAATCAGCGATCTCATTTCGGATCTTGCCAGCGGTTCATCATCAATTATAATACAGTTCATCACACGGGAATTTTTAAATTTACAATATATTCTTTATCTCCGGACTCTATCTGCAGGTCAAAAGTATCACTATAGAGAAGTTCCAGCCTTCTGGTAATATTGGCAAGGCCAAGCCCACTGTTTTTCTTATCCGAAACAGCATAGCCCGAACTTCTTGAGTTTACACATCTGAAATAAAGCTGCTTATTCTCAATATTGATTTCTATTTTCACATACGATTCTCCCCCACTGATATCCACACTGTGCTTCACCGCATTTTCTACGAATGTGGTAAATAAATTAGGGGGAATAAAAGTACTGTTGAGAACTCTTTTGTCCACCTCTGCATGAATATCAAATAAGAAATTGTCACGCCTGATTTTTTCAAGGTTTAAAAAGTTAGACAGAAAATCAATCTCTGAGGTCAGTAACGTTTTCTCTTCACTGTTTTCATAAAGCTGATACCGTAGAAATTCGGAAAGTTTGACAATCACTACCGAAGCTTTTGCGGGATCTGTTCTGATGAGTGCTTTTACATTATTCAGCATATTAAAAAGAAAATGAGGATTGATCTGGTTTCTCAGTTCATTCAACTCCATATTCAATGTAAGATTACTCAGTTCATTAATCCTTTTGTTGTCACTGATCCATTTCTGTAAAAGTTTTACTGTAGTGGTGGTCATGATAATCGGAATACACATCAGAACGCCTTCATAAATTCCTCCTTTCTCATTTTCTCTAAGAATATTTTTAATTCTGAATTCCTCGAAGAAAAGCTTAAAACCATATCCGATAAAGTTGAGTCCCAGTACTCCCATCAAAACAAGCAGGACAAGATAAGTGACATATTTTGTTTTAAAGAAAAACCGCGGAACCAATACATATATATTTATGTAAACCATGGTGATCAGGACGGTATACACAAAGAATAAAACATAATACTGATAGATCCCTGAGTACCAGTGCCAAAATCTCGCACTGTAGATCAACAGGAAAAAGAAGATCAGAAACAGCAGATGTCTTCGAAATCGGTACTTCCCTTCCACCAGAAAATCCATGACAAAGGTTTCTTCAAATTTCCAAGGACTGTATTTCATGCGATAGGCTCGTTTTATGAGTAACAAAAATAGACATTAACGGAAATTATTACTACTTTATTATACAAAACCTGCATTTTATTATACCAATTTTGGGTTTCCCGGATTTTGTATAAAATACCTGCCATTTCGTATAAAAACACAATCACGCTGTACTTTTCTCTATTCCTTTGCATCGTAAAATGACACTTATGGAATTAACAGCTTTTCACGAACTGACTCAGGAAATATCACTAGAATGCTTTTTTATGACAGAATCTCAACAGGAAGAAAAAGTAATACAGCTTATTGATTTACATCATTTTGTAGAATGTTTTGACCCAAAAATGAATATTCTAAGCTACCTCCATCATCCTATTAATATTGTGGAACACCAGGGAGATAAAAAAGGAATTTTATTCTGTGACCTCAAGCATTCTGCCGTTCCTGACAGCAATGCTTCTGAAGAGTTTAGAAGAAGATACGGACTCTCAGAACTCTGGTTTGTTTTTGTGGAGGAAACATTTGTTACGGATACTTCCGGATATGCTGATGCGATTATTGAAAACAGTCTGGATATTTTCTATGACAGGATTTTTACATTCAATTTTTTCCAATCTATAATCCAACCCTTAAAATAAACTCACCATGAAAACATTGAGAAGAATGCTGGTTCCTTTTGCCATACTTCCTTTAAAAAACAGTATTTACGCCCAGAAAAAGGATAGTATTCCATTGAAAGTCCGTGCTTTTTTTGCGGATAAAATTCCACAATCCCGAAATTTCAACCTTGAATACACTTTGGTTACTCCCTCCTCTTTCTCTTCACAACTTCAGGGAAAAGATCTGCCGGATAACAAAGTGAAAAGCTTTCAACAGGTAAAAGCGGATGCCAATATTTATTTCATCAAAAACAGAAGCTGGCTTTTTAGCACTTCCCTGAGTTATCGTTTTACCTCGATAGGCAACGAAAATCCGGTAATCCCCGGAACTGAAGGGGAAGAAAACTTTCATTATCATTCGGAAGCGATTAATCTTAGTTATTTCTCAAGGTTATTCAAAAAAACGGCAATCTATTCCGCCAGTATTTCTACAGATGGAAGCGATCAGCATTTTGAACGTATCAGAGGATTGGTTACCGCTTCATTAATTTTAAAAGCAACTCCTAAAACAAAAATGTCTCTCGGACTGGCTGGTATTATTGATCCCAGCACTCAAATTCCCGTTCTCCCTATTTTCACTTTAGAAAACAGATTTAATAACGGATGGGTACTGGATGTACTGCTCCCGAAAAAAGTATTGGTAAGAAAAGACATTTCTTCAAGCGGAAGGCTTTCTCTGGGAACAGAGATGGATAATACCTCTTTTTATACCTACCGCAATAATAACACGTATGAATTCCGGCAGGCTGCCCTCAATTCAGGAGTTATTTATGAACACAATCTTGGAGGAAATTTTATAGGAACATTTAAAACCGGACTTCGAGCGAATATTAATTCAAGAGCATTTAATAAGCAGGAGTCCTTTAATGATTATATATGGAAAGGAACTTATAAGCCTTCTTTCTATTTCAATGCCGGAATTTCATATAATCCTTTTGAAAGACGAAAAGTAAAATAATATCCAACTGCAATTGGATTTTACAAGTTCCGAACTTATTATAAATTTTCTCAACCAAAATATTAAAAAAAAATTAAAATTTCCCTCCTTCAAGATTTAACTATTCTCCTAAAATAGAATCAAAAGTTCAGCTAAGCATAAGCTGTTTCAAATATAGAAACCTTTCTCTTTCTTGAAAAATCTTATTACTGCTACACTTTGCTGATGAAAATAATTTCGGGATTTTATATAAGAATAGACTTTAAAAAATAGAAAATGGCAGTACCCAAACAAATATTTCAGACTTTTAAAACTAAAAAACTTCCTTTGATTACACGGTATCACATCTGGAATATGAAAAGGAAAAATCCGGAGTACAGCTATTTCTTTTATGATGACCATGACATAGAGCAATTTCTCACGGAAGAATTTCCTCCTGAATATATTGAAAGCTATCGAAAACTGAGAATTGGAGCTTCAAAAGCTGATTTCTTCAGATACGCTGTTTTATATAAAAAAGGCGGAATATACCTGGATATAGACAGCAGTATTATAAAACCGTTTAAAAAACTTATTCAGGAAGATGATGAAGCTGTGATCAGTGCAGAAAGACACGAAAATCTGTATGTTCAATGGGCTCTTATTTTCAATAAAAACCATCCTTTTCTAGAGAAAACATTAGAACTGATGATTGATAATATAAACCATCACCGCTATCCGCATGATATCCATGCCACTACTGGCCCTACTGTATTCAGTAAAGGAATCAGGAAATCATTAGAGGAAAATCCGGCAATTCCCTTTAGATTATTTCACGGCATTGAGTTCCGTGGATATTTAAGGTTTAAATATAAACTGGGAAAGTTCTTTTTATACAAATCAAGGTCCCAACATTGGAAACAGATGGAAAAGCGTCAGGAAATTATTTTTTAGTGAGTTCCCATTTTTGAAAATACATTAATAATAATTACTCCAACAACAATCAAAGCAATCCCAATAATGGCAGGCAGATCCGGAACCTGCTTGAATGCTATAATTCCGATCATCGTTATAAAGACAATACCTACTCCGGACCAGATGGCGTAGGTAATGCCTACCGGTATATGACGAAGAGTAAGACTCAGAAAGTAAAAAGCACAGGCATATCCTATGACTGTTACCACCGATGGCCATAGCTTCGAGAATTCCTCAGATTTTTTCAAAAAAGTGGTAGCAATGATCTCAAATATAATAGCCAAAGCAAGAAAAATATAACTGCGTCCCATAAATTCATTCTTTGTACAAAAGTAACAAAAGCACTCCGGTAATTCAAAAAGGGATAATGGGAAAATTCTCTGCTGATCAAGAGACAGCAAATGCTTCTCTTTCTTTAACGCTTTGAAAACCTTCAGTTTTTTACCACTAATCCTACAATTATACTTCTTTCAGGCACTTAATTCATCTTAAGTGCTTTATTTTTAGCTTCATTCAATATTTTAAATATTTTGAAAAAGTATACCATTGTGCAAACTTATTTTTCAGATCTGGCATAAAAAAAATATTTCTCCATGTCATGAAGTGTGACAGATGACAAAAATTCCGAATCAAAAACGAGACTAAAAATAAATTTTCTTAACATGAAAATCCTTTTCGCGTGAAAAATTTACATTCAAAAAAAGTGGATTACAACAATATTATGCTAAGCATTATTTATTATTTGTTTTATCAACTCCAATATAGAAGTCGATAAACGATTAACATTTTCACATAATTTTACAGATAGAATAATAAAAGTATTAATAAATTCTCAATAACACATTAATTTAATGTAAACAAAAATTCACTGATAAATGAACCTACAATCCCGTAATACACTGATATACATCATAAATATTTACTTTGGCACATGATTTGAAAGTAGTAATATTGCAATTGAAAGATTGATAAAAAAAAGTCAAATAATTAAAAATAATACAAAATGGTAACTTATATCGGTATCGTAACAGGTTTAGTAGTAATTACATCATATTTCATGACAGTAAGAAGAGAAAGAAACTAATCTTAAAATAAAACAAGCCTATAGAATATCTATACTAATTATATTGTTTTATGTTTTTAGTCTGAGAGATCGGATTGCTCTTTTACCATCGGGTAAAAGGGCCCAAAAACATAAACAAAAAAGATCTTAGTTTCATAACAAATTTTAATATCCAAATGAGAAAAGCCGGTCGCAAGTCTGGCTTTTCTTTTTTTATTGAGTCTTTTCCCCACAGATCTCACAGATTGTTTTCTAATACCAGCATCCATTCATCATTCATTTTACGCTGGACCAGATACTTATTATGATTCAGGATTTCTTCCGGCATCTAATAAAGCTTTATCTTTGCTTATTCAATAATCCTTAAACGTCATTATGAATCTGTACAACCTCATTATTCAAGATAAAGAACAAGTTACCCTAAACCAAGTATTTCTAGGAAAAACCAACAGAGATGAGCTTGTACAGCTAATCAAGGAGCATACCTATATTAAAGAACTACAGGAATACGGCCTTCCGGTTAATAACAAGATTTTACTTCAGGGAAGTTCAGGGTGCGGGAAAACAATGACCGCAAAGGCTATCGCCAATGCCTTAGGGAAAAATATTATCATCCTGAATCTGAGCAATATTGTCTCCTCACGAATCGGAGAAACTTCTCAGAATATCAAAATGATATTTGATAAAGCAGCAAGGGAAAGATCAGTACTTTTTCTTGATGAACTGGATCAGATTGGGAAAGCAAGAGGCAGCGATGATAAAGATGTAGGCGAAATGAGAAGGCTGGTTAATACCTTGATTCAATTGATTGATTATTACCCTGAGAATGCCCTTTTAATCTGTGCTACCAACCACCCTGAAATCATTGATACAGCACTGTTAAGACGTTTTCAACTGAAGATTAATTATGAAATGCCTTCTGCCGAAGTTTTGGATATATTCTACGATCAGTTGCTGGCACAGTTTCCTGAAGAAATGAGAAAAGTTGAAAGACGGTATTCTATTTCTTTTGCTGAAGCTAAAGATTATGCATTTACCGTGGTTAAAAGTGCTTTGATAAAAAAGTTGGAAGCAAAAATAGTTGAGAATTGAGATCACTAAATTAATTGCCAAAATTATACGGATCCGTTTTCCTGGAAACGAATTTTTTCTTTGCTGAAAAATGTCAATTGCGTAAGTACTGAATTAAACCCATTTTGAATTTGAAAATTTATTAATTTTAAAACACTAGAATGAATACCAATGGACGATATTTTTTTACTCAATCAGCTAACCACATCATTTTTTAATTTGTTTACTAATACTAATGGAAAAAAGCAGGACTTTGAAAGTATTGATGATATTTGTTTAAATGAAACAATAATAATCAAAAAGGATAAAGGCAACGAAGAAATTTATACCCTTGACAGTTTTATTACTCCAAGAAAAAGAATTTTAACAGACGGAACACTTACCGAATTTGAGGAATATGAAGTCAATGAGGAAACAAAAATAGTTAACAATATTGCTCAACGTTTTTCTAAATACCAAAAGCATGGATACCTTAATGGTAATTATTTTGAAGGAAATGGCACTAAATTTTTTCAGTATGTTAAGACTGCAAAAGGCTGGAAAATAAATTCAGTTATTTGGGAAGACGAAAATATTTAAACATCCATCATGAAAGAAGACATTCTCCACAATCTAACCATCATCAATAACCGGATAAAAACCGCCTGTGAACAATCTGGAAGGAACATTGATGAAGTTAAATTATTACTGGCTACCAAAACAGTTTCCCCAGACCGGATCAAAATTGCTTTAGAAAACGGACAAACCTTAATTGCAGAAAACAAAGTCCAGGAATTGAAGGAGAAATATGAAGATCTGAAAGATATCCCTCATGAAAATCACTTTATAGGACATCTTCAGACCAATAAAATCAAAGATATTCTAAAATATAATGTCACCTGTATTCAGTCTCTGGATCGTCTGGAACTGGCCGAAAAGCTACATCAGAGGCTTCTGGTGGAAAACAAAACGATGGATGTCTTTATTCAGGCAAATACCTCCAATGAAGAAAGCAAATTTGGAGTTGACCCTGCTGAAGCGATTGAGCTCACCAGAAAGATTTCTGAATTTTCTACTTTAAAAATAAAAGGCTTAATGACCATTGGTCTGTTCAGTGCAGAAACTGAAAAAGTAAGATCATGCTTTAAAATCCTGAAAAAACTCCAACAGGACATTATCCTTGAAAATATTCCCGGTGTGGAAATGAAAGAACTTTCCATGGGAATGAGCGGAGATCTGGAAACAGCTATTGAGGAAGGAGCCACCATTGTACGGGTGGGAACCGCTGTTTTTGGAGCCAGGGTTTATCCTGACAGCTATTATTGGGATGAGGGTAAAGCGAATAAAAAAGCATAAAATCACATGTTTCCATTTACTTATACTTTTGAAAGAGAAATCATCGGAGATAAAACATCTGATCAGGTTATTTATGCAGTACACGATCTATTAAAGGAAAAAAACATTCAAAATATCCTTTGCGGACCGGAGTTTATTTCTTTCAGTGAAGGTCTTTTCACAGAAAGATCCAATTGGCATTATTTATCTTTAATTGATAATGGAAAATTCACTTATCATGAAAACAACAAAACGCTTACTTACGAAGTAAAGCTATGGAAGTTAAACCTCTTTTCGCTTATTTTTTTCATTATTACCATGGCTAGTTTTAAAAATTTCTTCGGTAATCTGTTTCCTTTTTCAGCACTTTTGATCAATCATTTACTTTGCTATTTTGGAAACCGGGGATTGATAAAAAAAATTGTCCATAAGATTAACTATTTATCCTAATTCTTTACGTTAAATCATTTATTTCCAGCCAATCAATGTGTTCAAAACCCTTTAAACAAAGGCTTTTTTAGTCTACAAATCCGGTATACTTTTTGCTATAAATCTTTCATAACCAAATAAATGCATTTATGAATAAAAAATTACTATCGGTATGTCTGTTCATGACATTATTATTCTTTTTTTCATGTGAAAAAGAAAACACACAGATGAAAAGTGGAATTTCAATTGAAACCATTTCAATTATAACCTGCGTTACTATGGGCGTAGCCATTTTGCTTGCTTATAGCTTTAAAAGAAGGTAAAAAAACCGGAACTTAAACACTAAGACACCTCTCAATTTTTGGGAGGTGATTTTTGTTTTAAAATAGTAATTAAATGATTGACATTTCATTAAAATATAATAAATTTCAAAGAATTTCCTTTCGCAACTCATAAACCCATGAAAAAAATATCTCTGGCAGTACTTTTACCTTTACTCATTTTGAATTGTAGTCACAAAAAAGAAAATGTTCAACATACAGGCAAAGAGAATCCCAATCTTAAAATGTCCATACCAGTTGAATATCTTACAGATTATCCTGCAATCAAAGATTCTTCGAAATTCATCAAAAACCTTCGGCAAACCTTTAATCTGAACATTCATGAAAGTTCTGTTCAGCAAAAAGGTGAAAAAATAACAGCATTCAAAAAGGTGAAAATTAATGGTTCAAATCATGAGTATTATTTTATTGAGTATGATTGGAAAACGGGACCCAATTCCGGATATCCATGGAAAAATCAACTCTTATTAACACAAGAAGGGAAACTTGTTAAAATCTTATCAGCAGAACGATATGAATTTGTTTCTATTTTCCCAAAACAAAATCCATTCTTACTGACAACCTTGGTCACAGCGCGTGGAAACGGAGGTCATGAAATTTACAAGGTAACATCAGACTCTTTAGAAAATATTTATGGAGGTAACGTCAGAACATATGATGCTCATGAAGACAACAAAATTTATGAACCGTACGAGCTGCAATTAAAAATTAAAGACTACAATAATGACGGGTTTAACGATATTGCTTTCACGGGAAAACTCGTATTCATACAGGGTCGTACTCCTCAAGGTGACTGGTGCGACGGTACTACAATAGATGGTAAACAAGTTGATTATTCCATTGATCATCCTTTTCAAAAGATTCCTGTAGAATATATTTTTCTGTATGATAAAAAAGCAGGGCATTTTAAGGCAAAAGAAGATTATGTAGAGAAATATAAATTAGATGAATAGAAAATTGAGATTGCTTCGCTTCGCTCGCAATGACAATGGCTGTACAAGGTTCGCAATTTGTCGAAAAAACATATCGTTTAAGCTTTGCTGATTGCAACACCTTTGCCAACATTGAAACAATTAGTAGTCGAAAAATCTTTGCGACATTTGCGTTAAAGAGATTGCTTCACTTTGCTCGCAATGACTATAAAAACAAAAATCCCTCTCATTACTGAAAGGGATTTTTTATAGTTAAAAAACTGAGATTACATATAAGCTTCAATCGGCTCACAAGTACATACTAAGTTTCTGTCTCCGTAAGCTTCATCTACTCTTGATACAGAAGCGAAGAATTTGTGGTCTCTTACCCACTCTAATGGATAAGCTGCCTTTTCTCTGCTGTATGGTTTATCCCAAGAATCAGAGATTACCAATTGTTCTGTGTGAGGAGCATTTTTCAATACGTTGTTTGCCGCATCTGCTTCACCGTTGGCGATTTCATCAATTTCTTTTTTGATAGAGATTAATGCTTCTGCAAAACGGTCAATTTCAGACTTGCTTTCAGATTCTGTAGGCTCAATCATCAAGGTACCAGCAACCGGGAAAGAAACGGTAGGAGCATGGAATCCATAATCCATCAATCTCTTCGCCACATCCGCTACTTCAATTCCTAAAGATTTGAACTGACGGAAATCTACGATACATTCGTGAGCTACTCTTCCGTTTTCGTTTGAATATAAGATTGGGAAATGCTCTGCTAAAATTTCTTTCAGGTAGTTGGCATTCATGATTGCATGACCAGTAGCCTTTTTAAGACCTTCAGTTCCTAACATTTTGATATAAGAATAAGAAATGTTAAGGATCAATCCTGAACCGTAAGGAGCAGCCGAAATACCTTCGATAGCTTCTTTAGAACCAATTCTGATATTTGCATTAGAAGGAAGGAAAGGCACTAAGTGTTTAGCAACACAGATTGGACCAACTCCAGGGCCTCCACCTCCGTGAGGAATGGCAAAAGTTTTATGAAGGTTAAGGTGGCAAACGTCAGCTCCGATGTTTCCAGGACTTGTAAATCCTACCTGAGCGTTCATGTTGGCACCATCCATATATACTTGTCCTCCGTGTTCGTGGATAAGGTTGGTAATTTCTTTAATGTTAGCATCAAAGAATCCATAAGTTGAAGGATAAGTAATCATTACAGCAGATAAGTTTGCTGAATGAAGTTCTGTTTTAGCTTTAAGATCTTCGAAGTCGATTTCCCCGTTTTCAAGGTTTTTCACGACAACGATTTTCATTCCTGCCATAGCCGCAGAAGCCGGGTTTGTTCCGTGTGCAGACTGAGGGATTAATACTACATTTCTGTGGTGGTCTCCTCTTGAAATGTGATATTCTCTGATCACCATTAATCCTGCATATTCTCCCTGAGCTCCAGAGTTTGGCTGAAGAGAAGTTCCTGCAAAACCTGTAATTTCTGCTAAGTCTTTCTCCAGTTCACGGATCATTTCCTGGTATCCTTCAGCTTGGTTCACTGGTACAAATGGGTGAACTGCACCCCAGTTTTCCCATGAAAGCGGTAACATTTGAGTCGCTGCATTCAGTTTCATGGTACAAGATCCTAAAGAAATCATTGAATGAGTCAATGATAAATCTTTTCTCTCAAGACGCTTGATGTAACGCATCAATTCTGTTTCCGTATGATATTTGTTGAATACTGATTCCGTAAGAATTTCGTCTTTTCTTAAGTTTTCTTCAGGAATGCTGTATCCTTCTTTTATTTCTAATTTGAAAGTCTGCTTGTCTTTAAACTGAGCAAAAGAAGCCATCAGATAGTTTAATTTCTCTAATGTAGTACTTTCGTTGATCGCAATACTTACTACTCCTTCTGTGAAATAATTAAGGTTTAATCTGTGATCAAGCATCAGTCTTACTAATCTTGCTTTCTCATCTTCAGCCATTGTCATTTTCACTGTATCGAAGATGGGCTCTTCTACTACCTGATATCCTAATGCCTTAAGACCGTTTTTCAAAGCGTTTGCCTTAAAGTGGATCTGATCTGCGATATAGTTTAATCCTTTCGGACCGTGATATACAGCATACATCCCTGCCATTACTGCCAAAAGAACCTGTGCTGTACAGATGTTTGAAGTCGCTTTTTCTCTTTTGATATGCTGCTCTCTTGTCTGTAACGCCATTCTTAAAGCACGTCTTCCGTACATATCCTGGGAAACCCCAATGATTCTTCCCGGAATATCTCTCTTGTAATCTTCTTTACAAGCAAAGAAAGCGGCGTGAGGACCTCCGTATCCTAATGGAATACCGAATCTCTGTGTAGTTCCTACTGCACAGTCTGCACCCATTTCTGCCGGAGACTTTAGTTTTACCAAAGCCATCGGATCACAAGCAACTGCTACCTGAAGGTCAAGTTTTTTATATCCTACGATATCTTCTGTATAGTCTAAAACGATTCCGTTTTTACCAGGATATTGTAATAAAACTCCATAATAAGAACCATCAAACTGATGTGTTTTATGATCTCCTACTACCACTTCGATTTCTAATCCTTCAGCTTTTGTTTTTAATACAGAAACTGTTTGAGGAAGAACAAGATCAGAAATGAAGAATTTATTAGCACCTGCTTTTTTCTGGTCTTTAGATCTGTTGTTGAAGAACATATGCATTGCTTCAGCAGCAGCAGTAGATTCATCCAATAAAGATGCATTAGCTAATGCAAAACCTGTAAGATCGCATACTACAGTCTGGAAATTAAGAAGAGCTTCAAGTCTTCCCTGTGCAATTTCTGCCTGATATGGAGTATACGCTGTATACCAGCTAGGGTTTTCAAAAATATTTCTCTGGATTGCTGAAGGTAAAAGGGTGTTGTGGTATCCAAATCCAATATAACTTGTATAATCTGTATTTTTAGATGCCAATTCTTTTGAGTGGTTCAACATTTCGTATTCAGAAAGTGGTTCCGAGATCTCAAGATCTTTCTCTAAACGGATAGAAGAAGGGATGGTTTGAGAAATTAACTCTTCAATACTAGAAACGCCAAGTTTTTCCAACATCGCCTGTTTATCGGCTTCATTAAGGGAAATGTGACGGCTCACAAACTGTTCTGTATTCATTTTTATTTATTAGATTTTGTTTGTAAAAAGATTCGTAAAATTACAATTTTTTGGACGATTGTACAAGAGCATTTCCAGGGCGCTCATTCACAAAAATATTTGTGATTTTTATCACATTCTATTTTAAATAAACTTTTAACAGGGTTTATATAAATTCCAACAAGCACACTCCCTATTCTATGCATAATACACAATAATAACATCATTTTTCACACAATTAAACACTTTCCACTTTATTAAAAACAATGTGAATTTTTCAACAGTCTCTTTCTATTGATTAAGTCTACCTTCAAAATAACCCCTACAGCTTAATTGTATTCAAAGTATAAATTAGGGCATTATTTATGTGAATAAAAGAAGCTATCAGGTATAAAAAGTGAGACTCTGAATACCTTTGAAAGCAGGTTCCTTCTGCTATACATCAGGTTTTAAGAATTTTATGAAAATTTATTAATTATATTTATTCTAAATTAATATATTTGCAACATGAATATGATTGTCCCATTTAAAGTTCCGCCATTGGCACCTTACTCATTCAATAACGAAGAGATGTTTTGTGAAAAGAAATCGTGTTGTAAAAAATTCAAGAAAGGGAAAAGATGTAAAAAATGCCCTGGAAGAAAGAAAATGGCATAAACTAGCTGAAGTTTCTGATCAGCATATAAACAGCAATTGCTAAGATAATAATTCCCCAAATCAGCATCATAATCTTAGGCTGACCCGATTTGTTCATTCTTGTTCTGGGTTGTGGCTTAAACATTTCTTCCACCGAGTTTTTGAACTTTTCAGAATCATTTTCAAAAACTTCCGTGATGGTAATTCCCTGAACAACCGTTTTGTGCAAAAGAGAATTCGTAGCATGAAGCAAAAGCTGGAATTTTCCATCTTTAAATTCTGTGATCTTAAAGATCCTCTCTCCATACGGCTTTTCTAATCCGAAAGGCAATACCTTTACCACATCAGCATTGCTCGTCTGCCAGTTGATGATAATCTCCTCCCCTTTTTTCGCATGAATTTTATTCGCTGTAAAAGTTTTGATGGCAGGCGGAATATTATACCTGAAACTTCTCTGATGATTTTCTAAATTCTGATCATAGGAACGCCTTCTGACAGGATCACTCAATGTCTCATAAGCCTCCTGAATTTCACGGAACCGGTCTGCAAAAAAATCGTCATTGTCATTTTTATCGGGATGATATTTTAAAGACAGTTTTCGATACGCTTTTTTGACGTCTTCTTCCGAAGCATCCTGTGATATACCGAGAAAATAGTAGTAATCTTTCATTGAGAAATACAAAAATAAGGATTTATTTTTCTTTGTGTTTGATGTTTACGGTAAAATTTTGTTGAAAGTATAGATCAAAAAGTTATTGCGAACCGAAGATGAAGCAATCTCAATACAGCTCGTAATCTATTGTTGAAAAACGCAAGGGCGCCAAGTTTTTTTTCAGCTACCTGAATATTTTTAAGACGCAAAGATTTTATCTCCGATAAAACTGTACTTCTCTAAAAGTTTACGGCTATTTCTACAGTGTACTTATCATTCTGAGTGAAGCAAGGCATCTCAATAAAAAATTCCGGCGCGGGAAGCAGAGCTTCCCGCGCCGGAATTAAACAATTTCAATTTAGTTCTTAGGATATTATGCTTCGCAGGTATTATCCTTTTTGCAGCATCTTGAACTGAATTCTTTTTTAAATTTTCCTTTCAGTTCCTGATAGTCTTCGTCATTCATTTCTCTGATCTTATCTGCCAGTCCGAAAGGTGATTTTTCTTTGATTCCATACTCATCAAAAATACCTTTGATAAATCTTTTTCTTTGTATTGCTTTTTTAGCGATCAAGGCTACGCCTACAACGGCTAATGCTCCAAGAGCACCTTTTAATGCTGAATTTTTCATTTTTTCAAAATTTTAAATTTTACTACTTCTTATTTTTTATAGAGACGAATGAATTCTAATTTTACTTTACTACTTCTTTAAAAATTTCAAATTATTCGTTGTTTCTGTTGAAGAATCCACCTGAGCATTTATTTCTCCATACTTCTTTGAATTTCTCTCTTTCCTCAGGCGACCAGCTTTCCATTTTTTCTCTCATTTTTCTTTCCTTAAAATCTCTCATTCCTTTACCGAAATGGAAACCACCGAAAAGAATTTTGCTTAGGATCAGTATTCCCATTGCCTGCCAGAAATTAATGGTTTTCACTCCTAAAATCTCCGGGAGAAGGCAATTCCAAAGCAGCATTACAATCCATGTAACAGCGGCTAAAATTAATGGCGGGCATAACAATAAAAAAATCCAGCCCTTTTTGTGTTTATGATTCATAATTTCTTTTTCTAACTTTTTAAATCTTCGTATAGCTTTCTCAGCCTGTTTCTCAAGTGCTTCACAGCATAGTTTTTTCTACTGATGATGGTTTTGATATTTTCTCCCTGTTCATCGGCAATCTCCTGGAGGGTTTTGTCATTCAGTTCATTTTCTACGTAAACCAGCCTTTGTTTTTCAGGAAGTTCGTCAAGTGCTTCAAACAGTTTCTTCCAGATCTCATCCTGAAACATCTTCACTTCAGGGCCTGCGCTTTCATCCATCAAAAGAATATCCTTGATAGAAAAACTGCCGTCTTCATCCTCATAGACGAAATCTTCAAGATTTTCTGTTTTCTTTTTACGGTAACGGTCTGTAATTTTATTCGCTGTTACCCTGTACAGCCACCCACCAACATTTACGATTTCCGAAATATTCGTAAGGCTACTGAACTGATACCACACTTCCTGCAGGATATCTTCCGCATCCTCCGTATTTTTCACTTTCGGACGAATATAAGACATCAGCTTCCCTCCGTAGCTCGAAACGGTCTGTGAGATGATACTTTCTTTATCCTTCTGTGGCATTGTTATTTTTTCGACAACCTCCATACTGATATGACGGCTATCCTTTTTGTTTTACTTTAATAAATTTAAAATATTTTTCTTACAATTCAACTTTTCTTTTATTCATCAGCCTTTTCTCTTCTCAATTATTCCCGGATTACTCATTACTCATTACTCATTACTCATTACTCATTACTCATTGCTTATGTTTAAGGGAGCTTTTTCCCGCTATCCGCTCATACTCCTCACGCCCCACCATCCTACACTCTTCCCCTCCAACTCTCCCACTCATGCTCCGGGGTAACCGCTGCTATCGGGGCTAAGTTGATAATTGGTAATTGATAAATGATGAATGATAAAGCATATATAAAATGATTTTTGTGGGAGAGTCGCAAAGGCGCAAAGTTTTTATCATTATTATATTATATAGTTGTAAGACGCAAGAAAATCAAAGATTTTCAGCAAGTGAGATTTTTTTATTTTCTATTAAATAATTATTATCAGTATTTGCATAATTACTAAGAGGGATTATTGCCAAAACGGAGTCGGGATTCCTCGCTTCGCCCGCAATGACAAATGCGCCGTTAAAATATCCGTAAATCTTTAGAACTGTACAATTTTATCGGAGATAAAATCTTTGCGCCTTAAAGCATACCGCTTGTAAAACCTTGGCGCCTTTGCGCTTTTCCAACTCCATTTATTAGACTTATACATTATATTGAGATTGCTTCGCTTTGCTCGCAATGACTTTGTCATAAAAAAAACGGAAGACCTATGTCCTCCGTTCAAATATTATTTAATTAATAGTTTATTTATTAAAATTTTCTGCAAAGAATCCCAGCATCGACTTGTAAAGCTCAATTCTGTTCTGCTCTTTTCCAAATCCGTGTCCTTCATCATATTTTACCAGATAAGGAACTTCAAAACCTTTGGCACGCATTGCTTTTACAATTTGATCAGATTCATTGATATTCACCCTTGGATCGTTAGCTCCCTGTACCACAAATAAAGGTTTCTTGATCTTATCAATCTGAAAGACAGGCGAAACTTCTTTAGCAATTTTGGCCTCTTCAGGGTTGTCAAGATCATACCAGATTTGTTTTACCATTTCTTTGTATGGTTTCCAGTATTCCGGGAAAGAAGCAAAGAAGGTAAAAATATTGGATACTCCTACATAATCTACTCCACAGGTATACAGATCCGGAGTTTTGATTAATCCCATTAAGGTTGCATATCCACCATGGCTTCCTCCGTAAATGGCTACTTTATCTTTATCTACCCATCCTTGTTCAATGGCATATTTTACTCCATCTTCCACATCATCCATTGCTTTTCTTCCAATCTGTTTGTAACCAGCTTTCTGGAATGATTTCCCATAGCCTCCGGAAATCCTGAAGTTGACCTGAAGTGTAGCATAGCCTCTGCTGGCAAACAACTGTGTTTCCGGGTTGAATCCCCAACGGTCTCTGATTCCCTGAGGACCACCGTGAGGATTAACGATTAAAGGAACTTTTTTCCCTTCCAATGCGGCTTTAGGCAGTGTAATATATCCACGGATAGTCAATCCGTCTCTGCTTTTAAATTCGATAGGTCTCATTTCAGCCATATCTTCTTCCTTCAGCTGAGGCATCAGGTTGTAAAGAAGCTTGGTCTGTTTGGTTTTTGTGTCATATTCGTAATAGGTTCCATACAGTTTATCACTTCCTACAACCACTAAAAGTTTATCATTATTATCATCAGAAGAAACGATTCCAAATTCCTTGTCTCCAAATTGAGATTTTAATTTGTCATCTATTTCTTTATAAAATTTACTTACCGGAACTGTTTCTCCTTTGATCCCTTCATAGCTGATAAAATCCAGTTCATAGTTTCTGTTTTTACCGGCTGTACTTATTGAGCTTACATCATATACAGGATTGGAATAGATTTCTTTAATCACTGCATTTTTCTTTAGATCATACAATACGATTCTGGCTTTATCGCTATCCAGGTTCGTTACGACATACGCTTCATCTTTATTTTTAGAATTTTCATTAAACTCAATAATTCCAAAGGTATCAGACCAGTCAGCAGATTTAATCAGATTGAATTTTCCTGTCTGCAAATCTTTATAATATGTCTTTGTAGTCAGTCCGTTTTCAAGAATGTTGTATCCTCTCAAAGTTCCGTCTTTATCAAAAATATAGCCGTCAATAGGACTGTTGACATCTTTATTTTCATACAGCTGAGTTATTTCTCCGGTAACGAAATTGATTTTAAAAGGTTCAAAGATCTGCTTATTGTTTTTATTCATGGTAACCACAACAAAGTCTGTATCTTTTATAGGAATAATGGACTGTACTTTCGCTCCGTCAAATGGCGTTAAATCCTTCTGATTTCCTCCATCGATATCTGTGGCATACAAATGAATATTTTCATTCCCTCCTCTATCCTGAGTGTAGTAAAGACGTTGCTTGTTCAGCCAGCCATATCCTCTTACCAGGTCATCTTTTTCTACAATAGCTTTGGTAATTTTTCCTGTTTTCAGGTCTTTTACATAGACATGATTCTTTTTATCCTGATCTTTTTCTTTATAGGAAAGGTACTTCCCGTCAGGAGAGATTTTAAATGCTGAGGCTTTTGGTCTCGCAAAGTAGTCTTCCACTTTGTATTTAAAATTGCCTTTGTCATAAGAAATAAGTTTCTCAAGATTGGCTTTGGAAGATGGTAAAGTAGGATCTCCCGGCAGTGCGACAGTAGAGCTCTGTGCATTGGTCATGATAGTAGATAGTACAATAAATGCTGTACCGAAAATGTTGTGATTTAGTTTCATAACTTCTGTTTTTAAGGTTAAAGTTATATAGGCACTTATTTTCAAAACAATAAAAAATAAATGCATTTATATAATAAGACACGCCATCCCTATAAAACGTTACACTATTTAACAATTAATTTTAAAAAAACATCAATTATATGAAAAAGACAGCCTCAATGACTGTCTTTATTATTTAGTGTAAGTATATCCCGAAATACCATGTCCAGATGATTAAGATAATCTGCATGGGAATTCTTTGAGTATAAAGGTATTTCATTCCCGGGCCTGTGTAATCGGCTTTAAAAATATTAATCTTTTTCCTGGAAGAATTGATATTGGCCATAAAAACCAATACATAAAAAATGATCAGTAAAATAGCAGTGATTTCACGAATAGCCGGAATCATCAATCCAATTCCTGCTGCAATTTCCAGTACTCCTGTAAAATATACCCAAAACATTCTGGCAGGAATAACATCCGGAATCATCATCGCCATTCCTTTCTGAAATTTAAAATGGGAAAAACCTGTAAATATGATGAAAACAGCCATTCCAAGATTGCCTGAAAATATAAAATCCGGCTTTCCCTGAACCAAAAAAGTTCCCAGCAAAGCCAGAATAAATGTGATGAAAAGTATTACGAGTAGTTTCATTCTTTAGGGTATGGATGATGGGTTATAGGTCGCAGGTAGTAGGTAGTAGGTTGCAGGGATTAGGGATTAGTTTTCAGCATCAAAACCTCAACTTTAAACATTAAACATTAAACTTTAAATTTTGAACTTTGAACTTCATTATACTGAGCCAAGGCTAACGCCTTCTGCAAGGCTTTTTACAACCATGAGTCCTTTTGTAAATCCTGTATTCATGTGATCCTGCCATTGTTTTTCTACCTGAACTTCGGCATGAAGTTTTGTTTTTCCGTCAAAGTCGATCAGAAAGTATTTTTCAAAGCTTCCGTTCCATTCCATTACTTCTTTGCTTTGTGTATCCTCATTACCTTCTTTATCTACCATTCCCAGATGTTTAAAAACAATCTGATTAGGTTCATCCAGGCTGTCTATGGTTGAAACCATTCCTTCTCCATGAGCATTCAGAAAATAGGTTTTCCCTCCTACCTTCCAGTCTGATTTCATGACAGATCCTGCGCCGAAATATTTTGTCCATTCACTATAGGTTTCCGGATTCCAGAGGATGTCCCATACTTTTTGTAAAGGAGCATCAATTACTGTTTCGTATGATAAGGTTTCCATTTGTTTCATTTTTTTAGATTGGTCATTGCGAGCCAGGCGAAGCAATCTCAAGCTCAATGATTTTTTCTTTCGTTCTAACGAAATTATTTACAGCTGATTTTCTGAAAGATGCTTAACAATCATCATCGCTTTTGGAAATTTTTCTTCAAAAAAATCTTTAAATTCTGCGGGAGTCTGAATTTCTGTTTTCAGTAACGTTCCCTCGTCATTTTCCTCAAGAAAATAAGCTTCTGTTGCTTCTCCCCAATCTTTCGCAACTTCAATACCTTCATAAATCTCTCCCAGGTGCAGAAATTTAATTTCTTCATTAGGAATGACTTTTAGTACTTTGCTGTACATTCCGTTATTTTTGGGATCAAGAAATTTAACGATATTGTTTTCTTCTAACGTTCCTTCATAAAAAGAACCATCTGTAAATGCCGTTGTCCATTGCCTATAGGTAATATCTCCCCAAAGGACACTCCATACTTTTTCAGGTTCGGCATTGATTTCTATTTCATATGATAATCGTTCCATATATTTTTAAGTTTTAGATAGTAGATAATAGGTGGTTGGTGAGTTGTAGGGTTTAAGGGTAAGAGAGTTATTTTATAGACACATCTAACATCTAACATCTAACATCTAACATCTAACATCTAACTTCTAATTATCCTCCGACAAAATCACCTCCGTTAATATGAATAATTTCTCCCGTAATATAACTTGCGTCTTTGGAAGCAAGAAAAACATAGGCCGGTGCTACTTCTGATGGCTGCCCCGCCCGTTTCAGCGGAGTATCTTTTCCAAATTGGGAAAGATCATCAAAAGCTTCTTTTACAAGAGGAGTCCAAATAGGCCCCGGTGCAATTCCGTTGACCAGGATTTCCTTTTCTGCAAGGTTATCAGCCAATGAACGGATAAAAGACAGAACAGCTCCTTTTGTAGCTGCGTAATCAATCAAGTGATCGCTTCCACGATATGCTGTGACAGAAGTTGTACAAATAATCCGTCCTCCTTTTCCGATCATCGGAAGAAAATTTCTGGTGAAAGAAATCATGGAAATGATATTGGTATTAAATGTTTCCTGAATCTGTTCATCAGAGATTTTCTCCAGACTGCTTTTGGAAGTATGAATCCCTGCATTATTCACAAGAATATCAACATTTTTCCATTGGGTTTTGATCTTGTTTGCACATTTTTCCCTGAAAACTTTCCAGGTAAGGTCACCTTTAATCAAAAGGCACTTCTGCCCTTCTTTTTCCACCAGTTTTTTTGTTTCTTTGGCATCGTCATCACTTTCTTTATAGATAATAGCGACATCAGCTCCTTCTCTGGCAAAATGAACAGCCACAGCCTGTCCTATGCCGCTGTCTCCCCCGGAAATAACTGCTTTTTTATTTTCCAACTTCCGGCTTCCCCGATAATCGTTCCGGATAATTTCCGGAAACACCCCTTCTTTAGGGACTTTTGACTTAGATTGTGATTTGTTCTGTGTTTTCATAAGCAAATCTTTTCTCTAAATTACATCAAACAATACGCCGAAAATATTTATGACTGATAAGCATCTTCCAGATCCTGGATGATAATTTTCTGCATTTTCATCATTGCCTGAACTACTTTATAAGCTTTTTCCTGATTAGAATCGTTCATTAACTGAATGAGTCTTTTAGGTACAATCTGCCAGCTCAATCCATATTTATCTTTCAGCCAGCCACACATACTTTCTCTGCCTCCGTCTGCTGTAAAGGTATTCCAATATCTGTCGGTTTGTTCCTGGTCATCGGTCATCACGACCAATGATATTCCTTCATTAAAATCAAATGGGTGATCATAGGAATTATCCATACAGAATAAGCTGTAATCGTCAATCACAAAATGAGCATGCTGAACATTTTCTGCCGGTTCCGGAATATCATGTCCCTCACTTCCTGCTCCATAGGTTAATATGTTTCCTATGCTGGAATTTGGAAAAGTTCTGGTATAAAGCTCCATTGCTTCTTTTGCTTTCCCATTATTCTGATGGATAAACATCAGGGTAGGAACTATTTTCTGATCATTTGCTTTTTCACCCAGAAACAACTGCCATGTTACCCCATATTTATCCTGAACCCATCCGTATTTTGGGCTCCATGAGTAAGATCCCAGTTCCATTAGCGCTATACCGCCATCCAGTAACTGATCCCAGTATTTTTGAACTTCCTCTTCTGTTTCACAGATCACCATGAAAGATATGGAAGGATTTTTTTTGAATTGAGGACCTCCGTTCAGAAGCATCAATCTTTGCCCGAACACATCAATGTTCATTACCACAGGAGTATCTGCCGTAATTTCGCCTCCAAAAACTTTACAATAAAATTCGGCAGATTGCTTGGCGTCTCCATCATACCAGAGACATGGGAAAATATCTTTATTCATAATTTTACATTTTAATAAGGGGTGTATTTATATTTCTAGCTTATTCATGAAGCAACAGCAAAAGATATCTTATGTCCTTGAATTTGAACGAAATGATTCCGTTTTATGGCAAGACATTCCAACAAGCTTTCAGTTACTTACTTATTATACTTCTTTAAAAGAGACCTGATTTTCCTGCATGTAATTCTTCAGTTTCATCATTGCATTTTTACCAAAACCATGAAGCTGCATAATTTCTTTTTCGGAATAATCCGAAAGTTTTTCCAAAGAATTTATCTTTTCTTTTTCTAAGGCTCTTCTTGCCGGTATTGCAATAACCCCGTGAAGAAATTCTTCTTCAGAGTCATAATTAAAAGTATAAATGGAATTTAAACTCTTTGACATGATAACTAGATTGATCATGGCTACAAAAAATATTGTTAATGATTCTCAACATACTTATGGAAATTGTTCAAAATAGCATACCAGCCATCTCGCTGCATTTCCACAGAATTTTGTTTTTCCGGATCGAAAATTTCAATCACTTTCGTTGTATTTTCATCTATTTTATCGAAAACAACTTCTACTTTCCTTCCATCTTCCATGTGGTATTTGATAATCTCATGAGGGATAATTTCATCATATACACCTTCAAAATCAAATCCGAAACTTTTGTCTTTAGCTTCCATTCTGTTTTTGAATTTGCCTCCTACTGTAAGGTTGTTTTCAGAACTAGGACACTGCCAGCTTTCGTGGGCGAAATTCCATTTTGTGATGTGTTTGGGTTCATTGAAATAATTCCAAACCTTTTCCACCGGTGCTAAAATTGTAATGTCTATTTTAATTGGATCCATAGTTCTAATTTTTTTACGTTTGAATAAAGAGCTGCCCAAAAATGAGCACCTCTTTATTATTATTAGTTAAATATAAGATTATTTTGCATATTCTTCATTATAGTTCACCATCCAATGAACACCATACTTATCCTGAAAGCAACCAAAATAATCTCCCCAAAACTGGTCTTCAATCGGCATTTCTACATTTCCACCGTCAGAAAGCTCTTTAAAGATTCTGTCTGCTTCATTTCTGGAGTCCGGGAAAACAGATACATAATTATTATTTCCTACGGTAAGAGTCTGTCCAAATCCGGGTACAATATCCGATGCCATTAACAGGTCACCTCCGATAGGCAAAGCAATATGCATAACTCTGTTTTTTTCTTCTTCAGAAAGGTTTTCAGTACCGGGAGCATTTCCCATTTTATGAATTCCTCCGACGAATTCACCACCGAAAACAGTTTTGTAAAAATTGAACGCTTCTTCAGCTGTTCCATCAAAATTTAGATACGGATTTAATTTAGCCATGATTTTTAATTTTAAAGTTATTATTATAAAATATAGGTTCTACTGCTGGTTCATTAAGAATTAATTAAGTTAATATGAATCGTAAAGGCGGTTTCCATTCCCGGAAGCCAGCTTGCTATTCTTAAAGTCTTAATGGTTTAAAAATTTTTCTACTTCGTTGACGGTAAAGTCTATTAAGTTTGTATCAATACTTCCGTCAAAGTCTGGCATCATATAAATACCATGAGTAGCGGGAAGTATTATAAGCCGGGAATCTTTCACCAGACGCCACATTGCTGCGGTATGTTCCGGTTTCATGACATCCTGGTCCCCACTGATGAACAATGTGGGCGATTGTATGGAAGTCAGTACTTCATCATCCCAGTCTTCAAAAGTCTGCATCCTTTTGCAGTCTTTCTCAAAAAGGTTTTCCAGTTTTGAAAAATCCGGATTGAGATTTAAAAAATTGATTTTAAAAGGTTCCGGCATTGATTCAAAAGTGGCGTCCTGCATTCCTTCAAAAAAGCCGTCTATCATTCCGTTTCTTTTATAAAATGCTGAGGCAACGACCAGTTTTTCTACAATTCCGGGATGGCGGTGGCCAATTTGCATTACGGTACTTCCTCCATTGCTGAATCCCCAAAAGGAAGCTTTTCTTATGTTTAATTCTGCTAAAAGTCCGGCAACATCATCAGCATCCTGTTCAAATGTTTCAGGAATATCACGGTGTTCGCTACGTCCGTGGTTTTGCAGATCGATCCCTATGAGTTGGAATTTGTCTTCCAGCCTGACTATGACTTCTTTAAAATCATACAGAATGGAAGAACCTCCGCCATGAATCAAAACCAAAGGTTTTCCTGATCCGTAGATTTCGTAATACAGCTGGATTCCATTGACTTTTTTATAGCCTTTTTCTACTGGAGTCATTGTTAATAGGTAAGTTTTTCGTCTACATCATACTTCATTCCCGGGTAGTTCAAAATTCTACGCATCAGGCCAATCTGCCCGCATAAATAGTCTTCACGGCCGATACACATTCCGGCAAAATTGAGTTTTGTTTCTTTGATGAAGGGGATATTCATTCCTATTTCAAATATCTCATCCAGTTCTTCATCTGTTACTTCATGAAGTTTTTGGTATACTTTAGCGGAAATTTTATGAAAGTTTTCCTTCAGTTCAGTTAAAGTGGGATACTTAAAACTTTCATCCAAAGCTTTTCCCTGAAAAAACAAGTCGCTGTAAGGATCTTCTTCCTGTATTCCAAGCACCCAGCCTAAGCCGTAGCGCATGTTGACAAAGTTTCCTGCCATCCATACAATGTGATTGGTTTTATTTTCAATTCTTTTCAATGCATCTTCTTCTGAAATGCCGTCCAAAACATTCATAAAGCTTTGGGAATGCATTCTGTAAGCCGGAATAATGACTTCCATTTTTTTTGATTTTGATGTGTCCATTTTAATTAGAGATTAGAAGTTAGAAATTAGAGGTTAGAATTTTGGAGAAACGCAAAGGCGCAAAGTGTTTTACCTACTGTATGTTTTAAGGCGCGAGAATTTTATCTTCGATAAAATTGTACTCTTCTAAAAATGTAATACTAATATGTCAGCGATGTACTTGTCATTGCGAGCCAAGCAAGGAATCTAAAAATAGCATGCTATTTTATTGCTCCAGGTTTTCCTAAAATTCTGCGGAGATAGCCCAGCTGCCCGCTGTGGTAAATTTCATGAAGGCTTAAAGTGGATATATCTTTAACTGTTTCGGGCTGAAAACTTTCAATAGTGTTGAGTTTTGCTTCCAGTTTGTCCTGAGATTGTTTCAAATAGGATTGCAAATCTTCAAAGCTTACCAGTTTATCTTTTCGGTTCAAGGCAATTTCACCTCTGTTATAGAAGGAAAATTTTTCGCTGTCCCAGACAGATTCTTCTCCTAAAATATTCAGTAAGGGATTTCTGATGTAGATTAAATGTCCCAGAACCCAGTTCATACAGTTGGCTTCACCATTCGGAAAAATCATAGACTCTTCGTGGGAGATGCCGTCAATATTCATAGTAATCACATAATAGTTGCTGGCTACCTGATTTTTTATGATTTCTATATCGTTTGATTGTGTTTCCATGTGATTGGTATTTAAAGAACAATAAAGAATTATTCTGTAGGAATTTGAGAGGCATCTCCATGCATCACTTCCCACTGATGGCCGTTGATATCTGCAAAACTGCTCTGATACATCCATCCGTAATCCACTGGTTCACTATATTTTGAACCTCCGTTTTCGATAGCTGTTTTTACCATATCATCTACCTCATCACGGCTGCTGACTCCAATAGCCAAAAGCACCTGCGTTGTATCTCCTTTCGCAAAAGGTCTGTTAGTAAAGGTTTGGAAAAACTCTTCTTTAAGAAACATCGTATAGATATGATTTTCTTTCATTGCAACACATATTGCTTTATCATCTGAAAACTGTTCATTGATAGAAAAGCCAAGCTTTGTCCAGAATTCTCTGGTTTTTTGAACGTCTTTTACGGGTAAATTGACGTAAATATCGGTAATGTTCATTTTGTAAATTTTAGTGGTGAATTGTACTCAAAATTACCAAGGTCTGATAAGAATGAGCTTGCCATAAGACAAGATTTATTTGTTAAACTTCAGAAAAGTCTTGTTATCTGAAATGAAAACTATTCTGTTGGCATTTGCGATAGATCTGCAAAAGTAATATTCCAGCCATGTCCGTCCAGATCCCAGAAAGAATTCTGATACATCCATCCGTAATCCTGAGGTTCTTCATGCTGCCACGCCCCATTTTCTACCGCAGTGTTTACTATTTTATCTACTTCTTCACGGCTGTTGAGTCCTACCGCAACAAGAACCTGACTGGTATTCTCTTTTGCCACAGGCTTATTGGTGAAGGTCATAAAATAATCTTCCTGCAAAAACATTGCATAGATGGTATCATTCAAAACAACGCAGGCTGCTTTATCATCTGAAAACTGTTCATTAATCGGGAAACCTACCCTGGTCCAGAAATCTTTTGTTTTCTGTACATCTTTTACCGGAAGGTTTACATAAATTTGATTGACTTTCATTTTTTGTAATTTTAGTGTTAAACTGTTATCCAAAATTACCAAGGTGCAATGAAAATCAACTTGTCATAAGGCAAGATTTAAATTTTCTTAGGATGGGAAACGATTTCTTTACGGATTCGGCTCAAAGAAGTGTCCGTAACTCCCAGATAGGAAGCAATCTGTTTCAAGGGTGCAAATTGTATTACTTTAGGTTTCTGCTCCAGCAGATTAAGATATCTTTTGGTGGCTGAAAGGGTAAACATTTCTACCGACCTTTGTTTATAGGCAAACAGTTCCTGAGACATCCATGATCTTCCCCATTCTCTGAGATTCGGGATTTTATGGAATAGCTCCTGAAAAGTATCATAATCCAGCCTCCAGCATTCGCAATCTGTAATACAAACGATATTTTCCTGAGAAGGTATTCTCTGAAACATTGATAAAACTTCAATAATCACTTCATTCTCCGTGAAAAAATGAGTGGTTACTTCATTCCCATTGAAATCATTCACATACGAGCGTGCCAGCCCACTTTCCAGAATATAGTATTCATTGGCTGTTTTACCTTCTTCAAGAATGAAATCACCTTTTTGGAAGGATCTTTTTTCGTGAGCCTGAAATATCTCTTCAAGTTCTTCCTTGAAAAAAAATGGAAAGTCATAGCAGATTTCTAAGGCTTTACTGGTCATTGGTGTCAATTTTTTTAAGACTTTAAAAATAAAATTTTTAATTGAATTAAGAGCAAAAAAACATTAAACAGTGAATTGAATACTTTCACAGACAATCAGATACCCTATTGAAATAAAGGAATTTTAAACTTATTATTTTTTTAAACAGTTATTTAAAACCACCCTGTCAAAAATTCTTTGAATTTTCGCCACCCCTCCAAAGAATAGGAATGACTATTTGTTGATGATTGTGATCTTAGACTTTTAAAGGAAAAGAAATTTTAAAACAGAGAAAGCTGTATAGGTTTTGGAGGGCTGGGTTTCTGGGCATCTCCAAATACAGTTTTCCCACCAAAACGCCAGGAGTTTTGTCTTTCTTCTTCAATGACCTGCTGAATATCAAAATCCGGAGTGAAATCTTTTTCTGCTTCGGTTATGATCTGATGAAGTTTATTTAAAGAGCTTAATTTATCAGAATTTCCCAGTTTGGACTTTTCTATTCCTTTTCTGAGAATGCTGATACTTTCATCGTAGGTATTGATGGGAACAGGGAAAGGATGTCCGTCTTTACCTCCATGAGCAAAGGAAAACCTTGCAGGATCTGCAAATCTTGAGGGTGCTCCATGAATCACTTCACTTACCAAAGCCAAGGACTGCATGGTTCTGGGGCCTACTCCTTCCAGCATCAGCAAATCTTCAAAATTCTGAGGCTGCTGTTCCCGGGTTACATACAGAAGTGCTCCCAGACGTTTTAAATCTACATCTGAAGCCTGAACATCATGGTGGGCAGGAAGAATCAGTCTGGCAAAATCTTTCATCACTTCTGCTGAATCGGTATGGGAAATATCTAAAATTCCTTTTCTGTTTTCTGAAGCTTCGGTATCCGTAAGATTCAGAATTTTCCCTCTTGAAATTCCATTAATTCCTGTGTGAGGTTTTTCTACAAATGATGTGATATTTTCAGAATGCCAGTGATAGCGTCTTGCTGTTCCGTCCGACTCATGCATTCCCTGCTGAATGACACTCCAGTTTCCGTTATCTGACAGAATAAAATTGTGCAGGTATAGTTGATAGCCATCCTGAATAGCCGTATTATCCACTTTTGCGGAAAGCTTGCTGGCTCTTACCAGCTCTGTTCCGTTGAGTCCTGTTTTATCGGCAATTCTGATCAGTTCTGACGGAGTTTCACGGGAAAACTTCCCTTTTCCGCCACAGATATAAAGTCCCAACGATTGTGAATTCGGATTAATGGAACGTTTCAATGCTCCCATAACGGAAGTGGTAATTCCTGAAGAATGCCAGTCCATTCCCATTACCGCTCCAAAGCTCTGAAACCAAAACGGATCTGCCAATCTGCGTAATACCTCATCTTTACCGTAATCCATGAGAATTACTTCGATAATAGAAAGTCCCAGAACAGACATACGCTCATACAGCCATGGTGGTACTTTGCCATAGTGAAGAGGTAAATCTGCTGTTCCTGAACGTTTCATTCTATTATTCTATTATTAAAATGTAAAGGTAAGTTTTATTCATCTTACTATTTAATGATCCGGATCATTAATTGTGCTATTGAATCAGCAACTAGTGGATAAGGCTTGTAAAAGAGAAATTGATATCGCGCATCTCCAACTCATTTTTGGAGGATTCCAGCTGTGCTTCTCCGGCATAGATCAACATTTTTTGTTCGTAAGCTTCAATGGCTTCGGATATAGTTTGATAGGCTCCTTCCGTTAAATTCTCCGATAAAATTAAAGCATCCATCAGTCCGCTGTTCACTCCCTGTCCTGCAAAAGGAGGCATGAGATGAGCGGCATCCCCAATCAATGTTACAGGTAAAGGGCGATTATTTTTCCAGGGTTTATCTAATGGAATTTTCCTTGTCGGCAATCCTACAAAAAAGGAAGTTGAGTTAAATAACTGCTGATAAAGCCCTTTCCATGAAGACAGTCTTTCAGAAAGAAACTGACGGACCTGTTCTGTATTTTTAAAATCCAAATTACAGCCATCTTTCCATTCCTCAGGCTTTTTGAATATGACTCCATACGTCAAAGCTCCGTTATTAAATGGATTAGCCACCAATAAATTCCCTTCAAACGCAGCCATTGGTCTTTTTCCGTCACACCATTCAAAAAATTCAGGGCATGCCTTCCCGGGCTGAGGAATATCTCCCTGAATAATAATCGTTCCTGTTTCTTCCACTTCAGCATCTGTCACGTATTTTCTTACTTTGGACATCCCACCATTTGCACCAATAACAAGATCTGCAGCCACATCAGGTCTATCTTTAAAATGAAGCAGCCATTTTCCGTCATGTTCTTCCATTCCGGTAAAGTTCATATCCCAGATTACGGTATGATCTGCCAGACTTTCCAGTAAGATTTCTCTTAAATGATTTCTGTTGATTTCCGGGTTGTCATATTGATTTTCTGGGGTAATTTCCTTTGTAAAGAGTATGTTGCCCTGCTCATCAGCAATGTTGATTCCCATAGGCAAGGCAATCTCGTAATATTTATCCAACAATCCCGCCTTTTCCATCGCTTTCTGCCCTGAGTCCTGATGAAGATCCAATGTACCGCCCCAGACTCTCGCCTGTGCATTCACATCTCTTTCATAAACATTGACTTCAACGCCTTTTTGCTGTAATAAGACGGCCATGGTTAAACCCACAGGGCCAGCGCCAATGATGGCTACTTTTTTATGATTCAGTACCATAATTTTGTGATGTATTTATTATGCCACAAAATTCAGGAATACAGTTGTATCATGCTTGTACAAATGCGACAAAATCATTGCTTATCGCCTGCTTTCTTTTTCTTGCTTCTCTTGCAAAAGCTGCGGGTGTAGAACCGCTGTATCGTTTAAATTCTCTGCTTAAGTGAGATTGATCGGTGTATCCGAATTCCTGTGCGAGTGCTGCAATAGAAGTCTCAGGAGCATGCCATAAACGGTTTCTTATCTGTTCAAAACGCATAATTCCGGATACATCTTTTACCGTGTGTCCCGAAGACTGCTTGAATTTTCTTTCTAATGTCCGAACTGTTGTATGGGCAGAATCAGCAACCTGGTTTACTGGAATAGCTCCGTAATTTTTTCTCATAGCCGCACCGGCTTTGAAAAGCAGACTGTCTATCGTAATCTGTGAGTGTAATTTCAGAAAATATTGTTCCACCTGAAAGATAGCATCCTCCATTTTTCCCTGAGTAATAAGATCATTCAAGGCAGATTGAAGCTGTGCAACGGGATTTTCAAACTTATGAACTCCGTTTTCTGTTTTTTCGGATGAAAGTCCCAATAAATCAAAAACTGCCCATGGAAAACACCTGATTCCGATGATTTCCAGTTGATTTTGAGCATAAAAAAGAGCTGGCTGGTTGAGTAACCCCATGATAAACGGAGAAGGTAAAGCCTGTAAAATTCCCTGATGAGAAATACTGCATCCGTTGCCAAAGTGAAAGATAATTTCGGTATAACCATCCGGCAGTACTGTAAATTCCGACAGTTCTTCTCCATAATCTCTTCTGTTATACCAAAAGCATTTTATGGTATCCCGAAGTTCTTCCGGGACTTCAAATTCCTGATGTATATTTGAAAACATAATTTACTAAAAATCAGTTATGTTGTTTGAGCGAAATCAATCATTAGAATACAATTGCAGGTCTTTGTGTTTTGCCTCATCATATTCTTCTTCGAAAGTGATTGTATTCCCAAAAGGATCAATTACCGTAAAGGATACAGCTCCATAAAACGTTTTTTCGAGTCCCGGGCGGTTGTATTTATATTTTTTTTCAATCAGTTCCTTATGATATTCAGGAACGCCTTCACCCCAGATCGACACCTTTGTTCCAGGTGTTCCATCACCATGATGTTCACTTAAATGGAAAATGATATTCTCTTTTTTCACTTCCATATAAACTGGTGTATTTTCTTCGAAATAATGTTCCCATACAATCTCAAATCCCAGCCAGTCTACATAAAACTCTTTTGTTTTCTGATAGTCGAAAATTCTTAGTACAGGAATAATTTTTTCTGCTTTCATTGGGAAAAATATTTATTGGTGAGACAGTATATTAATCAGTTTTTCAAATGGATCTTTAACAAAAAAACGGCGAACGCCCCATTCCTCATTGGTCAACTCATAAGCGATTTCAAAACCAGCATCTTTCATTTTACCATAGATTTCATCTACGTTATCCACTTCAATGGAGAAATCAGGAACTTCTGTATTGTTTCCTCCCTGTCCGGCAAAGCTGATCTGAACTTTTGCCTCTTCGTTATTTCCCAATGTTTTGATCCATCCATGATCCATCAAAACATCCAGTTCCAGAATATCCTGATAAAACCGATTGGCTCTGGAAAGATCATTTGTTTTGATATTGGCTACGATTCTTTTTACCATTTTGACTTATTTTTCATTAAAAAAAGCCTTGTGAAATTACATAAAATTTCACAAGGCTTTATAAATTATTGTAGTATATATTCTGTTAAATTGAAGAAGCTGCGTCTAAAATCAGCTGAGTAACTTCTTCGGGATGCGAAGCCAATGAAGCATGTCCTGCATCCAAAGAGATTATTTTCTTAGGCTCAAGACGTTCTGCCATTTCTTTTTCTGTTTCTGCAGGGATCATACGGTCCTGTAGTGAAATTTGATACCAACTTGGACGTATCTTCCATGCAGGTTCACCCGCTACATCACCGAAACATTGTCCGTGAATAGGTTTTTGTGATAATGACATTACCAATGCTTTTTCATCATCTAAATCCTGGCAGAAAGCAGATTTAAATTCGTCGTATTTAATCCATAAAAAACCTTTACTGTCAGGATAAATACTTGCGCCACCCGGCGACTCTCTTCTCCCTAAAAGAGACCCAAGACTATCTCCCGCATCCGGTGCAAAAGCAGCAATATAAACCAGCCCTGCTACTTTATCATGATGTCCCGCTCCTGAAATAACAGCACCTCCATAAGAATGTCCTACTAAAAGCACTTTCCCTTCCTGGGCATCAATAAGGTCTTTGGTCTTATTAATATCGTCCTGAAGCGAAGTTAATGGGTTCTGGACACTTCTTACTTTATACCCAGCTTTTGTCAGTGAAGGGATAACGTATTGCCAGTGTGAACCGTCTCCCCATGCTCCGTGTACCAAAATAATGGTCAAATCTTTTTGTTCCATAATGATTGTGTTAAAATTTGATGATGATAAAGCTACGGTATAAAACATGAGTGGACGTTACCTTAAGTTAATTAACAATCCGGCTTCTTATACGGCTGAGTGACTGTTCTGTTACACCAAGATAACTGGCAATATGTTTCTGGGCTATTTTCTGAAAGAGTGCAGGCTGTTTTTTGACCAGATTAAGGTATCTGTTTTCGGGGGAAAAGCACAACAGATCATCAATCCGTTTCTTGGCATCCAGATAGATCTTTTCACTCATCATTCTCCCGAATTGCTGCCAGTACGCTTCTTTTTTATATAAATCCTGCAGACTATCTTTACTCAGCAGTAAAATTTCACAGTTTTCCAGCGCCTGAATATTCATATTAGATACAGTATCGCAGAGAATACTTTCATAATCCGTAAAAAATTCATTCTCAAAATAGAATCCGAAATTGATTTCGCGTCCCTGATCATTGATATAGAAACTTCTGATGGTTCCTTTTTTTATAAAACCCAGGTACTTGCATTTTTCCCCTTGTTTCAGAAAAAAATCAGATTTTAAAAGTTTTGTATCGTGAAGCAAAGCGTAGAATTCTTCAAAGTGATCTGAATCTACCTGAAAAAGGTCTCCATATTTCTTATAATTATTAGACGTCATTTGGTGTTTATTTGATTAGGTTTTATATTCAAAAAAAGCCTTGCAAAATTATTCACAAGGCTTTTCTACAAAAATTATTTTATTATTTTAATGCTGCAAGAGCGGCATCGTAATTAGGCTCGTTTGCTATTTCAGGAACCTGCTCAGTATAAATTACTTTGTTGTTTTCGTCTGTAACGATCACGGCACGGCTCAATAGACCTTTCATAGGAGAATCTGCGATTGTCACTTCGTAATCGTCTCCAAAGCTGCTTCTGAAATCTGAAAGTGTTTCCACATTATTCAAGCCTTCAGCGGCACAGAATCTTCCTAAAGCGAACGGAAGGTCTTTTGAAACATTGATAATGACTGTATTGTCAAGTTTTGAAGCCTCTTCATTAAATTTTCTGGAAGAAGCAGCACAAGTAGGCGTATCAATACTTGGGAAGATATTGAATACTTTTTTCTTTCCTGCAAAAGTTTCAAGCGTTTTTACCGCTAATCCTGAGTCCACCAGAGCAAAATCTTTTACAGTGGTTCCTACAGATGGTAATGTTCCTATTGTGTGTACTTCGTTTCCTTTTAAAGTGATTGTCGTTGACATAATATTTATTTTTTTAGTTTTTCAAATTTAATCAAAAAAGAAATTTCCCCCGTTTTATTATGGTTAAATTAATCTTAAAGTGAAAATAAAACTCATTCGTCTGATCCTCAGTTTTCAAATAGAATTACTTATATGCCGATACTCTTAAAAAAACTAAGCTTGAGACGGCAAAAGTTCAATCGTTTAAAGTCTACCATTATTTTTAGAATTAATGACAGCACATCCGGAAGCAATACAATGAGACAGATATAAAATTAAAGACAGAAAGGCCTCTTTTTTTTATGGAAATATCCCAAATAAAACAATGATATTTACTAAATTTGTGGGACTTAAAATTTCAAATAAAAAATAACAGTATAATGTCAGAAAAATCAAAAATCTATTACACACTTACTGATGAAGCTCCAATGCTGGCTACTCACTCGTTTTTACCAATTGTAAAAGCTTTCACAAAATCAGCAAATATCGAAATCGCAGTTCCGGATATTTCTTTGGCAGGAAGAATTTTAGCCAACTTCCCTGAATTTTTAAAAGACGAACAGAAAATTGGTGATGCGTTGGCAGAACTAGGAGAATTGGCAACACAACCTGATGCTAATATCATTAAGTTACCTAACATTTCGGCTTCTGTACCTCAACTGGATGCAGCAATTGCTGAACTACAAGGGAAAGGTTTTGCCGTTCCAAATTATCCTGCAGAGCCTAAAAATGATGAAGAAAAAGCCATCAAAGCTAAATATACTAAAGTATTAGGAAGTGCTGTAAACCCTGTATTAAGAGAAGGAAACTCTGACAGACGTGCTCCAAAAGCTGTTAAAAACTATGCAAAAGCAAACCCTCACAGAATGGGCGACTGGGCATCTGACAGCAAAACTGACGTAGCTCACATGAACAATGGTGATTTCTACGGTACAGAAACTTCTACAACATTAGAAAACGCTACAAAATACAGAATCGTATTCAAAGGAAATGACGGTTCTGAATCTGTATTAAAAGATTTCGCAGGTCTTCAGGCTGGTGAAGTAATTGATTCTTCTGTAATGAACTTAAATGCATTAAGAGTATTTGTTCAGGAGGCAATTGAGGAGGCTAAGAAAAGAAATGTACTTCTTTCTGCTCACCTTAAAGCGACAATGATGAAAATCTCTGACCCAATCATTTTCGGGGCTATCGTTGAGACTTTCTTCAAAGAAGTATTTACTAAATATGCTGAGACTTTCAAGTCTTTAGATATCAATCCAAACAACGGTCTTGCTGATCTTTTTGATAAAATCAAAGGAAATGCTCAGGAAGCTGACATCAAAGCTGATATTGAAAAAGCTTTAGCTGAAGGACCTAGAGTGGCAATGGTAAATTCTGACAAAGGAATTACTAACTTCCACGTACCTTCTGATATTATCGTTGACGCATCTATGGCTGCTCTTGTAAGAGGCGGAGGTAAAATGTGGAACAAAGAAGGAAATGAGGAAGATACCGTTTGTATCATTCCAGACCGTTCTTATGCAGGTTTCTACCAGTCTGTAATTGATGATATGAAAGCGCACGGAAAATTAGACCCTACAACAATGGGATCTGTTCCAAACGTAGGTTTAATGGCTCAGAAAGCTGAAGAATATGGTTCTCACGATAAAACTTTCCAGTTAGCAGCTGACGGAACTGTAGAAGTTCAGGATGAAGCTGGAAACGTTCTTCTTTCTCAGAAAGTAGAAAAAGATGATATCTTCAGAATGTGCCAGACTAAAGATGCTCCTATCCAGGACTGGGTAAAACTAGCGGTAAACAGATCAAGATTATCTGATACTCCGGCTATCTTCTGGTTAGATAAAGGAAGAGCTCACGACAGAGAGATCATCAAAAAGGTAGAAAAATATCTTGCTGATCATGATACAGCAGGTCTTGACATCAGAATCCTTGATGTAAAAGATGCTATGACTGAAACATTGAAGAGAGCAAGAGAAGGTAAAGACACCATCTCTGTTTCAGGAAACGTATTGAGAGATTACTTAACAGACCTTTTCCCAATTCTTGAGCTTGGTACTTCTGCAAAAATGCTTTCTATCGTTCCATTAATGAATGGTGGTGGTTTATTTGAAACTGGTGCCGGAGGTTCTGCTCCAAAACACGTTGAGCAATTCCTGGAAGAAGGATACCTAAGATGGGATTCTCTAGGTGAATTCTTAGCACTTCAGGCTTCTTTAGAGCACTTGGCACAGACTCAGGGGAATACAAAATCTCAGGTTTTAGCTGATGCATTGGATGAGGCTAACGCTAAGTTCTTGGCAACAGATAAATCTCCTGCGAGAAAAGTAGGCCAGATTGACAACAGAGGTTCTCACTTCTATTTGGCAATGTATTGGGCTGAAGCACTGGCTAACCAGACAGCTGATGCTGAATTAGCGGCTCAGTTTGCTCCGGTTGCACAGGCAATGCAGGAAAACGAAGAAGTAATCAATGCTGAATTAATTGGTGCTCAGGGTAAACCTCAGAATATTGAAGGATACTACAAAACTGATACGTATAAAACGTATGCAGCTATGAGACCTAGCACAGTTTTAAATGAAATCATTGACGGAATCTAATTTTCGTTCTGATATACCATTAAAAGCTCCT